>NZ_JBDOQT010000001.1:2136166-2848222 GCF_039839785.1 Pelagibius sp. CAU 1746
GAGACCGGGCCGGCGGTGACGCCTGCGCAGGACCTGGGCGTGCTCGCACCGGAAGCGGAACTGGTCATCATCGTCGGCTCGCGCCTCGATCTGGCCGAGATCGCCGCCGCCGGCGGTTTCAACAAGGGCATGTTGGCGAACTTCGAGATGGGCCGCTGGCCCTTCATGTTCGTCTTCGAAAAGGACCAGCGCCGCCGCGGCGTCATGCTGCTGGCCGACGACGAGCCGGCCCGTGCGCGCGAAGCCGCCTTCATCCTGGCGACCGTTTGGGGGTTGGGCGGGGTCACGCTGGGGCCGGAGCTGACCGGCCTGGTGCGTGATTCCGACAGCGGCCCGGGGCTGACTCCCTTGGGGCAGGCGGTTTTCCGCCTGTTCTTCCATCAGGACCTGAAGAGCGGCATGCCGCTAGGCGATGCGGTGCGGCGCGCCGAAACCCTGCTGCCGCAATAGAACGCGCGATAGACTCTTGTCCGGCACCGACCGCACCCGCGAAGCAGACCTGGCACCCGGCCCGGCGGTTATCCTGATCGATCCGCAGTTGGGCGAGAACATCGGCATGGTGGCCCGCGCCATGCTGAACTGCGGCCTCACCGAGTTGCGCCTGGTGCGTCCGCGCGACGGTTGGCCCAGCGAGAAGGCGGAGGCGGCAGCCTCCGGCGCCCGGCAGGTCATCGAGGGGGTGCGTCTCTTCGACACGACGCAGGAGGCGGTCGCAGACCTGCAGCGGGTCTACGCCACCACGGCGCGCCCGCGCGGCATGGTGAAGCCGGTGGTGACGCCCGCTCAGGCGGCGGCGGAGCTGCGCGCCGAGGCCGCGGCGGGGCACAGGGCCGGGCTGCTGTTCGGGCCCGAGCGCTCCGGCCTGGTGAACGACGATATCGCGCTGGCCGATGCTGCGCTCACCGTGCCGCTCAATCCGGCCTTCTCCTCCCTGAACCTGGCGCAGGCGGTGCTGCTGGTCGGCCATGCGTGGTTCCTGGCCGCCGACGCGACGGCGCCGCGCAAGCTGGAGACCGGGCCCGGCGAACCGGCGAGCAAGGCGGAGATCGTCAACTTCTTCGAGCGCCTGGAAGCGGCGCTCGACGAGACCGGGTTTCTCTGGCCGCCGGAGAAACGTCCGACCATGGTGCGCAACCTGCGCAACCTCTTCCACCGCATCGCCCCGACAGAGGGCGAGGTGAACACCCTGCACGGAATCATCTCGGCGCTGCGCGGCGGCAAGAAGGGCGGCGGAGGTACTTAGCCGCCGCCGGCGGAGCCAAACCCCCGGTGCAATTGAGTCTCCACTCATGAAAGTCCGCGGCGCGAAGGTTGCAGGTGCCGGCGATTCCGCGCCGCCTTCCCCACAAATTTAACACATCGCCTAGTCCTCTGCGCCGTTGCGCGCGAGGGCCGGAAGCTGTTGCCATCAGCGGGCACAGAAAGGCAGCGAAGCGGCACGGGGACAGGTGCCTGCCTTCAAAGCTTGCTGTCAGGAAGGCGCAGCTTCGTGCCGCCGGACCTACCTCTCTGCATCCGCCACCCCGGTTAAGGAACGGAGAGACTTATGGCCGAAGAAAAGAAGAAGCCGTCGAGGAAGACCTACACTCTCGTCGTGCCGCTCGATGCCAGCGGCATCGACGACCGCGATGGCGGCGCCCTACTGAAGGTCGTCGCGCGCGACAGCGACGGGAAGATCGTTTCCGACAGGGTGAAGTTGGGGCGCGAAGGCAAGGGCCAGGCGAGCCTCACCCTGGCGGCCCTGCCCAAGAAGCTGCGCGTCGCGGTGGGGCCGGTCGACGCCTCCGACGACGAGTTGCTGGCGCTGCAGACCGTGACCCTGGACGTCAGCGGCCGTCAGTGGGCCGGCAAGCCGGAGCTGAAAGTCGCGCCGGTGGTGATCTCTCCCTACTACTGGCATTGGTGGCTGCGCTGGTGCCGCACTTTCACCATCCGCGGCGTGCTGCGCTGCCCCGACGGCCGGCCGGTGCCCGGCGCCAAGGTCTGCGCCTACGACGTCGACTGGTTCTGGTGGTGGAGCAATCGCCAGCTCATCGCCTGCGACACGACAGACGCCAACGGCGCCTTCGAGATCAAGTTCCGTTGGTGCTGCGGCTGGTGGCCCTGGTGGTGGTGGCGCCACCGCTTCTGGCGGTTGGAGCCCGATCTCGTCAAACGCATTCAGCCCGAGCTGCTGCGCGAGCCGAACCTGCCGCGTCTCGGCGATCCTTCGCCGCAGCCCTCGCTGGAAGTGTTTCAGACCCTGCTGTCCGACGACGGCATGCCGGCCAACCCCGGCGTGACCGCCATCGATCCGGAACGGCTGCCGAAACTGGCCGACCGCCTGATCAAGCGCCTGCCGCGCCTGCCCGAGCTGGAGCGGCTGCGGGTCTGGCCGTGGCGCCCCTGGCTGCCGTGGTGGGACTGCCACCCGGATGTCGTCTTCGAGGCGACGCAGACCTGCGACGGCCAGGAGCATGTGGTGCTCGAGGAGTCGATCTGGGATACGCGCTGGAACATCCCGACCACTCTCGACGTCTCGCTGGTGTCCAACGACGAGGCCTGCTGCCTCGGCGACTTCGACGAACCGGAAGGCGATTGCCTGGTCATCGACAGCATCTGTAACGACCTCATCGCCAACATCGGCGGCAACCCGCCGGCTGCCCCTGGCGTCGCCCTGCCGACGGACGGCTTCCGCAATCCGGCCGGCGGCGGCACCTGGAGCGATCGACCTTACGCCGGTAACGTGCCGATCAGCGGCCGCTTCGGCTTGGCCGCCGATGTCGACTACTACGAGTTCGAGTACTCCGACGACGATGGGATGACCTGGAACGCCATGCCGACCGGCGCGGCCGGCGGCTTCACCAGGCTCTATTGGGGACCCAAGCTGGGCACCGCCGATCCGCCCGCCTGGCATTCGGTTCCCTTCGGATTCAACCTGGTCGAGGACACCGGCGGCACGGACCACTACGTGATCAAGAGCCGCCAGCGCTTCGAAAAGGACAACGACCTGCCGAGCTGGGGCACCTCGCGGTTCTGGTGGAGCATCACCATGTACCGCCTGATGACCTGGAAGACCGCGGGGCTCTTCACCGACGGGCGCTATCGCCTGCGCTTGCGGAGCTGGACGCTGAGCGGCAATAAGCTGGGGGCATCGGAGCTGCTGCCGCTCTGCGGCACGCAGGACGACAACGGCCTGGTCGTTGCGCTCGACAATCGCACGACCACCGGCGGTCCGACCAACGCCAACGGCCAGGCCTGCGGCGCCGGGACGGTGCACGTCTGCACGACGGAACCCGACACCGACATTATCTCGGTCCGGATCATCCATCCCGACAGCAGCTTCACCAACGTGGCGCCCTGCGGCAACGTGCCGGTGACGCCGAACGATCAAGTGCAGATCGACTTCGCCGCCTACGATCCCGACGGACACCTGGCGCGCATCTCCCTGGATGCGCACTGGGGCGAGGACCAGGTGCACAGCCTGCTGCCCTTCGGATCCTTGACGCCGCTGGGGCCGTCACCGGTGCCCTGGTCGCCGCCGGCGGTCCAGGCTGCGGCGACCTATGCGGCCGCGCAGGGCCTGGGGGCCGTGCCCCCGGTCTGGCATGGTGGGACCATGCGGCTGACCATCCCGGTGGCGACGGACGCTTTCCCGACGAGCTGCTGCTACCTGCTGCGGCTCATCGCGCGCAAGCGGACCATCGTCAACTGCGACGACGATACCTGGACCCACGTGAACGTCAGCGAACGCAGCTTCATGATCCAGGTCTAGCTTCAATCCCGCAACCGGCGGTCCCGACTCACGAAGGGCGGGGCCGCCGGGCTTTCTTCTCTCAAGTTTCCCGTAGGACTGTTCGGTCCAAGTCTCTAAACTGCCGCGCGCCCGGGCCGGCGTCAGCGGTCCGGCGAAGAATCCGGAACAGAAGTCTTGGAGAGAAAGTCATGGCGAAGACGGCATTGGTGACGGGGGCCAGCTCGGGTGTCGGAAAGGCGGCGGCGCTGGCGCTGGCCAAGGCAGGTTACAAGGTCGCCATCTGCGCGCGCCGCGAAGAGGCGCTGAGGGAGACCGCCGCCGAGGCCAGCGACCAAGGGGCAGGCGCCATGCTGGTCATCACCTGCGACGTTTCCGATCCCGACTCGGTGGTGGCGATGTTCGCCAAGATCGACGGAGAGTTCGGCCGCCTGGACGTGATCTTCAACAACGCCGGGACCAACGTGCCCGCGACCAACTTCGGCGATCTGGAATGGAGCGCCTGGAAGAAGGTCATCGACGTCAACCTGAACGGCATGTTCCTCTGCGCCAGCGCGGCCTTCAAGCTGATGCAGCGCCAGCAGCCGCAGGGCGGGCGCATCATCAACAACGGCTCCATCTCCGCCCATGTGCCGCGGCCGGGTTCGGCACCCTACACCTCCTCCAAGCACGCAATCACCGGGCTCACGCGATCGATCTCCCTCGACGGGCGGCCCTACGACATTGCTTGCGGGCAGATCGACATCGGCAACGCCGCTTCGCATATGACCGAACGCATGGGCCAAGGCGTGCCGCAGGCCGACGGCTCCATCAAGCCGGAGCCGACCATGGATGCGGCCCACGTGGCCAACGCCGTCGTCCATATGGCCGACCTGCCGCTGGAGGCCAACGTGCAGTTCATGACCATCATGTCCACCAAGATGCCCTTCATCGGGCGCGGCTAGGGGGCTCTCTGCGCAGGCGACGGGGCTTGATTAGCGCTCCCGCTTTGCCGAGGCGCCGCTGTCCAGCAGCGGCGCGGCGTCCAGGCCGGACGCCCCCATCATCGCCGCGACTTCGTCCAGGGTCTCGATGATCCCGCGCTGGCGCGCCGCCGGCAGGTCCCCGAAGGCCTCGATGAAGCGTTCGTGCAGCAGGGGCGGGGCCTGGCGCAGCAGGTCGCTGCCCTGGCGCGTCAGGCGGCTGTGCACCACCCGGCGGTCGCTGGCGCTGCGGTAGCGCTCGATCAGCCCGCGGTTTTCCAACCTGTCGAGAATCGTCGTCACGGTGCCCTGGCTGAGGCTGACGTGGCGCGACAGTTCTCCGCTGGTCACCTCTCCCAGATCGCGTACCGCCTGCAGGACCACGACCTGCGGAGTCGTCAGGCCAACCTCTCGGGTCAGCCGCTTGGAATGCAGGTCGGTGGCGCGGATGATACGCCTGAGCGCGGTCAAGACCTCCTGCGAAGGATCCTCCCGGTTGGTCCCCGAATCCGATTGAACCTTGCGCCGACCTGTAGCGGCACCTTCTGCTAACGCCATGACAAGCTTGAATCCTTCTCCGGCGGCTCCAGAGTCCTTTGACTTGAAAACTTTTGAGTTGAAAATATATTAGAGGGACCCGAGACAACGCTCAAGCAGCGACGCGCCCGCCGAGAGTTCTTCCGGCAGAGCGAGCGTCCCCTCCAAGAAAATCGAAAGGTAGTGAAGATGCGGCTAAGCGAATTGCAGACTCAGAGGGTGCAGGAGCATACCGGCGCCAGCGTCGTGCCGGACGACAACCCCTCTATGCCGCTGTTGAAGCAGAACTTCGGAGATCACACCTTCTTCCTCGACAACGAAGGCCTACATGTCTGGGAGGCCGTCGACGACGACCCTTCCGACGGCGCCAAGTTGGTCGGTGTGCGCATCGCGTCGTGGAGCGAAGGCGAGGACAAAGCACTGGTACCCCACGATCCGGCGCCGAGCCACGTTCTCGAGGCGCCGGACGCGGAGTCCTGAGAGCTAGGGAGGCGGTGATGCGGCGAGCCGTTCCGGTTTTGCGGGATAGTCCCGAAACGGGAACACCCAGGCCCCCGCCCGAGCGGCCGCCGGAACCGGTGCCGCCGCCGATGCCCGACCCGGATGAGCCCGAAGAGCCGCCGGTGGAGATTCCACCGGATTATCCGGATCGGCCGGAGCCGGAGGTCCCGCCGGATTGGCCGGATCAGCCGGAAATTCCACCGCGGGAACCGCCGGACAGTCCAGCTCGGCAGTCGGCATGCCCCTCATCGCCGTAACGAATCACCCCCTTCCGTCCGGGAGGGGGTGTTTCCTTTCTGCGCCGTCGGCAGGGTGCTTCAGTCCTCGCGGGGCGGTCCGCGGCGCAGCTTCTTGATCTGGCCGCGCTGGGTCTTGGCCTCCAAGCGCTTCTTCTTGGCCGCCTTGGACGGGCGCGTCGGGCGGCGCGGGGTCGGCGGGATGGCGGCCTCGCGCAGCAGCTCGACGAGGCGCTCCAGCGCGTCCTCGCGGTTGCGCTCCTGGCTGCGGAAACGGTTGGCCGTGATCACCAGCGCGCCCTCCTTGGTCAGGCGCTTGCCGGCCAGGCGCTCGGCGCGGGCGCGCAGAGCCGGCGGCAGGGAGGGCGAGTGGCGCAGGTCGAAGCGCAGTTGCACCGCGGTGGCGACCTTGTTGACGTTCTGGCCGCCGGGGCCGCCGGCGCGCAGGAAGGTCTCCTCGATCTCGCCGGGATCGAGCTCCACCGAGTTGGTGATCCTGATCATGCCCCGGGCTGCTTCTCTCGGAGAATCACGGAAGGGCGGCGCGCCGCCGCCGGTTGCCCGCCAGGGCGTGGCCGGCCAGGGTCGCGATCACGATGGCGCCGCCCGCGATGGCCAGGTTTCCGGGATACTCGCCGATCACCAGCCAGACCCACAGCGGACCCAGCACGGTCTCCAGCAGCATCAGCAGGCCGACTTCGGCTGCCGGCAGGTAGCGTGGCCCCGCGGTGATGAGGGCGAAGGAGACCGGAGCGACGACGAGGCCCATGAGCAGCACGGCGAGGAGGTGGGACCCGGCCGGCATCATGTTGCCCGGCTCCAGCCACAGTGCCAGGGGTAGGGCGGCCAGGGCGGTGAGGACACCGGCCAGGGACATGGCGGGGATCATGCTGACGGCGCGTCCGTGGCGGGTGATGGTCAGGCTGGCACCGATGCAGATGGCGCAGCAGAGGGCGGCGAAGTCGCCCCACAGCGAGCCGCTGCCCAGATCCTCGGAGACCAGCAGGCCGATGCCCAGCAGGGTGGAGGCGATGGCCAGCCAGGTGCGCAGAGGTACCGCCTCGCCCAGGAAGCTGCGGCTCAGCAGGGCGGCAACCAGGGGCGCGACGGCGATGATGATCAGCACGTCGGCCACCGTGGTATGGCTCAGGGCCAGGATGAAGAACAGCGTGCTGCCGGTGAAAACCACGGCCAGCAGGATGCCGCAGCGGCCGATCGAGCGGATCTGCGCCAGGATCCCGCCCCGGTGCAGGACCGCCAGGATCGCCAGGATGCCGATCGCCTGCAGCACGCCGCGCCAAACCAGCAGCGAGAAGGGCTCCATCCCGGCCAGGCGCACCAACAGGCTGTCCGGGGTCAGCACCACGACCCCCAAGGTGGTGAGGAGCAGGCCTTTCTGATGGTCGGGCAGGTGGAGTTCTGAGACGGACATCAGGGGATAAATCCGGGCTTTTCTCTGCTCTGGGGCCGGGGTGGTGGGGTGACGATTATAGGCAATCTAAGGTTGTTTGGGCGCGGATGCCAGCCTAATTGACTTTCCTGCGGCTCTGCGTATAGTCCCCGCTTCCTTTCCGGGAAAGTGGGAGGGCCAGAGGGCCTCGACCCCGCCCAGAAGCTCCTGAAGGTTAGCCCGTTTTGGCGGACCTTCGCAAAGGCTGGAAACCTCCGGCCGGCCTTGTGGACAGGTTTCCGCAGGCTGCTTCCTGGGACTACCGGAACAATAAGGCCGACCCCGGAACGGGGCGGCATCGTGAAAGAAAGGAGCCGCTCGGCCATGTCCAAGCGCGTTGCGTCGAAGTACAAGATCAACCGCCGCCTCGGGGTCAACCTCTGGGGCCGTCCCAAGAGCCCCGTCAACAAGCGCGAATACGGCCCCGGCCAGCACGGTCAGCGCCGCCGCAAGCCGACCGATTTCGGCATCCAGCTCGCCGCCAAGCAGAAGCTGAAGGGCTACTACGGCAACATCGGCGAGAAGCAGTTCCGCCGCTATTACGCCGAGGCCAACCGGCGCCGCGGCGATACGGGTGAGAACCTGATCGGCCTGCTGGAGCGCCGCCTCGACGCCGTCGTCTACCGCGCCAAGTTCGTGCCGACCGTTTTCGCGGCCCGCCAGTTCGTCAACCACGGCCATGTCACCGTGAACGGCAAGCGCGTCAACATTCCCTCCTACCAGGTGAAGGAAGGCGACGTGATCCAGGTGAAGGCCAAGAGCCGCGAGCTGCCGCTGGTCCTCCAGGGCGTCGAGTCGGTGGAGCGCGACCTGCCGGATTACCTGAACGTCGACCACAACCAGATGAAGGCCACCTTCGTGCGCGAGCCCAAGCTGGCCGACGTGCCCTATCCGGTCTCCATGGAGCCGAACCTGGTCATCGAGTTCTACTCGCGCTAAGCCGCGAGCCAGACCCCGCAAGAGGGCCGGCAGCGACCGTCAGGGTCGCGCCGGCCCTTTTCTTTTTCCGATCAAAAGCTTGCGTTAGAATGCCGCTGTGACGATTGAAGCGCCGCCGGGGACGGCCCCGAGGCGGCGGCAGAGGAGGAACCGCAGGACATGGCCAAGCTACGTATCACCGCCGGCAGCGCCGCCATCGAGGTGGAGACCCGGGACACGCCTACCGCGGAGGCGATCCTGGCGGCCTTGCCGCTCCGCTCGACGGCGCGGACCTGGGGCGAGGAGGTCTACTTCGACACCCCCGTCAGCCTGCCGCGCGAGCCGGACGCCAAGGCGGTGGTGGAGCCAGGGGAGATCGCCTTCTGGACCGACGGCGACGCCATCGCCATCGGCTTCGGCCCGACGCCGGTCTCCCAGGGCGGCGAGATCCGCCTGGCCTCGCCGGCCAACGTCTGGGCCGATGCCCTGGGCGACGTGACCGCCCTGGCGGCGGCACGCGACGGCGATCCGGTGACGGTCGAGGAGGTCGGCTGACCGGACGCCGCCGACCGGCTCCCGGTCAGTTGGGGTCCGTGCAGAAGCTGTGGAAGGAGTTGTTGCCCTCGTTGGACTCCCCGATGCTGTTGGTCGGGTCGATGCTGATGTGGAATTGGGCCTTGCCGTTCTTCCAGGCGCTATCGGGGATGGCCACGGCGGAGCCCTTCGCGGCGCCGGCCTGGATCATCGGGATCGTATGGGTCAGGAACTGGCCCGTCGCGAAGGTGAAGGAGACCTGAACCGGCGTAGCAAAGGTGTTGCCCTTATTGCGGACAACGATCTGGACGTAGCGCGAGCGCCCGTTCCCGGGCTCGCTGGAGCAGTAGTGGCTGCCGGCCTTACCTTCCTGAATCACCGGGTTCATGTACTCGCCGGCGAGGTCGATGAACCTGCTGCCGAGGCCGTCCATCGGCTTGACCGGGCCGGGGGCCGGCTTGACCGGACGCTTCGCCGGCGCCTTGAGTTGGCCGGACTGGGCGCTGTGCTGCGCCGAGCGTGCTTGCGCGGTGGAACCGCCGGCGAAGTCGGGCGCAGTCAGAGGAACGGCGATGGCGGCGGCAGTGGCGGCCAGAACCAGGTTCTTGAACATGTGATGGTTCCTTGCTCAGGGTTGAATCTCCCTGGTAGTCGGTTCTACCCGCCGTAAGGTTCAAACGCACAAGTGTCTTCAAGACATTGGTCTAATCCTCTGGTCTGTAATGGAAAAATAAGAGAGATGATCTGTCGGGCGAGGTTGTGGCCAGCGGACCCAGGGCCATGCCGCCTGGTCACGCCACGCCGGCGGCCGGGGCCTTTCGAAGGTGCCGCTGCCCAGCCGGAGGGCCGGGAAGGCGCCCCTCGACCGGCTGGAGAAGACGGTCCCGAACGGCGTGGCCATGGGCTATGGGCTGGGGGCCATGGACCGGGGGCTGGAGGTTGGCGGGGCGGCCCGGTTCGCCGAAATCTCCCCGCCGGGAACCTCATGTAGGAGGTGAGGTCCGGCCGAAGCGGAATGCCGGCGCGGCATTGCGATTGCAGATCAGGCTTCAAGAGTATCGCTTTAGATGTTCAAAAATATTAATCTAAAACAAGTAATTACGAAGCTTTTCTCGACTTAAGATTCGACTTTAAGAGGGGCCGCGCGGGACTGGGCCGAGGCGACGGCCGCGGCCCCCGGGGCGCATTGATCTGGCGCATGGGGGCGGCCGCCGGCGCGGGCGAAGATGGCGGATCGCATCGACAGCAGAGGGGGAGGCCCCGCCGTGAACATCAAGATTGCCGACCTCATGGCCAAGCGGGTGATCTCCGCTCAGCCGCATCACAGCGTCGATCATCTGCGCGGTCTCATGGAGCGCAACCGCATCCACGCGGTGCCGGTCGTCGGGCCGGAGGGCGAGGCGGCGGGCATCGTCACCACGGCGGACGTAGCGCGCAAGCTGAAGGGCGAGACCCCGGTCAAGCGGATCATGACCACCAGGGTTTATTGCGTGCCGGCCTACAACGACGTCAGCGCGGCGGCGCGCGTCATGCGCAAGCACCGCATCCATCACGTCGTGGTGACGCACGAGAAACGCGTCGTCGGCATCCTCAGCTCGCTCGACCTGTTGAAGCTGGTCGAGGGCCACCGCTTCACCGCCAAGAACGCCCCGGCGCCGGGCAAGAAGGCGCGCAAGTCCGCCTGAGCCTAGGCGCGGGACCAACCAAGGAGAGGGCCGCGGCCCGGAGGCAGCGGCCCATTTCTGTCGCTCTGGCATAGCGGCAGTGGTAAGGGCCGTCTCACGGCAAAGTGATGGTCGCTTGCAAGCGGTGGCGCTTTGCCGGGTAGCGGCCTCAAGTACACTTCCGGCAGGTCCCATCACTGGAGGAAAGATGCAATGGCTTGGCGGATATGTGCAGTCTTTCTAACGCTGGCTCTTGGGCTTGCGGTCCATCCGGCGTCAGCGCAGCAGAGCGCCCCGCAACGCGCGATCACCCAGATCGCCGGCGACCTCTATCGCTTTCAGAACAACTTCCATTTCTCGGTGTTCCTGGTCACCGAAGAAGGCGTCATCGCCAGCGATCCGATCAATGCCGAGGCCGCGCGCTGGCTGAACGACGAAGTGCAGCGGCGCTTCGGGCAGCCGATCCGTTACGTGGTCTACAGCCACGACCACGCTGACCACATCGCCGGCGGCGAGGTCTTCGCCGAAGCCGGCGCAACCATCATCGCTCACGAGCGGGCAAAGGCGGCGATCCTCGGCGAGGGGCGGCCGACCGCGGTGCCGGACATCACCTTCACCGATCGCATGAGCCTCAACCTCGGCGGCAAGACGGTCGAACTCGTCCACGTCGGGCCGAACCACTCCGACAACATGATCGTCATGCACTTCCCTGCCGAGCGGGTGGTCTTCGCGGTTGATTTCATCTCGGTGAAGCGGCTGCCCTTCCGCACGCTCTCCGACGCCTACTTCCCGCAGTGGATGGACGCCATCGCGCGGGTCGAGGAGATCGACTTCGACATCTTGGCGCCGGGCCACGGCGATATGGGCACCAAGGCCGACGCCGCCGACCACCGCCGTTATTTGGAGACCCTCTACGACCAGGTGCTGGCGGCGGCGCGCGCGGGCAAGTCCGTCGAGGAGATGAAGGCCGAGATCACCCTGGATGCCTACAGTGGCTGGCAGCAGTACGAGGCATGGCGCGGCGAGAACATTGAGGGCATGGCCGCCCACATCGCCCTGCACCGGCGCGGCAACTGACAAAGGCCGGAGACGCCGAAAGGGCCGCTGTCCTTCACGGAGCAGCGGCCCTTTCTAAGGAAGGCTTTGTCGGTTGATCAGGCGGCCGGCTTGGCGTCGACGCCGTTGGTGGCGAGGAATTCCTGCAACTCACCGCTCTGGAACATCTCGCGGATGATGTCGCAGCCGCCGACGAACTCCCCCTTCACGTAGAGCTGGGGGATGGTCGGCCAGTTGGAGAAGTCCTTGATGCCCTGGCGGATGCCCGGATCCTGCAGCACGTCGATGCCTTTGAACTTCACGTTGAGGTGCGAGAGGATCTGCACCACCGCGGCCGAGAAACCGCACTGCGGAAACACCGGCGTGCCCTTCATGAACAGCACGACCTGGTTGTCGTCGATCTCCTGTTTGATCCGCGCGGCTACCGTATCATCCACAACCTGAACTCCTTTCCCGTTTGGCGGCGTGCCTACAGCCTTGCCGCCCGGCCTCCCAGAGGGCCGCTGTTGATGTGTGTGGTCTCGGGCCTCGGCCTTTAGCCTTCTGCCGGCGCCGATGTCTGCAGCGCCAGGGCGTGAAGCTCGTTGCCCATGCGGCCCTGCAGGGCCTCATAGACCATTTGATGCTGCTGCACCCGGGTCTTGCCGCGGAAAGCCTCGGACACGATGTAGGCCGCGTAGTGGTCGCCGTCGCCGCGCAGATCCTCGATCCGCACCTGTGCGTCCGGCATCGCCGCCTTGATCATGCCTTCGATATCCCCGGGGTTCATCGGCATAGTGTCGATCCCAATCTCTCGTTCGTTCCGGACTCCGCCAGGAGCCCCTCGTTCTCGGGCCGTGGTGTTGTCCTTTGGGGGACCGCGCTCAGCGGTCCATGTAGCCGGGCAGCCAGCCCTCGTGTCCCGCCCTGAGTTCCGCCAGGGATATGGCCTCTCCCTCCGCCAGGATCAAGCGTGCCTCCGCGCCCCGGGGGCCGGTCCGCCCGATGACCCGGGCCGGCACGCCGGCCTCCACGGCGGCGGCCAGCAGGACGTCCGCCTGGGCGGTCGTCACAAGATAGCGCGCCTGGTCCTCCCCGAACAACCATGCGGCAAGAGGGGGATTTCCGGGCTCCTGCTCCGCGCCGGTGATATCGGCGCCGCAGTCGCCGGCCAGGGCCATTTCGGCCAGGCCCACCGCGAGGCCGCCGTCGGAGAGGTCGTGGCAGGCGGTGAGGGTGCCGTCATGGATCCTCTCGCGCACGAAGTCGCCGTGGCGGCGCTCGACCTCCAGGTCGACCGGCGGCGGCGCGCCGTCACTGCGGCCCTCGATATCGCGCAGGTAGATCGAGGCGCCCAGATGCCCGCCGGTCTCGCCGATCAGCACCAGGTCCTGGCCGGGGCCGGGCAGGGCCGCGCCGGCGATGCGGTCCAGGTCGTCGATCAGGCCGACGCCGCCGATCACCGGGGTCGGCAGGATGGCCTGGCCGTTGGTCTCGTTGTAGAGCGAGACGTTGCCGGAGACGACGGGGTAGTCCAGTGCCTCGCAGGCCGCCTTCATGCCGGCCACGCAGCCGACGAACTGGCCCATGATCTCCGGGCGCTCGGGGTTGCCGAAGTTCATGTTGTCGGTGATGGCCAGCGGCTTGGCGCCCACGGCGGTGAGATTGCGCCAGGATTCGGCCACCACCTGGGCGCCGCCGCGCTCCGGGTCGGCCTTGCAGTAGCGCGGTGTGCAGTCGCTGGCCATGGCGAGGCCGCGGTTGCTCCCGTGGATGCGCACCACCGCGGCGTCGCCGCCGGGCCGCCCCACGGTGTCGGCCATGACCATGTGGTCGTACTGCTCCCAGATCCAGCGCTTGGAGCAGAGGTCGGGCGTCGCCATGAGGCGCTTCAGCGCCTCGGACGGTTTCACCGAGGGGGTGAAGCTCGCGGGATCGATCTCGTCCTGCGGCGCGGTCGCCGTCCAGGGGCGGTCGTATTCCGGCGAGGCCTCGGCCAGCGGGTCGATCGGCAGGTCGCCGACCACCGCGCCGTTCATCTTCAGCACCATGCGTCCGCTATCGGTGAGCCGGCCGATGATCGCGAAGTCCAGGTCCCATTTCTCGAAGATGCCCCGGGCGAGGTCTTCCTTGCCGGGCTGCAGCACCATGAGCATGCGCTCCTGGCTTTCCGAGAGCATCATCTCGTAGGGCGTCATGCCGTCCTCGCGGCAGGGCACCTTGTCGAGCTCCAGTTCGACGCCGGAGCCGCCCTTGGAGGCCATCTCGAAGGAGGAGGAAGTGAGCCCGGCCGCGCCCATGTCCTGGATGGCGACGATGGCGTCGGTGGCCATCAGCTCCAGGCAGGCCTCGATCAGCAGCTTCTCGGTGAAGGGGTCGCCGACCTGCACGGTGGGCCGCTTCTCCTCGGAGTCCTCGCCGAACTCCGCCGAGGCCATGGTGGCGCCGTGGATGCCATCGCGCCCGGTCTTGGAGCCGACGTAGACCACGGGTTTGCCGACGCCCGCGGCGGCCGAATAGAAGATGCGGTCGGCCGGGGCGATGCCCACGGTCATGGCGTTGACCAGGATGTTGCCGTTGTAGGAGGCATCGAAGTTCACCTCGCCGCCCACGGTCGGCACGCCCACGCAGTTGCCGTAGCCGCCGATGCCGGCGACCACGCCGGCGACCAGGTGGCGGGTCTTCGGATGGTCGGGCGAGCCGAAGCGCAGGGCGTTGAGGTTCGCCACCGGGCGCGCGCCCATGGTGAAGACATCGCGCAGGATGCCGCCGACGCCGGTCGCCGCGCCCTGGTAGGGCTCGATGTAGCTGGGGTGGTTGTGGCTCTCCATCTTGAAGATGGCGGCCAAGCCCTCGCCGATGTCGATGACGCCGGCGTTCTCGCCCGGTCCCTTGATGACCTGCGGGCCCGTGGTGGGCAGGTATTTCAGCCACTTCTTCGAAGATTTGTAGGAGCAGTGCTCCGACCACATGACCGAGAAGATGCCGAGCTCCAGCAGGTTCGGCGCGCGGCCCATGATGTCGAGGATCAGGCCGTATTCGTCCTCGTTGAGGCCGTGCTCGCGCACCACTTCGGGGGTCACGGGAGGATCTTGGGGTCGTTCATCGGACATGGCGGAACTCACGACAGTGCCTCCACGAGGCCGTCAAACAAGGCGCGCCCGTCGGTGCCGCCCAGCTTGGGATCGGCCAGGCGCTCCGGGTGCGGCATGAGGCCCAGCACCGTCTTGGTCTCGTTGTAGATCCCGGCGATGTTGCGCTGGGAGCCGTTGGGGTTAGCCGCCTCGGAGAGATTGCCCTCGGTATCGCAGTAGCGGAAGGCGATCTGGCCGCGGTCTTCCATGGCCGAGAGGGTATCGTCGTCGGCGTAGTAGTTGCCGTCGTGGTGAGCGACGGGAACGCGGATCGCCTGGCCCTGCTCGTACTTGGCGGTGAAGAGGCTCTGGCTGGTTTCGACCTTGATGGTCACGTCGCGGCAGACGAAGCGCAGGTTGGCGTTGCGCATCAGCACGCCCGGCACCAGGCCGGTCTCGGCCAGCACCTGGAAGCCGTTGCAGATGCCGAGCACCGCCACGCCTTTCCGGGCGCGGGCGACGACTTCCTTCATCACCGGGGAGTTGGCGGCCATGGCGCCGCAGCGCAGGTAGTCGCCGTAGGAGAAGCCGCCGGGCAGCACGATGAGGTCGACTTTGTCGAAGTCGCTGTCCTTGTGCCAGACCATCAGGGGCTCGCGGCCCATCGATCGTCGGAGAGCGACCTGCACGTCCCGGTCGCAGTTGGAGCCCGGAAACACGATGACCGCGGCCTTCATAGGGGCCAGCTCCTCTTGAAGGTTTCGGGGTAGTCGAGGACCAGTCCGTCGGCGTCCACCGGCAAGTCGGCGGTGAAGCTGCGGAACAGGCCCTCGTAACGGTAAAGCCCGCCTTGGGCCCCCAGCTTCCGCAGGCAGGTGTAGCGCTGATCGGCGGGGCGGGGCGTCAGCTCCGGCACCGGCAGGTAGACGACGCGGATGTCCGCGCTGTCGCCCTCGGCCAGATCCAGGCGGCGGATCGGCAGGGTGTTGGTGAAGGGGGTGACCTGGATGTCGACGTCCAGGCAGCCCTCCAGGTCCGGTGCTTCCTGGCCGTCGACCCGCCAGTGGCCGGCGCCGTCGCTTTCCAGCAGCAGGCGCCGCGGCGCCGTCTCGTCGCCGGCGTTGACCGCGAAGCTGACCCGTCTCACGCGCCAGCGGTCGTCGGTCTCCAGCTCGTAGCGGCAACGAAAGTGCCGCTCGTCGCGCATCCTCAGGATCATGCCCAAGGCGTGGGTTTCCCCGGTCGACCCGCGCAGGCTCAGGTGCTCGCAGCCCGGTTCTTCCCAGGGTATCCAGTAGATATCGCGGGCGATCTGGGACACTTGGCGGCTAGCCGTTCAACTCGATGGTGTAGTTTTCGATGACTGTGTTGGCGAGCAGCTTCTCGCACATCGCTTCGACTTCGGCGCGGGCCTTGGCCGGATCGCTCTCGCTCAGGGAGAACTCGATGACCTTGCCTTGGCGGACGTCGTTGACGCCGTCGAACCCGAGGGAGGAGAGGGCATGCTCGATGGCCTTGCCCTGGGGGTCCAGAACACCGTTTTTCAGTGTGACATGAACCCTTGCTTTCATAGGGGGGCCTTCATGGGCAAATCGCTCCGACTCGCGGGGGTGAAAGTTGGCCGGACATTAGCCGCGCCGGCCCGGCAAGACAACCGGGAAGACCGGCCGCGCAGGGTGGAAAAGCCGCCCTCCGGCGGGCTGCACCGGCGGCGGGGCGGACGCCCTTGACGGTCTAGAGCCAGCGCCTGACGCGGGCCTTGTAGTCCAGGTAGTCGCGGCCGAACCTGCGCTCCAGGTAACGCTCCTCGCGGCGGATGACGCCGAATTCCATGACCAGGATCACCAGCGGGAAGGAAACCAGGATCCCCAGGCTCGCAGTTGCGCAGACCACGCCGAGATAGATCAGAGCGAGGCCCAGATAGATGGGGTTGCGGCTGCGGCGGTAGGGCCCTTCGGTCACCAGCGCGGTGGCCGGACGGTGCGGCGGCAGGGGCGTCCCCGCGCGGAAGAAGCGGCCGCCGGCCCAAAGGATCAGCAGCAGCCCGAGACCGCCGAAGGCGAGGCCCAGCCACAGCCCGCCGCCGGCGCTGCGCTCCGGCAGGGCCGGCAGATCCAGCAGCCAGTCGGCGCCACGGCCCAACACCAGCCCGGCAAGGTAGATCAGCGGCGGCGGCGCGATCACGCCGGCAGTGTCTCGAGAGACCATCCGGGCTATTCGGGTTTGAATTCAGAGATCTTGGTGCCTTCGATCCCGAGGCCCGCCATCAGGCCCTTTTGGTCGAAGAAGAACACATAGATGCGCTCGCGGGCCGAGGTCGTCGTCAGCTTGCCGGCGGCCCCTGAGTCCACCACCACCACCGAGGGCGCCGTGCCGATCTCCCAGCCGTCGCTGCGGTCCAGATAGCCCAGGGAGCCCTGATCCAGAAAGAACACCGCATAGCCGAACTTCTGGATGCCGGCTTGCAAGCCGATGGAGGCGGCGACGGTTTCGTAGTAGCCCGTCACCTTGTGGCTCTCCAGCAGCGCGCCTTCCCCGTAGAGGCCACCGATGATAAGGCCGCCTTTGACGACTTCCGGGAATACGAGAGTGCCAACGGATTCCTTGGCGATCGCAGCCGCCCCTGGGGACTGCTTCAGTAGGGATGCCAATGCCGCGCGAGACTTTTGCTCGATGGTTGCGGCGTCCTCGGCGGCGGAGGTGTCGCTGAAGGCGACGACAGCGGCACAGAAGGCCAAGGTGACCAGTACGCGAATGGACATCGTTCATTCCTCCCCTGCACCGGCTACGCGTGCTGATGCAACTCTACAGCGTATAGGCGGCGGCTGTGAAGGAGGAAGGTGGTGCTGCCGGCGGAGCTCAGTCGGGGTTGATCTCGGTGATCTTGGTGCCTTCGATGGTCAGGCCCGCCATCAGGCCCTTCTGATCGAAAAAGAAGACATAGATGTCTTTGCGCCCCGAGGTCGTGGTGAGCGAGGCGGCGGCGCCGGATTCAACAACCACCACGTTCGGGGCGGTGCCGATTTCCCAGCCGTCGCTGTTGTCGAGGTAGCCGAGGGCCTGATCGTTCATGAAGTAGACGGCGTAACCGAAGGTCGTCAGCCCGGCCTGCAGACCGAAGGAGGCGGCGGCGGTGCTGTAGTACTGCTTCACCGCGTCGTTCTGGAACAGCGCGCCCTCGCCGTATTGGCCGCCGATGATCAGGCCGCCCTTCACGATCTTCGGGAAGACCAGGATCCCGACGGCATCCTCGGCGATCTTGTCGGCAGGCGCGGAGTTCTTCCTGAGCAGAGCCAGGGCCTCGCGGGAGTGCTGCTCGATGGTTGCCGCCTTCTCGGCGCGGGCCGGAGCCGCCGTGAAGGCGGCTACGACGGTCAGCACCGCCAGGGCAACCAGAATCGCCGAAGCGCGACTCACCGGAATGCGGAAGGGCATCGAATTCTCCTCGTCAGATTCGCAACCTCTATGGCTCCATTCTACTGCGCTTCCGCCGCCGGGGCGTAGCGCAAAGAAGGCGGCGGCATCCGCCGGCCGCCGCGGTCCGGCAGTGCCGGCTTGCCAGGAGGATTCTACTGGAGGAGCCGGGGCCCCTTTATGTCGACCGGGCCGGCTTCCGGCAGCACGCCGAGACGGCGGGCGACTTCCTGGTAAGCCTCCTCGACGCCGCCCATGTCGCGGCGGAAGCGGTCCTTGTCCAGCTTCTCGTTGGTGGCGACATCCCACAGGCGGCAAGAGTCAGGGCTGATCTCATCGGCCAGGACGATGCGCATCTCCTCTTCCTCCCACAGGCGGCCGAACTCCAGCTTGAAGTCGACGAGGCGCAGGCCGACGCCGAGGAAGAGACCGCAGAGGAAGTCGTTCACGCGCAAGGCGTACTGCAGCATCTCGTCCAGGTCCTGGGTGTTGGCCCAGCCGAAGGCGGTGACGTGCTCTTCGGAGACCATGGGATCGCCCAACTCGTCGTTCTTGTAGTAGTACTCGACGATGGAGCGCGGCAGCGGCGCGCCTTCCTCCAGCCCCAGGCGCTTGACCATGGAGCCGGCGGCGACGTTGCGCACCACGATCTCGAGAGGGATGATCTCGACCTCACGGACCAACTGCTCGCGCATGTTGAGGCGGCGCACGAAGTGCGTCGGCACGCCGATACTCTCCAGCCGCGTCATCAGGTACTCCGAGATGCGGTTGTTGAGCACGCCCTTGCCGGTAATGACGCCCTTTTTCTGGTTGTTGAAGGCGGTGGCGTCGTCCTTGAAGTATTGGACGAGCGTGCCCGGCTCCGGCCCTTCGAAAAGGACCTTGGCCTTTCCTTCGTAGATCTGTCTGCGTCGCATCTCTTGCACCTGAAAGTAAGGCCGTCCGGCTGGGCGGCGTGCATCGGGGTTGGGTTTATGTTCCCATCGCGCAGTCCTCGGTCCGCCGCCTGCGCGTTCGTTTCCCTGTGGCTTTGGGCGGATTGCGGCCCCCGAAGTCTTTGGGACTACGTCATATAGCAGGAGAAGGGGGGCAAAACAATGACGCCTGCCGGCACAACGAGTATCAATATAACTTATTGATATTTATGTATTTTTATAATTCTTTCAGAGACGGCGCGAGGCCTTCAAGAGGCGTGTAGGCGTTGCGGTCGGGGCGCCCGGGTGCGAAGAGCCAAAGCGGTGCGGCCGGGCACGCGCCGGGCGCCTGCGCCGCCGCCGGGAGCGCCAGCAGCGAGGAAGAGACGGTCTGGAATCCGCCCCGTTCGACGGTCATGGCGGTCTCGGAATTGACGGCGCCGCGGGCCAGGATTTCCTGCCAGGCGGCCCAGTCGCCGCCCGGCGCGCCGGGCGCGTCCGGGTCGGGGGCGGCGGCGGCCTGGAAGGCCGGCAGGTGTTGGGCGATGCGCGGGCTCGCGCGGTCGTTGAGGTCGTCGGCGGTGAGCATGGAGAGGCCCTCGGGCAAGGGGCGCACCTCGATGACCTTGGCCTCCGGCGTGCCCAGGTTGCGCAGCCAGTAGGCGTCGCGGTTGTCGGCGACCACCATGTTGAAGCTGCGGTAGGCGGCGGGGTTCAGCTCGGCCAGGGCCTCGGCGGCCTGGACGGCGTCGGCGTGGTCGAGGGCCTCCAGCACCAGCTCGCCGCGGCTGCGCTTGCCGGGCGCGGGCCCCAGGGAGGAGCGCCGGTTGAGGATGGCGGCCACCACCCCGTGGTCGTTGAGGCCCAGCCAGGAGCCGCCGGCGGTGCGGTCCAGCCCGGCGACGACTTCCGGGCGGTCCGGCCAGTGCCGGCCGGGCGCCGCCCAGGGCCGGTCGATCATTTCGTCGCGGTTGGCCGCCAGCACCAGGGGCCAGGGGTGCCGGGGGCGGCGCAGGATAACGAGGGTACACATATCTTGAGGGAAGATCGCTCAGAGGAAGGTGGATGGCCGCTTGGAAGCGGGGAAACCCGCAGAAATCCCCAAGGGAGAGGTTTATCGCAGCCGCGAAGGACGCTATAACCCCCTTGTTGAACCGCTACTGCCGCAGGCAGCCGAGCATAACCGCTATGTGAAGGGTCGGCTACGCCGTTCCCCGGGAGGCCTTCCCGGGGCCACGAAAGGGCCACCTCAGGAGACCTATCGACCGATGTCGACATTCAACGAACGCGAAAAGGCTTTCGAGGACAAGTACAAGCACGACCAGGACCTGCAGTTCCGCACCGAGGTCCGGCGCAACAAGCTGCTGGGCCAGTGGGTCGCGCGGGAGCTCTTCGGGCTGGAAGGCGAGGCGGTGGAAAGCTACGCCAAGGACGTCGTCGCTTCCGACCTGGACGAGCCGGGCATCGATGACGTCGTGCGCAAGGTCATGGCCGACATCGAGGCCAAGGGCGTCGATTTCAGCGAGCACCGCCTGCGTCACCGCATGGAGGAGCTGCTGACCGAGGCCAAGCAGCAGATCATGAGCGAATAGGCTGCCCGGCATCACGGCCGAGCGCTGAAACGAGATAGGGCCGTCCCTTGGGGGCGGCCCTTTTCTGTTGGCCTCTCTGCGGCTCGGGAGCGGGTGCCGCTACTCCTCAACGCGGCCGGTGGCGTCGCGATCGCGCTCGAATCTCTTCTTCAGCGGAAAGGGCGGCAGCCAGGACTCGCGGCGGAGGGTCCAGAGTTCGTAGGTCGGCTGCAGTTGGTCGGGCGCGTCCAGGGACCCCAGGTTCACTTCGATCTCGTCGGCGCTGCGTCCGAAAACTGTGGAGCCGCAGTTGGGACAGAAGAAACGCCCGGCGTAGTCGCGGGTTTCGCCCTCGATCGTCACCGCATCCTGGGGGAAGACCGCGGAGGCGTGAAAGAGCGCGCCGTGATGCTTGCGGCAGTCGAGGCAGTGACAAAGGCCGACCCGGTAGGGCTGTCCCGTCGCAACGATGCGGACCTTGCCGCAGAGGCAGCCGCCGGTGAAGCGGTCCATGCTGCGTCTCCCTTGAAACCGGAGGGGTGCTCCTTCGTTCGGAGCGTTACTCCGCCGCCTGGGCCGCCGCGTCCTTGCCGAAGACGCGGGCGAAGATCGTGTCCACGTGCTTGGTGTGGTAGCTCGGATCGAAGCAGGCGGCGAGCTTGTCCTCGGCGATCTTGCCGGCGATCTCCGGGTCGGCCTTCAGCAGCTCCAGGAAGTCGCCTTCGTTGCCCCAGACCTTCATGGCGTTGCGCTGGACCAGGCGGTAGGCGTCCTCGCGGCTGATGCCGGCCTGGGTCAGCGCCAGCAGGACGCGCTGCGAATGCACCAGGCCGCCGAGCTGGTCGAGGTTCTTCTGCATGTTCTCCGGATAGACCAGCAGCTTCTCGATGACGCCCGCCAGGCGGTTGAGGGCGAAGTCCAGGGTCACCGTGGCGTCGGGGCCGAACATGCGCTCCACCGAGGAATGGGAGATGTCGCGCTCGTGCCACAGGGTCACGTTCTCCAGCGCCGGCACCACGGCGGCGCGCACCACGCGGGCCAGCCCCGTCAGGTTCTCGGTCAGCACCGGGTTGCGCTTGTGCGGCATGGCCGAGGAGCCCTTCTGCCCCGGCGCGAAGTATTCCTCGGCCTCGCGCACCTCGGTGCGCTGCAGGTGGCGGATCTCGGTGGCCAGATTCTCGATGGAGGAGGCGACGATGCCCAGCGCGGCGAAGAAGGCAGCGTGGCGGTCGCGCGGGATGACCTGGGTCGAGACCGGCTCCGGCGTCAGGCCCAGCTTGCCGGCGACGTATTCCTCGACGAAGGGATCGATGTTGGCGAAGGTGCCGACGGCGCCGGAGATGGCGCAGGTGGCGATCTCCGCGCGCGCCGCTTCCAGCCGCGCGCGGCAGCGCGCGAAGGCGGCGTAGTGGCCGGCCAGCTTCACGCCGAAGGTGGTGGGCTCGGCATGGATGCCGTGGCTGCGCCCCAAGCAGACCGCGTCCTTGAATTCGAAGGCGCGGGCCTTCAGCGCCGCCAGCACCCGGTCCAGGTCGGCCAGCAGCAGGTCGCTGGCCTGGGTGAACTGCACGGCCAGGCAGGTGTCCAGCACGTCGGAGGAGGTCATGCCTTGATGCACGAAGCGCGCTTCCTCGCCGACATGCTCGGCCAGGTTGGTCAGGAAGGCGATGACGTCGTGCTTGGTCTCGCGCTCGATCTCGTCGATGCGGTCGACCTCGAAGGCGCCGCGCTCCCACACCGCCTTGGCCGCTTCCTTGGGGATGACCCCCAACTCCGCCTGGGCGTCGCAGGCATGGGCCTCGATCTCGAACCAGATGCGGAACTTGTTCTCCGGCTCCCAGATGGCGGTCATTTCGGGGCGGCTGTAGCGCGGGATCATGCGAAAAACTTCCTGAGTCTAGAGGGGGCCGGAAAGGCCCTGTTATAGCCGCGGGGCGGGGCCGCGGCAACGCCACCGGCGGCCTGTCCGGGGACCGTTTTTGCGCCAATAGGGCAGAGTCCCTAGACTGGGGGCCGGAGGCGAGGATGGCCAAGCAGACCAAGTTTCTGGACAAAGCCTACGAGCTGGGCGACGCCTCCCAGACGCGGGCGCTCTACGAGTCCTGGGCCGAAAGCTACGACGCGGAGCTGCAGGAGAACCGCTATGCCTCCCCCGCCCGCACCGCCGCGGCCATGGCGGAGGCCGTCGCCGACAAGGCCGCGCCCCTGCTGGATCTCGGCTGCGGCACCGGGCTGTCGGGCGTGGCGCTTCATAAGGCCGGCTTCGCGGTGATCGACGGCACCGACTTCTCCCAGGAGATGCTGAAGGCCGCCGCCGCCAAGGGCGTCTACCGGACGCTGTTGAAAGGCGATCTGAACGCGCCCATCCCCGCAAGGCCGGGTGACTACGCGAACATTACGGCCGTCGGGGTCTTCAGCCCGGGCCACGCGCCCGCCGCGCTGATCGACGAGGTCGTGGCGCTGCTGCCGCAAGGCGGCTGCTTCGGCTTTTCCCTGAACGACCACGCCCTGGAAGACCCCAGCTACGAGGCGCGCATCAAGGTGCTGGTCGAGGCGGGCCGTATAGAGGTCGTGTCCGACGCCTACGGCGACCACCTGCCGGGCATCGGCCTCAAGGCGAAAATCTACGTCCTGCGCAGGCTCTAGGCTCTATAGGAGGCCAAGCGCCCGGAAGCTGGCGTGGCCGGCGCGGCCGATCACCAGGTGGTCGTGGATGACGATGCCCAGTTTTTGCGAGGCGCTGACCAGCTCCTCGGTCATGGCGATGTCGGCGGCCGAGGGCTCGGCTTCGCCGGAGGGGTGGTTGTGCACCAGGATGAGGGCCGCCGCGCCCAGTTCCAGCGCGCGCTTCACCACCTCGCGGGTGTAGACCGGCGTGTGGTCGATGGTGCCCTGCTGCTGCACCTCGTCGGCGATGAGGCGGTTGCGCTTGTCGAGGAACAGCAGGCGGAACTGCTCGACCGGCTGGTGCGCCATGCTCAGCCGGCAGTAGGCCAGCAGCTTGTCCCAGGAGGAGATGACGTCGCCTTCCATGGCCTCTTCGCGGGCCAGGCGCTCGGCGGCCTGGGGGACGATCCTCAGGGCGGCGATGGAGGCGCGGCCCATGCCCGGCACCTGCGCCAGCGTCTCGGTCTGCGCCGTCAGCACCTTCGACAGGGTTCCGAAGCGCGCCAGCAGCGCTTTGGCCAATGGTTTGGTATCGCCGCGCGGTTTGGCGCTGAACAGCAGGAACTCCAGGATCTCGTAGTCGGAGAGGCTGTCGCCGCCGCGCGTCAGCAGGCGCTCGCGCAGGCGTTCGCGATGGCCGTGGTAGTGGGGCTTGCCGCTGCCGTCCTCGCTCATCTGTCGCCTGCCGCCTCTCGCCGTCGCCGGAATCCTCAGTATCGCAATTAGAGAGCAGGACGAAGAGACCTTCAACCGGAGGATCGGGCAGCCCCGGAGATAGCAATTTGTTAACCAAATCGGCCGCTATAATTGGTTTGTTGATAGTCACCCTGGTAACTTCGTCAAGGTCTACGTCATCAAGGGATTCGTCATGTCCGATGCCAATGTGATCGCTTTTCCGGTACGCGCCGCCCCCGCCACGCCGACCGACGAGTTTAACGATTGGATGAGCTGGGCTGAGTGCGAACTGGCGATCCTCGGCTACGAGCTGACGGCCACCAGCTATAACTGGCGTGCTGCACACGAGAAGGGGTTGCGGCCCGAAGTCGCGGCCGAGCACGCGGCGCGGGGGCTGGACGTCGGCTGAGCGCTGCCGCCGCTGCTTCTTAAGGCGGTTTGTGAACCCATGGTGCCGGTGATCCCACGACACCTCGCGGGCCTTGTGCCCGGCATTGGGCGCGAGCGGCCCGGCGGACAATTGCCGTGCTGCGGTCTTTTCGCCTCGGCTATCCCATTGCGCCGGAAAAACACCTCGATTTCGCCCAGCTTTTCAACCGGCGACCGATAGACAGGTTTTCCGCGCAGGCGTAGCGTCGGCTCAACTGCTCATGACCGCAACAGGCGTTTTGTCGGTCGTCCTCCTCGGTCGCTCCACACGCAACGGCTCGGCCCCGCCGGTTTCCGCCGCGGCGTGCGGAGTGTAAAGGCCTCGGGACGGCGATGTCCTGTCGAGCACCGCCCAGGTGTGGCGGCGGCCCGGCCGGGCGCACGCAACGGAACAGCAGGTAGCGAGCAGCAGGTAGGCGGGAGCCGCCCCCCGCGGCCCCTTCCAAGACAATGAAGCGACGCGCAGTAGCGCGGCCATGAACAGCCTCACCCCTTTGGCGTCGAGCCGGAGGCGGAGCCTTCACTGCGGCCGTTCACCGGCCATGATAGCCTGCCACAACGACCGGGCGCGGGTTGGGCCCGGCCGAGACAGCGGAGGAGATGCTCGTGGATATCGAAGCCGTGCTGAGAAAACACGAAGACGCCTTGCTGGCCTACCCCAACGTCAATGCCGTTGCGGTCGGGGAGCGTGCGGGCCGGCCGGTGATCAAGGTCATGGTCACGAAGAAGGTTCCGGAATCCGAACTGCAGCGCGATCAGGTCCTGCCGAAGGAACTGGACGGCTGCCCGCTCGACGTCGAGGAAATCGGCGAAATCACGGCGCAGTAGGGTCCGGCTCCACCGCGGTCCCGCCCTGCGCGGGACCCCGCGGGAGCGCCGGGGCACCACGGCCGTGCCCATTCGGGAGAAACGATCATGATGGATGTACAGAAGATGATGCTGGACCCTGAGGAAGCTCAGAAGGTCCAGAAAGCCAGTGCCTCCAAGGTCGAAGAGTTCCTCAAGCCCGACACGGCCCCCGCCAACGTGGTCGGCATGGGCTATGGCGTGAAGTGGAGCAACGGCGAGCCGACCGGCAAGCCGGCACTGCTGGCGCTGGTCTCCCAGAAAGTCGACAAGGAGGAACTGGGCCCGAACGACATGATCCCGAAGAAGATCGGCGAGATGCAGACCGACGTGCTGGCCATCGGCGAACCCTTCGCCGGCCAGGCCGAGCCCATCGAGGTCGGCATCGAGCTGCTCGCCCGGCGCGCGCGCCCGGCCTCGGGCGGTTACAGCGTCGGCCACCGCAATATCACGGCCGGCACCATCGGCACTTGCGTCTACGACATGGTGGGCACGCCCGGCAACCCGGTGGGCATGCCGCAGCACTACTACATCCTGTCCAACAACCACGTACTGGCCAACTCCAACAACGCCACCCCGGGAGATGCCATCCTGCAGCCGGGCCCCTTCGACGGCGGCGTCGACCCGACCGACCGCATCGCGGCGCTCAGCCGCTTCATTCCCATCACCTTCGATCCGCCGGTACCGCGGCCCCTGCACCGCAACCTGATCGACGCGGCGGTGGCCGAAGGCCAGTTCCACGACCTGAAGCGGGAGATTCACTGGGTCGGCCATCTGCGCGGCTGGCGCCCCCGCGCGCAGGTGCAGGTGGGCACGGTGCTGCAAAAAACCGGACGCACCACCAACTACACGACGGGGCGCATCACCGCGGTGAACGCCACCGTCGACGTGAACTACGGCGGCGGCAAGGTCGCCCGCTTCCGCGACCAGATCCTCACCACGCCGATGTCGTCGGGCGGCGACTCCGGTTCTCTGGTGGCCGACCGCAACAACTTCGCCGTCGGTCTGCTGTTTGCCGGCTCGCCGCAGGTGACCATCCTCAACCAGATCCAGCACGTCCGCTCGCTGCTGCGAGTCGAGGTGGTGTGAGGAGCCAGACCTTCTCCCCGAAACAGGAGAGGGCCGCCGGGTCTTGGCGAGGCAAGCGCGCCTAGACGCAGCGGGGTGAGGGGGCGGCGCCGGCGTGAGGCTGCTTTGCGCAGCAGGCTGCGCCGCCCCCTCTCTCCCGGCGGGCGAGGGAAAAGCGAAGGCTGGAGAAGGAGAGTCGTTTGACCTTGCCGCGGCTGCTTGCGAGACTGCCGGCCGATACCGCTGAAATCGGATTCCCGGCAGGCGCAAAGCTATGATTCGTCACATCGTTTTCTTCACGGCCAAGAATCCGCAAGACCGTGAAACGATCTACGAAGGGCTGAGCCTGCTGCTGGATATTCCCGACAGACGCCACCTCGAAATCGGCCGCAACTTCGGCACCGACCGCCTCAGCCCGGGCGGGCCGGATTTCATTGTCTATGGCGAATTCGAGGACGAAGCGCAGCTTTCCGCCTACAAGGCCCATCCCCTCTACGAGAAATCCATAGAGGTGGTGCGCCCGCTGCGGGACAAGCGCATCGCGGCGGATTTCCTGGCCGGCTGACCGGAGGGGTATCGTCCCTTCGGCGGATCCGGCGGCAGGCTGTTTAGCCGTAGGGCGGCTGGTGCCAGCCGGTGGGAGAGAGGGTGAAGATCTCGTAGCCCGTGGCGGTGACGCCGATCGAATGCTCGAACTGGGCCGAGAGCTTCATGTCGCGGGTTACCGCGGTCCAGCCATCCTGCAGGATCTTCACCTCGGGGCGGCCGGCGTTGATCATCGGCTCGATGGTGAAGAACATGCCCTCGCGCAGCGGCACGCCGGTGCCCGCGCGCCCGTAGTGCAGCACGCTGGGCGCATCGTGGAAGACCTGGCCCAGGCCGTGGCCGCAGAAGTCGGTGACCACGGAGAAGCGCTGCTTCTCGGCGAAGGACTGGATGGCATGGCCGATGTCGCCCAGGGTGGCGCCGGGCTTCACCACCTCGATGCCGCGCATCATCGATTCGTAGGTCACCTCGACCAGGCGGCGCGCCTTGATCTTGGGTTCGCCGACGAAGAACATGCGGCTGGTATCGCCGTGCCAGCCGTCGACGATGACGGTGACGTCGATGTTGATGATGTCGCCGTTCTCCAGGCGCTTGTCCTCGCTGGGGATGCCGTGGCAGACGACATGGTTGACCGAGGTGCAGACCGACTTCGGGAAGCCGCGGTAGTTCAGCGGCGCCGGGATGGCGCCGGCCGCCAGGATGAAGTCATGGCACAGTCGGTTCAGGTGCTCCGTGGTGACGCCCGGCTTCACTTCCGGGGTGATCATGTCCAGGGTTTCGGCCGCCAGCCGCCCGGCGCGGCGCATGCCTTCGAAGCCGGCTTCGTCATGGATGACGTAGCCGCCCTCCGAGGGACTGACGCGCTCTGCACTGTAACCTTGCTTCATTGGCTCGGCCCTTTGCCTTTACTGCCGTACTACTTAGTCATTTCAGCCCGGATTTCCAGCCGGCCCGGCGCCGGATCTCCGCCACCGTCGTCGCGAGACTGCCTGCTTATACCGCCAGCGGCAGGCGTCCGTCCAATGCGATGCCTGCCGGGGACAGGTTGCATTGATAGGATAGGATTTCAACCCCAGCGGACAGGGCCCGGTCCAGGGCCTCGCCATAGGTCGGGTCGATGTCCCTGGCCGGGGCCACCCGGTCGCAGTCGCCGCGCTGGACCAGGAAGAACAGCACCGCCCGCTGGCCCTGGCGCACCATTTCAGCCAGCTCGCCCAGGTGCTTGGTGCCGCGGGCCGTGACCGCGTCGGGGAACTCGGCCAGGCCCGGCCGCCGCTTCAGGGTGACGCTCTTGACCTCGACGTAGCAGGCGGGGCGGCCGGGGTCCTCCAGCAGGAAATCGACGCGGCTCTTGGTGCCGTAGCGCACCTCGGCGCGGCGCTGGGCGTAGCCGGCGAGCTCCGGCACCTTGCCGGCCTCCAGGCCCTCGGCGACCAGGGCGTTGGCGCGGCCGGTGTTGATGCCCACCAGGGCGCCTTCCTTTTCGCCGGGTACCTCCACCAGCTCCCAGGAGTACTTCAGCTTGCGCGCCGGATTGCGCGAGGGGGACAGCCAGACCGGGGAACCCGGCTCGGCCAGGCCCATCATGGAGCCGGGGTTGGCGCAGTGGGCGACCACCTCGCTGCCGTCGCCCAGGGCGATATCGGCGAGAAAACGTTTGTAGCGCCGCAGCAGGCGGCCGGGGATCAGGGGATCTGGAAACTGCATGGAAGAGGGCTAATTCTAAGTCTCGAAGCGGCGGCGGCGCCGGCAGCGGAGTCGCCATAGGCTTGCAACTTGACGCGGGGAACGCCACTCTGCAATGCATTAACCTTGTTCCCAGCGCTCCGCGACGCCCGCTCGCCCAAGGAATTGCCATATGTTCGTGCCCTCCTGTTTGAAGACGTTCTCTGCCGTTGCCGCGGCGGCCCTGCTGCTGGCTGCCTGCGCGGCGGAGCCCGACAGTTCCGGCGAAACCGCAAGCCCGGCGGCGCAGACCGGCACGGCGCTGCCGCCGCCCGATCCGGATCAGCCTTCCAGCCCCGGAGTTCAGCCGGCGCCGAACGAGCGGCTGCCCGAGACGGCGAGCAAGACCCCGGCGGGCGGCGAACCGGTGGTCATCGAGGGCCCCGACGGCACCACCTGGGCCGTGCAGTCGCCCAAGGACGAGGAGGCTTACCGCGCCGACGTCGAGGACTGCTACCGCTATGCCCAGGGCCAGACGCGCCGTGACGCTCAGTACCTCAACGACCGCAACGCGGGCATCGATACCCTGTCGAACGAGTCGCGCTATGCGCCGCTGCAGAAGCGGGTCGACGAGTACGACCTGCGCAACCGGCGCACGTCGCTGATGTCCTCCTGCATGGAATCCAAGGGTTACGCGCGGGCCGATACCGTGCTGCCGCGCCTGGAGTTCTGAGGGGCATGTCCCCGACCGCTGGACCGGGGGAAGCCAGGCGGGGGAGGGCGGTGACGGCCTGCCTGCTCATCATCGGCAACGAGATTCTCTCCGGCCGCACCCAAGACAAGAACCTCGCCTACATCGGCCAGGGTCTGAACGATCTCGGCATCCGCCTAACGGAGGTGCGGGTCATCCCCGATGTCGAAGCGGTGATCGTCGACACCCTGAACGAGGTGCGTCGCGGCTTCGACTACGTCTTCACCACCGGGGGCATCGGCCCCACGCACGACGACATCACCGCCGACTGCGTGGCCAAGGCCTTCGGTCTGCCGCTCACCGTCAATCCCCGGGCCCGCGCGATTCTGGCGGCGCACTATCCGGCGGGAGAGCTGACCGAGGCGCGGCTGCGCATGGCGCGCACGCCGGAGGGCGCAACGCTGATCGAGAACCCGGTGAGCAAGGCGCCCGGCTTTCGTGTGGAGAACGTCTTCGTCATGGCCGGCATCCCCGCCGTCATGCAGGCCATGTTCGAGAGCCTGAAGCACAGCCTGGTGGGCGGCAAGCCGCTGCGTTCGCGCACGGTGAAAGTGGAGATGGGCGAGAGCTTCGTCGCCGCGGGCCTGGCCGCGGTGCAGGACGGCCATCCCGGCGTCGAGATCGGCAGCTATCCCTTCAACCGCGAGGGTGTTTTCGGCACGCGCCTGGTGCTGCGCTCCACCGAGGAGGGCGAACTGGCCCAGGCCGCCGCGGCGCTGGATGCCATGCTTCTGGGGCTCGGCGTCGAGGGTGTCTGGGAGGAAGGACCTGAAAATGCGCCGCCGGGCCGGCAGTCCGCCTGAGCAGCGTCCGGGCCGGGCGGCGGGACCGCTGGCGTGAGCCAGGGCCTCGTCCCCATCGAGCTGCTGCCTTTGCTGTTCTTCACGGCCCTGATGGTCTATGCCCTGGCCATGGGTAGCGCCGACTTGGCGCGCTCCCTCATCCGCTTGGCCGCGCTGGCCGCCGGCGCGGGCTGTCTGGTGGTTTGGGGCGTGGCGGCCCTGTTCTACGAGAGCTGGGGTCAGCCGGTGATCGACGAGTTCTACGCCACCGCGATCATCGAGCGCCGGCTGGGCGCTCTGTGGACCGGCTGGCTGCTGATCGCCCTGGCGGCGCTGCCGGCGGTTTTCGCCCTCAGGGAGGCTTGGCGGCTGAAGACCGCGCGCTGAGCTCGTTGCAGACAACGCATGGAGAGCCCGATGAGCGAGTCTGATCCCGTCGAACTGGTGATCGAACCGCGCAAGCGCGATCTCGGCGGCTTCGGCGTGAAGCGCATCCTGCCTTTCGCCAAGCGCCGCATGGTGGGGCCCTTTATCTTCCTCGACGAATTCGGTCCCGAGGTGCTGCCGGTGGGCGAGGGCATCGACGTGCGTCCCCATCCGCACATCGGCCTGGCCACCGTCACCTACCTTTTCGAGGGCGAGATCCTGCACCGCGATAGCCTGGGCAGCCTGCAGGCGATCCGCCCTGGCGCGGTGAACCTCATGACTGCTGGGCGCGGTATCGTCCATTCCGAGCGCAGCGGCGAGATCGAAAGGGCCAGGGAGGCGAAGCTGCACGGCATGCAGTCCTGGATCGCCCTGCCGTTGGCCGAGGAACAGGGCGCGCCGGGCTTTTCCCATCATCCGTTGGAGGACTTGCCGCTCATCGAAAGGGAGGGCAGCCGGCTGCGCCTCCTTGCCGGGCGCGCCTATGGCCAGACTTCGCCGGCTCCGGCCTTTTCCGATCTCTTTTATCTGCACGCTGAGTTGGAAGCCGGGGCGCGGCTGGACCTGCCGCAGGACCATGACGAGCGTGCGGTCTACGTGGTCAGCGGCGGTGTCAGCCTGGGCGGCCGCGAATACGCGCCGGGCCGCCTGCTGGTTCTGAAAGAAGGGGCCGCTGCGTCGCTCACAGCCGGGCCCGCCAGCCGGCTCATGCTGCTGGGCGGTGCGCCGTTGGAGGGAAAGCGCCACATCTGGTGGAACTTCGTCGCTTCGGACCTGGACCTCATCGAAGCGGCCAAGGCGGACTGGCGCGAAGGGCGCTTTGCGCCGGTGCCCGGCGACGACGACGCCATGCCCTTGCCGGAGGAATGAACGCAGCGCCGAGCGGCGCTGCGGCAGGCGGCTGCGGCGGTTTCTCTTTGAACCCTGAGTTGGGCGATCACGACCATAAGGATGTCACCGGCGCCAAGCGGTGCCGGTGCGCTGTGGGGCGGCACGCGTTTCCTCCGTGCGGTTCCGCTGACGGGCGGCCGCAGGCGGCGACTCGGCCGCCCGTCATCCTTAGGGGGTAGCCAAGGCGCCCCGAGGAGGTACGGCCCGCGCGGCCTGCTTCTCATTTTTTATTATCTTTCAAGGGCTTGAGTGAGCAATGCGGCAAAGCTGCATTCTCCTTGTGCGCTTTCGCGGCTTCAAGGCGGCGGGCTTTGGCGGTAATTCCATGACCTATTGACCCAGCCGCATTGAACCTTGGTGGCGCGTTCCTCGACTAGAGCCTGACGCTCCGGCTCTGCGGCCGGGACTCTTCATTCTCAAGAGAACAGGAACCGAGCCATGTCTGGTGACATTCCGTGCGCAGCCCGCTGCCGCCGAAAAAATCATTCCTTCGCACTCACATTGGGCGTTCTTCTCGCCGGCGCCCTGGGCGCCGTCTGCACGGCTGGGCCGGCGCAGGCGGATACCTGGGACGTCGAGGTCAAGTCGGTCAACAGCCCGACCGTCGTCGTCGAGTCCAACGGGAACGAGTATACCGATGCCGTGTCGGGCAGCTCGCTCCACGGGACGATCGCGCTGATGGTCGATGCCGGTTGGTCGGGCCGGGTCGAGTTCTGGAGCGCCTGGCCGCGCCTCGGTATCTCGAAGCAGCAGTCCGGCTATGTCGCCGTTTGGGGGAACTTCAAGACCAGCGGCGCCGACAAGACCTACAACTCCCCGCGGCCCAAGAAGGTCACCGAGGAGTTCGACTTCACGATTCCCCGGGCAGACTATGGCAGCACTGCAGTCGTCGCCTGCAACACGCATGCCCAGCGGCTGCAGGAGCAGGGGATGAGCAAGAGTGAGATCCTCGGCTCCGACCGCTGGGTCCAGGTCGCGATCGGCGCGGGGATCAACTACAACACCACGGGAGCGTCGAACGATTTGCCCGCCGAGGTGGAGGCTTTCGAAAGCTTCAAGAAGCTCAATGTCATCTGCCAGGCCTCGGAGTCGCTCGAGCCCGTGGCGCAGGCGATCACCGGCGCCTACCTGAACGTCAAACCAGTGACGAAGATCGTTGCCCAGGGCACCTGCGATCTGGAGCTCTCGGGTTCTCTCGTCTCGGATCTTCCGAATACCCAGGTGAAGTTCGTCTATGTCGACGACAAGGGCAAGAAGAGCGACGTCAAGACAGTGGTCACCGGCGGCGACGGCGAGGTCGCCTTCAAGCACGATTATCCTGCCGGAAACGGCCAAAAGAGCGGCAAGATCCGCATGGTCGGACAGAGCCACGCCTTCTTCTCGAACTGGTCGAACTACGAGACCGACTGCACCAAGAACCCCGGTGACAAGGTCAGCCTGCTGCCGCCCAAGGCGACGCACCTGGAAGGGATCGCCACCGCCGACACGGTCATGTACCGGGGCCGCATCTGTCCGACCACGGTAAAGATCTGGGGCATCCTTGAAGGCCGCGGCGAGGTATCGGGCGGCGTCGCGATCTTTGCCGGCAACCAGCTGAAGGTGCTGAAACAGTACCAGGCCGAAGACGGTAAGCAGATCGTCATCCAGGGCGAGCACACGCTGTCCTGGGAGGGCAATCAGACCGGCCAGCAGAACGTGTCCTATCGCATGAACGTCACCAATGCGGTCGGCGACCTCGTCGACCAGCTGGAGGCCGCACAGAACTTCGAGTGCAAGAAGCCGGAGGTGAATGCCCAGTTCGACAACGCGCCCGGCGGCATCGCCAGCAACGACAACCTGCCGAAGTCGGTGACCCTGTCGCTGTCGACCCTGGGCCAGAAGAAGCTGCCCGGCTGGGTCTGCCCGGCGAAGGTGCGCCTGCACGGCAACGTCATGAGCGACGACCAGCCGCTGAGCGGTACGGCCGTGCTCTATGTCGGCGAGACCTTCATCAAGGAGCACGACGTCGAGTTGGAGGCCAACTGGGGCCACAACTACGACGCCGAGCATGAGCTCTCTTGGAATGCGGCGACGCAGACAGAGCAGACGCTGGATTTCACCCTGAAGTTCGCCAACGAGCATAACTACGTGGTGAAGACGGTGAAGAAGACGGAGAGCTTCGCCTGTCAGAAGATCTCGACGACGGGCATCGCCGGCGCCGGCGGCCTGACGGGCGGCCAGAAGCCGGGCCAGGCTTCGCAGCAGGCCGCGACGGGCGTGCTGGTCCAGCCGCAGGCCCTGCCGCTTGCCATCATGGCCCCCAAGGGCACGGTGCGGAAGGGCGAGATCCGCCTGACCGGCGGCAAGCCGACGGCGACCTACAAGCTGTCCTTCTTCCGCAAGTCGGGCGGCAAGGTGACGCAGGTCAGCTCGGCGCAGTTGCCCAAGCAGATGAAGGGCATGAACGCCAGCTTCCCGCTGGCGGCCCTGAGCGGCGGGCGTAGCTGGCAGCTTCGGGTCTGCCCGGTCGGCAAGGGACCGGCGGCCTGCGAGACCTCCGATTTCCGTATCCCGCTGATCGGCGCCAAACAGGAAAAGGCGGCGCCGGCCAAACCCAAGGCTACGGTGGTGATCGTGCCCGGCGCCTTGAACTAAGGGGTGTATGGCGGGCGGCGGAAACGCCCGGCTGAACGAGGGGGAGCGGCCAATGCCGCTCCCCAACATTTTGGTCAAGTGGCCGCGGGCTCGGTTGAACCTCGCGGCCGATCCATACGACCTACGGGAGAGAAGACGCCTAGGACCGCTTTACCCAGGACCAGAGACCATGAGAATGATGCCGAATAGGACCCTTTCCCCGCTTTCTCCCGTTCCTGCTGCGCTTCTGGCCGGCCTGGCCGCCGTGCTGGCGTTGAGCGGCCCGGCCCGGGCCGACAGCTACAGCTCGGAAGTGACGCATCTTGCTTCCCCGCGCCTTGAGGTCGAGAGCAACGGCAGCAGCTACCACAGCACCAATCCGCTCGCCAAGCTGGCGGCCGATGTGCATCTGGAGATCGATACCGGTTTCGCCGGCGGGGTGAAGTCCTGGACTGCCTTTCTGGGCCTGGCCCGCGAAGACGGCGTGCGGATGTGGTTCCAGAGTTTCGGCAAATCCAAGTCCTATCCCTGGTACGACCGGCCGAACAGCGTCAATCGCACCGAGCGGCTGGAGCTGCCGGAATACGCCTGGGGGGCTTTCGTGAGGACGCAGTGCAATGAGCTGGCGGGCCGCCTGCGCGCCCAGGGGCTTCCGAACTCCGCGATCTTCGGCCAGGACCGCAAGCTGGTGCTGGGCGTGGTGAGCAGCCTCGACGTCAACAACAGCGGTCCGGGAAGCAACGGCGTGTTCGTCGCTGCTGTCCCTTGGGATAGCCAGAAGAAGGTCGAGGTCGTGTGCAAGAAGTGGCCCGGCGCGGCGATCCCGCAGGCCAGCACCACCCTGGCCGCGCCGCCGTCGAAGGTCGTGAACAAGGGTCTGTCGATTTACGAGCAGTACGGCGTCACCGGGGTCTGCAAGATCCGCCTGGACGGCTGGATCACCACCGACCAGAAGAACGCGACGGTGAAGTTCCGCTACAAGAACCAGCAGGGCAAGCAGAGCCAGGTGTGGACGGTGAATACCGGCGAGTCGAGGACCGCGACCTTCAGCCACTGGTACGACATCCAGAACACCGAATGGGCCGAAACCGGTTTCGTGCGCATGGTCGGAGTCAGCCACAACTTCCGTTCGGAGTGGGCCGAATACACCATGGACTGCACGGAAGGCGGGCCGCAGAGCCTGGCCACGGACCGGTTGGTCTATGCCACGCTGAAGGTGGTGCCGCAGGGCAAGGTGATGGTGCACGGCCGCATCTGTCCCGAGACGGTGAAGCTGATCGCCGTGCTGGAAGGCCGCGGCAACGCCAGCGGCGAGATGATGTTCTTCGGCACCGCCTTCTTCTCGCAGAGGTACGACTTCAGCATCACGCCGGGCCAGAAGGTGTTCCAGGGCGCGGATGCACCGCTCCATTGGAACTCTGTCCCGGCACCGGGCCATGCCAATCTGCCGCTGACGCTGTCGCGCCAGTTCGGCCTGAAGCTGACCGACCGGCACGGCAGGGTCATCGCCTCGGTGCCGCAACAACCCTTCGTTTTCGGATGCAGCGCGCCGGCGGTGAACCCTGCGGTGCAGCCGGCGCCGGGCGGCCTGACCGTCGAGCCGCGCCAGCCGGGGGCCGGGGCGGCTGCGCCCAGGCAACTGCGGGTCCTGCCGCAGGCGCCGCAGCCGCAGCCGGTCCCGCCGCGGCGTCTCCAGCCCCGCGCGCCCGAGTGACGGCCGCGCTGCCGCCAGGGGAAAGAGGAAAGGACCCAGCGGGATGACCCTGCCCAGCTACGCCGGCTATGCGATCGTGCCTCTGCACCTGCTGGCCGGCGCGCTGTTCTGGCTGATCCCCGGCCCAGTCTACCACGCGGGCTACTACGCGACCTACGGCGCCATCGCCGTGCTGCTGGCGGCGACGGTGGCCGCCTACGGCTGGCTGGCGGCGGCGCTGACACCGGGCTTCGGGACGGTCTGGCTGCAGGTCGCCCTGGCCGCCGTCGGGGTCGCGGCGCTGTTCTTCGTCATCGACTTCAGCGACCCCTGGCACGCCATCGTCTACCTGCCGGTTATGGGGGGCAGCCTGCTGGCCTGCCTGATCACCGCGCACGCGGCGCTGTTCATGGCCAAGCCTTAGGGCAAAGGGGCGGCCGCCGGACGTTCCGGCCGGGCCGCGGGGTCGCGGGTTGTGGGGAGACCAGGCGGCCTACTGAATGGCGGAGTCGCGGCGGATCTGGTCGAGCCGGATTTCGTACTCCCGCTTGTCGATCTTGCCGTCCTTGTACAGCTTCTCGACCCGGTCACGCTCGTTGTCGAGGTGAACTTCGTAGCCGGTGGCCGTGCCGCCGGCGCCCAGAGCGCCGCCGACCGCATAGGCGCAGCCGCCGAGCAGAAGTAAGGAGCTTAGGAGGACGCTTACCGCAGCAATCTTCTTCATCTTTGTTCCTTTGCTACAAAACCGCCTACAAGAGTAACACGAAACCGCCGGATTTATTCCTTGGGGCCGCGAAGTTGCGCCTTGCGCGGGAAGGGGCCTGGCTTATGGCTGTCGATGGTGCCCGCTGCCGGACTCGAACCGGCACGGCCTTGCGGCCCCGAGATTTTAAGTCTCGTCGAAATCTTATTAGAATCAGTTGTTTATGGAGCAATGGTGAAATCAATTGCTCGCATGGATTTGTGGGGTTCCACAATTCACACGAGTAGGAGTGACTCAACGGGTTTCTTCGTCACTTGATTCTCCTTCTGAATCCTCCTTGAACAAGTCCAACACGCGCTTCGCGTTTTCGTACGCCTCTTCGCGCTTCTTCTTTTGCTCGATGTATCTTAGGCGGAAGCAGTCCATGATAATTGCCAGGACCATAAAGTAGTGACCCAAGTTGATGCTTCCTGGGTCTTTGCTCTGGCCTGGCTTTTTGTCTTCCCTAATCAACTCTTGGCCCATTTTGGGAAACAGTTTGAAGAACTCTAGCTTCTCTTTTGTGCCGACTGCGAACTCGAGGTCGTGGGCGATCTTGTTTCGCATCGCGTTCACATACTTCACGGGCCGCAGCGCATCTTCGGGAATCAAATTCATTGCGGCACAGAGTTCTGCTTTTGCCGGAAAGTTTAGACGCTCGATATTGAGCAACGCTGGTCTTGCCAAGGCTTCTCGTAGAGTTTCGATGAGCACGTGCTCGACATACAAATGGCCTTTGATAATGACATCGGCTTCGGTGTCACCGTCCAGGTGGGCGTGAAGTTTCTTTAGGTCGAACGACCATTTACTATTGTCAAAGTCGTCCTGCTCTTCAGGCTTATCGGCCATTTGGACGTTCCAGCAATGTGGTGCGGGCGGCGGGACTTGAACCCGCAAGGCCTAGTGGCCGGCAAATTTTAAGTCTGCTGCGTTTACCAATTTCGCCACGCCCGCGAAGCAATGGCTTCAACCTATAGGTGGTTGCGGATGTTGCCGCAACATTCTGCAACATCGCGATCGTTGATCCGCGTGAAGATCAATTCCTTAAGCGGATTGGAGTTTCTCGAAAACCTCCTCTTCCTATCCACACGCGGGAAATATCCGCTAACATACTGATTTTCAATTAAATTTTAAGTCTCGTATATCTACCAATTCCATCAAGCGGGCTTGAGCCATCGAACGGGCAGGCCCTTCTTGTGCCCCATGGCGGCCTCCGGAGGCAAGGGCGGGCGAGGGGCATGTCCGGTCGGGCGGCCGGGTAAGGTCTCACGCGGGGGGCTGGAAGGCGGCCTTGAAGTTCTCGCGCAGCCAGCGGATGGTGGCCTGGATGCGCTGCGATTCCACCGTATCGGGGTGGGCGTGGAGGTGCAGGCTGCGCACGAAGTCCGGCGCGCCCTCCTGGACGCGGACCAGCCGCTCGTCGTCGGCGGCCAGGCACATGGGCAGCAGGCTCTTGCCGATGCCCTCGCGCACCGCGGAGAGCATGATGCCGGCGTCGGTCGAGGTCACGCGGACCTTTTCGCCGCGGCTGCGCAGCTTCTTGTGGGCCCGGGCGATGGAGGGCCGCATGGCGTCCTCGTCATGGAAGGCCACCCAGCCCAGTTCGTCCGGGTCTTTGCCGCGCGCGCAGTAGACCGCATAGGGCACCTCGCCCAGCTTGATGGCGAACTCGCTCTCCTTGGGCTCGACCTCGAACCACAGCGACAGCGTGGCCTCGCCGCGGGTCTGGGCGCGCGGGGTGAGGGTCATGATGCGCAGGTCGAGGCGCGGGTTGGCCGCCAGGAAAGGCGCCATGACGCTCCGCGCCAGGCGGTCCAGGGTCCAAGCGTTGCCCAGCAGGCGCACGATGCCGACCGGGCCTTCCTCGTCCGGGGTCACGGCGTCCTTCAGGCGGTCGATGCTGCGCTCCACCTCCAAGGCCCGGGCGATGGCCGCTTCGCCGGCGTCGGTGAGGGCGAATCCGGTCTTGGAGCGGACGAAGAGGATGACCCCCAGGTCCGCTTCCAGGGCCGAGAGCCGCCGCCCCGCGGTGGACTGGTCGATCCCCAGGGATTGGGCCGCCTGGGTGAGCGAGCCCATGCGGCTGATGGCAAGTGCGACTTTCAGGTTATCCCAGTCCATTCCTGGCCTCCGGGGAACATGCGAAGCTGCATTTTCCTTGTGCGGTTTCGCGGGTTCAAGTCCGCAGCTTGTCTCTGTATCCCTTTCACGACGCTGTGGCGAGTGACCGCTGGTCACGGCGCAGCAGCGGTTGCAACCCCGGAGACACGCCGCCGATGGCCATGAGCAGTGCGGAAAGGGAGCTGGTGCAGGGCGGTTTCCGCAAGGTGGCGGACAGAAGCCAGGAAGCGGCGGACCGATTCTACACCCATCTCTTCGAGATCGCGCCGCAGACGCGCGCGCTTTTTCTCAACGACATGGAACTGCAGGGGGCCCAGTTCATCAGCAAGCTGGGGCTCATCGTTGCCGAGCTTCAGAACTTCGAGGGGCTGCGGCCGGTTCTGGAGGACCTGGCCCTGCGCCATGTGGCCTACGGCGTGCGCCCGGAGCATTACCCGTCGCTGGGCAAGGCCCTGACGCGGATGCTGGCCGATATCTTGGAGGACGACTACACGCCGGCGGCCGAAGCGGCCTGGACCAAGGCTTATGGCGAGATATCGCGGGTGATGATCGACAGCGCCTACAGCCACAGCGTTTCCCTGGGGCCGTGATGAGTCCGCCGGGCGAAGTTTGTTTGAACCGGTGGCGAGGCAGCCGCGACATACGGGAGGACAGGCGGCTCTGCCGCTATCGGTCCCGCTTGGCGGGGCAGGGATGGCCGCTGCCGCTGCCTGTGCCGCTCTCGCTGTTCCCCTATCCGGGGGCGCCTGGGCGTGATGTAAAGATGACGGGTTGACCAGGGCTCTCCCACCCCTTCACCCAGCCCGTCATTCGTCCCGCGGACCGCAGCCTCATCCACCCCTGGGTGCGGTCCGCGGGGCAACCCTCCCGCAGCCTCCCGGCCGTCTCCGGGCGCCTGCCTTCCCGATCCCGGCTTCTAAGAGGCGCCGTCTTCTCTTATGAAGGAGGAGGGGGCCAGGCGGCGAAAGGAGAAGTCATGGTGGGACGTCTCGAGGGAAAAGTGGCCGTGATCGTCGGCGCGGGCTCCTCCGGGCCTGGCTGGGGCAACGGCAAGGCGGCGGCGGTGCTCTTCGCGCGGGAAGGCGCCAAGGTTTTCTGCGTCGACATTAACGCGGCAGCGGCGGAGGAAACCGCGGAGATCATCCGCGGGGAGGGGGGCGCCGCGGAGGCCTGCCGCGCCGATGGCGCCGATGCCGGCGATGCCGAGGCAATGGTGGCGCGCTGCCTGGAGGTTTTCGGGCGAATCGACGTATTGGACAACAATGTCGGCATCCTGGAGGTCGGCGGGCCGGTGGAGACCAGTGAGGAGAGTTGGGACCGGGTCCTCGACGTGAATCTCAAGTCCATGTTCCTGGCCTGCAAACACGTCATCCCGGTGATGCTGCGGCAAGGCGGCGGCGCGATCGTGAACATCGGTTCCATCGCCGGCATCCGCGACACTGGGGTACCCTATATTTCCTACTCGACGAGCAAAGGCGCAGTGGTGCCTTTCACGCGATCCATCGCGATGCAGTATGCCGGGCAGGGCATACGCGCCAACGCGGTGCTGCCGGGCCTTATGAACACACCGATGATCGTGGAGCCCCTGAAGGAGGCCTATGCGCAGGGCGATGTCGAGGAAATGATCCGCAGGCGCGACGCTCAATGCCCGATGGGAAGAATGGGCGATGCCTGGGACGTCGCCTACGCCGCCCTGTTCCTCGCCTCCGACGAGGCCAAGTACGTCACGGCGGCGGAGTTGGTGGTCGATGGCGGGATAACCGCCAAGTTCTCGTAAGGCCGTAAGACCGGAAGGGGCAGCCGGCGATGATCGCTGGCTGCCCCTCCGCTCTCAGGGTGGCTTGTCGCCAGGGCCGGTGGATCGCCGTCGGCGATCCACCGGCCCTGATCTGCTCTAGGCAGCGCGGATGCGGGCGAGGAACTCCTCCACCTTGTGGTTCAGTTCCACCGACTGCTGCGACAGGCCGGTGGCCGCCTCCAGGGCCTGGCGTGCGGCAATACCGGTCTGCTCCGCCCCTCTGTGAACATCTGTGATGTTCGTGGAGACTTCCTGGGTGCCGGCCGCCGCCTGCTGTGTGCTGGAGGTGATCTCGGCCACGGCTGCGGTCTGCTCCTCGATGGCCGCGGAAATCGACCCGGCGATCTCGTCGACCTTGACGATGGTCTCCTTGATGCGGCTGATGGCCTGCACCGCGGAGCCGGTGGTCGACTGGATACCGTCGATCTGCTGTGCGATGTCGCCGGTCGCCCTGGCCGTCTGCTGGGCCAGGTTCTTGACCTCTGACGCCACGACCGCGAAGCCCTTGCCGGCTTCTCCGGCGCGGGCCGCCTCGATGGTGGCGTTGAGCGCCAGCAGGTTGGTCTGCTCGGCGATGTCCGAGATCAGCGTGACCACCTCGCCGATCTTCTGCGCGGCGCTCGCCAGTTCCCGAACCACCGAATCGGTCTGTTCGGCCTCCGTCTTGGCGTCGCTGGTGCTTCGCGTCGACTCGGTGACCTGGCGGGCGATCTCGTTGATCGAGCTGGCCATCTCCTCGGAAGAGGCGGCCACCGTCTGAACGCTGGCGCTGGCCTGCTCGGCCGCGGCGGCAACCGCCGTCGACCTTCCGGTGGCCTCTTCGGCCGCATTGGACAGGTCCTGCGCGGAGGACTTGATCTCCCCGGAAGCGGTGGAGACCGAACCGACGACCACTTTCACCGAGGCTTCGAAGTCGTCGGCGAGTTTCATCATCGACTGACGCTTCTCCTCCGCGGCCTTCTTTTCCTGCTCCGCGCGTTCGGCGGCCATGCGGTCGACCTCCAGCGCGTTCTCCTTGAAGACCTGGACGGCCTTGGCCATGGCGCCGATTTCATCCTTCTGGTGCTGGGACGGGATGTCGATGGTCTTGTTGCCCTTGGCCAGTTCCACCATGATGGAGGTCATGCGGTTGATCGGGCGGGAGACGCTCATGCCGATCAGCCAGGCAAAGGCGATGCCGAGAACGATACTGACCACGGAAAGGATGGTGTCGAACGTCTCGGCTGCCTCGATCGCGGCGGAAGCGCGGGGCCCGATCGTGTCCTGACGGTCTTTGACCGAGAGCTTGTAGCCCTCGATCGCCTCGGCGACGGACGGGCCGATCTGATCGAGCCGGTCGCTGATGACGGCGTTGCGCTGGTTGATGGCCTGATACACCTCGCCGAGGGACTTGCGGTAGGTGTCGACCTCCGCGATCACGCTTTGGGCAAGCTGCCGGCGGTGCGGATTCTGCAGGCTGGCCAGCAGGTCGCCGGAAAGCTCGGCCAGGCGGGCGAGTTCCTCGGTTGTCCGCTGATATGAGGATTCCTGGTTGTCGACCAGGAATTTCGTGGCGTAGAGGCGTGCCAGCAGGAGATTGCGCAGGACCATGCCGGCCGTGAAGGCGGCCTGGGCATCGCCGTCGTTGTAGGCGCTCTCCATGATCGCCGTCAGGTCCCCTTCGGCCTGCGGCCCGACCTTGTCCAGAGAATCCTGAACGATCTGGTTCCGCTTGTCGTTCAGGGCGACGACGTTCCCGAAACTGGCGGTGTATTCCTGAATTTGGGCCTTCATGCCCTCCAGCAGGGCGCGCCGGTCGGGATCTTCGACCAGTTCCAGGGCTTCATCGATCATCGCTTCCGTTTTGGCGGCGAAGTCGATGACGGCCTGCTTGTCCGCGTCGGACTTCGTGATAACGAAATCCTTCACGTTCATGCGGGTCATCAGCAGGTTCGCCTGCACCCGGCCGATGGCATTGGCTTGGCGGGCGAGGGTCCGGTATTCGGTGAAGGAGTCGTTGGTCGCGTCGAGCGAGTAAATCGACATGCCGCTCAGAATGCTCAGCAGCAGCAAGATCACGCCGAAACCCGTGAAGACCCGGGTCGAGATCTTTATGTTGTTGACGAAATTCAGCATCCCGCCGGTGCCTGGGCTCTTGACGTCGGCGCTGACGGCTGCGGTGGGCTCGGACTGCCCATCCTTGTCAGAGTCCTTTGCGTGCTTCTTGCTCAACATTTGCGACTTTCCTCTTTCTCATCAGCTATCTTGAGTGTTTCGAACAAGCCGCCACCGGTCCTCTCGGGATGACCCTCTCCGCGGCATCTTGCGCTTTCTCATGCTCTTCGGGGCCGACCTTGAGGTTGTGCTTCGGGCAAGTATTCGATCAAAGAGATTGCTTGCTACACGAAATGATTGGCGCCGATGATCATAGCAATGAGCTTTTCTCCCTAAAAAACGATTACCTGGTTTGCGTGTGATCTATCTGGAGTAGTTCTTGTTCTCTGCGAATTCAGGGGAAAGAGGACCATCTCATTGATTGAAATATGGATATTTGCGAGAAGCACACGTGTTAATGGATTAAGACGTATAGTTTTTTTCTTTAACCCCGTTTGATTTGCGCCACTATTTATTGAAGTAATAATCGAGAAGACCACTAAGGGTTTTGACGGTTCCGCCGGCTGAGAAGGCGCGCAAGACGGCTGGGCCGCGACGGTGATTGCCGCAGCCCATGTCTTGCTTGTGGCGGGAAGAAAACCGGGAACTGAAGAACGACCTTGGGCCGGCCGTTTCGCGTGGAGCCGGGCAGAGCGGACGTCGGTAACAAGGCCGCTCGGAATGCCGAACGCCCGCTCCTGAGAAGCGGCGATCTCTACCGGGCGCCCATCTCAATCGGGCGCGCCTGTGCGGGGTTTTGCGCGCTGAGGCGCCGGCCGCCGGCAGGTTGCGGCGGCCTGGCCTAGACCGGGTTTACAGGGCCGGTGGATCGCCTTCGGCGATTCCAGCCGACCCTGATCTGCTCTAGGCGGCGCGAATGCTGGAAAGGAACTCCATGACCTTCTGGTTCAGTTCGCCCGAACGCTGGCTCAGCCCGGTGGCGGCCTCCAGGGCTTGGCGCGCCGCGGTGCCGGTCTGCTCCGCCCGTTTGTGAACATCGGTGATATTCGTGGAGACTTCCTGGGTGCCGGCCGCCGCCTGCTGTGTGTTGGAGGAAATCTCGGCCACCGCCGCCGTCTGTTCCTCGATCGCCGCGGAGATCGACCCGGCGATTTCGTCGACCTTCACGATCGTGCTTTTGATGCGGGCGATGGCCTGCACGGCGGAGTCGGTGGTCGTCTGGATGCCGTCGATCTGGCTCGCGATCTCTTCGGTGGCTTTCGCCGTCTGCTGGGCCAGGCTCTTGACCTCGGACGCCACGACCGCGAAGCCCTTGCCGGCTTCCCCGGCGCGCGCCGCCTCGATGGTGGCGTTCAGGGCCAGCAGGTTGGTCTGCTCGGCGATGTCCGAGATCAGCGTGACCACCTCGCCGATCTTCTGCGCGGCGCTCGCCAGTTCCCGAACCACCGAATCGGTCTGCTCGGCTTCGGTCTTGGCGTCGCTGGTGCCTTGCGTCGACTCGTCGACCTGGCGGGCGATTTCGTTGATCGAACTGGCCATCTCCTCGGACGAGGCGGCCACCGTCTGAACGCTGGCGCTGGCCTGTTCCGCCGCTGCGGCGACCGCGGTGGATTTGTCCGTCGCCTCCTCGGCCGCGTTGGTCAGATCCTGCGCGGAGGACTTGATCTCCCCGGAAGCGGTGGAGACCGCGTCGACGACCACTTTCACCGAGGCTTCGAAGTCGTCGGCGAGTTTCAGCATGGACTGGCGCTTTTCTTCGGCCGCTCGTTTGTCCTGCTCTGCGCGTTCGGCGGCCAGGCGATCGACCTCCAGGGCGTTCTCCTTGAAGATCTGGACGGCCTTGGCCATGGCGCCGATTTCATCCTTCTGGTGCTGGGCGGGAACCTCGATGGTCTTGTTCCCTTTCGCCAGTTCCACCATGACCGAGGTCATGCGATTGACCGGGCGCGAAACGCTCAAGCCGATCAGCCAGGCAAAGGCGATGCCGAGAACGATACTTACGACCGAGAGCCCACTGCCGACGAGGCTCGCCTCGTCGATCGCAGTCGAGGTGCTGTCGCCTATCGCGCCCTGGCGTTCCCGCAGGGAGAGATTGTATTCGTCGATCTGCTGGGCGATGGCTGGACCAATGCGGTCGAGCTGTTGGCTTACGACGGCGTTGCGCTGTACGACGATGGCGTAAACCTGATCGAAGGCGTCGCGGTAGGAGGCGATCTCCTCGATCACCGCCTGGGCCTGCCTGCGGCGATGCAGGTCGGGAAGGCCGGCCATCAGTTCGGCCGTCGACTGATCCAAGGCGCCAAACTCTTCCATCACCCGCTGGTAAGTGGTTTCCTGATTGTCGACCAGAAAGGTCGCGGAATAGAGGCGCGCCAGCAAGAAACCGCGCAGAACGTTGCCCGCCGCGAAGGAGGCTTCCACGTCGCCGTCGTCGAAGACGCTCGCCACCAAGGCGCTCAGGTCTTCCTCGATCTTAGGTCCGATCTGGTTCAGCGCGCCGTCGACGATCTCGTTGCTGCGATCGTTCATCTCGGTGATGTTCTGGAAGTGACTGACGTACTCTTCCATCTGCGACTTCATGTTCGTCAGCAGGGTCCGCCGGTCGGGGGCTTCAACCAGTTCCAGCGCCTGGTCGATCAACGTCGCGGTCTTGCCCGCGTGGTCGAAGACGCCGTTCTTGTCGTTGTCGGATTTCGTGATGATGAAATCCTTCACGTTCATGCGGGTCATCTGCAGACTCGCCTGAACGTGGCCGATCGCGTTGCCCTGACGCGCCAGAGCACGGTACTCGGTAAAAGCGTCGTTGGTCGCGTTGAGCGAGTAGACCGACAGCCCGCCCAGTGCCCCCAGCAGCACCAGGATTACGCCGAAGCCGGAGAATACGCGGGTCGAAATCTTGATGTTGTTGACGAAGCCGAGCGGACCTGCGGACCCTGAAGCCGCCGCGCCGCGCCCGGTGCCGGCGGTTTTGGCGGCGGCAGGCCGCGCTTCGTTTGCGGAAATGCCAGATTGCTTCTTGCTCAACATAGTGAGGCTCCCCCTTTTCCCAAGCCCGAACTGTGCCTCCGACCCGCCGCTGCCGGTTTTGCCGCGGACGTTCTCCAGACAGGGTTTTCGCCTTCTGCTCCGGAGCGGCGCCTTGGGCTGTGAGCCGGCGAAGTTCCCCGGTGGGCTGGTTGTCTGATTCTGGAGAAAATCTATCTATAGAGGCCGCATTGATGACCCACTCTTCTTAAGAAACGATTATCCTGGGCCGTAAAAATCGCGCGGAAGTAGCGGTTGGCGCCTGTCTCCCAAGAGGGCTCTTCTAAGAGGCTGAAACAAAAGGAATTCACTGCGGCGTTTTCTCTTGTCGGGCGCGAAATGAAACCTGGAAAATCTTCTCATTAGTTGATGGGCGCCCGAAATTTCGCCATCCGATAAAGAAATCGTGAGTTCAAATTCAATCCGTGAGGGAGATGTAGATCAGATTGCGGGCCTGTCTTCGGGACGCCGCCCCAGGGCGGGGAAGCGCCCCGATCTACTCCAGAGGTATAGAGCAGGTTCACAGGGACGGTGGGTCGCCTTCGGTGCTTCCGGCCGGCCCTGATCTGCTCTAGCCCGCGTTTTCCCCTGTCTTGCGGCGCCGCCTGGTGGCAGCCAGGTTCAACAGCTCGACCATCAGCGAGAAGGCGATGGCGAAGTAGAGATAGCCGCGCGGCACGTGGAAGTGCAGGGCGTCTGCCACCAGGGCGACGCCGATCAGCAGCAGGAACGACAGCGCCAGCATCTTCGTGGTCGGGTGGCGTCGGATGAAGCCGCTGATCGGTGTCGCCGCGAACATCATGACCGCGATGGCGATGACCACGGCGGCAACCATGATCGGCAGCTTGTCGGTCATGCCGACGGCGGTGATCACCGAGTCGAGCGAGAAGACCAAGTCTATGGCCAGGATCTGGGCAATGGCCATGGCGAAGGAGGCGGACTTGCCGCCGGCGGCGTTCTCCCCCGCCGGCCCCTCGACCGTGTGATGGATCTCCGACGTGGCCTTGGCCAGCAGGAAGAGGCCGCCGCCCATGAGGATGATGTCGCGCCAGGAAACCGGCAGGTCGAAGATCTCGAAGATCGGCGCGGTCAGCTTGGTCAGCCAGACCAACCCCGCCAGCAGGGCGATGCGCCCGAACAGCGCCAGGCCGAGTCCCAGGCGCTGGGCCAACAAGCGGCGGTGCTCGGCCACTCTTTCGGTTATGATCGACAGGAAAATGATGTTGTCGATGCCGAGGACGATTTCCAGGAAGGTCAGGGTCAGGAGGCTGGCCCAGATATCGGGATCGGCAAGCCATTCGGGCATGGGAGGGGCTCCATCTTTCGCGTCGGCGGGGATGGTAACAGCCGGCTGGACGGAAGGAAGGCCTTTCTGGGCGCGAAGCGCTGCGTGGAAGGTGGGACAACAAGGGAGGCGGCATGAGCGACGGATCAAGCGGCGACTGGAGTTTCATCAGCGTCTTCGACGGCCGGGGCGGGGCCCGGCGGGAGTCGGCCGGCGCTTACGATCACGCCACCGACGAGGTCTGCTGGGCGCACCTGCAGCGCACCTCCGCCTCGGCAACGCGTTGGCTGGCCCAAGAACGCGGCATTCCGCCCCTGGTCCGCCAGGCATTGACCGCCGAGGAGACGCGGCCGCGCTGCACGCCGCTGGAAGGCGGACTGCTGCTGATCCTGCGCGGCGTCAACCTAAATCCGGATTCCGATCCGGAGGACATGGTCTCGATCCGTATCTGGACCGACGGCCGCCAGCTTCTTACCGTCTGGCTGCGCCGCCTGCTGGCGGTGACCGACATCGACGAAATGCTGGACCAGGGGCGCGGCCCGAAGAATGTCGGCGAGTTCCTCGCGCTGCTGGCGGACCGCTTGGCGGCGCGCATGGAACCGGTCATCGCCGAGATCGACGACCGGATCGATGCCCTGGAAGACGAAGTGCTGGAGAGCTCCAGCCCGGAATTGCGCGAGCGCCTGGCGAACGTGCGCCGGCAGGCCATCCTGCTGCGCCGCTACTTCGCCCCGCAGCGCGAGGCGCTGCTGCGTCTGGCGGGCGACCAGGAGGCGACGCCCTGGCTGGACCAGCGCGAGCGGCATCTGCTGCGCGAGGCCGCGGACCGCATCACTCGCTATGTGGAAGACCTGGACGCCGGTCGCGAGCGGGCATCCGTCGTCCACGATCAGTTGGCGAACCGCATCTCCGACGAGATGAACCGCGGCATGTACGTCCTCTCGGTGATCGCCGCGGTCTTTCTGCCGCTGGGCTTCATCACCGGACTTCTGGGGATCAACGTCGGCGGCATTCCCGGCGTCGAATCGTCTTGGGCTTTCGCCGCGGTCTGCCTGCTGCTCGCCGTCATTGCGGGGCTGGAGATCTGGCTGCTGCGCCGGCTGAAGTGGATCTAGTTGGCGGCCAAGGCGCCGCTGCGGGTGGCCGCATGGTCCATAAGGCCGTCGGCGTGACGCATCATCTCTTCCATGGACAGGCTCCGCAGAGGGTCTTCGCCCGTCTCGGGCTCGGCCGGCCCGAAGATCTCGAGGTCGAGCAGGAACCACAGCGGCGCCACGAGAAGCAACGCCAGTAAGACGACCAGAAGACGATCCGACATGAAAGGGCCCCGCTGCTGTCCAGCATCTCCCGGCTTGCGGATGCTGTTGATCGCAGCCTGCCGGGTCGCGGGTGACAGCGGTGTGTCAAGAAACGGGCGGCGATCAGGCCCGGTCGCAGGGAGAAGCTTCAGTCCTCGCCAGGCGCGGGCACGCCGCGGCGGCCGATCAGGCGTGCCGGCAGCAGCCGGAAGACCAGCGGCGTGCACACCACGATGAGGAAGATCCGCACGATGTGATGGGTCGCCACCAGCGCCGCATCGATCGACAGGGCCAGGGCGATGAGGCTCATCTCGGCGACGCCGCCCGGGGCATAGGCCAGGAAGATGCCGATGGTGGGCAGGCCGGTGACCGGGTGCAGCGCCACGGCGAAGAGCAGTCCTCCGGCCACCAGAATGACGGTGCTGCCGATCGAGGCCAGGATCGTGTGCCCGACCAGCTTCATGCTCACGCCGGCGAAGCGGCAACCGATTGTGGTGCCGACCACGACCTGCGCGGCGGCGACCAGTTCGGTCGGCGGCTTGGCTTCGGTAAGGCCGCTCATGTGGAAGGCGGCGGAAAGAAACATGGGGCCGAGGACGGCGGCGGCCGGCAGGCGCGCCAACCGGGCCAGCATGAAGCCGGCAACGCCGCAGAAGGTGAGAACCAGCATGTCGAAGAGCTGGGCGTCGACCAGCGGGATGCCGGCACTGGTCCGCGGGCCCGGAGTGTAGCCGAAGGTGATCTGCATCAGGAAGGGCAGGGCCAGCACCACCAGCAGGATGCGCGAAGTATGGGTGAGGGAGATGACCCTCTCGTCACCGCCATTCTGGGCGCCGGCCAACACCATTTCGGAGAGGCCGCCCGGCGCTGCCGAGAAATACGCGGTGATCGGATCGTAGCCGGCGACTTTGCGCAGGAAGAGGGCGACCGCTCCTGTCGCCAGCGCGGTGTAGGCGGCAAGACCGATCAGCGAGATGGTCCAATCCCCCAGCCGGTCGAGGATTTCCGGTGCGAAGCCGCTGCCCAGCATCACCCCCAGGACCGCCATCATGGCGAGGCGGAAGAGGACGGGCAGCGCGACCGGCAGGCCGGCCATGGCGGCCACGGTGGTGCTGAGCATGGCGCCCAGCATCCAGGCCAGCGGCACCTGAAAGTAATCGGCGACCCAGCCGCCGCTGGCGCCGATCGCCAGCGCCAGCAAAATTTTGTGGAGCGGCGGCCAGCTCCGCGTCGGCTTCGTGATCGGTCGGGCCTGCTTCGCCATCATCCGACCTCCCGGCCGAGGCGCACCGCGGTGGCGCCGGCTTGAGGATGGGCCACCGGCATGACGAGGATGCAGTTGTCGTAAGGCGTGACCACCGGCGCGCCGCGATCGAGGGCGATGACCGTGCCCGCCTGAGCCAGCACGTCCATGCCGCGGAAGGGCCGCACGAAAGTGAAGTCGTTGCTGGCCGCGGTGACGCGATCCGTTACCTCGATGACGCGTTGCGGCGCCGGGGTGCAGTCGATGCCGTGGCCGGCGACGCCGAAATCGAAACTGTGGACGTAATCCGGCGTGACGTGGCCCGGGCCGGGAAGATTGGAGCTGTCGTCACCGCGGCGCCAGCCGGAGATGTCCGGTGGCGTAAGGTCGAAGGCGGGTGGCGGCAGGGTATCCATGCGGTGCATCAGCTCAATGGGCCGGGCTGGGGACGGGCAGTCCGAGCGCCGCAAGGTCGCGAGCCAGTTGCGCGGGCGAATGGAAGTGCAGCGCCTGCCAGCCGGCATTGCGGGCGGCCTCGGCGTTGTCGGCACGGTCGTCGATGAAAAGCGTGCGCGACGGCCGCAGCCCGAAGCGCCGGATCAGCAACTCGTAGATGCGGCGATCGGGCTTCTTGATACCCTCGCTGCCGGAGATGACGAACCCGGCGAAGCGCTCGAAGAAGGAGAAGCGCCGGCGGGTCGGCGGAAAAATCTCGGCCGAGAAATTGGACAGCACGAACAGCGGCAGGCCGTGGCGGTGCAGGCGTTCCAAGATGGTGACGCTGCCGTCGATCGGGCCGGCGATCATCTCGGAGAAGCGTGCGTAGTAGCTCTCGATCAGCGGACGCTTGTCGGGATGCTCGCGGCTCAGCTCTTCGGTGATCTCCGCCGTCGGGCGGCCCACGTCCACCTGTTCGTTCCAGCTCTGGGTGCAGACCTCCGACAGGAACCGCTCCATGGCCTCGGCGTCGTCGAAAAGCTTGCGGTAGAGGTGCCGGGGATCCCAGTCGATCAGCACGCCGCCGACATCGAAGACGACAGCCTCGACGGGCTCCCGTGCGACGCTGTCTCCGGCCGCGCTCTCAACCACGCAGGCGTTCCTCCAGACGGTCCATGAAACGCTCGCAGAGGGCCACTTGCTCCAGGGTGACGAATTCGTCCGGTTTGTGCGCCTGGTCGATGGAGCCGGGCCCGCAGACCACCGTCGGAATGCCGCGCTGATCGAAGAGGCCGGCCTCGGTGCCGAAAGCGACCTTGCCGGTGTCGTTGCCCCCGGAAAGCGCCTTGGCCAGTTCCACCACCTCCGCGTCCGGCGCGAGATCGAGGCCGGGGAAGCTGGAGAGCTCCTCCCAGGAGAAGCCCGTGGCCGGATCGATCTTCCGCATCGCCGGAGCGACGGTTTCCTCGGCGAAGCGCTTCACCTCGCCCAGCAGGGTCTCGGGGTCGTCCTGCGGCAGGTAGCGGAACTCGAACTCGAAGCGGCAGTGGCCGGGCACGATGTTGAGCTGCGTGCCGCCCTCGATGGTGCCGGTGTGGATGGTGGTATGAGGCACGTCGAAGTCGGCGTCGAAGGGGCCATCCGCGGCCTTGCGGTCGGCCATGTCGGCCAGGTAACCGACGACTCGCGCGGCGGCGACGACGGCGTTCACGCCGTAGGGGGCGAGCGAGGAGTGGGCCTCCTTGCCGCGCACGCGGCAGCAGACCGAGCGCTTGCCTTTGTGGCCTGTGACCACCTTCATGTCCGTCGGCTCTCCCACCACGCACATGGCCGGCTTGACCGGCTGGCTCGCCAGGAAGTCCAGCAGGCTGGGCACGCCCTTGCAGCCGACTTCCTCGTCGTAGGAGAAGCAGAGGTGGACCGGGGTCTGCAGCCCGGCTTCCAGGAAGCGCGGCGCATGGGCCAGGGCCACGGCGATGAAGGACTTCATGTCGCAGGTGCCGCGCCCGAAAAGGCGGCCGTCGCCTTCGCTGACCCGCCAGGGGTCGCGGGTCCAATCCTGATCGTCGATAGGCACCACGTCGGTGTGGCCGGACAGCGCGATACCGGGCCGGTCGGCGGGTCCCAAGGTGGCGTAGAGGTTGGCCTTCCGTCCCTCGGCGTCATGCACCAGGCTGGCCGTGACCCCAAGGTCGGCCAGGTAGTCGCGCACGTAGTGTATCAGCTCCAGATTGGAGTTGCGGCTCGTGGTGTCGAACGCGATGAGACGTTCGATCATGGCGCGGGTTTCGGGCCTGATGGCCGGGTTGTCGGCTTTCAGGGGATCGGACACGCTAAAAATAACTCCAGGCGTAGGGCCCGAGGGCCCGGGAGGGAACTCTGATGAACGCAGAGCTGTTTCTATGATGACAGAGGGACGGGATCGGCGCCAGTCCTCTCGGCTTCCTCCATCAACCACTCGCGGAACAGACGCACCCGGCGGCGCTCGGCGAGGGCTGGCGGTGAGACCACGTAGTAAACGAACCTGGAGGGGACGACCGGCCCGAAGGGCATGACGATGCGGCCGCTTTCCAGGTCCGCGGCGGCCAGCCAACGGTGCCCGAGGGCGACCCCCTGACCGGCGGCCGCGGCCTCGATCACCATGGAAGAGTCGCTGAAGCCCGGGCCGCGGCGCCAGTCGATCCCCTCGATCCCCGCCGCCTGCAGCCAGCTCCGCCAGTCCGGACTCTCGTCGTGGCGCGAGACCTCGTCGTGCAGCAGGGTGTGGTGGCGCAGGTCGTGAGGCGACTTCAGCGGGTGCGCCCCGGCCAGCAGCTTGGGACTGCAGATCGGAAAGACTTCGTCGCTCAACAGCAGGTCGCTGCGCAGGCCCGGATAATTTCCCGGACCGTAGCGGATTCCCATCTCGAACACGCCGTCGGCGAAATCGACCAGGGTGTTGTTGGCCGAAACCATGACGTCGATGTCCGGATGGCGTTCGCGGAAGCGCGACAGGCGCGGCAGCAGCCACTTGGCCGCGAAGGACGGCACGACGCTGATGTGCAGGGCGCCGCTGTCCTCATGCTGGTGCAGGCGCCGGGTGCCCTCGGCGATGGAGTCGAAAGCGTCGCGCAGCACCGGCAGGTAGCGCTGTCCGGCCTCGGTCAGCACCAGGCGTCGGTTGAGGCGGCGGAAGAGTTGCAGGCCGAGATGCTCCTCCAGGGTCTTCACCTGGTGGCTGATGGCCGCCTGAGTGACGTGCAGCTCACCGGCAGCCTTGGTGAAGGAAAGGCGGCGCGCCGCGGCCTCGAAGGCACGCAGGGCGTTCAAAGGCGGGAGTTTTCTGGCCATTCTTCGAATTAGAAAATCTTATTCGAATTATGAAATATCATCGTTTGTCGGATTCAGCAATTCGCAATATCTCTGACCCTAAGACATTGCCGCAAAGCGAAAATATTCGCCAGTTCCGGCACGCCCCTGTAAGGGGGGTCACATAAGGAGTACTGACATGCAACAGACAGCTTTCCGCAAGACGCCGCAGGGTTTGCCGGCCGCTTTGGCGCTCGCCGGGGGACTGGCCGGGGCTCTGTTGCGGGTTCCGGCGTGCCTCTTTGCCGTCATGGTTTGCTGGCAACACCAGGCTGAAGAGCGTGCCCGCCTGCGCAAGCTCACGGATATCCAGTTGCACGACATCGGCCTGACCCGCATCGAGGTCGAGGTCATGGCGCGCAAGCCCGTCTGGTCGCGCTGCGTCTGAGGCCGTTCACCGGCACTCCCCCGGACCCCTGCTGCACCGAAGGAACCTTCCCTCGGCGGTCTCGTCGCCCGGACGCTTCGCCCCCTGAAGCTTCCGGATGCTTCGAGCCGCCGATTTTTTTGCCGGGAGGGGCGCTTCAGGGCTGGAACTGTTCCTTGATGATCCGTTCCTCGAGATTGTGCTCGGGGTCGAACAGCAGATTGAGGTCGACGCTCTGGTCCTCGCGTACGGTGACGCGCAGCACGTCGCGGACCTCGGTGAAATCCGCGGTGGCACTGACCGGCCGCTTGGCGGCCTCGTGGACCTCGAAGATCACTTCGGCGCGGGCCGGCAGCAGGGCGCCGCGCCAGCGCCGGGGCCGGAAGGCGCTGATCGGGGTCAGGGCCAGCAACTGGGCGCCGATGGGCACGATGGGACCATGCGCGGAGAGGTTATAGGCGGTGCTGCCCGCCGGCGTCGCCAGCAGGACGCCGTCGCAGACCAGTTCCTCCATACGCATCACCCCGTCGATGGAGATGCCGACCTTGGCGGCCTGCCGGCTTTCGCGCAGCAGGGAGACCTCGTTGATGGCCAAAGCCTCGCTGGTCTTGCCGTCTACCGTGTCGGCGCTCATGCGCAAGGGGTGCAGGGTAACCGGCTGGGCCGCGGCGACGCGGTCGGCCAAGCCGTCTTCGGTGAACTGATTCATCAGGAAGCCGATGGTGCCGCAGTTCATGCCGTAGATGGGCACCGCCCGCTCCATGAAGCGGTGCAGGGTCTCCAGCATGAAACCGTCACCGCCCAGGGCGACGATGACCTCCGCCTTATCCACGTCGGCGGTCTCGTAGCGCGCTTCCAGGCGTGCCTTGGCCTCCGCGGCTTCGGGGGTATCGCTGGCGACCAGCGCGAAACTTCGACGACTCATGGCGCTGCGGGCCCTTGGTCCTGTGCGTTCTCGGCCCGCCCGCAGGTCACGGCCAATCGATCGAATTCGGCGCGACTCGGCGAAAGCCGGACCGCGCGGCGAGTATAGCGCCCTCGCTGCCCGGCGCCAGGGCCGGCTACGAGGCGGCGGCGGGGGCAAGCGTCTTGCCAAACGCGGGGGCCTGCCGCAGGCTGCTCCGCAGTCCGGCCTGCGGGCCGGGCCACCATAGGGATGACAGGTATTAGGCGACGGGGGAGTTTGGCATGGGAAACTGGTATCGGCGGGTGCTGCCGGCGCTGGCGGCGGTTGTTGTTTTCAGCCTGGCGGCCGGGGCCCTGGCGGAAGACCGCCATGAGGGCTTCTATTATCCGGAACTGACCTCCTCGGAGGTCTACAAGGCGCGCTCCTTCACCAGCCCGGAGGCCTCGCGCAAGGCACGGATCGCCTTCGTCACCGGCATCACCAACGAGCAGAACAAGGCGCCCTATCCGCCGCAAGCGGCCATCTTCGCCAAAGGTTCCGACGCCGAGAAGCTGATCATCGTGGCGCTGGAGGACGGGCGTATCGATACCATTTACCGTGCCCGCGCGATCTTCGCGCAGATGACCGCGGTGGCGCGGTTGCTGCCGGTCTTCGCCCAGTTGGGCGTGGAAGACTTCTTCACCTTCTTCGACCTGGCGAAGATGCTCGGCTTCCAGCAGATCACCATCTCCAACGGCCGCGATTTCGCCCACCAGATCGAAATTCAGTAACCGTCACGCCGTAGGGCCAGGGGGTTACCGCACCTCTGCGTGCAGTTGGCCGGGCAAGGCGGCGAGCCAGTCTATGACCGCCGCCACCCGTGGCAGCTTGCGCAGGTCCGGATGTACCAGCAGCCAGAGGCCGCGGTGCAGCACCGGCGTTTCCGACACCCGCTGCAAGGCCGGATCGCCGGCCGCCATGAAGTCCGGCAGCACGCCGCGGCCGAGGCCGGAGCGCACTGCCTGCGCCAGCCCCTCGGCATCGTTGATGCGCAGCCGCGAGAGATCCTCCGGCGCGACATGGTCGGCCACCCAGCGCGCCTGCGGATAGTGCAGAAAGCGCTCTTCGTAGGTGACCCAGGGCAGGGCCTCCGGCGACGTTCCCTTGGCGGCGTAGATCGAGAAGGAGAGGGCGCCGATCCGGCGGCAGAGGCCGCTGCCGCTCTCCGGCCGGGCGAAGCGCAGGGCGACGTCGGTCTCGCGCCGGCTGAGGCTGAGGTTGCGCGAGTCGGCGTTGGCGTCGATGGCCAGCGCCGGATGGCGCCGCAGCAGCGCCGGCACACGCGGCACGATGAGCTGATTCACCAGAATGGGCACGGCGGTGATGCGCACGCGTCCGATGACCGTTTCCCCCGACTCCCCGGCGGCGGCTTCCAGGGCGAGCGCCGAAGCCTCCATGCGCTCGGCGGCGCCGCGCGCCGTCTCGCCCAGCGCGGTGAGGGTGAGGCGGCCCCGCTCGCGCAGGAAGAGGCGTCCCCGCAGGGCGGCTTCCACCGCGTCCAGGCGCCGGCTGACGGTGGTCTGGTCGATGCCCAGGCTCTGCGCCGCCGCCGAGAGGCTGCCGCCGCGTGCCAGCGCCAGCACCACCCGCAGGTCGGCCCAGTTCAGCGGGATCGTCATCGCTGCAAACTTGCAGCAAGAAACTGCATCAATTTCAATTGGATCTGCATATTCGCAGGAGTATCACAGCCGGATGCCGCGCACCAGATGGCGGCGCGACGGCGGAGATGTAACGGGCAAGGGCGGTGGACGATGGGGCAGGGGGTATGGGCTTGGCTGGTCGAGGGGCACTATCTCTGGCTGGCCGGCCCGGCAGTCCTGGCGGGCCTGGTGCGGGGCTTCTCCGGCTTCGGCGCGGCGATGATCTTCGTCCCCCTGGCGGGCATGCTGGAGGCCCCGACCGTCGCCGTCCCGCTGCTCTTCCTTGTCGACAGCTTGGCCACCCTGCACATCACGCTCGGTGCCTTCCGGCGCTGCACCTGGGCGGAAGTGCTGCCGCTCCTGCTGGGCGCCACCCTGACGGTCCCCTTGGGGGTGGCGCTGCTGGTCTCCGCCGATCCGCTGATCATGCGCTGGGCAATCTCGCTGACGATCCTGGCCGCCGTCCTGGCGCTGGCCGCCGGCTGGCGGCTGCGGCGTCGCCTGCCTTTCCTGGGCACGGCGGCGGTGGGCGCGGTGGCGGGCGTGACGGGCGGTGCGGCCAGTCTCTCCGGGCCGCCGCTGGTGCTGTTCTGGCTGGGCGGGCAATCGGACGCGGCCCAGGTGCGCGCCAACATCTACGCCATCTTCGGCCTGCTCGGGCTGGTGACCGGCCTGACTCTATGGCTGAACGGCCTGTTGACCTTGGCGGTGCTGCGCCAGGCGCTGATCCTGCTGCCGGCCTACGTGCTGGCCATCCTTGCCGGGGCGCGGCTGTTCCCCCATGCCAGCGAGGGTTTCTATCGCAAAGTCGCGCTCGGCCTCTGCGGCCTGGCGGCGCTGGGCGCGCTGCCGTTGTGGGAAGAGCTGACATGAGCGGATAAGGGGTCGCTCTGCGCTGCTTCTTCGGCTATTGAAGCCTTCATGACCAATCCTGAGATTCGCCGCGCCACCGCAGAGGACGTTCCGGCCATTGTCGACTTCTTGGCCGACGATGAATTGGGCAAGACCCGCGAGGCGCCCGGCGACCCCTGCTATGCCGAGACCTTTGCGGCCATCGCTGCCGATCCCAACCAGTTCCTGGCGGTGGTCGACGATGGCGGTGCGGTGGTCGGTTGCCTGCAACTCACCTTCATTCCCGGCCTGTCGTTGAAGGCCATGTGGCGCGGCCAGATCGAGAGCGTGCGCATCGCTTCGTCACGCCGCGGACAGGGTCTCGGACATGTCATGATCGATTGGGCCGTCGCGGAATGCCGGCGGCGCGGCTGCGGGCTGGTGCAACTCACCATGAACAAGTCCCGCACCGACAGCCACCGTTTCTATGAGTCCCTCGGCTTCGAGGCGACTCACGAAGGCTTCAAGCTGGTTTTTTGAGGAAGCGGGCTCAGCCGCCGGTGACGCTCATGTGGCGCGAGACGGCCGGCTGCTTGCGGCGGCGGTCGATGATGAAGTCGTGGCCCTTGGGCTTGCGGCCGATGGCCTCCATGATCGCCTGTTCCAGCGGCCCGTCGTCTTCGGCCATGCGCAGAGGTTCGCGCAGATCGGCTGCGTCCTCCTGGCCCAGACACATGTAGAGCGTGCCGGTGCAGGTGAGGCGCACGCGATTGCAGCTTTCACAGAAATTATGGGTCATCGGCGTGATGAATCCCAGCCGCCCGCCGGTCTCCTTCACGCGGCAGTAGCGCGCCGGGCCGCCGGTGCGGTAGTCGATCTCCTCCAGCGTCCACTTCTCCGCCAGTTGCGCGCGGAGCATGGAGAGCGGCCAGTACTGGTCGATGCGCTGCTCGCCGATATCGCCCATGGGCATGACCTCGATGAAGGTGAGGTCGAAGCCCTCGTCGCCGCACCACTGGACGAGGCGGTCGACCTCGTCGTCGTTGACGTCTTTCAGCGCCACCGCGTTGATCTTTACCGCCAGGCCGGCGTCCTTGGCAGCTTCCAGGCCGGCCATGACCTTGTCCAGCTTGCCCCAACGGGTGATGGCGGCGAACTTGTCGGGATCGAGCGTATCGAGCGAGACGTTGACGCGCCGGACGCCGAGGTCGGCGAGTTCGTGAGCGAAACGGCTGAGCTGACTGCCGTTGGTGGTGAGCGTCAGCTCTTCCAGGGCGCCGCTTTCCAGGTGGCGGGAGAGGGAGTGGAAGAGCTTCATGATGTCGCGCCGTACCAGCGGCTCGCCGCCGGTCATGCGCAGCTTCTTCACGCCCTGGCGCACGAAGGCGCTGCAGACGCGGTCGAGTTCCTCCAGCGTCAGAATCTCCGCCTTCGGCAGGAACGTCATGTCTTCCGCCATGCAGTAGTTGCAGCGGAAGTCGCAGCGGTCCGTCACCGAAATGCGCAGATAGGTGATCGCCCTGCCGTAGGGATCGATCATCTCGGCCATCAGGAGTCTCCCAACCCAATTTCAGCCCCCGTATCGCGGCGGGGCCGTCCGTTCTTGTGCCTAGCTATATAGGATGCCGGCCAGTATAGGAACAGCCCCGGCCCAATTCGCCCCTAACTTTTCTGGGGCCTATGGCGTCGAAAACCCCAGACTTTCCGGGGTTTTGCGGGGGGCGGGGCGCGGCTTTCTCCTGTTGCCGCCGAGACGGCGGCGCACTAGCCTTGCATGCCATGACGGACTCGTCCCAAGGGGTCTCATTTCTGGACCGCCCAGCCGCCCGGCTGGTCGCGGTGGGGGTCGCTTTATCAATGATGGCGGCCCTGGCCTTCATGCACCGCGACGACCTTTTTCCGCCGGAACAGGCGGTTGCCGCTCCCGACGACCCGGTAGCGCTCTGTTTCGCCGAACGGGCGAAGGACATCGACAACATGCTGGCCGAAGGGACCATCAACGCCCAGCAGGCCGGGTTGTTCAAAGGCCGCGCCGAAGCGCTGTGCCAGGCCCAGCTTGGCGGCGGCGGCCCTCCGGCCCCGCCGCAGTAGGCGGGGCCAGGCTGGCCTAGGCTCTAAAGAACGCCTGTCAGGATTGCCAGCCCAAAGAGGCTGAGCATGGCCCCGCCGAGCCGTGTGGCACGAGGGGCGGCCGCACCGGCCAGCTTGCCGAGGGCGTATCCGGCACCGGCACCGGCGGCGTGCAGCAGGGCCGTTGCCGCCAGGAAGCCGAAACCGTAAGCGAGGCCGGAGGCCGCCAGCGGCATCTCGGCCCCGTGGGCGTGGCCGTGGAACACGGCGAAGCCACCGGCCAGGGCCATGGCGAGGGCCAAGGGCACGCCGCTGCCGAAAGCCAGTGCGGCTCCGATCACGATGACCGACAGGGCGATCCCGGCTTCGACGAAGGGAAGGCCGGCGCCGGCAAGGCCGAGAACGCCGCCCAGCGCCATCATGACGACGAAAGCGGCCGGCACCAGCCAGAAGGCGCGCCCGCCGATGACGAAGCCCAGCAGCCCGACACCGACCATGGCGAGGATGTGATCCAGGCCGCCGACCGGGTGCAGGAACCCGTGGGCCAGGCCGGAAGCCGCGCCGATGCCGGTATGGGCCTCCGCTGCCGAAGTGACTAGGAGTGCGATCGTGAAGACAGAAAGAAAGCGCAATTTTTGCTCCTTCCGGGGCCCGCCGCCCCAAGTTGGTTGAACAGGGTGACGGCCGGTCTCCTGGCTTGGAGCTCCTCCGGCGTTCGCCTTCCCGGCGCGCGGCGCCAGTGGCTTGTGGAACGCGGAGATCACACTCCTTACAGTCGCGGGGGCGGCGTCGGCTTCGCACCGACTTCCCGTTTCACTTCCCTTGGCGGGGAAGCACCGTCGCGGACAGCTTGGCGGCAAGCGGAAGAGAAGGCAACAATCGTTTACGTCCGAGGTAGTGGAACCTGCTACTTGCGGGACATTGCAACGGGCCGGTAGATCGCCCCCGGACGGATCAAACTTGTCGCCGATATGCCATCTTCGGGGTTTGACATGCGCAGGCGGTACCCTTTTTCCAGCCAGGACAGAATTTCGCTTCTGTCGCTCAGCCAGACATAATCCGATTCGAAGCGCGTCATCGAAACTGCGTAACGCCCATCATTGTGCAGATGCGGATAGAGGAACTTGCCGCTGTGAGGTCCACGGCTCACGAACGCGAATAGTTCGAAGCTTTTCACTGTCTTTTCCCATTTGCCCGTCAATGACTGGAGTCTCCTGCCAGATTTGATGCACCCGGACGGCACCAGAGGATAGCGGGCCTGAGTACGAGTCGGGCCCATCCGACGCCTATAACCACTAGCTATTGGGGAAGCGATAGGAATCGACTGAAGTGGTAGGATGCCTGCCCATCTCCAGGCGGCCCTCTGAGGGGCGAGGATTGGCGCCGCTGATTTTCGCGTAATAAAAGTGGGCTAGGGCATTATCCGCCGCACGCCGGTGAAGCCCTTGCCGCCGGTTTCTTCCAGCACCCGCTTTTCCAGCGCTTGCAGGCGCTCGATGGCCACCGTCATGGTGAAACCGTTGGCGTGCACGATGTGCTCCGCATCGAGCATGATGGCGACGTGGCCGGGCGAGAAGACGAGGTCGCCGCGCTCCAGCGTCACCTCCTGCGGCAGGCCGTTGAGCGCTTCGCCCGCCGTGGCCGCCTGCTGGTAGGAGTCGCGGCGCAGGTTGACGCCGGCGCAGGCCAGAGAGAGCTGCACCAGGGTCGAGCAGTCGAGGCCGATGGAACTGCGCCCGCCCCAGAGATAGGGCGTGCCGAGGAACTCCAGGGCCGTGGCCACGAAGTCGGGGCTGCTCTCGGTCAGCGGCTGCAGGTGTTTGCTGTAGAGCCAGCCGCCGCCGGCGATCTCGCTGTAGCCGTTCTTCTCGCCGACGACCTGGACGGGACTGGCGATGGAAAGACAGTCCAGCGCCGGCGTTTTCAGGTTCGGCTCGGGATAGAGGAAGCTGCGCAGGGCGCGCAGGCGGTGGGTCGGCTGTTCGACCGCCGGGCCCAGGGCGGCGCTCTCCAGGTAGCCGACGTAGCCGTCGGTCTCGCTCTGCACCCAGGTCCAGCCGCCGGCCTCGTCGAAAACCCGCACACGCTCGCCGAAGAGAAGCTGGGTATCGAGCCCGGAGGACGCATCGGGCGCGCGGCGCAGGTCGACGATGCCGCGAGCGATCCCCGCCGGGCGGCCCTCGACGTAGCGCGGCGCCGCCACCCGGTCCTTCAGGCGGGCGTCGGCAAGGTCGTCGCGAAAGGCGTTCAGACGGGGGTCGAGATCGCTCATGGCAGCCGCAGCTTAGTTCAGCCGGGCGAGTCTAGGCGAGGGGAAGTTAAGCCCTGCTGAAGACGGCGGGCGCGATTAACCCACGAACATCAGGGCCCCTTCAACATCAACGCGACGGCGCTGGCTGCCGCGATGACGAGGACGCCGGTCCGAAAGGCGGCGGGATTGCTGATCCTGAAGAAGCGGGTGGAGAGAAAGTAGCCGAGGAAGAAGCCCGGCAGAAGCGCCACTCCGAGGATCGTCTCGCGCAGGCCGAAATGGCCGGCGCTGGCCAGGGCGGCGATGGTGGCGATGTAGGCGACGAAGAAGACCGAGGCGATCATGGCGCGCGCCTTGTCCGGCGCGCTGCGCTGGTAGAGCAGCGCCAGCGGCGGGCCGTGAATGCCCGAGAGCACGCCCATGACCCCGGCGACGGTGCCGACGCCGATCAGGTTCCTGGTGGTGAAGGGCAGGTGCAGGCCGGTGAGGCTGATGGCGACGGCGGCGAGGATGACGGCGCCGAAGACCGGCGCCATGTTGTCCAGGTCGATGAAGATCAGCAGCAGCGCGCCCAGGGCCGCGCCCGCCACCACGCCGCCGCCGATGCGGGTGAGCTCCGGCTTTTCGATGGCACTGCGGCCTGCCGAGGTCATGAAGAGGGCGAGAAAGAGCGCGACGAAGACGCTGGGCCCAGGCACGAAGGCGAGGTCGATCAGGGCCAGCAGCGGGATGGCGATGAGGGCGAAGCCGATGCCGGTGGCCGCCTGCACCGCCGTCGCGCCGAGCACGATGAGATTGGCCGCCAGGAGCTGCACCATGTGCAGGCCGTTGAAGGCGGCCTCGAGCTCAGCCACCTCCGGCGCCGCGGCAGGACGCGGCGTCAGGCATCCGACCCGTTACCGGGCTTGCCGTTCACCTTCGCCGCGGCCTGTTCGGCTTCGCGTTCGCGGATGTAGTCTTCGGTGGTGCGCATGCGCGGCCGCTCGCCTGCCTGGAAGGGGTTGTCGGCGCTTTCGAACTGCGTGGTGATGCGGCAGTCCTCGCACATCTTGATGCGCTCGATCTGTCCGGACTCCTGGAACATCGAATGCTTGCCCGCAAGCTGATCGGCGATGCGCTCGATGGATTTGCGCACGCCGAAAGGTTTGCCGCAGCGGATGCACTCGAAGGGCTCTTCCTCGTTCAGGGTGACCGCGCTCATGGCCTCCCCCGTGAAGTTGAGGCGCGGCTCCAGGGTGATGACCTGCTCCGGGCAGGTCACCTTGCAGAGGCCGCATTGCACGCAGGCGTCCTCCTGGAAGCCCAGCCAGGGCCGGGTCTCGTCGTCGAGCAGCGCCGAGGCGGGGCAGGCGGAGACACAGGCCAGGCAGAGCGTGCAGCCCTCGGTGTCGACCTTGACCCGGCCGAAGGGCGCGCCGGGCGCCAGCGCCAGCGCATCGACCGGCGCCGGCGCCTTCTCGTGCAGGTGGCGCAGGGCCAGGAAGGCGCGGCTGCGCTTGCCGCCGACCGGCAGGAAGCTGCCGGCCTCGATGGCCGTCTCCGGTGCGGTGAGGCCGTAGAGCGCGGCTTCCACCGCGTCGGGGTCCATGTCGTCGATGACGTGCAAGCGTCCGCCGCCGTAACCGAGGCCGCCGAGCACGCTTTCCGTCAGGCCGATCTGTCCGGCCAGGCCGCTCATCTCGCCGCGCTTCTTCGGATCTGCAAGGATCACCACCTGGTCCGCGCCGTAGGCGAAGGCTGCCGCCAGGAAGTCGATGCCGACCTGGGTCACTTCGTTCAGCGGGAAGGGCAACACGTGGGCCGGCAGGCCGCGGCCGAGCCGCGCCATGAGGCCGATCATCTCGCTGCCGTAGGCGCCGTCATGCAGCAGCAGGGTGGCGCGCTTGCCGCCCGCGGCGCGGTAGGCTGTGAGCAGTTCGCGCAGGCGCTGGAAGAGGCTGTCGCCGGCGGGAAGCTGGTAGGTGGCGGCACCCGTGGGGCAGACGGAGGAGCAGGAACCGCAGCCGGCGCAGACCAGAGGGTCGATGTCGACGGTGTCGCCGGCGGAGGTGATGGCGCCGGTCGGGCAGACGTCCAGGCAGCGGGTGCAGCCGGTCTTGCGGCTGCGCGAGTGGGCGCAGATCTCCGGCCGGTACTTCACGTAGCGCGGCTTGTCGTACTCGCCCACCATGTCGGCGATGTCGAAGAGCGCATGCTGCACCGCCGCGGGGTCGCCGGGGTCCGGGCGCAGGTAGCCGTCCCGTTTCTCCGCCGCTGGGAACAGCGGCGTGCCGCCGGTGAGGTCGAGGATCAGGTCGCATTCGGAAAAAGCGTTGTTCTTGGGCGCGTCGAACTCCAGCCTGCCGCGCCCGGACGGGATCGCCGGGGCGTAGTCGTTCACCGTAATGCCGAAGCTGCCGAGGTGGCCCTTGGCCTGCACGACGGACCCCTTGAAGATCGGCACGTCCATGACCTGCGGCGGAATGATCTCGCCGGGCTCGCTGAGCAGCACGGTCACGTCCAGACGGCCGGCGAGCTGCTTGGCGGCCTCGATGGCCTGCTCGTCATGGCCGTAGACCAGGCAAACGCCCTGGGAGGCGAGTGGGACCATGGGCGTCGGCTCGGCCTCGACCATGGCGGCGGCCAGCAGGGCGGCGATCTTCGGCGTCGCGGCCTTGGCCTCCACCGCCCAGCCCGCGGTCTCGCGGATGTTGACGAAGTCGACCTCGGCCTGCGGGTTGTTTTCGGCGGCGATCTCGCCGAACAGCGGCGCTTCCTGGGTGCAGGCGACCACCACGGGCTGCTGGCCCAGGATCGCGCGCTGGAAATTGCCGAGCTGGGCCCGGCAGAGTTGCGTGTTGATCTCGGCTTTGCCTTCCGCGCCGACGGCCTGGCAGGCGCGGGTCAGGGCTGCGTCGTCCAGCGGCATCGTGGAATCGCAGTTGCAGACGAGGACGCGCTTGCCGCGCATCTCCATGGATTTACTCTCCGTTGCCTCGAACACAGGGTTTTCCGGCTGGGCCCGCCCGATGGGCCCGTCCGGTCTCCGCCGCTTCGTTGTCGTTCTACGGCATACCAAGGGCAACGCGGCCGGCTGGACTGTTTTCCGCACCACTTGGCATGGCCCTTCGTCGGCATACTAGCGGGCCGGGGATGGTCAAGACGACCTTATTTTTCTTGCGGAGATTGCGCGGGAAACGCGGCGCCATGGACCTCCATGGAACCCTTGGATTACCATGGGGCATGGAAGAAAACGCCGCGACCAACCGCGCCGGGATGGGATCGCCTTTCGGCTTCGCCCCCGCCGAGGACGTGCCGATCCCCTATCGCCGGCGCATCCGCGACTACTACCAGGCACTGGGCTACGGCGCGCCTTATGAGTGGGCGCATCTGGCCGAGGTGGCCTTTCATCCTCTCAGCAAACCGCTCAGCCAATGCCGCGTCGCCCTCGTGGTGACGGCGGCGCCCTTCCAGCCGGACAAGGGCGACCAGGGGCCGGGGGCGCCCTACAACGCGGCAGCCAAGTTCTACAGCGTCTATTCCGGCGACACCGCGAAGGACCACGACCTGCGCAACGTCCATGTCGCCGTCGACCGCGATCACCACGCCCAGGGCGACCAGGGCTGCTACTTCCCCCTGGCGGCGCTGCGCCGCGCGGCAGCGAAGGGGCGTATCGGATCGCTGGCGCCGCGCTTTCACGGCCTGCCCACCAACCGCAGCCATCGCGTAACCCTCGGCACTGACTGCCCGGAAGTGGTGGCGCGATGCCGCGCCGACAAAGCGGACGCCGTGATCCTGGTGCCCAACTGCCCGGTCTGCCATCAGAGCGTCAGCCTCGCCGCCGACCAGTTGGAGGCGGCGGGCATCGCCACCGTGGTACTCGGCTGCGCCAAGGACATCGTCGAATACGTCGGCGTGCCGCGCTTCCTCTTCTCCGACTTCCCGCTGGGCAACGCCGCCGGGCGGCCGCACGACCCGAAGTCCCAGGACTTCACCCTGGAACTGGCCTTCAAGCTGCTGGAAGGCGCGCCGGCGGCGCGCACCACCCTGCAGTCGCCGCTGCGCTGGAGCGACAGCGCCGCCTGGAAGCAGGACTACATGAACCTCGACCGCCTGAGCCCAGAGGAGATCGCGCGCCGCCGCGCCGAGTTCGACCGGCAGAAGGCGGTGGCGAGGGATCTGCGCGGAGGGTGAGAAGGTCGGGAGTGTTCGCGGGTGACAGCTCCGGGTATTCGCGGTGCTGTGGCTGCCATCAACTGCAGGCGAAACTACTCGCGCACATCATTCGATTGTGCAGCATTGGACTTCTGCTATGCGCCAAGAGCGGTCAATCAGAAATCAAACTGGTTCATTTGGTGATTCCAGAGTTCTCAACTCCGAAAGCGTACAGACACCATTACCGCCATCTAGGTATCGGATCCCAACAATCACCTCACCATCTACCTCTTCAGCCTGAATGGCGATAACAGGCGTTTTTTCGTTCCTATCGGATATCTGCAAAGCCCAGAACGGCAACCCGATGTTGACAGGCTTGCTCCCAGACGGGACGACGAATACAGCTCGCCCGTCTTGAACATCCTTCTCAGTTGCGGCTCGGCCCGCGATATGTGGCAGACTTTGCCACTTGGTAACGTCAATTTTCCCCCACAGGTCCATCAAGTCACTCCCGGCTGTCCTGCCGAGACCAGCTTAGTCATGAATAAGCTAAATGTCCGCCTTGACTCACCAGCCGAACTTCAGCCGCCCGGCGCAAACCACAGCGTGTCCATGTGGTAGCGGCCGAAGTATGCACAGGGCTCGTAGATGTAGTCGGCCTTGGCCGGCAGGTTGCGCGAGCCGGATAGCCGACCCGAGGGGAGACCGCTCAACGGAGCGAGATCTCTCCAGCAGGACTACCCCGCCGGGAGACAGGCCATGCCGGAATGATCTGCGGCATTGACATCTCTCACCGCCATCCTTAGTTAGTGATTAATCACTAACTAAGGATGGCTATGCGCATTCGAAAAGCAGCAAAGGCCCGCAAGGCCGAGATCATCGATGCCGCCCTCCACCTTGCCGACGAACTCGGCCCCGAGCGGCTGACCACCGAGGCCGTCGCGAAGGCCGTGGGACTGACACAGCCGGGGGTTTTCCGGCATTTTCCCAGAAAACAGGATCTGTGGGAGGCGGTCGCCGCGCATGTCGGCGCGATGGTAGAGGCGCGCTGGGCGAAGGCGCGGAACCCCGCGGCGTCGCCGCTCGACCAAATCCGTGCGTTGATCGCCGCGCAGTTACGGCTGATCCAGTCGACGCCCGCGATCCCGGCCATCCTGTTCTCGCGAGAACTGCACACCAAGAACAAGGGGCTGCGCGCAGCCTTCTTCGGTCTCATGAGCCGTTTCCATGGGGTCATCGCCGAGCAGGCCGGGCGCGCGAAGGCAGAGGGTGAGCTGCGCGACGATCTGGACCCGGATGATCTGGCTTTCCTCCTCATCGGTCTGGTGCAGGGCCTCGCGGTGAGATGGTCGATCAGCGGACGCGGCTTCGATCTGTCGCGGGAGGGCGCACGGCTTCTCGAAGTCCAGTTGAGCGGACTCGCGAAAGAGAAGGCCGCAGGGCGCGGGGAGACCCGGCCATGAAGAGAGGCATCGTCCGCTCCCTCATGGCGCTGCTCGTGCTTGCGGCGCTGGGCCTGGCCGTCTTTCTGTTCGTCTACCTGCGTCCCCTGCAGGTCGAGGTGTCGCTTCCCGCCGAAAACGTTCCGGTAGAGGTCTTCGGCCTGGGCACGGTCGAAGCACGCATTCTGTCGAAAGTCGGGTTCGAGACCGGGGCAGCGCTCGCTGCGCTGAATGCCGATCACGGCGACCGGGTGAAAAAGGGTGATGTTCTGGCGCGCCTGCAGAGCACCGAGCAGGAAGCGCGCGTGGCCAAAGCCAGAGCCGGGATCGCGAATGCCGAAGCCGCGGTAAGGATGGCGGAGGCCGCCGTGGGCAAGGCCCGCGCGGTCCTGACCCAGAAGAAGCAGGCGAACAGACGCAAGCAGGCGCTCGTAGCCCGCCAGACCGTTTCCGTCGAGGTGGCCGAGGAAGCGCAGATGGAGGAAGACGTGGCCGCCGCCGAACTCGCGGTCGCGGTCAGTGATGTCGAGGTGACCAAGGCCGCCCTCGACGATGCGAAGGCCCAATACGAGCTTGAACGGGTGCTGCTCGACAAGCACGTACTGATCGCGCCTTATGACGCGGTGGTGGTGGAACGCCACAAAGAGCTCGGCGCGGTGCTGGCCGCGGGCGAAACGCTCTTTACCCTGGTCGCTGCGGAGACGGTATGGGTGCTCGCCTACGTCGACGAGGCGCGGGCGGGCGGGCTCCGCCTGGACCAGCCTGCCGAAGTGCGCCTGCGGTCGCTGCCCCGGCAGACCTTTAGAGGCCATGTCGCGCGCATCGCCATCGAAAGCGATCGTGTCAGCGAGGAGCGCCGCGTCTACATCGCCTGCGACCTCTGTCCGCAGAGCTTCCATCTCGGCGAGCAGGCCGAGGTCTTCATCAGGACCGCGACGCTGGACAATCCGCTGCTGGTGCCGGAAGCGGCCGTCGACGGCTTCGACGGACTGCAAGGATCCGTCTGGACGGTCGAGGACGGCGAACTGCGGCGGCGAAACGTGACCTTCGGCGAGAGAACGCTCGATTCCCGGCTGGAGATCGTCGACGGTCTGCCCGGGGCCGTTCCCGTCGTCCGCGTCCTGCGCCCCGGCTTGCGTGAAGGCCGGGCGGCGGCGGTGAAGCAGGGTGGGGCACCATGAACCTGGCTTACCGGGATATCCGGCACAACCTCGGCCGCTTCCTGCTGACCTGCTTCGGGCTCAGCCTCCTGCTGGGAGTGGTCCTGTCCATGATCGGTATCTACCGCGGCCTGGTCGAAGACGCCCTGACGTTGGTGCGCACCCCCGGGGTCGATGTCTGGGTGGTGGAGTCCGGCACACGCGGACCTTTCGCCGAGTCCTCCCGCATTCCCGGCGACACGCGCGAAGCGATCGCCCGCCTCCAGGGCGTCGCGGCGGCCGGCAGCGTAACCTACCAGTCGGTCGAGACGTCCTATGAAGGAAACAAGCTGCGGCTTTATGTGGTCGGCTACGAGCTTGGCCGCCCCGGCGGACCGGATCGCATCGCCGCGGGGCGCACCATCGCTCGGAGCCGTTACGAGATGGTGGCCGACAAGCGCACGCGGCTGGCGCTTGGCGACCGGGTTCCGCTGGGCCGCGACACCTTTACCGTCGTCGGCTTGACGGAGGGACAGGTCTCCTCCGGCGGCGATCCGGTCGTTTACCTCACGCTGAGGGATTCCCAGGAATTGCAGTTCGAGCTGGCTCCGCCCGCCGCGCGCCGCGCACTCGCCCGGGGCGCCGGGGCCGGCGATACGGATACCATCAACGCGGTCGTCGCCCGCGTCTCACCGAACGTGCCGGCGGACAGCGTGGCCGCCACGGCGCGCCGGTGGAAGCATCTGGCCGCCATGACGCAGGCTGGGCAGGAAAACATACTGACCAGTTCGGTCGTGGAGCGGGCGCGCAAGCAGATCGGCCTGTTCACGGCGATCCTTCTCGTGGTCTCCGCCGTCATCATTGCGTTGATCCTCTATACGATGACCATGGATAAGATCCGGGAGATCGCCACCCTGAAGCTGATCGGCGCGCCGGACCGGACAATCATCGGCCTGGTTCTGCAGCAGGCGCTGGCGATGGGTGTCATCGGCTTCGGCTTGGGGGCGCTCCTGATCGCAACCATCAAGGACTTCTTTCCGCGCCGTGTCGTGCTGCAGCCGGAGGACGGACTGGCGCTCGCCGCAGTGGTCATTCTGGTCTGCATCCTCTCAAGCGGTCTCGGCGTACGGTTTGCCCTCAAGGTCGATCCGGCGACGGCGCTGGGAGGTTGATCGTGAGTGCGAGGTCCCGAAAAGTACCTCTCGTCCAAGTGAGCGATATCTCGAAGCACTTCGGGGAAGGCGAAACCCGCGTCGATGCCCTGCGCGACGTGAGTCTGGAGGTCTATCCGGGGGAGGTGGTTGCGCTGCTCGGCCCCAGCGGGTCCGGCAAGACGACGCTGCTGAACGTCATTGGCTGTATCCTGGAACCGAACCGCGGCCGGATGGCGCTGGACGGCGAAACGGTCTACGACGGGCGTTGGCTGCGTTCCGACTTGCGCCGGCTGCGTTTGGAGAAGGTTGGCTTCATCTTTCAGTTCCACAACCTCCTGCCCTTTCTCAACAGTGCCGACAACGTGGCGGTGGTGCTCAATCTGGCGGGGTTCGACGCGGTCGAGGCCAGGAAGCGCGCAACCGAACTTCTTGACTATCTGGACGTCGGGCACCGCAAGGAGGCAATGCCCTCCAAGCTGTCCGGAGGCGAGGCCCAGAGAGTCGCGATCGCCCGGGCGCTCGCCAACCGGCCCCGGATCATACTGGCCGACGAGCCTACCGCGGCGCTGGATTCGCAGCGTGCGGGGATCGTCATGGACCTGTTGCGGAAAGTGGCGGCCGAACAGGACGCCGCGATCCTGGCCGTCACGCATGACGAAAAGATATTCGATCGCTTCGACCGCCTGTTCCATCTGAGAGACGGCCGGCTGGAAACCGCGATGGAGTACGACGCCGGGCGGTCGAGCCAAGTTGACGCCTGACGCGTGGCGACGTTTCTTGGGCGGTTTACCGCCGGCCTCGTTCATCTCCGCGCAGCGGAAGCCGCGGTTTCCGGTTTCCGATGTGCTTTCTTACTTCGGGAAGGGGGCGCCCCACACGCTCTGGACCGGCGGGGATGCTTCCGCGCCGGGGCCGGCCGAGAGCTTGGCACCGCATTTCGGGCAGTTGCTGACGTGCCCAGCCGGCTTGGGGTACTCAGCTGCGCACTCCGGACAGGTCTGCTTCGCGTTGCTGCGTGAGGTGATCATTTCTTCGGTTCCTTAGATGGCCGAAAGGCTCCGCGAGAGGCGGCTCCGGGAACGCTTCACCGCGCCGCGAGATCTTCTATGACCCGCACGACGGATCGCGGATGCCCCGTCGAATCGACCTCCGCTTCGCCCCTCTGGGCGAGTGTGTGGTAGGTGGCGAGCGGCAGCATCACAGCTATCTGCGTGACCTTGCCCTGTGGCGGCGCGTACCATGCGGCCCCCGCGACCATGGCCGCCATGAGGATCATTACCGAAAGGGGGCGTGACATTCGCATTCGTGAATTCTCTCCAATCAATCGTGGGCTCCATTGCAGTCGCGCCGCAACGCCTGGTCCAGCTCCTCCGGATCGACGGTCATCGCCCGCGTCAGGTGAGGAAGCCCGGATTCCGCCTGCAGGCGGAGCACCGTCGAGATGCGGCGGTAGGCGGCATAGGACAGGCCGCCAATAAGTTCTTCTTCGGTTTCCACAAGGTAGTCGCCGGCAGGCAGCACCTCATCGAGCCCTGCAAGAACGAAAGGCCGTTGGAAGGTAACCGTCTTCTCGATGATGCGGGTGGTCATCGATTGTGCGTCACATGCGCCGGCGAGGGTGGCGGAGGGGGCAGCCCCCTCCGGTCCGCTGCCTAGGACTTGGGCGTCGGCGCGGCTTCCGTGGGCTTCTGCGTGGGCTGAGCCGCCGGGTTCTCGGCGGGAGTGGCTTCCTTGGGATTCTCGGTACTGCCGGTTTTGCCCGCTGCGTCCTGATCGGAGGAGAATTTCTTAAACGACATGTGAAGCGCCTTTCGTGATGCCGGCAGTGATTTGCCGTTAGGTATTATGTGGATATAACGAGACGTAATTTCAATGAGTAGGCAAAATATTATTATAACAAGTATAGTGATAATCTGTTTTTAGCTAATGTAATATTGAATAATTTCTTGGATTTTCCTCAATTACCAGCGTGTGTATTTTTAGTAACATTGCGCGGTAGGCGCCGGTCTATGCTCCGGCCCTGGCAGAGTAAGCTGTGGTGGTCTCCTGCCTGCCGTGTCTGGAAGGTCGCGAAGCGAATCTCTTCTGGGCGCTGCTTGACGGCGGGCATTTGTAACTGTGACGAGGCGTCGAGCCGGAGGGACAGTCGCGGGCCCTTGGCTGCGCCCGGGAGGGGAACGATGCAACTGCTATAGGGTTAGGCGGCTCACTTATCGGTGGCGCCGGCGGGCCGCAAGGCGGCTCTCGTCTCCAAATCTGCCGGCCATGGGTGCGCCGGGGGCTGCGCTCAAGTGGAAGTGTCGAAGCAAGGCAGCCTGTTCGTTGAGGTAGCGATGCGCGTTCCGACGTCGATCATTCTGGAAGGCCTGCTGCGTGACGCCCCGAGCGACGTGACGCTGGAGTGGATCGTCGCGAATTTGAAGGAGCGTTCCTTTGGCATCGTGATGTTGTTGATCGCTCTTGTGGGTCTGGTGCCGGGACTTTCGCCCGTCGTCGGCATCCTGCTTGCAATTCCGGCCGTTCAGATGATCCTGGGACGCAACGAACCCCTTCTTCCCCGCCGGCTTGCCGCGCGCCGCATCTCGCAGATCCGGCTCCGGCGCATCCTTAGGCGCCTGATTCCTGTGGTTAAGCGCTTGGAGCGGATCATTCGACCGCGATGGGCCATGCCGTTCGAGACGACCAAGCGGGCTGTCGGATTCGTCATCCTTCTGCTGGGCGCGACTCTTCTTGTCCCGGTTCCCCTGAGCAACATCGTTCCCACCCTCGCAATCATGCTGCTCGCTTTTGCGTTCCTGGAGGAAGACGGTCTCCTGCTGTGCGTCGCCCTGACCGCCGCGGCGGTCTCGTTTGCGGTCACCGCCGCCGCGATCTGGGGAACCATAGAGGCCAGTAGACTCTGACGACCGGAATCTGCCCGCCGAAGGCGCCGTCACTTGTGCCCGTTTGCCCGGCTATTCCCCGGCGAACCACAGAGTGTCCATGCGGTAGCGGCCGAAGTAGGCGCCGGGCTCGTAGAGGTAGTCGGCCTTGTCCGGCAGGTTGCGCAAGCGCGGGTCGGCGGCGACCGGCTGCTGCACGGAGCCCAGCAGGCCGATGGTGAAGACCTGGTCGGCGTGGATCTCCAGCATCTGCTGCCAGATACTGGCGCGCGTGGCCTGGTCGGTGGCGAGACGCCAGTCCTCGAAGAGCGCCAGCAGCCGGCGTGCCGCCGGCAGCCCCGGGGCTTCCCCGGCGCTGCCGCCGGACTCGTAGTGCAGTCCCCAGAGCGGCCAGTTGTTCTGCTTCTCGCTGGTGGGTGCCAGTTCCTCCGGCGACATGGCCGGTCTCGCCAGGCCGTTGGCCAGGCCGTAGAAGACGCTCATCAGCGTGGCGCCGCTGCCGATGCGCTGGCGCGCGGCCTGGCGCGGCTGGCTGCGCACCAGGACGGCGATGCCGATCTTGGCCCACTGGGCCTTGATCAGCTCCAGGGCGTCGGTCTCGGCCGGGTCGACCTCGGCGGTCTCGATCACCAGCTCGGCGCGCCGGCCGTCGGGCAGATGGCGGATGCCGTCGGGGTCCTTCCAGATCATGCCCAGGGAGTCGAGCAGTTCGTTGGCCCGCTCCGGGTCGTAAGCCGCCCAGGCCCTGCGGCCGTCTTCCTTGTAGAGCGGCGAGCCCGGCAGCAGGGTGTTGGCGCCGGGCAGGGCGGTGCCCTGGTAGAGCACTTGGTTCAGCTCCTTGCGGTCGATGCCCAGCGACAGCGCCCGGCGGAAGCGGGCTTCGCGCAGCACGTCGCGCCAGCCGGGCGACGCGGCGTTGAGGTTGGGATAGAGCGCCAGCTGCGAGCCGCGCCCGATGGGCCAGAGGTGGAGCCTCAGCCGGCCCTCCTTCTCCGCCTGCTTCAACACCGCGCCGTCCTGGAAGGTCAGACCGCGGGCCTGCAGGCCGACCTCGCCGGCGGCGGTCTTGGCGGGAATGAGGCGCGGTTCCGTGCGGTCCAGGATCACCTCGTCGATGTAGGGCAGTTGGCGGCCCTCGCCGTCGACCCGGTGGAAATAGGGATTGCGCCTGGCGACGAAACGCTCGGCCGGCGGCATCGAGGTGTTGACCCAGGGCTGCAGCGTGGGAAGCTCCGGGTTGTCGAAGAAGAACATCCGGTCCTTGCGGCGGAACAGTTCGGCCCAGGACGCGAGGCCGATGGCTGCGGCCTGGCGGTTCAGCTCTTCCGCCGGCGCGTGCCGGGCGTGGAACCGCTTCAGGTAGTGGGCCGGCCGGTAGATGAACAGCGGCGAGGCGGCGGCCAGGGTCGGCAGGAAGCGCGGATTGGGCGCCGGCCAGGAAAACCTTACCTGCGTGGCGTCGACGACCTCCACCTTGGGCGGCTGACCGCCGGCCAGCAGTTCCGGCGGCAGACCGCGCGGCGAGACCTCGGCGTTGCTGGCCACGTCCTCCCACCAGAAGCGGATGTCCTCCGTCGTGAAGGGTGTGCCGTCGGACCAGCGATGACCCTCGCGCAGGGTGAGGGTAAAGACCTTCTCGTCCTGCACCTGGACGTCGTGCAGGATGTCCGGCACCAGCTCCAACTCCTCGTTCCAGACCACCAGGCGGGCGTAGCCGAAGAGCGCCAGGTCGCGGGCGTCGCGTCCGCCGCGCGCCAGCATGACGAGGCTGCCGCCGTAGCGCCCGCTCCGCCAATCCTCGCGCTCCGGCAGGTCGCGGCGCGGCGCGGCGGGCAGGCGTTCGGCCAGCGGCGGCAGGTCGCCGGCGGCCAGGCCAAAGCGCAGGGCCGGCGGCTCGGGAGCCGGCGCGGGGGCAGGGGTCTGCTGGGCGGCGGCGGGCAGCGCAAGCGCGCCGCCGAGGCCGAGAACGAAGACAAGGGTCTGGAATCGCATGGCCTTCTTATAGCTTTTCGCCGCTCCGGGACCAAATGAAGTCTCCGGCCCCACGGGTTGCCCGGGAAGGGGCCGCACCCTTGCGGGCGCCGGTTCCGGGCTTCATATTTCCCTCATGAGCAAGCAAGACGACGATAGGCCGGCCCCGCGCCGGCTCCGCAAGGGCCAGGCCAAGGCCGGCGAGGCCGCCCTGGCCGAATTCGAGCTGCGTCCCGACCCCGACGATCCGCGCCTCACCGAGCGCGTCGAGGGCGTCGATCAGGACGGCAAGGCGGTGGAGACCGCCGTGGTGGTGGAGCGTCCGCTGACCCTGTTCCTCAACGGGCAGGAGATCGTCACCATGATGACCATCGGCGACTATCCCGACTATCTCGCCGTCGGCTACCTGCTCAATCAGAACATGCTGCGCCCCGACGACGTGATCGAGGGCATCGACTACGACGAGGAACTGGAGGTCGTGGTCGTGCGCACCGAGCGCGAGACCGACTACGAGGAAAAGCTGAAGAAGAAGGTGCGCACCTCCGGCTGCGCGCAGGGCACGGTCTTCGGCGATCTCATGGAGAAGTTCGAGACGGTGAAGCTGCCGCGGGACGCGGTGCTCAAGACGTCCTGGCTGGCCAGCCTCTCGAAGAAGATCAACGCCGCGCCCAGCCTCTACCTGGAGGCCGGGGCGATCCACGGCTGCGTGCTGTGCCAGGGCGACCGCCCGCTGCTCTACATGGAGGACGTCGGCCGCCATAACGCCGTCGACAAGATCGCCGGCTACATGCTGCTGCACAACGTCAGTCCCGAGGACAAGATCTTCTACACCACCGGCCGCCTGACCTCGGAGATGGTGATCAAGACCGTGCAGATGGGCATCCCCATCCTGGTCTCGCGCTCCGGCTTCACCGCCTGGGGCGTCGACCTGGCCAGGCAGGCGGGCCTCACTCTGGTGGGCCGCGCCAAGGGTAAGCGCTTCGTCGCCCTCGCTGGGATCGAACGCCTGGTCTTCGACCACGACCCGGAGTCTCTGGAAGACGAAGACCCGCGCCACCAGCGCAAGTCCGGCCGCGCCGATGACGCGGCGTGAGTCGGTTCAGCGATGACAGATAAGCGTAACGTCGCCGGCGTGCTGCTGGCGGGCGGATTGTCGCGGCGCATGGGCGGCGGCGACAAATGCCTGCGCGACCTGGGCGGCCGGCCGATCCTGGCGCGCATCATCGAGCGCGCGGCCCCGCAGGTGGGCGAACTGGTGCTGAACGCCAACGGCGACCCGGCGCGCTTCGCGGACTTCGGCCTGCCGGTCGCCGCCGACGTGGTGGAGGGCTACGCCGGGCCGTTGGCCGGGGTGCTGACCGGCCTCGACTGGGCGGCGGAAAACGCGCCCGGCGCGGAATGGCTGGCGAGCTTCGCCTGTGACGCGCCCTTCTTCCCGGAAAATATGGTGGAGAAGATGCTGGCGGCCATCGGTGCGGAAGGCGCGGACCTGGCCTGCGCCGTCACCCACGGCCGCAGCCACCCGGTCTTCGGCCTCTGGCCCCTCAGCCTGCGCGAGGACCTGCGCAGAGCGATGGTCGAGGAGGAAATTCGCAAGGTCGACCTCTGGACCGCGCGCTACAGGCTGGTCGAGATAGGTTTCCCGGACATGGAGACCTCCGCCGGCCCCCTCGACCCCTTCTTCAACACCAACCGTCCGGAAGACCTGGACGAGGCGGCAAGGCACCTGGGGTAGGGGGCCTGTGTGGCGTCTCACATAAAGACGCAGAATCTCACATAAGTCCGTTGAGTGACGCCAGCCAGACAACCAAGGCATCGTGATTTTGCCGCCAGAAATTCGCAGCGCCTATGTATACAGAGAGAAACCAGCAGGAAGCTCTGCTTCATCAATATTTGCTACAACCGCGACGCTGTACCGCGCACGCGTGAGGGCAACATAGAGCTTCGCACGCGTCTGCGGCTTGAGTTTCTGATCGGGATTTAACAGCCATCGGAGCATATCTTGAGTTGGAAGTATGATTCCCCGGTCAAATCCAAGGCCTTTTGATTCTCCGAAATTCATGGCCGGAAATCGTCGATCGATCCCCTTAGCGGTGACGTTGTCGCGCAACTGAATTGGTCGGAAGGCCTCCATGTAGCGGCCATAGTCTATCGGCCTGACTATGAAGACGCCTGACCCATCTACCTCGATGTCGCGACATGCATCACACGTGCAGGCAGTGCTCGGTCTCAAGTCTGGGTATAGCTTGGAGGCAAGGCTGCATATCTCGCCGCAGTTACGATGCGAGACGTTCAAACTGACATCGTCTATTTCAACGGCAACCTTTTTTGGTAGCTCTTTTCTCAGGAACTGGACCAGCTTTCCATCCGCGTACTTCTTGTGTTTGGACTCATTGTGAGTCAGGTACGTCACTTGCCGTGGATCACCGACAAGTAGTATTCGAGAGGCGCTTCTGAAAAGCAGTACGAGGATGTCGAGATCGTAGCCAGCAAGGTCTTGCACCTCATCGACAAAAATGTGTCCAAAGATTCTACTGATGCGATCTATCACATCTCCGCCCGAGGCCTTGTTACAGCGCACGACCAGCTTGGCCAACTTGTCAGAATAAATCTGGTGGTGGCTATCAAAAAAGTGATCCTCGAACTCATCCTCACGCCAACGCACCGGTTTGCCCATACTATTATAGTAGCGCACAGCAGACGGGCCCGAGACGAGTAACATTCCTCTTACAGGAAACTCAAAAAGTCCACCTTGAAAAGGTTTTACGCCATGATTGATGAGGAATGTGAACCACGTCATCACCACGATGTTTGGGGGGATGTGACCATTGATCTCAAGTATCTTCTGTTTGATTTCCGCTTCGTTTGACTGAGTGTATGTTGTGATCAGGACATTGTCGTCCTTCACCTTGAGTGCCTCGCGAACCAGATAAGTAGTCTTTCCCGAACCTGCGGCTGCGATGACAACTTTGTTCGACGCCGTCATATGGCAATGGCTTTTGTAATGTAGGTCGGATACTTGATCTTCGTTTCGGCGCCGAAGATCGCCAATGCGCATTCAGTCTTGTTGTTGCGCATGTAAGTGTGCAGGTCGTCATCCGACTTCGTGCCTGATTTAAATATACCGTCCAATGTTTCGCGACCATTCTCCTTTAAAAGCTTTGGTTCCAGCGTGTTGTAGTTAAAAGGTTTTTCTCGGACCTGCAGGTTGCCTTTGTCGATCGTCTCGTCGTAGCAGATGGTGATATAGGAAGTATCTCTGTAGTCGGCATACTTCTTGTCTAATGCCTCGATATCACCATCGTTGTCCGTCACGACCGCAACAGGCACCTCGAGCTGTTTTGCGAGTTCTAGAAAACGGAGAAACGAAGTGCCGACCGATATGACATCAATTCCATCCTCAATCGGCAGTCGGCCGTTGTGCGCGTCCTTGTATGCACGTTGGACAATCAACTCATCAGAATCACCTTCAACCAAGATCGCTTTGGTCGCGAGAACGAGCCGCAATGTGTCGTATCCAGCAAGTTTCTTGAAGAAGTCATTTGATCTTAGCTCGACGACACGAGCAATTTTGGATTGCCGCAGCAGCAATAGGTTTTGAAGTCCCAACTTGTTGGCGACAAAGCTGCTGTGCGTCGAGATGATCACCTGTTTGTCGTTATTGTCATCAGTCAAGTCGCGGATCAACTGGTTGAGACGGGAATGTGAAAGGTGATTCTCTGGCTCCTCGATCAGGAGGACCGTTGCTTCAGCACTTTTCTTCGTACTTAACGCCAGTTTTGTCTTGATGATGCATTGCTCGCCCTTGCCAATGAAGTGGAATGGAATGCTGTCGATATATGTCATCAAGCTGTTTTCCCAGGCGTTCTGAGAGGACAAATCGACTGAGATGCTCACGGCTTTGTCGCTGATTTTTGCAGCGCTCGTGATTTTTTCGTTGATGGCAATGAGATTCTTATCGGCCATAAAAGCTTCGCGCAGCTGCCTGTGTGCTTGGGATATCGATGCTCGCTCGTTTTCTTCTAGGCTTTCCCTGATAATGCGAGAGATATAAATGTCCGACCCACTCTGGAGGCGAGAGCTCGCCGAGTCGATCAATGCAGATTTTACTGGGATGTTGCGCGGGGTGATCCCCTGTCGCGCAAAGGAGACCATCTTCACAGTATAATATTCTATTGGAATTGAGCGGAGTTGGCCGGCCTTCACCAGTTCAGCGTAAGGGCCGGCGTGGTTATGCTCGTCGAACTGAATCTGATAGGCAACGCCACTGGCTTTTGTGCGATCCGAATTGCCATCTCCCTGGAGAAGGGCGAGTTCCTTGCTTTCGCCGGAAAAGTAGACCTCGATCAGTATCTCTGGGGGAGGCAGAGGACTTGGTGTATCGAGGCTCGCGACATATGCTCGCTCGACGGAACGGTTGAAAATATAGCTGGAGAGGTCGTTTCGAATGTACCGACCGTTCAGTATGCCGGTCAGCGCCAAATGAATTGCCTCTAGTATTGTTGATTTTCCAGACTCGTTGTTGCCGACAAAAATATTTATTCCGTCATTCAAAGAGACTTCAAATGTATCGGAATAGCATTTGAAGTTCTTGATTTTTACTTTTCTAATCTTCATTGTTGCTGTCCAGAACTCGCCTAAAAGTCGCCGTGGGTCAAAGGATTTCACCAAATATGATACAGTGAAGGGCGCTGAAGCGGAACATGGGGCAACAGAACTCGCCGGCTGCCACTGCCAGGCGAAAGTTGCTTATGTGAGACTGAAGGGGCGCAAAGCTCGCATATGTGAGACAGCGGTACCGTTTTATGTGAGACGATCTCTGACTAAGTTCCTGAAATTACGCTGAACTCGATGTCTCCTATATGTGAGACGCCACATCTGTGACGGGCGGAGGAGGTCCGCCATCTGTTTCTTAGCGGTCTCTTCTCGATGCCCGGCGTGACAGACGCTTTGACCCGCTGCGGCACTGGTTACACTGCAGCCCGACCTGACATCTGCGAGGGTGCGCCGCTCAGCCGAGAGGAAGGGTGCTCTCGGCCGTCCAGGTCAAAATGACGGCGGCGCCTTCCTCGATGGGAGGACTGCCGGTGTTTTGGGCGAAGACCTTGAGGGGACCGCCTTGCCAGTCCAGCAGGTAGGAGATGCTGTTGCCGGCGAAGATTCGCTTGGCGACGCGGGCGGACAAGCGGTTGTCTCCATCGGCGGCCTCGGCCGGGCCCGAGGCGTCAAGGGGGCTAAGGCTGATGCGCTCCGGGCGCACGGCACAGGCGGCGGTCCCCTCCGCCGTGACCGGCAGTGCGCTGCGGCAGCGCAGCCGGGTCCCGTCTTCCAACTGCAGGCAGCCGTTGGCACGTCGACCACGGAAGATGTTGGCGTCGCCCAGGAAGGTCGCGGCGAACTCGCTGACCGGATTGTCGTAAAGTTCGGCCGGCGGGCCTTCCTGTTCCAGGCGGCCGTCCCGCAGGATGCCGATCCGGTCGCTCATGGTGAGCGCTTCTTCCTGGTCGTGGGTGACGAAGATCGTGGTGATGCCGACCTCGCGCTGGATGCGCTTCAACTCCACCTGCATGCCGACGCGCAGGGCTTTGTCGAGGGCGCTCAGCGGTTCGTCCAACAGCAGCACGCGGGGCCGGGTGACGATGGCCCGGGCAAGGGCCACGCGCTGGCGCTGGCCGCCCGAGAGTTGGTGGGGGCGGCGCCCGCCCAGTCCGCCGAGCTGCACGAGATCCAGCGCCTCGGAAACGCGCCGCGACATCTCGGCTTTCGGAATGCCGCGCACGCTAAGACCAAAGGCGACATTGCCGGCGACGCTCATGTTGGGGAACAGCGCATAGTTCTGGAACACCATGCCGATACGGCGGTCCTGCACCGGGGCGCCCACGACGTCGGCGCCGCCGATGGCGATGCTGCCGCTGTCGGGAGAGTCGAAGCCGGCGATAATCCGCAAGAGGGTCGTCTTACCGCTGCCCGAGGGGCCGAGCAGGCCGTAGAATCCGCCGTCGGGAAAGTCGATGGAGACGTCCTGCAGTACGGCATGATTGCCGTAGAAGCGCGAAACGTCGCGGACGGTGACTTCGGCCATTACTTTTCACCTCCGAAGCGGAAGAAGCGGGCGATCAGCAGCATCAGGGTCATGGACAGCACGATGATGATGGTGGAGACGGCGTTGATCTCCGGCGTGAAGCCCTTGCGGATCGCGGCATAGATCTGCACCGGCAGGGTGGTTTGGCCGGGCGCCGAGAGGAAATAGGATACGACGAACTGGTCGAAGGACACGGCGAAGGCGAAGAGGGCGCCGGCGATGACGCCCGGAGCGATCCACGGCAGGGTGACGCGGCGGGTCGCTTGCCACTGGCTGGCGCCCAGGGAGAGGGCGGCTTCCTCGAGCTCCGGCGAAAAGGTCCGCAGCCGGGCGGAGACCACCACGATGACGTAGGGCAGCGCCAGGGCGACATGGCCCAGCAGGATCGCGTGCAGGCCGCGTCCGATGCCGACGGCAAAGAAGAAAATCAGCATGGCCGTGCCGGTGATCAGCCAGGGAATAGCGATGGGCGGAAACAGCAGGGCTTGCAGCAGTTTCTTGCCGCGGAACTGATAGCGGTGCAATGCCAGGGCCGCTGCGGTTCCGAGCGTCGTGGCGACCGCCGTGGTGATAGCGGCGATGTAGAGGCTGTTCCAGGCGGCGGAGATGAGCGACCTGTTTCCGGCCAGTGCCGAGAACCAGTCCGTCGACCAGTCGATGGGCAGCTGGTAGAACGGCGAGGCATTGAACGACATCACCGCCATGATCAGGATCGGCAGATAAAGGAAGGTGAGCACGAGGCCGACGTAGGCGCGGCCGAGGCCGTGCAGAATGCGGGTCGGGGTCATGCGCCATGCCTCCGCAGGACCGGCGCCGCGAGGGCAAGAACCGCCAGCACGACGGCCAGCAGGATGAAGGAGAGTGCGGCGCCCAGAGGCCAGTTGAACACGGCGACGAACTGATCCTCGATCACCGTGCCGTAGAAGGTGCCGCTGCGCCCGCCCAGGATGCGCGGCTCCATGAAGGAGCCGACGACGGGCACGAAGATCAGCACAGCCCCTGCGGCCAGTCCCGGCATGGCCAGCGGTACGATCAGGCGTCGCAGCACGGTAAGGCGCGAGGCGCCCAGCGAGCACGCGGCCTCGATCAGCGAGTCGTCGATTGCCTGCAGGGTGAGATAGCAGGTCAGCACCATGTAGGGCAGGTAGGAGTGCACCAGGCCGATGACCACGGCCGGGTAGGAATACATCAGGTCGATGGAGACCTCGAAGGGCAGCACGGCATTCAGCGTCAGGTCGACCACGCCGCCGCTGCGCAGGAAGACGGCCCAGGAGAAGACACGCACCAGGCCGTTACTCCAGAACGGCAGAATGACCAGCAGGAATACCGCCTCGCGGCTGCGGCCCTTCAGCACCTTCGCCAGCACATAGGCGCAGGGAAACCCGATGATGGTGCAGTAGAGCGTTACCTCCAGACCCAGGCGCAGAGAGCGCAGCAGCAGCCGGCCGTAGAGATCGGTCCGAAAGAAGGCCGCATAGTGTTCCAGCGTTGCGGACCACTCGCGTCCCGCCATCGGCAGGTCGGTCACGAAGCTGAAGAAGACCATTGCCGACAACGGCAGGAAGACGGCCACCGTCAGCCAGAGATAGGCAGGCAGCAGCAGAGGGAGCGCGGGTCTCAACTGCCCGCGCCCCGCCGATGGTAGACTCTTCGCCACCGCGGTTCGACCCCTGCCGTGCCGGTCTGCCTTACTGGTTCGCCGCCTTCAGCTCCTGCCAGAGCTGCAGATACATCTCGCGGTTTTCGTCGGACACAGGCTTCTGGAAGACGACGCGCTCTGCGACCGCCGGGTCACCCAGGACCGCCCGATTGAACGCAGACTCGTCCAGCCCGGCGACGGCCTTCCGGTTGGCGGAGACCGGCGCGCCGACCTTGTTGACCCACTCGACGTAGAACTCGGGCGAGATCATGTAGTCGATGAAGGCGAGGGCGGCGTCGACGTTCTTGGAGCCGGCGGGGATGGAGAGGCCGTCCAGCCAGCCGACGGCGCCTTCCTTGGGGATGACGAAGCTGACCGGCAGATTGAAGTTCACCTTGGCGCGCGAGGCGGCGCCGCTCCAGTAGGTGCCCACGTCGATCTGACCGGCGGCCACCATCTGGTTCCAGTCGTTCTCCGAACTCCAGAAGGTCCTGATCTGCGGCATCAGCGAGGCCAGCTTCTCTTTGACCGCATCCAGATCTTTTATGTCGTTGATGTCCTGTCCCGTCGCGATGGCGCCGAACTGCACCGCCTCCAGGGCGTCGTCGCGCAGCACGACCTTGCCCTTGTGCGCCGGATCCCACATCACCTCGATGCTGTCGGGCATCTGGTCGAAGGCCTTGTCGTTGATCGCCAGGGAAGTGAGGCCCCACACCCAGGGCACGCCGTAGGTCTTGCCGCCGGAGTTCAGCAGTTCGGACTGCGCCATTTCCGGGGTCAGGTCGGCGGCATTGGCAATCTTGTCCCTGTCGATCGGCTGGATCAGGCCCTCCTCCAGGGCCTGGCTGGTGAAGGCGGCGTTGATCATCACCACGTCGTAGGTGCCGGGGTTGGTGCGCAGCTTGGTGAGCATCTCCTGCTCGGAGTTGAAGTAGTCGTGCACCACGGCGTAGCCGGTCTTTGCCTCGAAAGCCTCCGTAGCCCAGCTTTCGTCGGTGCCGTAGCCCTTCCAGTTCAGGACACGGATTTCCTCGGCCTGCGCCATGCCGGCGGAGAAGGTGGCCAGCAGCGTGGCGGCCAGCAGGCCGCGTCCGATGGCGTGGTTCTTTATCTTGGTGCTCATTCCCTGTTCCTTTCTGGTATCAGGCGTTTCCGGCTTTCTCGTCGCTCCGATCGTTCTGGCGCTTTGCCAGGAAGAGATCGATTTCTTGTGCAGTCGGCGCGCTGGCGCCGCCGGCGCGGGTGACGGCGATCGCTGCCGCCGCGTTGGCCCGCAGGGCGGCGGTTTCCGGCGCGTGACCCTGCGCCAGGCAAGCGATGAACACGCCGAGATGAGTATCCCCGGCGCCGTTGGTGTCGATGGTATCGACGGCGAAGGCGGGGAGGTGCGATGGCGCCTTGCCGCGGAGTTGCAGATGGCACCCGGCCGCGCCCGCACGCAGAAGGACCCCTTGCGCCCGCGGAGAGAGCCGCTCGAGCAGGGCGGTGGCCTGCCGGGAGGGTTGCTCCTCGCCTGTCAGCACCTGGGCTTCAACGAGATTGGCGCTTACCCAGGTCGCGCGGAGCAATACCCGCTCACAAAGATCGGGCGGGATCGCCGCGACAACCGGTGCGGGGTCGAAGATCACCGGCGGGTCCGGCGGCAGAGCCTGGAGCCAGTCCGACAGGACATTGCGGCTGTCCGCGTAGCTGAGGGTGTAGCCCGACAGAGCGATCCAGTCAGTCGGGCGGACTTGAATGGCCGTGAGTGCTGCCGGGTCGAGCCGACCTTCGGCGCCGGGCCAGGAGACGAAGCTGCGCTCGCCGGAGTCGTCCACCATCACAACGCAGTTGCCGCTGTCGACCGTCCGATTGGCGGGCTGCAGCACCTCGATTTCCAGGTCACGGAGGGCCGCCCGCAGGAGGGCGCCATCGGGGCCGCTGCCGTGGCCGCCGCCATAGGCGACCGCCAGGCCGCTGCGCCGTGCCGCAGTCATCTGGTTGACGCCGCCGCCGGGCAGGCGGGCGTACGTCGCGGCGACTGCCTCGCCGCCGCGCGGCGGCAACTCGGCAACGCGGTAGACATAGTCCACCACGGCGCCGCCCATGTGCAGCATACGCGCGAGGGCCGGACTGCCGGTCATCTGCGGCTTCCTGTCATGACGCGCTTTTCAGGCGGACGTCATTCTGCCGCCGTTCCACCAGGGCTTCAGCCAGCTTGCGGGCGGCGGCCAGGTCGAAGCCGCGCAGCGCAGCGACATTGTCGCCGGGCAGGGCGGAGAATCCGGCGCGGGCACCCGCCATCGTAGCTGCGATGGCGCCGATGGTGTCCGTATCGCCCCCCAGGTTGGCGGCCAGGACTGCGGCCTGCCAAGCGTCGCCCTGTGCCATTGCCAGCACGGCGAAAGCCGCCGGGACAGACTCTTGAGAGGCGACGCTGGTGCCGATCAGGTCGATGACCTGTTGGAGCGCGGCGGTGCGGTCACGATTGGCGGCAAGCTCCACCGCCCAGCCGATCCGCTCGGAGATATCCGCGCCGGCAACCCAGTGGCCGTGGTCCTTGGCCTCGGCAGCGGCACGCCCGGCGAGCGTCGTCGCGGCGCGCCAGTCGCCGCCGTCCAGGCCGCAGCTGACCGCGGCCGCCACCGCTGCGGCGGCTGCGATGGCGAGACCGGTGCTGTGGGTAGCGCGGCAGGTCTCCGCGACCTTGTCGATCAAGGAACCGAGGGGCTCCGGGGGCATCAGGAGTCCGACCGGTGCGATCCGCATCGCCGCGCCGTTGGTGTCGCCGTGGCGCCCGGCCTCGGCCGCCGGGGCGCCGGCGCGGATGGCGTCGATGGCGCGCTTGGTCGAAGGACCAAGCAAGTCGTAGCTGCCACGGGACCGCACGTCGTCTTCCCAGCCAATCAGGGCCTCGACCCACTTCAGGTCGTCGAAGTGAGAGCCGGAGGCGAGCAGGATTTCGGCCAGCAGCAATGTCTGCTCGGTGTCGTCCGTCACGGCGCCGGCGGGCAGGCCGCGCGATACCGGGTGATCCTCACTTGGGGCCAGGAAGCCCGTCACCCTCCCGTAAGTCGCCCTGATCTGCGCTGGGGAGAGCGTCTGGGTTGGCATGCCCAAGGCGTCGCCCAGCGCCCCGCCCACCAGAGCGCCCAGGGCACGGTCGTGGAGGTCGCGGATGTGAAGGTCTCTGCTGGCGATTTTCACGGGGCGGTCGGGCATGGGGTCAGAATTCCAGGTGCAGGGCGAAGAAGTCCGGGTCGAGCAGGCTGACCACCTGCTCGATAGGGCGGCCGTCGGCGGCGCGCACCAGGCGACGCGTGCGCAGGAAGGCGGCCCCGGTCTCGGCGCCCAGCAGCGTGGCTTCGTCGTCGTTCAGACGATGCACTTCCGCCCACTCCTGGCCGTGGTCCGGTACCAGCCCCGCCGCACGCATGGTTTTGCTGAGGGAACCTTCCTGCAGGCCGCCGCGGGGCAGATCCTTGAGGGCAGGAAGCCAGGGCAGGCGGCTGAATTCGACCGAGATCGCGCGGCCGTCTGCGGTGCCCTCCGCACGCGCCAGGCTGCGCAGGCGGTCGACGGCGATGAAGGCGGGATTGTCGATCTCCAGTTCGGCGGCCAGGGCGGGGTCGTCGATGACCTCGATACGCAGGATGCGGGTTTCCAGGTCGGCCCCGGCGTCGGCCAGGGCGCGTGACCAGCCGATTGCATCATTGATGGTCTTGCCGTTAAAGGTGACGAAGGACCCGACGCCCATGCGGGTCACGATCAGCCCCTTGCTGGACAACTCCTCCAGGCTCTTGCGCACCGTGGTGCGGCTGACCGAGAAGCGCCGGCCCAGTTGCTGCTCGCTCTCCAGGCGCTCTCCATAGGCCAAGCGACCGGAGCGGATGTCCGCTTCCAGGGTGGACGCGATGCGCTCCGGTTTCGCGGCGGCGACGGTGCCCTTGCGCGCCATTGGTGCTTCCCGCAAAATACTTGTCTATACCTGTCTATTTTTGCTCTAAGAGGGCGCCCCGTCAAGGGGGTGGTGCCTTCCTACGCTGAATTCCTCCTTGCCGGCGTCTCTAGGAGAGGCCCATTCGGATGGATTGCGGGGCGTGGCTGCAGCCCGCTGCCGGTTCCCTCTCACGTCGTGGCATCGGCTAAGAGGGCCCCTGCAGTGCAACAGAGGTGCGGGCATCACTGATCCACTGCGAAATCTTTCCGATTCCGTCATTTGCGGCCCCGTCGAGGGCCGCGTCCAGGCTGGAGATCGGCGTGCGTGGATCCAGGATGGAAAGGCCGTCTTCCGTCTTCCGCTGTCTTTCGGCTTTGCTGGCCGGCCGCTGCGGGCTGCCTCTCACTGCCGAGGCCGTACCAACGCGCGTTGAACCGTCGACTAACCGGAGCTGTACCTCGTGGCGCGCATCCGCGCTGATGCCGATTTCCACCTTGTCGACGAGGGAGAGGATATCGCGGGCATTTCGGATGGTGTCGTCGTCAAAGTGGTCGATGCTGGGGGCGCCGCGGCAGATCGTCAGGGCCACGGCATAGGCGGCGCTGAACTGGGCGGCGACCCGGGGGTGCTCCCCGGGGATGAAGGGGGCACCAACAAGTTCGAAGGCCTTTTGCGGTAGACGTATCTCAATCTTCTCGACCGCATCCGGCGAGACCGATGCCGCCTGCACCAAGTCGAGGGTGGCGTCGATACTTCCATGCGTGGAGTAGCAGCAGGGATACAGCTTGATCGAAGACTCGGTGACCGAGAACCTTTTTCCCAACTCTGACAGGGCGACGGAAGAGGAAGCCTTCCTGTCCGCAAACAAGGTGGCCGCCCCGAAGTCGCCGAAGACAAAGGCAGAAGGTCCCTCAATTCCACTACGCGCGAGGAGAGCGGCGCGCATCGCCGTTTCGGCCACCAGGCCACAGAGAACGTTCTTGCCGTTGACCCTGTCCTTTATAGCCTGGCGGCTGACACCGATGGTAGAGGCGGCAATTCCCATGGCTGAATGAATGCCGGCGACGTCGAGGCCCAGAAGGCGTGCGGCGCCGCCAGCGGCACCTATAGCCGCCGTGCTGGTTGGCATCCAGCCGTTGTGCATCGCGCCAACGATGGATTCGCTGACTCTGGCGGCGACGTCAAACGACGCAACCGTTGCCGATATGAATTCCCGCCAGGAATCGCCGCCGGCCGTTCGGCCCTCGACTTCGCCAGCCGCAAGCAGCACTGGATAGAGTACCGCGCTGGCGTGCAGGATGCTTGGGAAGTGGACGTCGTCCCATTCGTACCAGTGCGCGAACACCCCGTTGATGAAGCTGGCAGTGGTGGCCGCGGTCCGTCGACCGGTGCCCGGTAAGGCACAGGGGCCGTCGGCTTCTGCACTCCAGGTGTCACGAAGGGACCGGCAGAGGTCGCTCCTTAGAGACGCGACGATGTCGACGACAGTGTCGTGCAGCAGCATTTTCGCGGCGTCGATCGCCTCGTCAGGGATGCTGTCGTAGCGCAGTCCCGCGATGTGCTGAGCCAGTTCCCGTTCAGTGCTGAGTGACATCAGGAGCGCTCCTCACTTTCTGATCAACCGGTCCACCCGGGCAGGCGGAATGACGGAAGGTCGCCATTGGGCGAACCGTCGTCGTGAACGCAACCGGTCAGGCGGGCCGGCGCGATCATTTCAGCGCCGGTGACACGACCCGACGATCACTTCTACCGGCTGTAGAAGTGCGGCGCATTCTCCATCAGGGAAGTTTATCGGCGCCATAAGCGGGACGCATGTTCGGGTTCAAGCCACTGTATTCACAGGACAAGCCGATGGCGATTTTTGTGGTTCTCCTGCCGCAGCCGAGTGCCATGACGAAGGCGCGACGTTGACTTCTCCGTAAGGCGACGGCTATCGACGAGGGACGTCGAGGTTTTCAGTTTGCGATTTGCAGAGGGAGACGCTTTCACTCATGCCGGTGTCCGTGAAGCTAGGCTCGAACCCCGAACTCGCCTGCCTGCAAGGTGCGGCAAGATGAGCAACAGAACCAAGTCCGGTCTTGGCGAACGGGCACGCGGCCTGCTGTCCGATACGATCGTTTGCGATACGACGCTGCCCTGGGGTCCCGACTATCAGAACCAGGACACCATCCTGCCGAGAATGAAAGACGGCGGTGCGTCCTTCATATCGCTGACCGTTGGCATCGACCGCATGAGCCGGACAGAGACGGTCAAGCATATTGCGGCTCAGCGCAAGAGACTGATGCGCGACTGGGGGGACTCCTGTCACCTCGTTGAATCGGTCGATGACATCTATGTGGCCCGAGAGGCGGGCAAGCTTGCCGTCGGCTTCCACTTCCAGGGCAGCAACCCCCTGGACGGGGACATCAACATGGTCGAGCTCTACTACCAGCTCGGCGTTCGCCACATGCTCTTCGCCTACAACCAGAGGAACAGAGCGGCAGATGGCTGTCACGAACTAAGCGATGGCGGATTGAGCCGCTTCGGCGTGAGCCTGGTGGAAGAGATGAACCGGGTCGGTATGATCGTCGACGCGACCCACTGCGGATACCGCTCCAGCATGGAGATGATGGAGATGAGCTCGGCGCCGGCCGTTTTCTCCCACTCCAATGCGCGCAACATCTGCCCCCATGCCCGGAATTTGCGCGACGACCAGATCAAGGCCTGCGCGGCCACCGGCGGATTCATCGGTATCAACGGGGTGGGGCATTTTCTCTCGGACGACATGGTGGCCACGCCAGAAGCCTGGATCAGGCATGTCGACTACATCGCCGAACTTATCGGGCCCGAGCACATAGCGATCGGCCTGGACCACGTCTACTACCTGGAACAGCAGCACGCGCGTCGGCGCTCCAGTCCGGATACCTATCCAGAGGGCTACCCGCCGCCGGACTGGCCAGGTTCCTATTTGGGGCCGGATGACTATGTACGGTTGGTCGAGAAGCTCATCGAGCGCGGCTATAGCGAATCCGAGATACGCGCGATCATGGGCGAGAACTTCCTCCGCGTCGCCCGCGAGGTTTGGAAATAGCGGGCGGTGGGGGCGAGATGACCGACTTGACCATTTCCGACAAGGCCAGAGAGATCTACTCGCGGGCGCTGATCTGCGATCTCACCCTGCCATGGGGAAACTGGGAAGAGGGCAAGGAGGAAACCCTCCCCCGTTATCGGGATAGCGGGTTCGGCTTCGTCAGCCTCACCGTCGGGTTGGATCGCATGGGCTTCGAGGAAACCCTGCAGTGGGTGGCAAGGGAGCGGGCGAGGCTACGTTCGTGGTCGCACTGGATCCGCTTCGCCGAGACGGTGGCGGACATCCGGGAGGCACGACGCCAGGGAAAGCTCGCGGTTGGTTTCCATTTCCAGGGGACCAATCCGCTTGACCAGGATCTCAACATGATCTCCCTCTATTATCGTCTGGGCGTGCGTCACATGCTGCTGGCCTACAACCAGAAAAATGCGATGGCGGACGGCTGTCATGAACGCACAGACGAAGGGCTCAGCCGGCTCGGCCGGCGCGCCGTTGCGGAGATAGAGCGCTGCGGCATGCTCCTGGACTGCACGCATACGGGCTATCGCTCCAGTATGGAGGCGATCGAAATGTCCACGCAGCCGGTCATGTTCTCGCATTCCAACGCAAAGGCCGTGTGCGACCATGCCCGGAACATTCACGACGATCAAATCAAGGCCTGCGCGCGGACCGGCGGCCTTGTCGGTGTTACGGGCGTAGGGCACTTCCTGGCGGATGACATGGTTGCGACGCCGGCCGCGCTCGTCGCGCATATCGATCATATCGCCGATCTCGTCGGGACCGATCACATCGGGATCGGTATCGATCACGTCTACTACCAATCGTACAAGGCCCGGCAGCGCGCGGCAGCGCCGAATTCCTACCCGTCAGGCTACCCGCAGGCCGGGCGGGCGGGATCGTACCTGGCACCGGAGCAACTTATCGAGATGGTGGAGTTGCTGTTGCGGCGCGGATACGACGAGGTCGACCTCGACAAGATACTTGGCGGGAACTTCCTGCGCGTGGCCGAGCGGGTGTGGGACCGGTTATGACACGGGGCCGGAAATTCCAGTTGCAGAATACAAGAGGAGAACAGGGAAAATGATCAAGAGATTATTGGCGGCGGCTTGTGTGGCCGTGACGGCCGCCTTTGCGACCGTCGGTGCAGAGGCGGACGAACTGGTCATCGGGGCCCGTGCGGACCCGGCGATCGATCCACATTTCCAGTGGTTGACCACCAATGTGGCGTACTCCCAGCACATCTTCGATCCTTTGGTGAAGAAGGACGCGAACGCGCAATGGGTGCCGGGGCTCGCCGTCGAATGGAAACCCATCGACGACCTGACGTGGGAAATGTCGCTGCGTAAAGGGGTCAAGTTTCACGACGGGACGCCCTTCACGGCAGACGATGTTATTTTCTCGTTCGATCGTCTTTCCAACGTGCCGAACAATCCGAATCCCTACGGGGCCAATGTGCGGTCGGTGAAGAACCTCGAGAAGATCGACGACCACACGATAAGGATTCATACCACACAGACTGACCCGCTGATGTTGGGGCCGCTCAGCAATATCTTCATCGTCTCCAAGAAGGCCGCGGAGAACGCGACGACCGACGACTTCCGCAAAGGCACCGCCGCCATCGGGACCGGACCGTATAAGTTCGTTGAGTATACGCCAGGCGCGGAGCTGGTGCTGGAACGGAATGAGAATTACTGGGGTGAGGTGGAGCCCTGGAGCGAGGTAACCTTCAAGATCATTCCGAATGACCAGGCGCGCGTCGCCGCTTTGCTGAGTGGTGACATCGATGTCATCGATTTCCCGCCGCCGACCGAGGTCAAGGCCATTGAAAACCATGCAGATACCCTGGTATTCAAACGGCCGTCGGATCGTGTCATCTACCTGATCCCGGACGTGGGACGGGAGGATTCTCCCTTCGTGACCGGAAAGGACGGATCTAAGATCAGGAACCCGATGATGGATCGGCGTGTCCGTCTTGCCATGTCCTTGGCGCTCAATCGCGATGCCATCGTCTCTCGCGTGATGGACGGTCTGGCGGAGAAGGCCAATCAGTTCGTCCCGAAGGGGTTTATCGGGTTCAATCCGGAGCTTCCGGAGCTGGAATACGATCCGGAGAAGGCGCGTGCCTTGCTGGCGGAAGCCGGGTACCCCGACGGCTTCGGTCTGACGATTCACTGTTCCAACAACCGCTACGTGAACGACGCCAAACTCTGTGAAGTGGTGGGGCAGATGCTCACCCGCATCGGGCTCGACATGAAGGTCGAGACCATGCCCAAGAACGTCTTCTTTCCGAAGATCGCCACTTACAAGAAGGTACACTTCAGTTTCATCCTCGTCGGCTGGGGGAATGCCTCGACGGGAACGGCGGGACCGTTCCTGACCAGCATCTTCCACACGCCCGATCGCGAAAGGCGTATGGGGCATGGCAATCGCGCGCACTTCCATGATCCGAGCTATGACGAGATGACCGAAGCCGCCGTCCGCGAGCTGGATCCGGATCTGCGTGAGAAGAAGATGCAGAACGCGATGGCGTACATCGTGGATAAGATGATCGGCATCCCCTTGCATACCCAGTTCGTTGTCATCGGTACGCGAAAGGGGTTGGTCGCGACGCCCCGTGTCGACGAAACGACAACGGCCATGTCAATCCGCAGGCAGGACTGACATCCCGATGCTTCTAATCGGCCCTGTGCGGGGGCGCGGTTTGCGCGCTCGCACAGGACTGAGTCACCTAGGGGGATGGATCGCTTCGTGACCGTGTTCATTATTCGCCGGCTGATGCAGAGCACCGTTGTCATGCTGGTCATGTCGATGATCGTTTTCATCGGGGTGTACATGATCGGAAACCCGGTCGACATCCTGATCAACCCCGAGGCGACCGCAGAAGAGATCCGCGAGGTCGTGCGCAGCCTCGGACTGGATCAGCCTATCTGGTATCAGTACGGACGTTTCCTCTACAACGCGCTGCAAGGCGACCTGGGAGAGTCCTTCGTCTTCGGAAGCCCGGCCATCGATCTGATCTTCCAACGGATGCCGGCAACGCTGGAGCTGGCAAGCGCGGCGATGCTGATTGCTGTCGTCATCGGCATTCCGCTTGGCATGTGGGCCGGTTTGCGGCCGACCGCCCTGACCTCTCGTGGAATTATGGCGGGGTCTATTCTTGGGTTCAGTCTGCCGACCTTTTGGATCGGGTTGATGATGATCTTGTTCTTCGGAGTAACCTTGAACTGGCTGCCGACAGGCGGGCGGGGGGAGACCGGAGAGCTTATCGGGATCGAGTTTAGCTTTCTCACCCTCGATGGCCTATCGCATCTACTGCTGCCGGCGACTAATCTGGCGCTCTTCAAGCTGGCGCTGGTGATTCGCTTGACTCGCGCCGGCACCGCGGAAGTGATTCATCAGGATTACATAAAGTTCGCGAAAGCGAAGGGCCTTTCCAAGCAACGCATTCTCTTCGTTCACGTCCTCAAGAATATCTTGATTCCGGTCATCACGGTGCTCGGGCTGGAGTTCGGGAATATCGTTGCCTTCGCGGTCGTCACGGAAACCGTTTTTGCCTGGCCGGGCATGGGCAAGCTGATCATCGACTCGATGGAGGTTCTCGACCGGCCGGTCATTGTCGCCTACCTCATTGTCGTGGTGTTCATGTTCATCCTCATCAACCTGGTTGTCGACATTCTATACTCCGTGCTCGACCCGAGGGTCCGTCTGCGAGAGGTACGCTGAGCCATGTCCGATACCAGTAAGACGGCGCCCCGTACCGTTGGGGTTCCTGTTGCCATGACGCGGTTTTCCCAAGCCGGGCGACTTGCGGCCCATTTCTGTGCAAGCCCGCTCGCCGTGGTGAGCCTCGCAGGGGTCTTCGCGATCCTGCTTTGCGCCGCATTCGCCCCCTGGATCTCGCCTACGAACCCGTACGATCTCGCCACCGTAGATGTACTGAACTCGCGGCTCGCGCCGGGGGAAACCAGCTTTATGGGCGATTTCACGTTCGTGCTGGGCAGCGATGGCTTGGGCCGGGACATCCTCAGCGCCATCTTCTATGGGCTGAGAACCAGCCTGATGGTCGGGATCACCAGCGGTGTCATCGGATTCTGCTTGGGCAGCGGAATCGGCCTGGTGAGCGCGTACTTCGGCGGCCGCGTCGATGCCTTCGTCATGCGTATCGTCGATCTTCAGTTGAGCTTTCCGACGATCCTCATCGCCCTTATTCTCATGGCGACGTTGGGACGGGGAGTGGACAAGATCATCCTGGCCCTGGTCATCGCTCAGTGGGCCTATTTCGCCAGGGCGATCCGCAGTGCGGCCTTGGTGGAGCGGGCGAAGGAGTACATCGAGGCCGCAGAGTGCCTGAACCTGGGTCGCGGCCGGATCATCTTCCAGCACCTGCTCCCGAACTGTCTGCCGCCGCTGATCGTCATCGGCACGGTTCAGGTGGCTCATGCAATCGCGCTGGAAGCGACGCTATCGTTCCTCGGAGTGGGCTTGCCGGTGACAGAACCATCGCTCGGCCTGTTGATCGCCAATGGCTTCCAGTATGTGCTGAGCGGAGCCTACTGGATCAGCGTTTACCCCGGCATCGCACTTCTGCTGACGATCGTGTGCATCAACCTCGTCGGGGACAGGCTGCGTGATGTGCTTAATCCGCGGCTCAGTCGCTAGGAGGCCTTATCGTGTCCGACCAAGCGAGTTGCCCCACCCTGAGGGTCGAAGAGCTGCAGACCCACTTCTTCACCCAGGTCGGTGTCGCCCGAGCCGTAGACGGTGTCAGCTTCTCCATCGATCGGGGAGAGATTGTCGGCCTCGTCGGTGAATCAGGTTCGGGAAAGTCGGTGATGGGGTTTTCCATCATAGGACTCGTCGACCATCCGGGCCGGATTGTCGGCGGGCGGATTCTGTTCAAGGGTGATGACCTGAGACAGGCCGACGATGCGTATATCAGGAGTCTGAGAGGAAATCGTATCGCGATGATCTTTCAGGATCCCATGATGACGCTGAACCCCGTCCTGCGGATCGATACGCAGATGGTGGAGGCGGTTCTGGCGCATTCCAACATCTCTAGAGAGGCCGCGTTGGAGCTGTCACGGGATACCCTGGGGCAGGTCGGCATTCCTTCGCCCGACGAGCGGATGAGAGCCTATCCGCACCAGTTCTCCGGCGGGATGCGTCAGCGGGTCGCCATTGCCATAGCGCTGTTGCACAAGCCGGATCTGTTGATCGCGGATGAGCCGACAACGGCGCTGGATGTCACGATTCAGGCGCAGATCCTCCACGAGGCTCGCAAGCTGTGTCAGGAAAGGGGAACGGCGTTGCTGTGGATAACGCACGACTTAGCGGTCGTCTCCGGGCTTGCGGACAAGATCTGTGTCATGTACGCGGGAAAGATCGTCGAAAGCGGTAGGGTCGAAGATGTCCTTAACCGGCCTCTGCATCCCTACACCCGCGGCCTCATTCAATCCGTACCGAGTCGCAATCGTCGAGGACAGCCTCTCGAGCAGGTCCCCGGGATGACCCCTTCGCTGTTCTCTTTGCCGGCGGGCTGTTCATTCCGGCCACGCTGCGGCTATGCCGATGACGCTTGCCTCACTGCGCCAGAATTGAAAGAGGCCGCCGCCAGTCGACAAGTCCGCTGTCTACACTACGATAAGGTGGACTTGCCATGACTGCCCCGCTGATCGAACTGCACGGTGTCTCGAAGAGGTTTGTCAGGTCATTGGACTTGGCCGAGCGGGTGGCGGCGCGGCTGGGTGTGTCCGTCACAGAGGAGACGGTGCACGCCGTCGACCTGGTCGACCTTGCCGTTGGAAAGGGAGAGGTTGTCGGCCTGGTGGGTGAGTCCGGTTGCGGGAAGTCCACGCTGGGCCGAATTGTAGCCGGCATCGCGGAGGCGACGGAGGGCACGGTTTCCTATCAAGGCACGCCGGCCTCGGGGCTGCCGGCGGCGGAGTTGGCCGCCTGGCGGCTGAGAATTCAGATGGTGTTCCAGGATCCTTACGCGTCGCTCAATCCGCGCATGCGGGTTCGTGAGATTATTGGTCAAGCCCCGCGCGTTCACGGAATCATTGGTCGCGAGGACTTGGAGGATTATGTCGACAATGTCATGATCAACGTGGGCCTGGATCCGGCTTTCAAGGATCGCTTTCCACATCAGTTCTCAGGGGGGCAGCGTCAGCGTGTCGGGATCGCGCGCGCCCTGGCGGTCAAACCGGAGTTCCTCGTATGCGATGAGGCCATCGCCGCGCTCGACGTTTCGATTCAGGCGCAGGTGATCAACCTCTTCATGAAACTGCGCCAGGAATTGAACCTGACCTACCTCTTCATCAGTCACGACCTCGGGGTGGTTGAACACCTCTCCGATCGGGTTTGCATCATGTACCTGGGCCGTATTGTCGAAAGCGCACCGACAGAGCAGTTGTTCAAGGCGCCGAATCATCCCTATACGAGGGCGCTGCTGGAAGAGGTGCCACGGCTCGATACGCGGCGGCGCGACTACATGCCGATCAAAGGGGAAATCCCGTCACCTCTGGCGCCGCCGACGGGTTGCCACTTTCATCCACGCTGCCCGCACGCGACTGAGCGCTGCCGGCAGGAGAAACCGCTGCTGACGGAAATCGCGCCAGGACGGTATTCGGCCTGTCATCTCAATGGCTGATGCCGGCCGATGTCGGAGAAGCGCTAAGCCAGTCCAACAGAGAAGCCGGAGGAAGCGGTCTCTTGCGGGTCTTTTTCTGCAACGGGGAAATATCCTGGTACCTCCACAAAGTCCTCGATCCAGGGAAACTGCATGAAGAGCGAAGGCAGCAAGTCCTCTGCGATGACGGCGCGGCAGCATGTACTGAGGGTGTCCGGCAACTTGTCGAACTGACCATGTCGGGAAAGCAGCACGATCCGACGATAGAACTTCGGGCCGCGCGGCCGAATGACCTTGATCTGGTCCAGGAGATGCGGTGCGTTCAGCAGAAATGTCGGAGTCAGGTAACCCCAGCAGCCGCCGCCGGCGATGAGTTGAAGCTGAGCCAGGGGGCTGTCGCTCTCGATCCAGAGGGGCAGACGCAGGCGCAGGCGATTGAGATGCTGCTCGACGGAGCGGCCGGCCGTGGAGGCGAGAGAATAGCGTACGAAACGCAACGCCCGGGAGACTTCTTTCAGATCATGGACATCTTTATTGTAGGTGCGGGGGAACACCTTGAGGTACGGCTCCCTGAGAATCAGGCTCTGATCGACAAAGACCTGCGATGTCGCTTGTCCCTCCGCCACAATTGCCACATCGCAGCGGCCGGTTGAGAAGTCCTGCTCCCGATCCGGTGTCAGGCCGGCGAAGAACTGCCAACGGCTGACGGCGTTCTCCATACGCCCGGCGAGCCGCGGAGCGAGGATTCCAGAAAGACTGTCAATGATAGCAACACTCAGACGATGGCTGAGAAACTGGTTCTGCCCGTTGAATTCGGCCGCAACCTTGGTCGAGCGGGCGAGAAGATCCTGTGCTGCGTCGTACAGCTTGTCGCCGGCCATGGTCAGCCTTAGCGGGCGGGTCTGCCGGTCCAGGAGGGCGACTCCCAGACGCTCCTCGAGGTTCTTGATGATCTGGGAGACCGCTGGCTGGGTGAGACCTAGGACCTGGGCCGCGCCTGTCATGCTGTTTGCGCGCGCAACGGCGACAAATGTCTCTAACTCCCTGAACTCGAACGAGATGACACCATCCATCGTATCCGCCCCCTGTACAGACCCCTAAGATAGATGTGCTTCAGCGTTTCCCTGAGGCTGCCAGGCAACCCTGCTTGGTCTTCTTTAAGCTATTCGACTAAGAGAGCCGCCTCTGCACAAGTGAGGAAACGAGTCCGGTTGCGGCCTCGCATATGAGTGAGGCAACGGTCCAGCATCTTCAGGCGGCCGGGGTGCCCGATAAGCTGGACATGCAGCGTCAGGTGAAAAAAGGCGCCCGGCCAGTCGTAAGTCGCGTCGAATTCCTCCATCCAGACGCTCTCCGCCTCCGCTGCAGGCCGGATGCGCCGCTGCACGTCGCCGCCGTAGAGAAAGAAAGGTGCGTCTGCGAGATGCCACTGAACCGGCAGTTCGACAACCGGGGTAGGAAGCCCGTCTCTGAAGTGACGATAAGGGCGAATCCGGTCCTGGAAGTTGCAAGACACCGTCACACCCTCTTCCAGGATGTAATCAAGTGTGTGCTTTGACCATTCCCAGGAGGCTGAGCGCCACGCCGTGGGCCGGACGCCGCCGTTGCGCTCGACCGCTTCGATGCCGCGCGCGATCTCCTGTCGTTCTTCCGCTGGTGTCAGACCCAGGACCGAACGGTGGCTGTAGGTGTGACTGCCCAGTTCGTGTCCGCGACGGCGAATCTCCGCAAGCGCTTCGGGATAGGTATCGGCCGTAATCCCCGGTATGAAGAAGGTCGCCTTGATTCCGTGATGGTCGAGCAACTCGAGGACGGGTTTAAGCCCTTCCTTGATGGCGAAGGCCCCGTTCGAGAGGAGTACCGGCCGGTAGGCATCGGCCGGCAGCTTGCCGGTCCAGATGGCTTCGGCATCAAGGCAGATGCCGATCACAACGGGGAACTGATCACTCATGGCATTTTCCTTGCTGAGCAGCGCGTTGCTCATGCTGTGGTCGGGCGGGCCGGGTGGCCGTTTTTCCTAAGTGCGCGAATGTTGGTGGTCTGCTGCGTTATCGGGTTCACCGTCCAGGGAGTCCACGCGCGACCGTCAATCAGCCCACAAAGGTCCGGAAATTCCGCAGCCAGTTGCCCCCCAGGATCGCCGCGACTTGCTGTTCGCTGTACCCCCGGTCGATGAGACCTTGCGTGAAGTTCGGCAGCTCGAGAATCGTAGACAGTCCTTTCGGATAGGTCTGCGTCAGGAACTCGTCGACGGTACCGAAGATGTCCGGCCGATAGGTGCGCCACCGGCGAGAAGCGGGCATGATGTGCCCATCGGCCCGGTAGGCCTCGGTGAAGTCGAGACCCAGCCCGATATGGTCGCATCCGATGAGATCGCGATAGTAGTCGCAGTGGTCCAGCATGTGATCAATCTCGGGATCCTTGGCGCGGACCGACTTCGGCAGGCCGCAGATACCGATGACGCCGCCCTTGGCAGCGATCGCCTTGGCGGTTTCGTCCTTGGTGTTCCGGTCGTTGGCATTGATGGAATAGGCGTTCGAGTGTGTGCAGACCGGGGCGCGAGACAGTTCAGTGGCCTCGGCGCGGGTTGCATGGCCGCAGTGCGAAAGGTCCAGAATCAAAGGGAGGCGGTTGACGATCTCTATAGCTTCCTTCCCCAGGAAGCTGACGCCGGCATCGCGGGTTTCACCGCAACCGTCAGCCAGCAGGGTCGCGCCGGTGTAGGCGAGGCCGAAGTAGCGCATGCCGAGCCGGTGCATGATCGGGATGCGATCCAGCTTATCCTCGACCATGACAGAGCCCTGGGTGCCGATGATGATGGCAAGCTTCCCGTCGGCTTGCGCCTTTTCGATGTCAGCGGAGGTCGTGGCGAGGGTAAGCAGGCCGCTCTTCTCGACTTTCTCCAGGCCGCTTTCGATGTTGGCGATCATCGTCGCCCAGTCGGTTTCGGCCCCGAAGGTGATGTTGCAGGCATTCACGCCGGCCTGCAGGCAACGCTCGGCATACTCATCGTCAAGGACATAGAACAGCGACAGGCAGTCGAAGACGAAGTGATCCCTGGTAAAGGCGATGGCTTCCGAACTGGCCCGGAGGTCTGGTTGGGGCTTACTCATGTAACTGCTCCTTGTCCTATCAAGCTTAGTGGCTGGGGGCGGCGAATTGATCGAAGAACAGCGGATCGACCGGCGTTTCCCCGAGATGCAGCAGCACATCCAGGGTCCGCTCTATCTGGCCGAGGGACAGCACGTTCGCACTGCCGCGGGCGTACTTGCGCCGGATCGCGTCCTCGTCCATCGGGTTCTGCGGATGCCCGAGGGAGTAAGTGATGCGCTTTGAGAGGGCATTTCCCTGTTTTGGACGAATCCGAACCTCGGCCCAATCCTGTTCCGGTCCGGTCGAACCGTGAGAATGGCTGTGCACCGAAACCTTGGAGCGCAAGTGCTGCATCCGCGTAGAGTTGATTATCTGCGGATCGCTGAAGGGCGCTTCCTCGGTCGGCTCATGGAGTACTGCAACGGCGACACAGTGGCTCATGTCGAAACGGGCGGTTGCCGGGCCGGTCGTTGTGTCATCTCCGGTGAGGCTCTGCGCCTCCACGTCGCTCACTGTCACCTCTATGCGGTCGATTCCGTCGGGAGGGAGATTTCCCTGCCGCTTGAGGTCGAGGATCGCGTCGATTGCGCGATGGGTCGCAATGCTGCAGGGATAGGGCTTCGACCACAATCCGGGATTGTCAATCGACGGAGTGAGCTGGGCGAGGGGCGGCAATGCCGTTTCCGCCGGGCAGCTTCCATTATAGATCCCCGTGAAGCCCCAAACGCCCTCCAGGGCGCCGGGACGCGCGCGGGCACCGCTCCGGGCAAGCAGCGCAGCCATGACGCCGTTCTGGGCCGCCATGCCCGCCAGCAACGCCTCTGCCGGCCACCCGGTTTCCCGCCTCGAGCCGGCGGCCATGCCGAGGGCCAGTGCCAGGGCGGAAGTGGCTTGGTCGCTGGTGAGGCGCAGTAGACGGGCTACCGCAGCAGCCGCCGCGATGGAACCGGCGGTCGACGTCGAATGCCAGCCCCTCTTGTAGTGTTCCTCTCCGCTGATTCCCGCGATGACAGCTTGGGCGTCGAGACCAATCACGTAGGCATCAAGCAAGTCCGCACCATCTGAATTAGCGAGCAGCCGCGCCGCGAGAATGGCGGGAACGAGGACTGCGCTGGGGTGGGAACGGAGGGGTTCGAAGACATCGTCGTGCTCAAGCGAATGAGCGGCCGTACCGCCGACCAGGGCGGCGCCGGAAGGTGACAGCGGAAGGTTGGCTCCCGGCATCATGATCCGGCCTGGCGCGGTAAAGCGCGCGGTGCGGCTGGCTTGCCCGGTCTGCGGACTGCTGTGACCGGCCAGCATGCAGCCGATGGTGTCGATGAATGCCAGTCTGGCTCGCTGAACCACCGCGTCCGGCCAGGCCCTTGGTGTCTCGGCGATGTGCTGCGCAAGGGCCTGCGTCGGCGTCATTTCACAGCCTCATTGCGGCGCGGTTCGGCCTCCTCGGCATAGTGACAGGCGGTGCGGGTCTCGCCGAAGCTGCGGAGAACCGGGACTTCCTCGCGGCATCGCGCACCGGCCATCGGGCAGCGGGTGTGAAAGCGGCATCCCGTCGGCGGATTGATGGCTGAGGGAACTTCTCCGGTCAGCGGTATACGGCGACGTCGTCTTGCCCGCTCCGGGTCGGGAATAGGGCTGGCTGCGAGCAGGGCGCGGGTGTAGGGATGGCGGGGAAGGTTGAAGACATCGTCGGTGCCGCCTTCCTCGATCACCTGGCCCAGGTACATCACGAGGACGCGGTCGGCCAGGGAGCGAACGACGCCCAGGTCGTGCGTGATGAACAAATAGGACAGGCCAAGATCCTGTTGCAGACGCCGCATCAAGGCCAGAACTTGTGCCCTTACCGAAATGTCGAGCGCCGACACCGCTTCATCGGCAATAACCAGTTTCGGCCGGACGGCGATCGCCCTGGCAATTCCTACGCGTTGCCGCTGACCGCCGGAGAACTGGTGTGGATACCGCTCCAGGAAGTCGGCGCCGGGGCTGAGGCCAACCATGTCGAGCAGCCGAATCGCTTCCTCGCGCAGCAGGGCCTTGGGGACCACGGCATTGGCGCGCAGGGGCAGAGATAGGGTTTGCAGAATGGTGCGCCGCGGGTTCAGCGACTCGAAGGGGTCTTGGAAGACCATCTGGACCCGCCGCCGGAAATCGTTGTCGCGCAGGGTGCCGCTGCTTGTGACAGACTTTCCGGAGAGGGCGACTTCGCCGGAGGTGACATGGGCCAGTCCCAGGATCGACCGGGCCAGGGTTGTCTTGCCGCAACCGGATTCGCCGACGACGGCAACGACTTCCCCCCGGTTGACGGAGAAACTGACGCCATCGACAGCCCTTACCGTGCCGGGCGATGGTCGGAAGGCCCCGCCGCTCAGAGGGTAGTGAACTTTGAGATCGTTTACCTCCAGCAGGGGCGTCACGATCTTTCCTCCAGGAGAAAGCACCGGCCCTTGCGCAGTCCGGACAGCTCGAGAAGGTCTGGGGAATCGCGGTGGCAGCGATCAACCGCTTCGCGACAGCGAGGGCGGAACCGGCAGCCTCCGGGCAATGCCGACAGATTGGGTGGATTGCCCTCGATGGTCTCGAAAGCCTCGACTTTGTGCTCGATGGAGAGCGAAGAGCGGAGCAAGGCCCGGGTATAGGGGTGCTTCGGATCCTGGAACAACTCGTCGACGGGGGCTTCTTCGACGATCTGTCCCGCGTACATTACGTAGACGCGCTCGGCATATTCGGCCACGAGCCCAAGGTCATGGGTGATGAGGAGGAGGGCGCTGTTGAGTTCGCGGCGAAGCTCGCTCAGCAGGTCCATGACCTGGGCCTGGATCGTCACGTCCAGGGCGGTGGTCGGCTCGTCCGCAATCAACAGGGCCGGATTGCACGAGATCGCGATCGCGATCAGAACACGCTGACGCATGCCGCCGGAAAGCTGGTGAGGGTAATAGCGGAGCACCACGTCAGGCGCCGGAATCTTAACCCGCCTCAGTGCCTCCAGAGCCAGCAGGGCGCAGTCCGCGTGGTTTTTCGTGCCATGAGCCGCGATCGCCTCAACGATCTGGTCACCGATACGCATGACCGGATTGAGGAATGTCATCGGGTCCTGGAAGATCATCGCCATCTGACTGCCTCGTACGCTCTTCATGCGGTCTGGTGGCAGGTTGACGAGCTCCGTTTCATTCAGTCGGATCGACGACTTCGGATCGATCTCCGCGATCGGCGGAAGCAGACGCATCAATGAGAGCGCGGTCATGCTTTTTCCGCATCCCGACTCACCGACGAGGGCGACGGACTCGCCTGGTTCGACCGAGAGCGCGACGTTGTCGACAGCCGTCACATTGGCCGTTTCGCTGCGGAGTCTCGTGACAAGGTTGCGGACCTCAAGCAGGGGTGACATGGCTAGCGCTCGCGTGATCGTGGGCTGAAGACGTCGTTCAAGCCGTCGCCGACCAAGTTGATGGCAAGGACGGCGAGGGCGAGAAAGAGGCCGGGGAACAAGGTCGACCACCACGCAGTCCGCATGATCTGCTGTGCCTGATGGAGCATCAAGCCGAGACTGATCTGGGACGGGTCGCCAAGCCCGAGATAGCTCAGTCCTGCCTCCAACAGCATGGCCTGACCGACCTGAAGCGTTGCGTTGACGACCACTGGCATGAGCGCATTGGGCAGGATTTCGACGAAGATCAGAAACAACGTACTGGCGCCGGCAACGCGTGCCGCATCGACGAACTGGCGGTTTCTCAGGCTCAGGAACTCCGCCCGGACGATGCGTGCGAGCTCCGGCCAGGAGAGCAGCGAGATCGCCAGTATTATGTTAACCAGGTTGGCGCCAAAGAAGGCGACCAGCACCACCGCGAGGAAGAATCGTGGAATGACCTGAAAGATCTCGGTCACACGCATCAGAACGTCATCCACGCGGCCGGTGAAGAAGCCCGCCACTGAGCCGATTGTGATTCCGAGCAGGGTAGCCACCGCGGCCGCGATGACACCGACGATCAGGGAGACCCGGATACCGACCAGGACGCGGCTCAGAAGGTCGCGGCCGAGTTCGTCGGTGCCCATCAAGTGTGCGAGGTTTGGCGGCTCCAAGGGGTTGCCGGCGTTGGTGTCAGTGGGGGAATGAGCGGACAGCCAGGGGCCGGCCAGCGACAGGACCAGGAGCAGGACCAGTATAGCAAGCCCCAGGGTCGACAGGCGGTTGCGCCTGAAGATCGCCCACACGCCCGGTGCCCTTGCGACCGGTGTCTCGAGATCCGCCGCCTGCGTCATTTGTATACCACTCGCGGGTCGAGCAAGGCGTAGATCACATCGGTGATGACGTTTGCGGTGATGACCATGATCGAAAGGACGGTGAAGAGGCCCAGCAAAACCGGATAGTCTCTTGCCATGATCGCTTCATAGAGAAGGCGCCCGGTGCCCGGCCAGGCGAAGACGGTTTCGGTCAGGACCGACCCGGCCAGCATGAAGCCGAAATTCAGACCGATTACGGTGACCACCGGCATCATCGTGTTTGGCAGCGCGTGCCGCCATGCCACGCGCCTTTCGGACACGCCCTTAGCTCTCGCCGTGGTGATGTAGTCGAGGGTCATCGTTTCCTGCATTTTCACCCTCGTCAGTCGAAAGATCAGCGTCAGGTGATAGACGGAATAGGTCGCGGCCGGGAGGACCAGATGATGCAGCAGGTCCATCAGCCTTCCGAATCCCTGACTTGGCGCGCGGAGTGAGTACATGCCCTGGACCGGGAACCAGGCCAGGTGCAAGGCAAAGATCAGCAACAGGATCTGACCGAGCCAGAACACCGGCATCGAATAGCTGGCCAGAGCGACGAACGTCATGGCGTTATCGCCGAAGGAGTAGGGGCGCCGCGCGGCGGCCACGCCGAGGAGGATGCCGAGGCCGCTGGACAGCACCAGCGCCGTTCCCATCAACAGGAGGGTCGGCGGCAGGCGGCTGACGATCAGATCGATGACGTCCTGGCGGTAGCGAAGGGAGTATCCGAGATCGAACTGGATCGCTTTATAAAGATAGAGGCCCAGTTGCTCGATCAAAGGTCGGTCGAGGCCGAATTCGGTTCGCAACTGCTCCAAGTACTCCTCGGTCGTCTCCATGTTGCCGGTGAGCACGTCGAGAGGATCGCCAGGTGCGCTGTGAATCAGGAAGAAGTTGATGATGATAATGACAAAAATAAGGGGGATCGCCTGCAGAGCGCGGCGCAAGGCGTAGATTAGCAGGTGGGTTGCCGCCATCAGACGATCCCCGGAAGTTTACGAGGGAGAGAGGTGGTTCAGAGGGATTCGGCCCGAATCCCTCTGCGCCTTGCTTAGTCGTTCAGGTAGGCGCGCTCGCGCGACTGAATGTACCCGAAAGGAGTCGTGATAACGTCCGCGAAGCGCGACGATACCAGGTTCACGACCGGCACCTCGAACAGAGGCAGGGCCGGCAGGTCGGCGAACAGTATTTCCTGGGCCTGGCGCCACAGGGCCGCCCGCTCCTCACGGGAGGTGATGGCGTGCTCCTTGTCGAAGATCGCATCCAGATCGGGGTTGGAGTAGCCCATGCCGTTCACGAAGGGGATCTTCTTGATCTGCTTGCTGTGATAGCGGGGGGTGATGCTGATGGTCGGATCGGGGCCGGTGGTGAACAGTTGATGCGCCATGTCGAAGTCCCACTGCCGGAAGACCTTTTCAATGAAGGCGGACCGGTCGGAGGCTTCGATGCGCACGTCGATGCCGACTTTGCTTAAATTGTCCTTGATGATCTCGGCGGCCCGGCCTTCGTATTCCCGGCCGGTCGCCCAGGCAATCCTCAGGCTGAAGCGGATTCCATCAGCATTCCGAGCGTGCCCGGCCTCGTCGAGCAGTCGATTGGCGGCATCGACATCCACGTTGGTATAGAGGTCGTTCCGGTCGTCGAAGATCCAGCCAAGGCCGCTGTTGACATGGCTGTGAGCAACCCGGCCCTCGCCGAACAGGGCTTTCTCAACGATGTTCTTCCGGTCGATCGCGTGGGCAATCGCGCGACGAACACGAACGTCTTTGAGAAACTCGTTCCTGTGGTTGAAGAGCAGGAACTCGTTCGTCGCCGCCCCTTCGCCGCCACGATCGACAACCTTGAAGGCATCGTCCTTGCGGAAGCGGGCGACTTGGTCGTATGGCACGATGTACCAGTGCAGGAAGTCGACTTCTCCGCGCTCAAAGGCGAGAAGACGGGAGGCTGCGTCGGGGAGAAACTGAACGATGACCCGGTCGAGATAGGGCTGCCCATTCTTGAAATAGTCGTCGTTACGCTCCAACTCGATATAGCTGCCGCGCTCCCATTTCACGAACTTGAAGGGTCCGCTTCCGATCGGCGCAAAGTTCGCCGGGTTGGTCTTGGGATCGGTTCCTTCGTAAACGTGCTTTGGCAGGATAAGCGTACCGGAGCCGAGGACGTTCCCGATTACTGTCATGAACGGCGCGTAGGGTTCTTTAAGCGTGATCTCGAAGGTGAAGCGGTCTGTTGCGACCGCGGAAGCGACATTGCTGTACCAGGATGCGGCGCGGGGGTGAACCTTCGCTATGATTTCATTGAATGTGAACTCGACATCTTCGGCGGTTACCTGCACGCCATCATGCCAAGTCGCATTCTCCGCAAGGTGAAAGGTGTAAACCAGACCGTCATCGGAGATGGCCCAGCCGGTTGCCAGGTCGGGCTGCGGCTCGAAGTTGAAGTCAATCGAGATCAGGCCATTGAACACGTTGGAGGCCACCATCAAGGCCGTCGTGTCGGTTGCCATATGAGCGGTTGCGGTCGACGGCTCACCCTCGATGCCGATGATGAACGTGCCGCCTTGTGTCGGTTCGGATGCGGCCGAGCCGCTCATGGTTCCGGCAATCGACAAGGCAATTGTCGCAGCGGCGATACGTAAGTGCTTCATGCGGTGGATCCCCCTGTCCTATCAGCAGTCTGCCGACCAGGTGACGGCCGCGGTTCGCCCTTTATTTGCGGTCCGTTCCGGCTTCCCTTGGCGGGAGCCTCGTTATCGGCTGGTCAAACCAATAGGCAAAGTGAAGGACACTTTCTGTTGAAACTGAAGCGACTAAGGGAGACCATCGGAAAATTCGATTGTACTGTTCGCGGGGGACGATGCGTAGCAAGCCGACAGGTGGTGGCATGCTATGCTATCAAGATCGTCATTCGCCGAAAGAGTCGGCCCGGGTGGGTTACTTCCGGCAGCCGTTGACGGTGTGAGCCGTTCTTTGGTGCCGAGGCTACGAAAGCGGGAACGGTCGAGGGTGCGTCCGCTGCGTCCTCAATCCTTTTGGTGGAAACCCGGGATGACCAATCCTGGCAGTCAATTCTCTTCTCGGGGTTAAAGAATGGAGCTTCCGCCGGAGTTCAACTTAAAGGCGCTACGGATATTCTCCATGGTGGCCGAGTCCCGCAACATGACAAAGACGGCGCGTCTGCTGAACACCACTCAATCGAGTGTGTCGGAAGCAATTGCGCAACTTGAGGGGGCGCTCGAAGCGGACCTGTTCGATCGCAACACGCGGCCCATCAAGTTGACGCATGCCGGAGTTCGTCTCTATCGGGTGTCCGGCGAGGTCTTGCGGGCCACGGCAGAGGCTTACAACGCCGTCCGCGAAGTGCGAGAGGTGGGGCTCTCCAGCTTGACCGTGGCAATGGTCGAAAGCATGGCAAATATTCTAGGGCCCGTCCTGGTCGACGAGATGAGTGACATATCGAACCGATGGCGGATCTGGGTCGGCAGTTCTCTGAACAACCATGCCGAGCTGTTGAACCACGCCGCCGACATCATCATCACCGCATCGGATGAACTGGATGATATGGACAGCCTGGAGCGGCATGCACTTGTCCGAGAGAATTTCATCGTCATTGTACCCAAATCCTGGCGGCTCAAGCGCATCGACCTGGAGGATCTGAGCCGGCGGCCCTTCATACGCTATTCTCAGCGCTCTGCAATCGGCCTTAAGGTGGAGCGGCAGATCAATCGGATGAAGCTGGATCTGCCGTTCCGAATGGAGTTCGACAGCATTGCCGGCTTGCATTCCAGCGTTGCAAAGGGGCTCGGCTGGAGTCTTTCCACACCATTGTGCCTGATGAACGACGTAGGCGTCCTGGATCGGGTGGAAGCCGTGCCGCTGCGCCGCCACGTCTTTTCGAGGATCCTTACCATGATTGGACGAAGCGGATATCTGGGGGCCGCACCGGAGAGGCTTGCCGGATCGGCCCGGGAAACGCTGCAGGAGATGCTTGTCGGCACGTTGTTCGGGCGATGGCCCTGGCTTTCCGGCGAGATCGATATCCTCGATTAGAACACCCGTCATGGCGAGGCGTGGCTCTGGCGCCGTACTCGGGTCGCCTCGACTGCTTCCGTCTAAGCGGCCCGCCTGTCCGGCCTAGGAAGGTGCCGCCTCGTACGTAGCAGGGGGGCTCGATCAGTGGATGCGCGGCGACGAAGGCCTCGTCAGCCTAGATGTGGTGACCTGCCAAAAAGGGCTCGTGGGAGATGACGGCATCGTCAGGAGGCCCGATACCTCAGAACAGCTTCCAGAAAAGCGTGGTTCGTTGCCGTTCGGCCTCGTTGACCGCGAGAGACAATCATGCGGAGAATCGTGCTGCCGGCAAAGTCAGCGCCTAACCACCCCGCTGATCGGCGAGACAGGAATTCCGCTCCTGGCGCCAAGCGGCTGTCCGCCGATGTGAGACTGCCCGTCTGAAAATGCGCATATGTGAGACACTACGGTCTCTGTGGAGCCTCATGTAAAGACGCTGAGCCTCGGAGACGAGGTGGAGTGACGGATCCTCCGGGCGTGGGGTGGACTTAGGTTACGAAGGAAGGCCGGGGCGTGCGATTCGGACATCGACGTTGGCCGCGTCCAGGGCGGCGGCGAGCGCTTTTGGCGGCGCGGCATCCGTGATGAGGATGTCCAAGTCCTCCAGCGGCGCGATCTTCATCAGCGACATGCGTTGGAACTTGGCGGAGTCGCAGAGCGCGATCTTGAGGGCGGCGCGCCGCAGGTAGACGCGTTTCATGTCCACTTCCTCGAAGGAATAGTCGAACAGCCCTTCGCTTGTGACCCCGGACACGCCTATTACGGAAACGTCGAACCACAAGGCCTCGAACTGTGCCACGGCCGAAGGACCGCAGACCGATTGCTCGCCGTCGCGCAGCCGGCCGCCGGCGATGTAGACGTCCGCGGCCGTACCATCGAGTTCGGCGGCGATCCGCATGCTGTTGGTGAAGATCTTGGTGTGTTCCAGCTTGCGCAGCAATGTCGCCAAGAGAAATGTGGTGGTGCCGACGTCCAACGCGATGGTGCGGTACTTCGCGACGATCTCCGCGGCGGCGCCTGCTATCGCGAGTTTGGCCTCCCGCCTCTGTTGGAGGCGGGAGTCGAAGCTCGGCTCGTCCTTGTCCATTGTGACCGGGGGCGGCGCGCTGGGCGCGATGGCGCCACCGTGGACGCGCACCAGGCGTCCTTCGCGTTCCAACTCGATCAGGTCGCGCCGTATCGTCATATCCGATACATCGAGTTCCGCCGCCAGGGCAGAGACGGTAACGGCGCGCTCCGCCGAGAGCTGGTCGAGAATGCAGAGATGCCGCTTCCGCGTGGGGATTCGGGGACGCGATTCCTTCGGGCCGGCGGTGTCTCCCGCCTGATTCAAGTGATTGGTATCGTCAATCATGGCGTAATCCTGCGGGCGATGAGGCACGTATTGCAAGCCAGCTTAGCATGCCGCCCGTGGAACGAACATATTCGATTGTGATTGTGTTTATTTTTGTTCAAGGCTCTGCCTCTATCTGGGGCTTTGCAGACTTCGCGATCTCCTCAACGCCGGCTTGCCTTCATCTAAAATCTAAGGTTTTAAATGGCTTTAGATGTGCCAACCCGCGAGGCGACGAATCAGAATACGACGCTGTTCCGCGCAATCCCGCTTGATCGAATCTGAGATTTGTTCCAACATAATCAAACAAAAATGTGCTCATCATTGTTTGTTTGTGACGAAGCGATCAAGGATGGCGCAAGTTGTTTCCCAAACCTATGGAACAGGGGTGCGATCGATGAACCAGCTGTCTGCAATGAAGTGGCGTTTAGGTGCGCCGCAGTCGAGCCTGCGAAATGCGGCCGTTTCGCTTGGAAGCCTGGCGGTTGCCGTTGTCCTGGCGGCAAATGCCGCGCCGGCGGCGGCCGGCCAACTGGCGGCGCCCGCGGAGCTCGCCGACAAGGGGACCATCACCTATTGCGCGACGCTGGATAACCCGCCGCGCGCCAACTACGACACCGAGCGGCGTCCGGTCGGATTCGAGGTCGAACTCGGCACCGAGATCGCCGCCCGCATGGGGCTTGAGGTCAATTGGGTGCAGCTCAAGTTCGTCGGCCTCATCCCGGCGCTGCAGGCGCAGCAGTGTGACGCGCTTATGCAGGAACTGTTCATCAAGCCCTCGCGCCTCGAGATTATCGAGATGGTTCCGTTTTCGCGGACCGGCCAGCGCATCGTGGCGCCCAAGGACAATGCCGAGACCGTCGACAGCCTCGAGGCGCTGTCAGGCAAGAAACTGGCCGTTCCGAACGGCACGACCATCCACAATCTCGCCAATGAAGCGAACGAGAAGCTGAAGGCCGAGGGCAAGCCGGAAATCAATCTGGTCGTCCTGCCCACGACGACCGAAACCTTCCATCAATTGGCGACCGGCCAGGTCGAATACGTCGGAACCACGACGACGGCGGCGTCCTACTACGTCGGCTTGCGGCCTGAGGCGTTTCGCCTGGAAGGCCAGCCGTTCGGGCTGATCCTCACCGGGATCGGTATTCGCAAAGGCAACGAAGAGCTCGTTTCGGCGATCCAGGCCAGTCTCGACTCCATCATGGCGGACGGGACCTATACGAAGCTGATCGAAAAGTGGAACATGCAGGGATCGGAACTCTGATATGGAGTTCGACTGGTATTTCTTCTGGGACCGCCTGGTAAACCCGGGAGATGCCTTCCTGATGGCCCTTGGCCGAACCGTTGCGATGGCCGTCCTGGCGATGTTGCTGGGGCTGGCCATCGGAACGCTGGTGGGCTTCGGACGGTTGTCGCGCTTTAAGCTGCTGAGTGGCCTCTGTGCGTTCTACGTCTGGCTGGTTCGGGGCATTCCGGTCCTGGTGCTGCTGGTGTTTTTCTTCTCCGGCCTCGCGGCGGCCGGGTTCTTCAGGTTCTCGGATCTTACAATTTTCGGCATCACGCTCTCGGCCTCCTTCCAGGCTGCCGTGATCGGCCTTGCGATTCACGAAGGGGCCTATATGGCCGAGATCGTGCGTAACGGGATCCAGGCAGTGGCGCGCGGCCAGATCGAAGCGGCGAAATCCTTGGGGATGGGAACCCTCATGGTAACGCGCCGGATTGTCCTGCCCCAGGCCACGCGCGTAATCGTCCCGCCACTCGGCAACGACTTCAATCACATGCTGAAGACGACCTCGCTGGCGAGCGTGATCGGCGTGCAGGAGATATTTCTGCTTACCGAGAGTATGTCGGCGGTAACCTTCAAGACTTTCGAGCTGCTGATTCTGGTCTCGCTCAACTACCTGCTCCTGACCACCATCTGGAACATCGTACAAGGCATCATCGAGACCAGGCTGCGGGCCCACGAACTAGACGAAGCTGTCTCCGGCTGGCGTCAGAGCATGAGCTACTATCTGCTCGGCCGGGCCGGGGCTGACGACAGGCGATGACTATGGACGATCGATCGAATTGGCTGGTTCGCGCGGAGAACCTGGACAAGTGGTTCGGCGAGCACCAGGTGCTGAAAAGCGTGAGCCTGAATGTCTCCCGGGGCGAAGTCGTCTCGATCATCGGCCCTTCAGGTTCGGGGAAAAGCACCTTTCTGCGTTGCATCAACCAGCTCGAAACCTATCAGGGGGGGCGGCTGTTCGTGGCCGGCGATCTCATCGGCTATAGCGAAAGGCAAGGCAAGCTGGTGCCTTTGGGCAACCGCCAAATCGTCGCCCAGCGGCGCCACATCGGCATGGTGTTCCAGCAGTTCAACCTGTTCTGGCATATGACGGTGCTCGAAAACATCATCGAGGCGCCGGTGCTCGTGCTTGGGCAGTCGAAGAAGCAAGCTATCGACAGGGCGATGTCGCTATTGGAGCGTGTCGGCTTGGCGGAGAAGGCGCACGCCTATCCGCTCAAGCTCTCAGGCGGACAGCAGCAGCGCGCCGCCATTGCCCGTGCCCTCGCCATGGATCCCGACCTGATGCTCTTCGACGAGCCCACCAGCGCTCTCGATCCCGAAACGACCGGTGAAGTGCTGGCGGTGATCAGGGAACTCGCCGAAAGCGGCATGACGATGATGATCGTCACGCACGAGATGAACTTCGCGCGCCAGATCTCCGACCGCCTGGTCCTGATGGAGGACGGGCGGATCGAGCACGAGGGCTCGCCGGATCATTTCTTCGGCTCCGCCCAGAGCGACCGCCTGAAGGCCTTCCTCTCGACCATACATTAGCCTCTCGCTCGTTCTCGACCCGCCTCTGGCACGACGCGGCGCCATGGTTTACCGGCGCCGCGCCGTGGCGGCGCCTTACGTCATGTAGACGCCGCCGGTCACATTGATGCCCTGTCCGGTCATGAAGCGCGCGGCGTCCGAGGCGAGGAAGACGACGACGTCGGCGACGTCCTCGGGGGTTTCGAGGCGTCCGAGGGGGGTCTGGTCGATGTAGGATTGCAGGACCGCCTCCGGTGTCGTGCCGAGCAGTTCCGCTTCCCAGGCCGCCTCGCGGTCCTGCATCGGCGTTTTCACGAATCCGGGGCATACGGCGTTGACGCGAATGCCGTCGGCCGCGACCTCGCGCGCCAACGCCTGTGTCCAGCCGATGACGGCGAACTTGCTCGCGGAATAGTGGGTCAGCAGCGGGGCGCCGACCTTGGCGGCAAGCGATGCGGTGTTGACGATCACGCCCTTCGTGCCATGGGCCAGGAAATGGCGTACGGCGGCCTGGTTGGTCAGAAAGACGCCCTTGGCGTTGATCGAGAAATTGAAGTCCCAGTCCGCTTCCGTCAGATCCACCGCCCGCTTCATGCTCGAAACGCCGGCATTGGCATGCACCACCGTGATGGGGCCGAGCGCGGCGGCGGCTTCGTCGAAGACCCGCGCGACGGCGGCGGCATCGGTCACGTCCAGGCCAAAAGCGCGCGCTCTCGGACCGATTTCCGCAGCGACGGCCGCGGCGCCCTGCTCGTCCTTGTCGGTGACGGCGACCTGCGCTCCTTCTCGGCCAAAGGCCAGGGCGGTGGCGCGGCCGATGCCATTTGCTGCGCCTGTGATCAGAACGGTTTCGGTTTTCATGGGGACCCCGCTGTTTGTTAATCCTGTAATTTTCCGACGGGGAAGCTCAGGATTCAATAGATTTGTGAGTGAAATAACAAAATTTGATTGATTAATCACAAACTATGTGATGTTTTTCACATCAGAAGGATGTTGCGGATCGATGACCAGCGAAAGCGAAATCAAAACCACGAAGCCGGAGAAGCGCCTTTCCGGACCGGACAGGCGTGACCGGCTGGCCTTGCTTCTGGCCCAGTCCGGCTACCTGTCGATCTCTCAACTGGCCGAGCACCTGAATGTGTCGGAAATGACCATTCGCCGGGACCTCGACCAGATGGTGGAGAAAGGGGTTGCGGAGCGCGCGCATGGCGGTGCGGTGCCGATCACCAGCACGCGGACCTGGGGGATCGATCTCCTGGAGCCGGAAATCGACGAGCGCATCCAGCGCAACAGCGATGCCAAGGCGCGCATCGGCAAGCTGGCCGCGAGCCTTGTGGAGCCGGGACAGACGATCGCCCTGGACATCGGCTCGACCGCGCTGTGCATGGCCCATGCCGTCAAGGACATGGACATCCGGGTTTTCACCTACAGCTTGAAGATTGCCCTGTTCCTGTCGTCGGGGGTGCCGCGGCTCTATATGCCCGGCGGCGAGATCCGCGGCTCCGAACCCTCGGCCGTGGGATCGATGACCCGCAATCAGCTCAAGAGTTTTCGCTTCGACTGGGCGTTTCTCGGGGCCAGCGGGCTCGCGAACGAGGGCCTCTTCGACTACTCGCTGGAAGATGCCGAAGTGAAGCGGGCGATGATCGAATCCGCGGAGCGGCGCGCAGTGCTGCTCGACAGTTCGAAGTTCGGGCGCCTTTCGATCGTCAAGATAACCGATCTCAGTTCGATCAATGCCCTGGTGTGCGATCAGGAGCCAACCGGCAGCCTCGCGGAAAAGCTTCACGAGGCTGGTGTCAAAGTGTGCGTTGCCGAGTGACGCATCGTTTCAGAAAGAGGACCTTATGATTTTCGAATGCTTCGGTGAAAAACGGAAAGTTGTAATAGCCATGGCGCACATCGGAGCGCTTCCGGGCTCGCCGCTTTACGATGCCGATGGGGGCATGAACAAGCTCATTGACGATGTCCTGAGCGATATCGGCAAGCTGCAGGCCGGCGGCGTCGATGCCATCATGTTCGGCAACGAAAACGACAGGCCCTACCTGCTGAACGCGACTCCTGAGAGCATCGCCGCGATGACCACTGTCGTGAGTGTGGCCAAAGAGGAAATCAAGGTCCCCTTCGGCGTGAACTACCTGTGGGATCCGGTTGCTTCGGTCTCCATCGGCGCCGTGACCGGCGCTTCCTTCGTGCGTGAGATTTTTACCGGTGTGTTCGCTTCCGACATGGGCGTCTGGGCACCTGACTGCGCGACGCCGATGCGTCTGCGCCGGAACCTCGGCCGCGACGACATGAAGCTGTTGTTCAACATCAATGCGGAGTTCGCGCACAGCCTGGACCAGAGGCCGATCGAACTGCGCGCCAAGAGCGCTCGTTTCTCCTCTCTTGCCGATGCCATCCTGGTGTCCGGTCCGATCACCGGCCAGCCGGCGGATTCCTCCGATCTGCGCAAGGTTGCGGAAGTGATCGACGACGTGCCCGTCTTTGCCAATACCGGCGTCAACATCGACAATGTCCAAGACGTTCTCTCCGTGGCCGACGGCTGCGTCATCGGTACGCATTTCAAGGTCGACGGCAATACCTGGAACGCCGTCGACGGCAGCCGGGTGAAGCGGTTCATGGACGTCGTCGAAGGGCTTCGTTAGGGCGTATCATGTCCGCGGTTCTCGGCATCGATATCGGTACGACCTCGACGATCGGCGTGATTCTGCGCCCGGACGAGGAGGGCCTTTGCCTGGCCTCGCGGCCGGTGACCTTTCAGGCGCCGCAACCGGGTTGGGCGGAGGAAGATCCCGAAGAGTGGTGGGCCAACGTCTGCGCGATCGTTCCGCAGCTTCTTAGCGAGAGCGGGATGAAGGCCGACGACATTGCCGGAGTCGGTGTCGCGGGGATGCTGCCGGCCGTCGTGCTGCTGGATGAGGAGGGGCGCGTATTGCGCCCCTCGATCCAGCAGTCGGACGGACGTTGCGGGCGGGAGGTCGAGGATCTGCTGGCGGAGGTGCCGGAATCCGATTTTCTCGCCAGGGCCGGCAACGGCATCAACCAGCAGCTCGTGACCGCGAAGCTGCGGTGGATAGAAAAGCATGAACCTGACGTGTTTTCGCGGATCGCCACGGTCTGCGGATCCTATGACTACATCAACTGGCGGCTGACGGGCCGCCGCGCCGTCGAGCAGAACTGGGCGCTGGAAGCCGGCTTCGTCGACGTGCATGAAAGACGGCTTTCCGCCGATCTTATCGCTCTTGCCCACATTCCCGAGACGGCGATACCGCCCCTGGTCGCATCGCACGAAGTTCTCGGGCAGGTAACCGCGCAGGCCGCGGCGCAGACGGGTCTGAAGGCTGGCACGCCGGTGGTCGGCGGAGCGGCGGATCACATCGCGTCGGCTTTTGCCGCCGGCATCGCGGGCAGCGGTGACGTGCTGCTGAAGTTCGGCGGCGCCGCGGACATTCTCATCGCGACGGAACGGGCCGTGCCGGACCCGCGCATGTACCTGGACTATCACCTGGTCCCGGGTCTCTATATGCCGAACGGCTGCATGGCGAGCGGCGGGTCGGCGCTCAACTGGTTCGTCGATCACTTCGCGGCCGGCGAGACGGCCGCCGCCGCCCGCGAGGGGGTGACGCCCCATGCCTACTTGGACCGCCTGGCGGAGGAGATCCCGCCGGGTGCCGGCGGCGTTCAGGTCATTCCCTATTTTCTGGGCGAGAAGACGCCGATCCACGATCCGGATGCCCGCGGCATCGTGACGGGGCTCAGTTTCAATCATCGCCCGGCGCATATGTGGCGCGCGCTCCTGGAGGGCTTCGGCTACGCCTTTCGCCACCACATCGAGGTGTTGAACGACATGGGGCACCCGACGCGCCGCTTCGTGGCCTCCGACGGTGGCGCCCGCTCCCGGCTGTGGATGCAGATCGTCGCGGACATCCTGCAGCAGCCGGTTCAGCTTCTCACCGGTCATCCGGGGTCCTGCCTGGGGGCGGCCTGGATGGCGGTGATCGGATCGGGCCTCTCGCAGGACTGGACCGGTTCCCGCAAATACATCCGGGAAGGCGAGGTGATCCGGCCAAACGCGGCGAACGCCCAGGTTTACCAGGAGGGCTACGGGCGTTTTCGCCAGACGTACCGCGCCATGGCCGCCGTCGAACCCAAGAGCAGACCATGAAGATCGAAGCCATCGCGTGGGACATCGACGGAACGCTGATCGACAGCGAGCCCACCCACTTGAAAGCCCTGATCGCGACCTGCGACGGCTACGGCGTCGATATCTCGGACCTGCCGGAGGATACCTTCGTCGGAGTCAGCGTCCATGGAGTCTGGGAAGCGCTTGTGCGGAGATTTCCGGCCCGCCTGGGGCGCGACGAGTGGATCGCCAGGATCAACGACCATTATCGAAAGCTCCGCCGCGAACTTCGGATACAGCCTTTTGCGGTGGAGACCATTCTGAAAGCGCGAGACCTCGGGCTTCGCCAGGTCGCGGTCTCGAACTCCAACCGCAGCGTCGTGGACGTCAACCTGGAGATGCTGGGCGCCAGCGGCATATTCGATTTTTCCTTGAGCCTCGACGACGTGGCCAAGGGTAAGCCGGACCCAACTCCCTATCGCCTGGCGGCCAACCGTCTGGGGCTGGTCCCGCAGCAGGTGGTGGCTGTCGAAGACAGCGAAACCGGCCTGCGCAGCGCCGCCGCGGCCGGATGTCTCGCCGTCGCCATCTCGGCGGACGGCGTGCGGCTATCTCCGGCGGATCGCCGGATCACGGGCCTGGACGAACTCCCGGAGATTCTCGCCGCCGCGAGGAGCGGTTTGGCGACGGCCTGAGTATTTTTCCGAAGAAACAGCACAATGACGTGGAGGCAAAAGGACAAAACGATGAATAGGAAAGCAAAGTATCTTCTGGGAAGTTTCGCAATCGGCTGCTTGCTAACGGCGACTGCGAGCGCAAGCGAGGCAGCGGAACTCAACATCATCATCGAGGAAGTGCCCGAGTACGATATCGTGCGTGAACTCAGCAAGGAGTTCACCAAAGCACATCCCGATATCACCATCACCTTTGACGCGATGCCGTTCGATGCGATGCGGGACAAGATCCTGACGTCCTCTCTGGCGCCCTCGGCGGTCTACGATGTGATCATCGTCGATAATCCCTGGATGCAGCAGTTCGCCCGCGCCGGCTACCTTGAGGAACTGGACGGGCGCATTGCCGAAAGCCAGGGCTACGACTTCGAGGACTTCATCGAGCCGATCCGCAACGTCGGCGTGGTGGATGGCAAGATCTACGGCGTTCCCTACTACAACTATGCCCTGGGGTTGATTGTCCGCCAGGACATCTTCGACGAAAAAGGGCTGACCGTTCCCTCGAACCTGGAAGACTATGTCTCGGTGGTGAAGGAACTCACGACCGATGGGATGGCGGGCGTCGCGATGCAGCCGCAGCGTGGCTATAAGATCATGGAGGAATGGAAGAACTGGCTCTATGCGACCGGTGGCGAAGTGACCGACGAGTCGGGCAATGTCACCATCGACAGCCCGGAGGCCGCCCAGGCCCTGAACCTCTACATCGAGACCTACAAGGCCGCCGCGCCGGAAGGCTCCTTGAACTGGGGTTTCGACGAGGCGCTGCGGGCGGTGGCTTCCGGCCGCGCCGCGACCATGCTCAGCTACAACTGGATGCTGCCGACCTTGAACAAGAAGGACGGAATCGCGGGTGATCTCGCCGGTAAGTTCAAGCTCTACGAGGTGCCGGGCGGAAAGGCGGTCTTGGGGGCCTGGCACTGGTCCGTCACCGCAAATTCGGAGCAGAAGGACGCCGCCTGGCAGTTCGTCTCCTGGATCACCAGCAAGCAGGTCGACAAGCAGCGTGTCATCGCCGGTGGAGCGCCCATGCGGACGAGCGTGGTCTCGGACCCTGAGGTTTGGGAGCAGGGATTCGGCGAGGAATACTACAAGACCGTTCTGTCGATTCTCGAGGACGCCGCGCCGCTTGCAACCGGCAACAGCGCCGAGGAGGTCATCGAGATCGTGGGGACGGAGCTTAGCGCCGCCGTTTCCGAGCAGAAGTCCGTCGAGGACGCGCTTAAGGATGCGGCACGCCGTGTCGAGCGCGCCCAGTAATCCGCAGTTGGCATACGGCCGGAGATTTTCTCCGGCCGTTTGCTTTTGAGGAGCCGGCCCGCGTGTCGCTGCGTCTTCGTCTGATCCTGCCGCTGGCCCTGCTGCTCGCGGGCATCATGATCTATCCGCTGGCTTTCTCCGGCTGGATATCTTTGCACGACTACCGGCTGACCCGAATTGACGATGTGCGTTTCGAGGGCAGCGGCAACTACGAGTTCATACTCTCCGACGGTTCGTTCTGGAACGCGCTCAGCAACACCTTCGTTTTCGTGGGCGGCGCGGTCACCTTGGAACTGGTCATCGGCCTCGGTTTGGCGCTGCTGCTGCAGAAGCTGGTGCGGTTTCAGAACGTCGCTCGCGCCATACTACTGGCGCCGATGTTCATCACGCCGATCGCCGTCGGGTTGATGTTCCGCTTTCTTCTGAATTCCGAACTCGGCGTGATTCCCCATTATCTCGCCGCTCTGGGCATCACCGTAGACTGGTTCGGCCCGGATCTCGCCTTGTTCAGCATCATCCTGATCGACGTCTGGCAGTGGACGCCGTTCATGGTTCTGATGCTCCTGGCGGGGCTGGAGGCCTTGCCGCGGTCGCCTTTTGAGGCCGCCAGGGTCGATGGCGCCTCGGCCTGGCTGACCTTCCGCAAGTTGACCCTGCCGATGTTGCAGCCGGTGATCGTCGTTGCCGTCATCATCCGGGCACTGGATGCCTTCAAGGTCTTTGAATATGTCTATGCGATTACGCGCGGGGGTCCCGGCGACGCGACGGAGACCATTCAGTTCTTGATCTACAAGACCGGATTCCGGTTCTTCCGGCTCGGCGAAGCCGCGTCGATGGCGTTCGTCCTGGTGACGATAACCCTGGCGCTGGTTGTTGCCCTTTATATGTCGACGAGACGCAGGTGAGGCCCGCGGTATGAAGACCAAGCGATACTCGGCGAAAATCGCACAACTGGCCGTCGAAATTGTCGTCGCCGCGGCGGTGGCGGTGGTGCTGTTCCCCTTTATCTGGATTTTCCTCGCCTCGATCAAGCCGTCGCACCTCGTATCCGAACCGGACGTCTGGGTTTTCACTCCCTCGCTCAGCAACTGGATCGAGGTGGTCGCCGGCTCGGAAGTCCCCCGGAACGTCCTCAACAGCCTCATCGTGTCCGTATCGACGGTGGTGATCGCGCTGCTGGTCGGATGCCCGGCGGCCTACTCCTTTTCGCGGTTCAAGGCGGGCGGAGCTTCGCGCTTCGCCATCCTGGCCGCGGAAATGATGCCGCCGGCGATCCTGATCCTGCCGCTGTTTCTGGTCTTCTACCGGCTGGGGCTGATTGACAGTCTGGCGGGCGTGATCATTACCCATCTGACGCTCGTCGTTCCGGTCGTCACTTGGTTCCTCATCAGTTTTTTCGACGAGGTGCCGCGCGAGCTGGAGGAGCAGGCGATGATCGATGGCTGCACCCAGTTCCAGGCCTTCTGGCGTGTCGTGCTGCCGACCATCCGCCCGGGGATCGCGGCTGCGTCGGTTTTCGGCTTCGTACTGTCGTGGAATGACCTCTTCTACGCGCTCATCCTGACCGGTGGCGAGAGTCGCACGCTGCCGGTGGCCATAGCCGGGTTCTGGACCTTCCGCGGCGTGGATATGGGAAAGATGGCTGTGGCCATCCTGCTTGCCGTCGTGCCGATTCTGGTCGTTTCCTTCTTTGTTCAGAAACATCTGATCCGCGGCCTCGGCGGCGGTGCAGTCAAGACGTGAGGTTCCGCCTATGGAAGGCGCCCAACTGATACAAGTCACCAAGAAATTCGGCGCGGTCGAGATACTCAAGGGCATAGATCTCACCATCCAGCCCCGCGAATTCACGGTCTTCCTCGGCCCTTCGGGGTGCGGCAAGTCCACGACCCTGCGGCTGCTGGCTGGCTTGGAGCGCCAGACGTCCGGCGAGATCTGGATCGCCGGGCGCAATGTGTCCGATCTCGAGCCAAGGCAGCGCGACGTTGCCATGGTTTTCCAGAACTATGCGCTTTATCCCAACATGACCATTGCCGAGAACATGGGGTTCGGCCTGAAAGCGCGGAACATGCCGAAGGCGGAAATCGCCGACCGGGTGGAGAAGGTAGCGCGCCTGCTGTCCTTGTCGGACCTTCTGGACCGCAAGCCCAAGCAGCTTTCCGGCGGCCAGCAGCAACGCGTGGCGATTGGGCGGGCGATCGTCCGAAATCCGAACCTCTTCCTCTTCGACGAACCTCTGAGCAATCTCGACGCGAAGCTGCGGGTCGAGATGCGCACGGAGTTGCTGCGGCTGCACCGTGAACTCGGTGCGACCACCGTCTACGTGACGCACGACCAGGAAGAAGCCATGACCATGGCGGACCGCATCGTGGTGATGAACGGTGGGCAAATCGAGCAGATGGGAACGCCCGCCGACATCTTCTTTCGGCCCGCAAGCGTCATGGTGGCCGGGTTTGTCGGCAGCCCTTCGATGAATTTTCTGCAGGGAACCGTGGCGGACGGCAGGCTGGTCACCGAACTGGGAGCTTTCGGGATCGCGACCGGCGGCCTGCCGGAGAAGAGCCCGGTGACGATGGGCCTCAGGCCGGATGACTTCTACTTTCCGGAGGACCTGGCCGGGGAGGAGACGGCAGGCACCATCGATTTCCTGGTCGAGTTCGTCGAGTTGCTGGGCGCGCGCGGAATCGTGACGCTGCGGAAATCCGGCATTGTTATGAAGGGGGTATTCGAGGAGCGCTTTCTGCAGCGGTTGCAGGAGGGCTCTGAGGTGCGCCTCGCGGTTTCCCGCAACAGGCTGCACCTTTTTGATGGCGTTGAAGGTACCCGCTTGGGGGACGCGGTCTAAGGGGCAGAGCACGCGCGTACCCTTCGCGTGGCGTTCTTCTCCTGCGGTCGGCTAGACTGTGGGGCGGTGTTCGGCGCAGAGCCGGCACCGACCCCGAACCTAGCAAGGCAGGCCGCCCATGATGAACCTTGTCGCCCCGACCGAGCTCCTCTTGACCGTCGATATTCTTTCGGTGGTGGTTTTTGCGGTTTCCGGCGCCCTGACGGCCTCGCGCAAGAGCCTGGACGTCGTCGGTTTCATGTGGCTCGCCGTGCTGACCGGCGTCGGCGGCGGCACCGTGCGCGACCTGCTCCTGGATGTGCCGGTCTTCTGGATGGTCGCGCCCCATCACATCGTCGCCTGCCTCGTCACTGCCGTGGCGGTGCATTTCTCGGCCCATCTCGTTGAATCCCGCTACCGCCTGCTGCTCTGGTTCGACGCCCTGGGGCTCGCACTGGTCACCGTCGCCGGGACCGCCAAGGGCCTGGACAACGGCACCGGCGCGGTGGTCGCGGTCGTCATGGGCGTGATCACCGGCACGGTGGGCGGGATCGTGCGCGATCTCGTCGGCAACGAGCCCTCGGTCATCCTGCGTCGTGAGATCTACGTCACCGCCTCGGGGCTCGGCGCCTGTACCTACGTGGCCCTCGCGGCACTGGCGCTGCCCAGCCTGGCGGCGGGTGCGGCGGGCGTCGCGGTTACCTTCGCGGTGCGCGGCTTGGCCATCACCTACAACTGGTCGATGCCGGCATACCGCCGCAGGGACGGCCGCAAGGTCGAGGAGATCGAGGGCTTACGGAAATGACGCGCGGGCGGTCCAGAAGCTGAATCGCGGGGCGGGCGCCGGGGCGTCCGGCAGCAGCGGCCCGGTCGGGCCCGCCGGCTGTCGCTGCGCCGCGCGGCGGGTGTGCAGGCCCCCGGCTTGACACCTGGCGGGACGACGAATGGAGATCGAGCGCGTGCCGCCCCGGGTCACGGCGCCGTTCCCTGCGGCGCCGGGGGAACGGAGAGAGGGCCGCCGGGATGGAAGAACATGCCGAGTTGGAAGCTCTCGGCGATGCGCTGCGCACGCTCGATGAAGACGGCGGCGATATCGGGCGGACAGACCTCTTTGGCGGTTTTCCGGAACAGCGCCAGCCACTGGGTGAAGTGCTCCGGACGGACGTCCTTCAGCCGCATGTGGGCAGGCAGTGGCCGGCCCTTGTAGCGGCCGCTCACCAGCGTCACGGATGACCAGAAGTCGCACATCTTGGCGAGGTGGTCGTCCCAGCGTTCGCCGATGACCCGGTCGAAGATCGGGCCCAGGACGGCGTCGGCGCGGACCTTGTCATAGAAGGTATGCACCAGCGCCCGTATCATCTCTTCCGTGATGTCCGGGTGCACCGGCCGCCGCAGCAGGTTCCGGGCTTCGGGGGCGGGATTCGGTGATGTCATGGCAAGTTTCCCCGCAGTGGCACAGGCAAGGCGTAAGCTTCGCGGATCAGCCTAGTTGGCTGCGGTTCAGTAAGCAATATGAAAAATACTTCTTTTAAGAAACCCGCCCCGGCTAGGGGTGGTCCGTGGGGGTGTCGAGGCGCCGGGACCAATCCTCGACGCTATGGCGTTCCAGGCGCCTGCGCGCGAGGCCGCGCCAAGACGGGGCGAGAGGGGACAGTTCGGCGAGCTGGCGGAGCAGGTCCCTGTCGAGGGTGTCGTGGTAAAGAACCTGCAGGATGCGCGCCAGGGGCCAGTCTTCCGCGCAGCGGTCGACGAGGGCGAAACCGTCGCCGGGCCCGACGCGGCCTTCGTCCAGAACCCGGTAGTACCACCCGGTGCGTCCCGATTCCTGGACGCGGCGGGCCATCGTCGGAAGCCCGAAGCGCTCGTTCAGCCGCCAGCACGGTTGCCGGGCCTGAGTGACCTGTACCGTCGCCGTTCCAAGCCGGTAAACGTCACCGATGCAGACGTCGGCTTCCGTTATCCCTCGGGTCGAGATGTTCTCGCCAAAGGCGCCCGGGGCCGCGAGGTGTCCCGCGATCCCCGGACATTCCGCTCTCCAGGCCGGATAGTGGTCCAAAGCGTAGTGGTGAACCGCCTTCTCCGGGCCGCCGTGATGCTTCCTGTCTCCTTGCTCGTCTCCCTCCAGGCCGCTTCGCGCAACTTCGACGGCGCCGGACACCGGCCGCTTGAGAATACCGCTCGCAACGCCGCGTCGGCCCAGTGGAGCGAGCTTTCCGACGAGGGCGGCGACGATTGAGAGTTGCACGGCGGGGGATCTTTTCTCTTTGACGGATGGCTATCGAGTTCGGGCGCTTTTCTCGCTGCGCGCCGAGCATAGCGGCCTGTACCAGCCGGCGCCAGACAACCGCCTGCACTTCGGCGATGCCGGCCGATCCGACCGGCGGGGCGAGTGCCGCCAGCTAAGCGAAGCCCGTCGCAGGGCGGGGACCAGGGCGATTTCCACCGGCCTTGGCGTCAAAGCGGCGGTCTCCCTGAAAGGCTTTGGCTTTCCCGCTTGACAACGGGGTTGGGAGAGGCAATCTAAACACATTATGATGGCTTTTCCGATTACCTCGAACTTTCTTCGACTGGGCAATCCTCTCGCAGGACATTGACCCCCGGCTCGGCCATCGTGCGTCCCCCGAGCCTGGGGGCGAGGCTTCCCATTTCATAGCCGTTTATAGCTTTGCCGGGCTTTTTTAGCCTCCAAGGACGCTCCAAACATCCGATCTCAGTGCGAACCAGGAGCCGCTAGGGCCTGGGCGGAAGCGCCCGGCTGCCTCAGCGCACAGGAGGTGGTCTTGCTCGAAAATACTGCTTCTCAGTCGTTGCCCAACATCGTCGTGTCCGATAGCGACTACGATCAGTTGGTCTCCATTGCCTCGGCCGCGCTCAGGCGCATACCCGAAATCGCGGAGTCCCTCCTTACCGAATTGGAGCGCGCCAAGGTGGTTTGCGCGGAGGGATTGCCGCGCGGCATTGCCCGCCTGGGCTCAACCGTCACCTTCTCCTCAGACGAAGGGCTGCCCCAGCGGGTGACCCTCGTCTTGCCGGTCGATGCGAACATCGTCGATGGAAAGATCTCGATTCTGACTCCGGTGGGAATCGCACTTCTGGGCCTTTCCAAAGGCCAATCGATCATGTGCCGAGGGCGAAGCCAGCAGCGGCGCCTGACCGTGCAGGCGGTCGAATAGCTCCGCGCGTCTCAAGGACTGATTTTCAAGTTGTGGCGGCCCAGGCCCGGGCTTCAGCGCGGGCTTGGCCGCACGGAGGTAAACGATGAGCAGATACGCAACGTGCCAACTGACGGCGAGGGACTTCGTTGTCCTGCAAAACCTCGTCAGCAGTCAGCGCCTCGGCGCCGCACGGCTTCAGGAGCAGATGTGCGAGAAGCTTGCCTCGGCCGTGGTTCTCGCCCCGGCCGAAATCCCGGCGCAGATCGTGACACTGGACTCTCGGGTCCGCTTTCGGCGCGAGGGCCGGCTGGCGGAGACCCGGGTCGTCTCCGTCAGCGACGACAGCCACCCCTTGGGCGCGGCTCTCTCCGTGACGACTCCCTTGGGGCTCGCCCTGCTGGGCCGGCGCCCGGGAGACAAGGTCACGGTTCAGGATCTCCATGGAGAAGACACGCGGGCGGAAGTCATCGCAGTCATCTATCAACCCGAAGCGGCCGAGCGGCGGCTCCGCCCCGCTTGAGCCTTGGCTATAGCGACCGGAAGCGGAGCGCCGCAGGGCCGGACCGACGACGACCGGCCGCGACCGCATCTGGGGCCGGCCTACCTGGAAAGCAAAGCGATACACCGAATGACACGGCCTTGCAGACTGAGTAAACAGGACCGCCATTCGAGGATTCTCGATGAGACCAAGTCCTGTGTCTTCGTGCGGATATCCGATCTTGCGGACCGGCTCGGCGTCTCCACGGAAACCGTGCGCCGGGATCTCGACGAGCTTTCCGAGAGCGGCCTGATCGATCGGGCCTACGGCGGCGCCACGGCGCCGTTGCCGAGGGGCGCGAAGGCCGGCGGCCGCGTGGCCGATGGCGGCGGCGTCGATGAAGCGGCCGCAATTGGGGCCGCAGCCGCCCAACGTGTGAAGCCTGGACAGACCGTCATGCTGAGCGGAGGCGGTATCGTTCTGCACACTGCGCGAGAGCTCGCGCGGCTCTCGGTCAACCTGATCGTCGTCACCAACAGTGCCGCCATTGCGGCGGTGGTCGCGAAGAACCCGACTATTCAAGTGATTCTCCTGCCCGGGGTCTACAATCCGGCGGAAGGCTGCGTCGGCGGCGAGGATACCGTCGAGTACTTGAAGCAGTTCCATGCGGACGTAGCCGTCGTCGAGGCCTCGGCGCTGACCAGGGAAGGGCCCTATGAGGAGACCTCGGTTGCCGCCACGGTGAAGCGCGCCATGCTGCAGCGGGCGGCGAAGAAGGTGCTGGTCGCCGCCGGAGTGGCGCAGTGGTGCAAGCCGGTCCGCAAGGTCTGCACGTTGGGCGCCGTAGACGAAGTCGTGGTTTACGAGCGCCTGGCGAAACCCATCGCCGCGGCGGCGCGCAGGGCCGGTACGGCGGTCTCCAACGCCTCGTCCTTTCACACCCCAAGCAGAAGCCGGACGGCCGCCGGCGGCGCGTAGCCTGGGCACGCGTCCGCAAGCCTTCCGCAGCCGGCTGGGGCGGGGAAGGGCCACCGCTTGATACGGTCAGGTGGGTGGGGACGTTGGGCCGCGCCGCCCCGCGGATTGCCAACCAGCAGCAAATCTTTGCGGCGTCTGATTCGCCGCGTCATTGAATCAAATCGGGAGATTGTTGCCGGTGCCTTGGATCGAGAGGCGCCGGGGCGGATCGTATCGATTCCATCGATAGTGGGAATCGAGATTATTTGATTGATCAAAAATGCATGTTTTAAGATCATGCGCCGCGACGACCCTCGGTCATGGGATTCGGCATCGTCCACCGGCATTGCCGCAGGCGGGTTCTCCGTCGTGAAGGTCGCAGAGCCGTGGGCTCCGGTTGCGCCTGCCGCACCCGGCAACGGCCGGCCGCGGACTCTGCGAAAGGAACCAGCGTTGCGAGCCGGTAATCGATGACGCTCCGTCGATGGAGCGCCGAAGAGCTTTTGCGAGCACAAGTTGGGGATGAAGGATTTTACGGAATGAACAGCACGAAGAAGCTTTGGATCATTCTGGCGGCGATAATTTTTGTTTCCTTCGGGGTGCTGCTTTGGTCGGGCAGCCGCATCTACGAGGCCGCACCGCCTGTCCCCGAGGCAGTCGTCACGCAAAGCGGCGAAACGGTCTTTGGCCGCGCCGAGATCGAGCGCGGCCGTCAGGTCTGGCAATCCATGGGCGGCATGCAGTTGGGGTCGATTTGGGGGCATGGCGGCTACGTCGCGCCCGACTGGAGCGCCGATTGGCTGCACCGCGAAGCCCTGGCCCTCATGGATATTTGGGCGCGCGAGGCCGGGGGCGGGGGATACGAGAGCCTTGCCCCCGAGGAGCAGGCCGCGCTGCAGGGGCGCCTGCAAGACCGTCTGCGTGAGAACACCTATGCGCCCGCGGATGGCACCATCACGGTCAGTGACGATCGCGCCGCCGCGATAGCCGAGGTTTCTGCGCACTACGAGAGCCTTTTCGGCACCGATCCGCAGACGGCGGGGCTGCGCGAAGCCTATGCGATGAAGAACGACACCGTGCCGGACCCGGAGCACCGCCGACTGCTCGGCGCCTTCTTCTGGTGGACCGCCTGGGCGGCGACGACTGAGCGCCCGGACAGCACCATCACCTATACCAACAACTGGCCGAGCGAGCCGCTCGTCGGCAACCGCCCGCCCGCCAGCACCTTCGTATGGTCCGCCTTCAGCGTGCTCTTTCTGCTGGCCGGTGTTGCCCTGCTTGGCTGGCACCATGCGGTAACGCATGGCCGCGGAGAGACGCCTCACTCTCCGCCGATGCACGACCCGCTGCGCCTGGTCAAGGTCACACCCTCCATGCGCGCCACGGCAAAGTACTTCTGGGTCCTGCTCGCGCTGTTTCTGGTGCAGATTCTCTTTGGCGCCATTACCGCTCACTACCAGGTGGAGGGCCAGGACGCTTATGGTTTCGAGTTGTCCCAGTACCTGCCTTATTCGCTGAGCCGTACCTGGCACACGCAGCTCGCCGTGTTGTGGATCGCGGTCGCTTGGCTCGGTACGGGCCTTTACATCGGCCCGGCCATCTCCGGGCACGAGCCGCGCTTCCAGCGCGCCGGAGTGAATGTCCTCTGGCTGTGCCTGCTGGTGATCGTCGTGGGCGCCTTCGCCGGGCAGTGGCTGGCCGTCATGCAGACCCTGGGATTGGAGTACAATTTCTGGTTCGGCCACCAGGGCTGGGAATACGCCGACATCGGGCGCTTTTGGCAGTGGTTCCTCTTCATCGGTCTGATGCTGTGGCTGCTCCTGGTCGGCCGGGCCCTCTGGCCGGAGCTGACAGGCAGGTCGGAGACCCGCTCGATCGTTGGCTTGCTGTTCCTCTCCACGGTCGCCATCGGCGTCTTCTTCGCCGCCGCGCTGATGTGGGGGGAACACACCCATATATCGATGGTGGAGTACTGGCGCTGGTGGCTGGTCCATCTCTGGGTCGAGGGCTTCTTCGAGGTCTTTGCGACGGCCGTCATCGCCTTCCTCTTCACCCGTCTGGGGTTGATCGCGGTGCGCACGGCGACCGTCGCGGTGCTTTTCGCGACCATCATCTTCATGTCGGGGGGCGTTCTCGGCACGCTTCACCACCTCTACTTCGCGGGCTCCCCGACGCCGGTGCTGGCGCTGGGCGCCAGCTTCTCGGCCTTGGAGGTCGTGCCGCTGGCCTATGTCGGCTTCGAGGCCTATCACACCTGGCGTCTCGGCGGCTCGACACCCTGGATGCGGCGCTACCGCTGGCCGGTGATGTTCTTCATCGCCGTGGCCTTCTGGAATCTGGTCGGCGCGGGCCTCTTCGGTTTCCTGATCAATCCGCCGCTTTCGCTCTACTACATGCAGGGCCTCAACCTGACACCCCTGCACGGGCATACGGCCCTCTTCGGCGTCTACGGCATGTTGGGGATCGGCTTGGTGCTGTTCTGCCTGCGCGGGCTGAAGCCCGACCTGGCCTGGCACGAAGGCATCCTCAAGGTCAGTTTCTGGTGCTTCAACATCGGTCTGGCTCTCATGGCGCTCTTGACCCTGTTGCCGCTCGGCACCCTGCAGCTGCTTGCGGCCATCGACAACGGGTACGCCTATGCGCGCTCGGCCGAATTCATGCAGCAGCCCATCGTCGACCTGCTCGTATGGATGCGGGTGCCCGGCGACATCATCTTTTCGATCGGCGCCGTTGCGCTGGCGGTTTTCGTCGCCGGGCTGTGGATCTCGCCACGGCGCGAGGGTGAAGGGCGCAGAGCCGATGAAGGCGAGCCGGGGCCGGCGCCCGGCGAGTCACCGGCCCGAGGGCGCTGAGTGTCGGGAGACGCGAGGCCCGCTCTCCAGCCATGAGCGAGTTCTACGCCGAGATCCGACTCGTCCATGTCTGGGCGGTGGTCGCAAGCGGTTTGCTCTTCGCCCTGCGCGGCCTTGCCGGTGTTCTGGGCGCGGCCTGGCCGCGCGCGGCGCCCCTCTGGCACCTCAGCATCGCCATCGATACGGTGTTGCTGACGGCAGCGCTCATGCTGATGACCGCCGTCGGGCAGTATCCCTTCGTCGACGGCTGGTTGACCGTGAAGGTGACGCTGCTGGCCGTTTACGTCGGTCTCGGCATCGTGGCGCTTGGCGGCCGGCGTTCACCAACGGCCCGCTTCTCCGCCTGGTTGGCCGCCTTGCTCATTTACGGGTTCGTGGTGTCGGTCGCCTTGACCCGCGATCCCTTGGGGCTGATCGGGGCGCTCGTCAACTGATGCGGCGGCCGCTGGAGACTCGGCCAGGCGGGCCGGGCGCTAATGCAGTGGTTCTTCGTGCCGGCCGGCGGTCTTCGCAAGGCGGGCGGTGAGGAGGCTGATGCCTTCGACCATCCGCTCGAGCGAGGCTTGAGCGGGCGGCAGCAAGGCCTCTTGCTCCGTCCGGGCGGCCAAGTCTTCGTAGATCTCGCTGGCGCTTTCCAAGACCCGCAGCGCTCTCTGCAGCACAGCGGCCGCGCCGCCCTCCGGTGCCGCCGGCTTCTCGTCCAAGGCTGCCGTCGGCGGCCCCCGGCGGGCTTCGCGCTCGGCCAGTTCGCCGAGCAGCCGCGCGCTCTCCCGGTCGCCAAGCTGGTCCAGCCGCCGGGCGGCGGCGCGCAGCGCCACGGCGGCCTCGCCCGCCAGCCGTGCCTCCAGCGCCTGGAAGTCGTCCAGCGTGGTGATCTGCAGCGGCGGGCGCCGCGCGGCCTCCGCCTGGCTGTCGTGGAAGGCAAGGCGCCGTTTCACTCGCAGTTCGGCGGCATGGCTCAACTCTTCCCGGGCCAGCTTTTCAGCTTCGCGCGCGACTTCGGCATCCTCGGCATGAGCGGCGACATAGCTGTAGAGCGCAAAGGCGCGCTCCTCGTTGGTGACGGCGATGGCGAGAGCGCGGTAGGGGGTCAGCAGGCTGCTGTCGCGCACGCTGTCCCAGGATTCAGCAAGCTCCGGGGGCAGCGTCCAGGTGAAGCTGCCGGCTGCGGGGACCGGCTGGTGGAGCTTCTCGCCGAGGCGTAAGACCCAGTCGACATGCTGCAGTTCGAGCTCCCGCATCTCGCGGAACGCCGCAGCGGTCGATCCTTCGCCCCGGGCCTCCATCAGCTCCGCAAGCTGGCCGTAGCGGGCCACCGCCTCGTGCTCGATGGCATTGGCGAGACCCAACAAGGCCTCCAGGCTGTCGATCCTGACGCTGGGGTCGGACGTTAGCAGCGGCGGTCGCTCGATCATGCGTTCTTTTAAGTCCTCCGGCCGTCGGGCGGGGCCGTACGGAGTGACGGCCGCGCCGAGGCTGTCATCAGGCGCAAAATAAAAAATTCCGGCATTGACTAAGATCAATTCCTATTGTGCTGTAATAACATAGTTATCCGTAATCCTAGGAGAATATGCGACTACCGTGATGCGAGAAAAACCTTCCGAGTGTTTCAAACGCCGGGGACAATTACTTATAAGTTTGTTAACTGCAGTATTGATTTTTATCAATTCGGCAGATGGCTTTGGTCAAAACGCATCGCGGCTGGAAGGGCTGATCGGCGAGTTGACGCCCGCCGATCTGGTCGCCGAGGCGCAAGAATTCGGAGCGCTGCAAGGCAGCCCGCCGCTGATCCCCCTGATGCGGGACGGCACACCCATCGCCTACGCATTTCTGACCACCGATTTCGTCGACACCACCGGCTATTCCGGCAAGCCCATCGACGTGATCGCCGCAATCGATGCGGAAGGCACCATCTTGGCGGCCAAACTGGTCGAGCATCACGAACCCATCGTGCTGATCGGCATTCCCGAGGCGCCCATCGTCGAGTTCATGTCGGCCTATATCGGCTACAATCCGATCCGAGCGGCAGCGGCGGGGCGCTCTGCCCCCGAGGTGGATATCGTCAGCGGCGCCACGGTAACGGTGCTGGTCATCGGCGACAGCCTGGTGCGCGCTGCGGCCCGGGCGGCGCAGCAACTGGGCCTCTCGCTGGCCGGCGGGCAGGAAACCGCCTGGACCCTCGATCTCGAGGCCGGCGAAGTCTCCGACTGGCAGACCCTCCTGGGCGAGGGGGCGGTGCGCCGCCTCAGTCTCTCCGTGGGCCAGGTCAACGAGTCCTTCGCGCGCTCGGGCAACGAGAAGGCGGCGCGCCGGCGTGAGCGCGGCCAGCCCGAGGATCCCTTTATCGATCTTTACATGGCTGTGGTCAGCCAGCCGGCGATTGGGCGCAGCCTGCTGGGCGAGGCCGAATACGCCAACCTGCAGAACCTTCTGGACGAGGGCCAGCACGCGATTCTCATCGCCGGGGAAGGGCGCTACTCCTTCAAGGGCTCGGGCTATGTGCGCGGAGGCATCTTCGACCGCATCGAGCTGATCCAGGGCACCGAGACGATTCGGTTCCGCGACCGCTTGCACCGCCGCGTCGGTGATCTTGCCGCCGAAGGCGCGCCACACTTCAGCGAGATCGGCGTGTTTGCGATTCCGGAAGGCGCCAACTTCAATCCCGCGGCGCCCTGGCGCCTGCAGCTTCTGGTGCAGCGTCCGATCGGCGCCTTGGACAAAGCCTTTACCAGTTTCGAGGTCAGTTATCGGATTCCCGAGCAGTACCGCCAGCGCGACGCCAGCGTCCTTGACGGCCAGCAGGCGCAGCCCGCCGCGGCGGCGCCGGCGCCGTCGGCGCCTTCGGCCGCGCCCGCCGTCGGCGACGACCAGCCGCCGCTGTGGCAGAGACTGTGGCGCAGCAAGGTCGCTTCCATCGGGATCCTGGGCGTCATGCTTCTGGCTCTGACCGGCCTGTTCTTCTTCCAGGACTGGTTCGTCAAGCGGCCGGTCCTCTTCGACCGCCTGCGCCTCGCCTATTTGGCGGTGACGCTGTTCTGGCTCGGCTGGGTGGCCCAGGCGCAGCTCTCGGTGGTCAACGTGCTGGCCTTCACCAACTCGCTGCGGACCGACTTCCAGTGGTCGTACTTCCTCATCGACCCGCTGATCTTCGTTCTCTGGTTCGCGGTCGCGGCGGCTCTTCTGTTCTGGGGGCGGGGACCCTTCTGCGGCTGGCTTTGCCCTTTTGGCGCGCTGCAGGAGCTGAGCAATCGCCTCGCCAAGTTGGTCAAGATTCCGCAAATCACCGTGCCGTGGTGGCTGCACGAGCGGTTGTGGCCCGTCAAATACATCATTTTCCTCGGCCTGTTCGGCGTCTCTCTGGGTTCGCTTGCCCTGGCCGAGCAGCTTGCCGAGGTCGAACCTTTCAAGACGGCGATCATCCTGCATTTCATGCGCGAATGGTGGTTCGTGCTCTTTGCAGCGGCGTTGCTGGCGGCCGGGCTCTTCATAGAGCGGTTCTTCTGCCGCTATCTCTGCCCGCTGGGGGCAGCCTTGGCGATCCCCGGGCGGCTGCGCATGTTCGATTGGTTGAAGCGCTACCGTGAATGCGGCAACCCTTGTATGCGCTGTCACAATGAGTGTCCGGTCCAGGCGATTCATCCGGAAGGGCATATCAATCCCAACGAATGCATCTCCTGTTTGCACTGTCAGGTTCTCTACCACCACGACCGGAAGTGTCCGGTGATGATCCAGCGCCGCCTGAAACGCGAGAAGCGGGCGGCGCTCTCGTCACCCGGGATGGGGCCGGATTCCGGCCAGGCGGCGCGCTAGGGGCGGGCCGGCAACGCAGGCGGGCATCAAGGGGGTGCCCCCTCTATTTGGAAGGAATACGAAATGACGAAACGCAACAACGAAGAGACAGGGGTATCCAGGCGTGACCTGATGGGCGGGACCGCCAAGGCGGCCACTCTCGCCGGCTTGGGCGGCCTGACCGGCGGTTTCGCCGGCGGTGCCCTGATGTCGCCGAAAGTGAGCCAAGCCCAAGAGGCCCATGGAGGCGAAGTCGCGCCCGGCGAGCTGGATGAATACTATATCTTCTTCTCCAGCGGCCAGAGTGGCGAGATGCGGATCGTCGGCTGCCCTTCCATGCGCGAGCTGATGCGGGTGCCGGTGTTCAACCGCTGCAGCGCCACCGGCTGGGGCCTGACCAACGAGAGCAAGAAGATCCTCACCGAGGGTCTGCTGCCCGAGACGCGGGAATACCTGGAAAGCCAGGGCGGGATCTATCTGAACGGCGACCTGCACCATCCGCATATGTCGTTCACGGACGGCACCTACGACGGACGCTACGTCTTCATGAACGACAAGGCCAACTCGCGCGTGGCCCGCGTCCGCTGCGATGTCATGAAGTGCGACAAGATCATCGAGGTGCCGAACATGGAGGCGGTGCACGGGCTGCGGGTGCAGAAGTTCCCGCGCACCGGATACGTCTTCGCCAACGGCGAAGACCGCCTGCCGCTGCCCAACGACGGCAAGATCCTGGACGAGCCGGATAAGTATCACGGCGTCTTCACCGCGATCGACGGCGACACCATGAAGATTGCCTGGCAGGTCATGGTCGACGGCAACCTGGACAACGTCGATGCCGACTATCAGGGCAAGTACTGCTTCTCCACCTGCTACAACTCCGAAGGCGGCGTGACCTTGGCGGAGATGACCGCCGCCGAGCAGGACTGGGTGGTCATTTTCAACATCGAGCGGATCGAGGAAGCGGTGCGCAACGGGGACTTCACCGAGATGCACGGCGTCCCCGTGATCGACGGGCGCCACGGTTCGCGCTACACCCGCTACGTGCCGATCCCCAACAGTCCGCACGGTATCAACACCGCGCCGGACGGCATCCACGTGGTGGCGAACGGCAAGCTGTCGCCGACCGTCTCGGTCATGGACGTGCGCCGCTTCGACGACCTCTTCGAGGACAAGATCGAGCCCCGCGGCGTTATCGTGGCGGAACCGGAACTGGGCCTTGGCCCGCTGCACACGGCCTTCGACGGCAAGGGCAACGCCTTTACGACGCTGTTCATCGATAGCCAAGTCTGCAAATGGAACATTGCAGACGCGATCCGCGCTTTCAATGGCGAGGATGTCGATCCGATCGTCCAGAAGCTGGATGTGCATTACCAGCCGGGCCACAACCACACCTCCATGGGGCAAACCAAGGAGGCCGACGGCCGGTGGCTGCTGTCGCTCAACAAGTTCTCCAAGGACCGCTTCCTCAATGTCGGACCCTTGAAGCCGGAGAACGACCAGTTGATCGATATCTCCGGCGACGAGATGCGCATCGTCCACGACGGCCCGAGCTTCGCCGAGCCGCACGACGCGACCATCGTCCATCGTTCCAAGGTGAACCCGGTCCATGTCTGGGATCGAAACGACCCCATGTGGGAAGACGCACGCCGCCAGGCGGAAGCCGACGGGGTGGTGCTGGAGGACGCCGCCGAGGTGATCCGCGACGGCAACAAGGTGCGAGTCTATATGTACTCTGCCGCTCCGGTGTTCAGCCTCGAGAAGTTCACCGTCAAGCAGGGTGACGAGGTCACGATCTATCTCACCAACATCGACGACGTGGAGGATCTGACGCACGGCTTTACGCTGGTCAACCACGGCGTCGCCATGGAGGTGGGGCCGCAGGCGACTGCCTCGGCCACCTTCATCGCCGGCCGGCCGGGCGTGCACTGGTACTACTGCCAGTGGTTCTGCCATGCGCTGCACATGGAGATGAAGGGACGCATGCTGGTCGAGCCCCGATCGACCTGACGCCGGGTCTTCCGACCTGGGCCGGCCGGCGGCGTCGCCGCCGGCCGGCCTCGTCAGGCCGGCTTGGCCAAACAGGATTCGGTTGAGTGATATCATGATACGCGAAATCGTGTGCACGTTTGCGACGCTGTCTCTGCTGGCCGCCGCGCCGGTCGCGGCCGAAGTGCGTGACGTGGCACCGGGACTGCCGCTGGCCGACGCCGTCGCGGCGGCCCGGGACGGCGACGTGCTGCGCCTGCTTCCCGGTGTGCATTCCGGTCCGGCCGTGATCGATCGGCAGCTTACGCTGACGGGCGAGGAGGGCGTCGAGCTGGTGGGGAACGGCAAGGGCAGCGTGCTGACCCTGACGGCGCCGGGGATCCGCATAGAGGGCCTGACCATCCGCGGCTCCGGCCGGGATCTGCCGGCCATGGATTCGGGCATCCTCGTCAGGCAGCAGGCGCCGAAGGCGGTAATACGCAACAACCGCTTCGAGGGAAACCTCTTCGGCGTCTACCTGCACGGAGCGGCCGGCTCCTTGGTGGAGAACAACGTCATCATCGGCCACGACGACCTGCGCCTCTCGGAAGTCGGCAACGGCGTGTCGATCTGGAACGCGCCGGGCGCGCAGGTGACGGGCAACAAAATCCGCTACGGCCGCGACGGCATCTTCGTCACGACCAGCCGCGACAACCTGTTCAAGGACAACAGCTTCAAGGATCTTCGCTTCGCGATTCACTACATGTACACCCAGGACAGCCGCGTGATCGGCAACCGCTCCGAGGACAATCACGTCGGCTGGGCCATCATGTTTTCCGACCGCCTGGAGATCCGCGACAACGTCAGCATCCGGGACCGCGATCATGGATTGATGCTGAATGCCACCAACGAATCGCAGATCACCGGCAACATCGTGCGTGACGGCGGCGAGAAGTGCGTCTTCATCTACAACGCCAACAAGAACCTCGTCGCCGACAATCTCTTTCAGGGCTGCCCCATCGGGGTTCATTTCACCGCCGGCTCGGAACGCAACCGGGTGACCGGGAACGCCTTCATCGGCAACCGCACGCAGGTGAAGTACGTCGGCACCCGGACCGTTGAGTGGAGCGTCGACGAGCGCGGCAACTATTACAGCGATCACCCGGCCTTCGATCTGGACGGCGACGGCATCTCCGACAAGCCCTACCGGCCCAACGACCTTATCGATGAGATTCTGTGGACGCTGCCGCAGGCCAAGCTGCTGCTCAACAGTCCGGCGGTGACGACCATCCGTTGGGCGCAGTCGCGCTTTCCCGCCCTCTATCCCGGCGGGGTCGTCGACAGCGCGCCGCTGATGCAGCCGCCCCGGGCTCGCGCTATTCCGGAGGCGGCCCGATGAAAAACATCGTCACACTGGCCGGCGCGACGAAGACCTACGGCGCCCTGACCGCGGTCGAGAACGTGAGCTTGGAGCTGCGGTCGGGCGAGGTCCTGGCTCTGGCCGGCCACAACGGCGCCGGCAAGACCACGCTGGTCAAGCTCATACTGGGGCTGATCGTTCCAAGCGCGGGCCAGGTTCGCGTCTTCGACGGCAACCCGGCCCGCGCCGGGGCCTCGGAGGCGCGCCGCAGGCTGGGATTCCTTCCGGAAAACGTCGCCTTTCACGGCGCCATGACGGGCTGGGAGTTGTTGGCATTCTACGCCCGGCTGAAACGTTGCTCCTTGGCGCAGCTCGACGAGCTGCTGGAGCGGGTCGGCCTCGGCGAAGCCGCGCAGCGGCGCGTCGGGACCTATTCCAAGGGGATGCGCCAGCGCCTCGGACTCGCCCAGGCGCTGATCGGCGCCCCCGAACTGCTGCTGCTCGACGAGCCGACCAGCGGCCTCGATCCGGCCTCGCGCGCCGACTTCTACCGGGCGGTGGACGAGCTGCGCGGTGACGGCGTGACGGTGCTGATTTCCACCCATGCGCTGGCCGAGATCGAAGATCACGCGGACCGCATCGCGGTGCTGCACGGCGGCCGGCTCATCGCCCTGGGCGGTGTCGCCGAGCTGCGACAGGCGGCGGCCCTTCCCATCCATCTGCGCTTCACGGTCGCCCCGTGCAGCACCGGGCGGCTGCTCGAACGTCTCGGCGATCAGGTCGAGGTGGTGGCGCGCGGCGAGCGGCTGTTGGAAGTGGCCTGCGCTCCCGCTGCCAAGGCGCGGCTTCTGGGCAACCTCGGGGAGCTCTGGGAAGTGGTGGAGGACGTGGCGCTGGAGGTGCCCGGCCTGCCGGCGGTCTACAGCCGGCTCGTCGGCAAGGAGGAGGGGCAATGAGAGCCGTTCACGTCATCGCGGGTCAGGAGATCCGCGTCGGCCTGCGCAATCGTTGGATTATCGCCACCACACTGCTGCTCGCCGCCCTGGCGTTGAGCCTTACTCTGCTGGGCAGCGCCCCCACCGGCACGGTGGATGCCGGCTCTCTGGCGGTGGTCGTCGTTAGCCTGTCCAGCCTGACGATCTTCCTGCTGCCGCTGATCGCCCTGCTGCTGTCGTTCGATACCATCGTCGGCGAGCAGGAGCGCGGCAGTCTGGTACTGCTGCTGGCCTACCCGGTCGCCCGCTGGGAGGTGCTGCTGGGCAAGTTCCTCGGCCAGGCGGTGATCCTCGCTTTCGCGACGGTCGTCGGCTACGGCAGCGCGGTGGCGGTACTGTTGCTGCGCGACGGCTTGGGCGCCGACGGCTGGCCTGCCTTCGTCGCCATGCTCGGCAGCTCGGTCCTGCTCGGCGCCGCTTTTCTCGCTCTTGGCAGCCTCGCCAGCGTCATCGTGCGCGAAAGGGCGACGGCCGCGGGTATCGCCGTCGCCGTTTGGCTCCTCTTCGTACTGCTTTACGACACGGCGCTGCTGGGGCTGCTGGTGGCGGACCAGGGGCGCTTCGTCGGGCCCGCCGTGTTCGATGCCCTGCTGCTGCTCAATCCGGCGGACGCCTATCGGCTGTTCAATCTGACCGGCAGCGAAGACGTGAGCGTTTACGCGGGCATGGCGGGGCCCGGCGAGTCGGGCCTTTCGCCGGCCGTCCTGCTGGCGGCGCTGGCGGCCTGGGTGATGGTGCCGCTGGGTCTTGCCGCGGTGGTTTTCTCCCGGAGGCAGATATGAGCCGCTGTCGAAGCCCTCTTCTTGCCGCCTTGCTCCTGGTCTTCGCCGCGGGCTGCGACGGTGGCGAGGAGACCGTGGCGGTGCCGCCGCCCGAAGAGTACGGCGGCGAAGCCGTCGGCTACTTCTGCAACATGCTGCTGGCCGAACACAGCGGACCCAAGGGGCAGGTACATCTTTCCAGCCGTGCTACGCCGCTGTGGTTCTCCTCGGTCAGGGATACCGTCGCCTTCACTTTGCTGGAAGGCGAACCCAAGAACGTCGCCGCGATCTACGTCAACGACATGGGAGCGGCGACCGACTGGACGGAGCCGGAGCCCGGCACCTGGGTCATGCTGAAAGAAGCCTGGCTGGTTATCGGCAGCAGGCATATGGGGGGTATGGGATTGCCGGAAGTGGTGCCTTTCGGCACATCCGAAGCAGCACGGGACTTCGCGGCGGAGTATGGCGGGCGCGTCGTCCGCCTTGCGGAGGTGCCGGCCGACTATGTGCTCGGCTCGCCGCAGTTGCCACAGGGCGAAGGGAGCAGTCATGACGCGCACTAAGCTGAACCATGGGGGCGTGACCAGGCGGCGCTTCATCGCCATCTCCGCTGCCGTCGCCGGCGCCGCCACCGGCGCCTGGCCCGGTCGGGGCCGGGCCGCCGCCGCGCCGCTGGTCGAATGGCGCGGCGTCGCCCTGGGAGCGGCAGCGAGCCTTCGGCTGGCGCATCCGGATCCTGTCGCCGGCCGCGCGCTGCTGCGCCGCTGCGTCGACGAGATCGAGCGCCTGGAGAGGATATTCAGCCTCTACCGGGAAGAGTCGGCGCTGTGCCGCTTGAACCGCGACGGCGCGCTCGAGGGGCCGCCTTTGGAACTGGTTGAACTGCTGTCGTACGCCGGCCGGGTCAGTGCGCTGACCGGGGGCGCTTTCGACGTGACGATCCAGCCGCTGTGGCTGCGGTTGCGCCGGCATTTCCAGGCGCCGCACGCGGATCCGCGGGGGCCGCGGCTCGACGACGTCTTGCCGCTCGTCGACTGGCGCGGCCTGGAGGTCTCACCGGCGCGTCTTGCCTTCGCGCGTTCCGGCATGGCGGTAACGCTGAACGGCATCGCCCAGGGCTATATCACCGACCGGGTGGGCGACTTGCTGCGCGATGCCGGCATGACCTCCGTGCTGATCGACCTCGGAGAAATCCGCGCGCTCGGCTCGCGGCCGGACGGCGCGCCCTGGCGCGTCGGCCTCTCCGCTGCGGAGAGCGCTGGCGGTATCGCGCGGCGGCTGGACCTGTCCGACGCGGCCCTTGCCACCTCGGGGGGCTACGGATTGATGTTCGACGCCGCGGGGCGCTACGGCCACCTGCTGGATCCGCGCAACGGGCGCTCGGTGCCGCCGGGGCGGTCGGTCTCGGTGGTCGCGCTCCGGGCGACGGTCGCAGATGCCGCCTCCACGGCGCTCAGCGTCCTGCCGGACGGCAAGGCGTCAGGCGTCCTGAAGGGGCTCGGCGCCAGTGCCGCTTACATTCAGTCCGCGGGCGGAACCACCGTGATCGAAGTCTGATCGCCACGGCAGGGCGCCCTCGTCACGGAGGCCCCGCTGTGCCGGGGTATTTCCCCGGAGGATGCAAAGGGCTCTAGGCGGGCGGCGCCGACGTGAGGTCGAGAAGCTGGCGCAATCGCCGCTTGGACTTGATGAGGTCGGCGAGGGTGTAGCGGTCGAGCACCTCCAGGAAGGCCTCCAGGGCTTCGTCCAGCGCCGTTGCGAGCACGCAGCTGCCATGGAGCAGGCAGTCGACGGCGCCTTCTCCGAAGCACTCGACCATGCGGAAGTCCGGCTCGGTCTTGCGTACCACCTCGCCGACGCAGATGTCCTCGGGCGGCAGCGCCAGGTGCAGGCCGCCGCTCTTGCCGCGCACCGTCGTCACGAGGCCTTCGTGGCCGAGGTCCTGCACGATCTTCATCAGATGGTTCTTGGAGATGCCGTAGCAGTCGGAGATTTCCTGGATGGTCGCCCGTCCGCCGCCCTTCAGACCGAGGTACATCAGTACCCGCAGGGTGTAGTCGCTGTAGACGGTCAGTCGCATTGCCGGTCTCCGTTGCGGGGCCTCCTAGCTACGGGGCCTCCTATAAGAAGCATATCATATGTTTCTTATTGCGGAAGTCCAAGGCCCGGCAGAGGTGTCCGGAGGTGCTCAGTAGAAGGCGCCTTCGGTGTGGGCCGCCAGCTTGCGCATGGCGCCGAGCGCGGCGCCCGTCAGTTCCTCATTCAGGTCCACGGGATAGACGACGTAGGCGGGCAGGGCGAAAACCGGCGCGGCCTCCAGGTGCGTCAGACGCCCGGCCTCGAGGTGGTCGTTTACCAGGCGGGCCGGAAAGTACCCGGCGCCGCCCCGGGCCAGCACGTGCTGCAACCCCAGCCAGCCGATGTTGGCGGTCAGGGCCGGGCCGATGAAGTTGGGGAAACTGGCGCTGTGGCGGGCATAGAACTCCGGTCCCCAGTCGATGTAGACGTAGTCGGGCCCGGGCTCCGGCGCGGCCTCCGGATCGGTCGACACCAGGATCAGGCGTTCCTCCAAGAGCTGCTCGACCTTGAGGCCGGGGCGGCTCTGCGGGGTATACATGACGCCGATGTCGATGCGGCCCTCGACCAGCCCCAGCATGAGGTCGGGCTCGAAGCCGATCTCGGCGCGGATGGACACGTCGGGGGCTGCCGCGCGCATGTGCGGCAGCCAGTTCAGCAGGAGCTGCTCCCACAGGCCGAAGCGTCCTCCCACCGTCAGCGACGCCCGAAAGCCGCGCGGGACGCCGACGTCGTGGCGCGCCTGCTGCACCGTGCGAACGAGGGTTGAGGCATGCCGCTCGAACTGGCGCCCCGCGGGCGTCAGTGTGGTGCCGCCCTTGTTGCGCACGAAGAGGGTGCAGCCGAGATGGTTCTCCAGGGCATGGATGCGGGCGCTGACCGTCGATTGCGTGACGTGAAGCCGCTCGGCGGCGCCGACGAAGTTGCCCGCGGCAACGACGGTGAGGAACGTCCGTGCGAGTTCGGTATCCAAGGCCCGTCCTCCGCAGTGTCGTAAAGCGTTCGATTGAAATAATATCGAATAATTCGATATCAAATGCTCAGAATCGTTGTTTGTCAAAAGAATCCGTAGTTCCTATCCTGAAGCGGCTCGGGTGGGATGGCACCAGGCCACACCGTCGCCGGGGTAGGACCGGCAGGACGCCGCCGCCCGGCTGCGGCGCCATCCCTCCCAGCGCCGGGCCCAGCGCCCAGCGCCAGGCCCAGAGCCAGGCCCAGAGCCAGGAGAGACAGGAGGAAGTTCTGGAACACTACTTTCGCGGGATCGGGCGCGGGCCGGCGGCCATCGGCGGCTTCTCGGCCGGCGTCGGCCAGAGCAAGGCGATCTGGGCCTTTGCCGCCAATAACGAAACTTGCGGGGACGCCGTCGTGTCGAAGGCGCCCTTGGCGCGGCACGGCCGGCGAGGGGGAGGCGGCCTGTGACCGCAGGCGGGGTCCTCGCGACACCGCTTTGCGATCTCCTCGGCTGCCGCTATCCGGTGCTGCAGGCGGGTATGGGAGGCGTCGCCCGAGCGGAACTGGTCGCCGCCGTCGCCGAGGCGGGAGGTTACGGTTTTCTCGGCATGGTGCGGGAGCCGCCGAAGCTCATCGCCGAAGAGATCGACGGGGTACGGGCGCGTACCGAGCGGCCCTTCGGTGTCAATCTCATCCCGGCGGCGACGGACCCCGGTCTGTTGACCGACCAGTTGGCCGTCTGTTTCGAGAAGGCGGTGCCGTCTCTGTGCTTCTTCTGGGAAGTGGACGCTCGCGCGGTGGCCAGCGCCAAGGAGGCCGGCTGCCAGGTGCTCTACCAGGTCGGATCGGTGGAGGAGGCGCGCGCCGCCGAGGCGGCCGGTGCCGACGCCGTAATCGTCCAGGGCTACGAGGCGGGGGGGCACGTCCGCGGCGGACTCACCTCGCTGGTGCTGCTGCCGCAGGTGGTATCGGCGGTGTCGATCCCCGTGGTCGCCTCCGGCGGTTTCGCTTCCGGCGAAAGCCTGGTCGCGGCGTTGGCGCTGGGGGCTCAGGGAATTCACTGCGGCACCGCCTTCTTGGCCACCGAGGAGTCCTTCGCGCACGGCTATCACAAGCAGCGTGTCGTCGCGGCCCGGTCGCAGGATACCTTGCACACCGATGCTTTCGCCATCAACTGGCCCCCGGCTTCGCCGGTGCGGGTGATCGCCAACAGCCTGACCGCCAGCCTTGGCGCGCGCCTGCACGGCTACCGGCCGGAGGACTTCGAGCGTCAGGTGGTGGCGGAGGATGCGGGGCGTCCGCTCTATCGCTTCAGCACGGACTCGCCTTTGAAGAGCACCAGTGGCGACTTGGAAGTGCTGGCCCTCTATGCGGGCCAGGTTTGCGGCGTGGTGGATCGCGTGGTCCCGGCCGCCGAGCGGATCGGGCAGATCGTTCAGGAGGCCCGCAGGACACTGCGGCGGCTGGCGGACCGGGAGGGTGAGGGCGGATGAGCAAAGCGCCGCCGGTGCGGGCTTGGGACGAGGTGCGGAGCTGGCGCCGCGAGACCCGCGGCGCGCTGCTGGCGCGGCGGTCGTCGATTCCGCGTGGCGAAAGGCTGTTTCTGCGGCCCTTGATCGGTGGGCAGATTCACCTGCAGTTCCCCGAGCTGCGCCATGCCTGTATCGGCTTCTACTGGCCCATCAAGGCCGAGATCGACCTTCGGCACCTGGTACGGGATTTCGTGAGCCTGGGTGCTGAGGCCGCCCTGCCTGTGGTGGTGGAAAAAAACCGGCCGGTGGAGTTTTGGGCCTGGCGTCCGCGTATGAAGATGTCGCGCGGCTTCTGGAACATTCCGGTGCCGGCCGAGCGTCATCCGGTGCGGCCCACCGCCCTGCTCGTGCCCTTGGTGGGTTTCGACGAGGGCGGCTATCGTTTGGGGTACGGCGGCGGCTACTACGACCGCACCTTGGCTGCGCTCGATCCGCGGCCGCTGACCATCGGGGTCGGCTATGCCTGCGGTCGTCTCGCGACCATCTCCCCGCAGCCGCATGACATTCCGCTCGATGCCATCGTCACCGAGGCCGGCGTGACCCGTCATCGCTACCGTGGCGTGCCGCTAACCCCCGCCGGCGTCTCCGGCGGCGGGCAGGGCCCGGCCAGCGGGACTGCGGGGGGAAGCTATGCCTCGCCGCCCTGCAGCATGCACGAGCTGGATCCCAGCTACCTCGGCTACATGAGCCGGGAGGAGACGCTTTCGTTGTTGAACGAGCTGCTGGAAGGCGAGCGTGCGGGCGCCCGCGTGCTGGCGGAAATGGGGCGCGAGGCGAGGGAGGCGGCGGAACGTGCCACCCTGCGGGACGTCGCGATGGACGAGGCCCGTTTCTGCGCCATGCTGTCCCGTCATGTCCGGCGCCTCGGCGGCTCTCCGAGTGCCGCCGTCGGCGCCTTTCACGGCAAGGTGTTGGCGCTCGACGCGCCGGCCGAGCGCCTTACCTTGCTGAACCGCGGACAAGGCTGGGTCGTGCGTAAGCTCGAGGAAGCCTGCGCAAGGATCGCCGACGACGAACTTCTGCATGACCTTCGCGAGATGCAGCGGGTTCACGCGCACAATATCGCCCGTTGCGAAGAGCTGGTGCCGCCGCCTGGCGGATAACGGTTGGCTGCGCTTTTCGAGGCGTGACACGCAGCGGCTGCCGACCCCTGCTGCGCCGGGTGAGGCGGGCCCGCGCTACGCGGGCGGACCGGCATAGACGGCAAGCAGATCCATTTGCAGACCCAGAAGGGCAAAGATCACGTTGAGGGCCCAGGCGATGGTCAGGCCGCGGGAGAGATGGGTGTAGAAATCCCATCCGACGTTTGGGGCGCAGCGCCAGACCGAAATGACGATCCAGGCGGTATAGACGAGCAGAAGCGGCAACAGAAGCTGTGCGGCGGCGAGGTTGCCTGCATAGATCGCCGCGGCGTAGAGGCAGGCCAGGACGGTGCTTGCGAGCACGCCGTACAGCCAGAAAACCTTCCAGAGTTCCCCTTCTCCGCGCCAGTAGCGAAGCAGGAAATTCGGCGGCTGTGTCCCGGAAGAGGATTGCGTTGCCATACTCGAGGCTCCCACATGACTGGTGCTCCGAATGGCTATCCTCTCCCCGGCTGGGCGGAGAGACAAACGAATATAATCGAAGTTCGGTATCGAAGGTTTTGTTGTGCCGCCAGGACCAAGGCGGCAGACCTAGCGCGCCACCCGATAGAGCCGCTTGTACTCGCCGGGATTCTCGTTGATGGAGCGGGTGGCTTCCAGGAAGACGTCGAGCTCGGCGGGAGTCATGGGCGCGGTTTCCATCTCCAGGGTCTCGCGCCGGATGGGAATGGCCTGGGCGATGGGCGTGCCGGCGGGCAGGGTGCCCACGAAGTCGGAATCGGTCCAGACCGCCGGAATATGGGTGAAGACGTCGTGGTAGCGGTCGTTGTCGACCAGGCCGGTGATGGTGCGGTAGGGCAGGTCGAGGCGGTTCATCGGGTGGGTATAGAGGATCGACCAGCCGTCCTCCGGCTCGGCGGCCCAGAGGTTGCGGAACTTCACCGGGATCCAGCCGGGCTTGAACAGCGGCGAGCCCTCGACCTGTTCGGCGACGTGGAAGTGGATCGGCGAGCGTGGCACGTGCGGCGGCAGGTCGTCGGGCAGGCCCTCCCAGTGCCACTCGAAGCGGCCGCGGTCGACGTGCAGGTCGCAGGCCAGCGGCAGCATGAAGCCGTGGGTCATGGCGTCGATCACCGGCGGGCAGCCCTTCACCGTCTTCACCTCTTCCTCGAAGTCGTTGGCCCAGGCGGTCAGCGGCATGGTCTTCAGCCAGTCGGGCGAGCTGCGCTTGGCGGGCTGCGGCTTGGGCAGGTGGGGTTCCAACTCGGGAAAGCAGCGGAACTTGATTTTCATGCGGTGTCCTTTCCCGGACCCTGCGCCGGCGCGTCGATCCGCAGCTCGCGTTTCAGGGCCTCGATATCGAGCCAGAAGCTGCCCTGCGGCTGGTCGACCATGGCGAAGAGCACGGTCTTGTAAAGCTTGGGATTATGACGCACGGCTTGGCGGTAGTGGTCCAGGGCGCTCTCGGTGTCGCCGCCGCGCTGCAGGCAGATGGCCAGCTCCAGGTGGGCCCAGGCGTAGTCGGGCTTGATCTTCAGCGCCCGGCGGTAGGCCTGGACCGCGCCCTCGAGGTCGCCACGCGCGCGGCGGATGTTGCCGATGCGGATCTCGGCTTCGGCGAAGCCGGGGAAGACCCTGACGGCTTCCTGCAAAAGGGCCTCGGCCTCCGCGCCGCGGCCTTGCTTCAACGCTGCCACGGCGCGGTTGCGCAGGACGGCCGCCGCCTTCACGTGTTCGGGCAGGCCGGTGCCGGGGGCGCCGGGACGGGATTGCGGGCTGGAACGCGGCGTGGGGGCGGTCATGGTCTGGAAGCTAGCCCCCCGACGTGGTCGGGGTCAACAAACCGGATACCGGGCCCGCCTAGACGCCGAACAGCTTCTCCAGGCGGTCGAAGGCGCTGTCGATAACCTCGTCGGCGACGCAGTAGGCCATGCGCAGGTGGTGCTCGCCGCTGGGGCCGAAGGCGGCGCCGGGAGTCAGCGTGACGTGGGCCTTTTCCAGGACATCGATGCAGAAGTCATGGGCGTTGCCGTGGTCCGCGACGATGCGCGGGAAGATGTAGTAGGCGCCTTCCGGTTTCCGGTAGGCGAAGACGTGGGGCAGGCGGTCGAGGCGCGCGCAGATGAGCTCGCGCCGGCGGGCGAGGATGGTCTCGAATGTCTTCAGGTGTACCGGCTCCCCGGTCAGTGCCGCCTCGGCGGCAAGCTGGGAGACGCGCGGCGCGCAGATCAGCGTCGCGTCGTGCACCTTCAGAACTTCCTTTTTCATCGCCTCGGGCAGGATCATGTAGCCGATGCGCCAGCCGGTCATGGCGTAGGCCTTGGAGAAGGTGAAGAGGTAGATCAGCGTATCGGCCAGCTCCGGCACCGAAGCCAGATTGAAATAGCGGTCCCGGTTCTCGTAGCAGAATTGCGAGTAGGGGTCGTCGAGCAGGATCTTCACGCCGTGCTGCCGGGCGATCTCGCCGACGCGGCGCAGCTCGGTCTCGGTGAAGATCTTGCCGGTGGGGTTGGAGGGCGAGACCAGCACGATGGCCTTGGTGCGCGGAGTGATGAGCCCGGGCAGCGCCTCCGGGGCGAGCCGCCAACCCTCGGCGGCGTCCAGGGGCCAGAACACCGGCACGCCGCGGCACAGGCGGATCTGCTGGAAGTGGGAGGCGAAACCGGGCTCGGTGACGATGATCTCGTCGCCCGGGTTCAGCAGCGTATGGAACAGAGCGTTCAGGCCCTGCATGTTGCCGGCGGTGATGACGACGTTGCGGTCAGGGTTCACCCCGATCCCCGTCGCCGCCTCGTGCCCCGCCGCGACGGCGCGGCACAGGGAGGGCAGGCCGTCGGGCAGGCTGTACATGCCCGACTGCGGGTCTCTGTCCAGCAGGTCCTTCACGGCGGTGCGGATGTAGGCCGGGGTTTGGAAGGAGGGCAGGCCCCAGGTCAGCGAGGCGACATCCTCCAGGGACGCTGCGCGCATGGCCATCTCCTTGATCGCGGAGACGGCGATTCCGGCGACGTTGTCGGCCAGCCAGTCGCTTCCGTCAGCCATGTCCGGACCGGGCCTCCTTTCCGCTTGTCGCCGCCAAGGTAACACCGGAAGGATGCCACGGGCGTTGATTTGCTGCGCGGGACGATGGCACAGCAGCGCCGGGGGGCGTACCGGCCGCCGGGAGGGGCCGGCCCGGGGCCTGCGGCGCCACCCGCAGGCCGCGATATGGGGGTGCCGGCCCGGCCGCGGGCCCGAAGATCGAAGCGTCTCAGCCCCGCGCTGCACCCGGCAGGCCCGTAAATCGCTTGACCGGCACTGGATTCCCGCAAATAGATGGGGCGATGATCGGTATCCTTCGTATTTTCTACGGCGCCCGGGGCACCAAGCCCTGGCTCGTGCTGACCTGCCTGCTGCTGGCCGGCATCGCCGAGGGCATCGGCCTGGCCACCCTCTTGCCGCTGCTGTCCCTCGCCATTAGTGACGGTGCCGGTGATTCCTCACCCATTACGGTCTATGTCGAGGAAGCTTTAGCCTTGCTGGGCTTGGCGCCCGAGCTGGAACTGCTGCTCACCCTGGTGGTCGGCGGCATCGTCTTCAAATGCCTGCTGACCATGGTGGCCATGAAGTACGTCGGCTACGCCGTGGCCGAGGTCGCCACCAGCCTGCGCGCGGAGCTGATCAAGCGCCTGCTGAAGGTGCGCTGGGGCTATTTCACCCATCAGCCGCTGGGGCGTATCGCCAACGCGGTCAGCGTCGATTCGACCCGCGCCGGACAGGCTTACCTCATGGCCGCGAACTTCCAGGTCAACGTCATCCAGGCGGTAATTTACAGTGTCGTCGCCGCTATGGTGTCCTGGCGGCTCGCCCTGGCCGCGCTCGCCCTCGGCGGGACCATCGCGCTGTCGCTGCACTTTTTGGTGCGCATCAGCAAGAAGGCGGGGCGACGCCAGACCGAGCGCACCTCCGAACTGGTGATCTATCTCAGCGACGCCCTCAGCAACATCAAGCCGCTGAAGGCCATGGCCAAGTCGGGCAAGTTCGCCAATCTTTTCGACCGCAAGATCGAGCAGTTGAAGCGGGCGCTGCGCCGTCAGGTGGTCAGCCAGTACGCGCTGAAGAACATGGAGGAGATGCTGGTTGCCATCGCGGTGGGCGTGGGTTTCTTCGTCGCCACCACGCGCTGGGACGTGCCGGTGCAGCAGCTCATCGTCATGGGCATCCTGCTGTACCAGGCGGTGTCCAGCGTCGGCAAGATGCAGCGCCAGTTCCAGAAGGCGGTGCTGCTGGAAAGCCCCTACTGGGCCATGCGCAAGCTGATTGACGAGGCGGCGGCAGCACAGGAGCCGAATCCGGGGACCGCCGTGCCGACCCTGGAAAAGGGCTGCCACTTCGAGAGGGTGTCCTTCGCCCACACCACCGAGCCGGTGTTGAACAACGTCACCCTCGATATTCCGGCACGCGGCCTGACGGTGATCACCGGCACCTCCGGGTCGGGCAAGACCACGCTTACCGATCTGCTGCTGGGGCTTCACCAGCCGCAGGCCGGGGAGGTCCTCATCGACGGCACGCCGCTCAGCCGGATCGACCTGGAGGCCTGGCGCGGCATGGTCGGCTACGTGCCGCAGGATCTGATTCTGTTCCACGACACCGTGCTGGCCAACGTCACGCTGGGCGACCCGCGCATCGACGAAGCCGAGGCGCAGCGCGCCCTGGAAGCGGCCGGCGCCTGGGATTTCGTCAGCGATCTGCCGGAGGGGCTGCAGAGCATCGTCGGCGAGAAGGGCGCAAAGCTCTCCGGCGGCCAGCGCCAGCGCATCGCCCTGGCCCGGGCACTCGCCGGGCGGCCCAAGCTGCTGATCCTCGACGAGGTGACTTCGGCGCTCGATCCCAGCACCGAGCGGGACATCTGCCGCAATATCGACGCCTTGAGCGACGAGATGACCATCCTGGCGATCACCCACCGCGAAGCCTGGACCGAGATCGCCGAGCGCACCTACCGCGTGGACGGTGGCGCGATCGAATTGGTGAAGGACGGCCGCGGTCTGAAACGCCCCGCCTGAGCCCTCAGTCGCTTTCGATATTGATGGTCAGGGTGCGGCGCAGGATCGAGGGATCGTTGCCGGTCATCGGCCAGACCGCGTGCCAGGAGTTATAGGTCTTTACGAAGACCAGGCACTGGTTGGGCTCGAAGGGGAAGGTCTTCACGCAGTCGACTTCGTCGAAGTCCATGTAGGCATTGGTGTAGTTGTAGCTGCGGGTGCGATCCTTCGGCCAGACGATGCTGGTGCCGCCGCCGTAGTCGTCGTTCCACTCGCCCTCCCGCAGGATCGGGATCACCATGGTGACGACCTTGGAGCGATGGTCGGTGTGCGGGCGGATGCTGCCGCCGGTCACCGGCATGGAAGAGAACTCGAAGCGTGACCGCAGTCTCGGAAAATGCGGCTGCGGGCTGCCCTTCTTCAGCGCTTTGAAGCGCCGGATCATGCGCTCCTTGAAGGGAATGTTCGCCAAGCCCAGGTCGATGTTGTGCGACTTCAGCATCGCCATGGTATCGGTGATGAATTGCTCGCTCTTGATGTAGGCGTAGAAGCGGCCCCAGGCGGCGTTCTTGCTCAGGTGATCGAAGTAGCCGGCCTTGTTGTTGTGCTTGGACAGCGAGTACTTGACGCCGTTGAACTCTTTCAGGACGAAAGTCTTGTCGTCCGGGAAGGTTTCGACCAACTCCTTGTAGAAGTCGGGATCGATGGCGCCGCGGGCGATGCCGATGGGATAGGGTTCGTAGTCGAACTTGATCGCGTCAAATTTCAGCATGCTGCTGCCTTGGCCTCTGCTGGGCGGAAAATTGCGTTGTAGGCAACCTCTTCAGGGTCCTTGCCCGCATTGATCTGGCGCAAGCCGCCCATGGTGTCGTTGCGGCCGGAAAAGGCATAGCCCTGGGCCTGCATGAAGCCGAAGAGGGCATCCTTCTCGCGGGCGTTCACCTCGACGCTGATCACGCGCGGCCGCTGCGCGCCGGCGAGCAGGCCGCGCATGCCGCGCAGAATGCGCGCTTCGTTGCCGTCGACGTCGATCTTGATGACGTCCGGTGCGCGCATCGCGCCGGCCTCGATCAGTCCGTCCAGGCTGGCGCCGTACTTCATCTCGGTCACCAGGGGGGTGAAGTCGGCTTCGTTCATGTCCACCGCTTCGTGGAGCTGACTGCCCGACGACCCCGGCTCGACGCTCAGATAGTGGAACGGAAAGACGCCGGCCTCGTCGGTCAGCGCCAGGGAGAAGGGTGTCATGCGGTCGCTGTAGCCGTTGAGGCGGATGTTCTCCACCAGGCTGGCGAAGTTGGCGGCCAGGGGTTCGAAGGAATAGACCCTGCCGCTGGGGCCGACCCGGGCGGCGGCCATAAGGCTGTAGAGGCCGATGTTGGCGCCGATGTCGCAGAACACGTCACCGTCGCGCAGTTCCCGGCGGATCAGCTCGACGGTCCCCGTTTCCTTCAGATAGATGCTGGAGACGCGCCACAGCTCGCGGAATGACACCGGATCTATGCGGTAGCTGTGCTCTTCGTCGCGCAGGCGGCAACGCCCCATCAGACTGCGTGCGATGCCGAAGCGCAGCTTGGCCAAGCGCCGCCGCACTCCTTTGAGCTTGGAGTATCCAAGTTCTGCCATGTCGTTCCGTTCTGCTAGCGGCGCCGTGGTTCAGCCGCGAAAGACCCTGTCGCTCTTGCCCTTGCCGATTTTCGCTTTCAGCTGGGCGCAGAGCTGCCATTTGACGCCCGGATTGCGCCGCGCCGCCGCTTCCAGCTGCTCGCGCCACCATTCCGGCGGCTGCAGGGTGCAGTGGGCGTTCTGGCCGTCCGGCAGGAACTTCTTGGCCGGATAGCAGGCCGCCACGGCATAGACGAAGTGCCGCGCATGGCGGAACAGCTTGTCCAGCACCCAGGGGATGTCTTCTTCGGTGATGTGCTCCAGCACGTCGGTGCAGATGACGCCGTCGTACTTCGGCTCGACCGGGCCGGAGAAGGGCTCATAGCCCGGATCGTAGCACGTCACCTTGGTTGCGCCCCACTCGTCCTGCGCCTTGAAGCGCGATTCCGCCGCTTCGCCCGGGTAGGGTTTGTAGAACTGCGCCTTGCCGGAGCCGTAGTCGAGCAGCGTCGTGGCGTCGCATTCCTTGATCAGGTTGGCGATCGGGCCGACATGCTCGATCAGCGACTTGCCGGAGAAGGTCTTCTTCGCCGGGCGCCCGGCCTCGGGGGAACCTTCCTGATGCATGGTCTTGTACATCTCGACCAGCTTTTTGTAGCGCGGGCTGGGGTTCTCCTCGGTGAAGAGCGTGAAGCCGGCGGCGTCGGCCGCGCGCTCCATCTCGAACCAGACCTCGCCGTTGGGGTTCTCCTTGTATTTGAGAACCTTGGGGAAGGGACGCCAGGGCTGCATCTGCAGGGTGGTGTAGTGCAGCAGCTTGGAGACGCCGGGCTCGTACTCGTGGTCGCGGGAGTTCCAAACCCCCGGCAGCAAGCCCCAGAGGTTGTTGTCGTGCACGCGGTGACGGAAGAACTTGTGGCGTTCGCCGCGCTGGGCGTCCTCATGGTGCCAGATCTTGGACATCTTCTCGCAGTCGAGCAGCATCACTGCGGTTTCCTTTTCGGTGATGCAGAGCTGCCCGGCGCCCTTCATGTCCATATCGAAGAGCTCGGCCGGGTCGGTCAGGTAGATCTGGTCGACGTCGTTGTAGATCGCCCGGCCGGTCTTGCCCGCCAGGTCGGGGATCGCATAGCGGTAGGCCGTGAAGCCGGTCTTCCACTTCAGCCGGTCGTAACCCTTCAGATCCTTCATCAGGTAGATCTCGTAGCGCCGCGCCGGATCGCGGTGCTGCAGGACCGACCAGACGAAGATGCGTTCCGCGCGGTGCTGCGCCGGTTCGGTCCCCAGGAAGATCCGCACCGGCGGCTTCCCGCTGGGGGCGACGCCGGGGTCCGGGTCGATCGCCACCAGTTCGGGTTCGTCGCGGGTGCCCGCGGGCCGGTCACGCTCCAGCCGCAGCAGATGCCCCCATCGCTTGTGGTAGTACTTGGTCTTGAAACTCGGTTGGGCGAGGGTCACGGAACTAAACTCTCTTCAGCAGAAATGGGTCAAAGCGGAAGACGGTCTTCGCGCCCGCAAAACAATGGGTGGTCACAGCCGCCGCCGGCCAAGGACCGCGTGTTCAGCCTCATTCCGGGCCCCGGCGGCTGCGCCCCCACTGGCGGCGCCGGACCCAGCCAAAAATCGGTCAGCAGACCGATCACGTTTAGAACAAGGGGGGCTTTCAGGCAAGATTCAGATCGCCGCGGCCCCGGCCCGGCGGTACTCGTCCCAGCGGTCCTGCAGGGCCTGGCTGAGGATCACCAGCTCGCCCTGATACAGGCTCAGCGCCTCCATCAGCAGCGCCAACTCCGATTCCGCCTCGTGGCCGGGCGAATAGGCGTTGGGAATCCTGCTGTCGCCGGGATAGCTGCCCGCCGGGTGGCTGTAGAGGTCGACCCCCGAGATGACGAGGCGGGCGGGCTGCAGCGCCACGGCGACGGCCAGCATGGCGGCGCCGTTGGTGGGGCGCACCCCGTCCCAGCGCGGTTCGGAAAGGTAGAGGCCGAAGCGCTCGATGGTGGCGTAGCGCAGGCCCTTGAGGTCTGGCCGCATCAGGCGCGTGACCAGCAGGCGGGCCTCCGACTTGATGGATTGGAGGCCGAAGATCGCGCCCTTGACCGTCGCCAAGGTCGCCTTGGAGCCGGTGAAGACCATGTCCGGCCGGGTCAGGAAGCCGCGCTCCAGCCAGCTATGGTTGACGCGGAACAGAACGTCGTACTCGACCTTGCCGACTTCCGGGGCTTCCGAGGAGGGGCCGTTGCCGAGGCAGAGGATGGTCCGCGGATCACCAAGCGCCCGGCGCAGGGCTTCGATATCGTCCAGGCGCCGGACGTGGCCGGCCAGCAGGCGGCGTAGCCGCGGCTGGGCCATGGCCCACAGCGCCAAGGCCTCCAGCCGCCGCCGGATCGGCCGCTGTTTGCTGCGGTTCAGCTTCAAGTCCTGCATCAGCAGGCGGGCCAGCACCGGCATGGCGGCTGCGGTACGGTCTTCGGCCGCACCCGCCAGCAGGCTGATCCGCTGCCGCGCCACTCCTGCTCCGGCGAGGCGGTCGGCGGCGGCGGCGTCGAGGACGAAATGGTGCTCGATGCGCTCCGGCCCGGCCCCCAGGGCCCGCGCGTCCGGCGCCGCCGCGCCGCCGGGCATCTGCCCTATGGCGGAGGGCGTGGCGCGGCGGTTGGCGGCGCGCAGGATGGGCCGGTCGCCTGGCTGCAGGTCGCCCAGGATCATCAGGCAGCGGACGTTGAGATTGATGAGGAAGCGATTGGCGATATAGGCGAAGGGCAGGGGCGGCGGCAGGACCACCGCTTGCGGATAGGCTGCGCGAAGCCATTCGCGCGTCTCCAGGTCCGGCGCGGTGAAGAGGATGTCGAGGCGCGGATAGCGCTCGGCCAATGCCGCGATCAGACAGCGCGCGGTTTCGAAGTCGCCGCGCTTGCGGCCGATGAACCAGAACGTCCGCTCCCCCGGATTGCTGGCCTGGCCGCAGCGCACCAGGAAGCCCTCCGCCGGTGCGGGGGTCTGGGGGGAGGCCTCGACCACGGTCAGCGCGCCTCCACGAGCTGCCGCACGCGCTGGGTCAGGGCGTCGAGCCGGGGTGGCTGGGTCGCAGCGGCCGGCGGGCGGCCGTCGCCGAAGGCCCGGGCGACGCCCGCGGCGATCATGCCCCGGTGCATCAGCTCCAGATCGCGTGGCGGCACCACCAGCCCGCGCTGGATCAGGCCCTCGCAGAACCGTGCCCAGAGCCCCTGGTCCCCGGCAGACTTGCCGTGGCCCTGCGCGGCCTTCAGCACCCCGGTGGCCAGCCGCGCACGCAGGGATTCGGGCTTGGGCGGGACGGGATAGATGTAGAGCGGCTTGGCGGCGCCGGCGGCCTCGGCCAGCATCGACTCGCTCTCGCCGGTTACCACCAGTATATCGGCCTGGGCCAGGTAGCCCAGATAGGGATTGTCCTGCTGGTCGCGGCGCCAGAAATGCATCGCGGCCGCGGGCGCGCCTTCTTTCAAGGCCTGCTCCACCGCGGCGCCGCTGCGCCGGCTGGTCACGCAGGTGAGGGAGCCGCCCAGGGCCTCGGCGAAGGCCTGCGCCTCGCCGGCCATGCGTGCCGCCGTCTCCGCCGTCAGGCGGTGGTGCGCGGTGGTGCCGCCCACCAGCAGGGCGACGCGCGGGCGGGCCGCGCCGTCGAAGAGATCGGGCCAGCGCGCCGCGGCAGCCTGCAGGCGCGCCGGCGTCACCTGGGTCGGCGGCAGCAGCAGTTCCAGCCGCTTGGGGTGGGCGGGCTGCTGGAAGTGGGCACAGGCGACGGAGAGATCGAAGTCCCCTGCCACGTTGGCCGCTTTGCGGCCCAGTTGCACCAGCTTGCTGCGGCCGCCGCTCTGGCGCTTGATCCAGCGCGCGATGGGGGCCGTGCGGCGGCCCATGGCGATGACCAGGTCCGGCCAAGGGGGCGAGAGGGCGTCGGAGCGTGCGGCGTCGAGCGAGAGGCGGCTGGCGCCCAGCAGTCGGTTGCTGAGGCGGTTCAAAGCCGTGAATCGCAGCTCGCGGGTCTCGTAGGGCCAGCCCAGCGCCTCGGCCAGGCCCACCGCCTGGGTGGTGTGGCCGGGGCGGTCGTCGAGCAGCAGCCACAGCCGCGGCGTCGCCGCGGGGGGACGGTCTTGGTCCGGATGGGGCACCATCTCGGCTGTGCGCGGCTCCAGAACGGGCATAAGAGGGACGAAAACCGGTGGCTTCAAGTACCGATGGGGCGCGGCTTCCTCCACGAAATCCCGTGACAGGGTCATTGCCGACGCCTGGACATAGGGTTTATATCCAGCGGCCAGCGGGGTAAAGCGCGCTGATCGACGCAGGCAGCCGTGTCAGGCCCCACGGAGTTCCGCAGATCCCCAAGCGATACGGGAATTTATGTCTATCTTAGTTCTGGTCCGACACGGCAAGACGGAGTGGTCGAGCCAGAATCGCTTTGCCGGCTGGGCCGATGCGCCGCTGAGCGCCACCGGGGAGCAGGAGGCCCGGCTCGCCGGGCAGAGCCTGGCCGCCGCCGGCCTGCGCTTCGATCTCTGCTGCACCTCCTACCTCAGCCGGGCCACCAAGACCTTGGAAATCCTGCTGGAGGAACTGGGCCAGCGCGATCTGCCGGTGGAGCGCAGTTGGCGCCTGAACGAGCGCCACTATGGGGCCCTGCAGGGCTTCAACCGGGCCAAGATGGCGCTGCAGTACGGCAACGACAAGGTCGCGGCCTGGCGGCGCAGCTTTACCGCCGAACCGCCGGCCTTGCCGGACGGCGATCCGCGCCTGCCGTGTCTCGATCCCCTCTATGCCGGCATCGACCCGGCGCTGCTGCCGCGCGGCGAGAGCCTGGAGCAGGCGGCCGCGCGGGTGGCGCCCTGGTGGCGGGACTTCTTGGCCCCGCGTCTCGGCCAGGGCGAGAACGTCCTGGTGGTCGCCCACACCAGCAGCATCCGCGGGCTGGTGCGCGAGATCGAAGGCCTGAGCGGCGAAGAGGCCGCGGGGTTCCGCATCGCCACCGCCCTGCCGGTGGTTTACACCCTGGACGCGGGCCTGAATGTCGCCGGCCGGCGGGAATTGACCGCGGGCTGGAGCAGCCGGTTGCGCAAATTCATCAACAAGCACAAGCCGGGCACGCGGATTTCCTGGATTTAGCGGCGTTGCGCCGGGTTGGGGCAGGGCGTTGATTGTTGCCCGCCTTGCTCTTAGTTTTGAGCGCGAATCGCGTTCCTGAAGAAAAGGCAGTCCCTCACGTGTTGTTCGCCAGAACGCCCTGGTCCGGCCGCAAGTACTTTCTCGACAAGATGACCCTGCGGGAGTTGGCGTGGGCCTACGCGACCTACCCGGCGATCCAGGTCTATGCGCTACTCGGCCTCGCCGGCATCGCGCTTGCGGCCTATTGGGGCGGTGAGCCCCTGGCCCTGGCCGCGGCGGGGGCGGCGACGGTCCTGGTCTATCCCCTGGTCTGGTATCTGCTGCACCGCTTCGTGCTGCACGGCCGCACGCTCTACAAGTTTCCGCAGACCGCCGCCCTGTGGAAGCGCATCCACTTCGACCACCACCAGGACCCCAACGACCTGGGCGTCCTCTTCGGCGCGCTCTACACGACGCTGCCGACCATCCTGCTGGTCACCCTGCCGATCGGCTGGTTGATCGGCGGGCCGGCGGCGGCGGCCCTGGCGGCGGCGGCGGGGATGCTGACGACCTGCTTCTACGAGTTCTGCCACTGCATCCAGCATCTGCCCTTCACGCCGAAGCGGGAGTGGCTGCGCCGTATCAAGCGCTATCACCTGGCGCACCACTTCCACAGCGAGCACGGCAACTACGGCATCACCAACTACTTCTGGGACCGGCTGTTCGGCACCTTCTACGCCGAGCCCAAGACCTTTCCGCGCAGCGAGACGGTCTTCAATCTGGGTTACACCGGAGCGGAGTCCGCGCGCTTTCCCTGGGTCGCCTCGCTGTCCGGCATCGCGCCCGGCAGCGCGGTACTGCGGCGCGGCCGCGAGGAATGACCGCGCCCCGGGCTTTGCGCAAGGAAGGTTCCGTGACGGTAAAGGCCGTCGAAACCCCCGGCGACCGCGAAGCCTTCATTCGGGTGCCCTGGGCGCTCTACCGCGACGATCCGGCCTGGGTTCCGCCACTGCTCATGGAGCGGCGCGACCACCTGAACCCGAAGAAGAACCCTTTCTTCCAGAAGGCCGAGGCGCGCTTCTGGCTGGCGCTGCGCGACGGCCGTCCGGTGGGCCGTATCTCCGCCCAGGTGAACCGGGCGCACCTCGATCGCCACAACGACGCGACCGGCCACTTCGGCATGCTGGAAGCCGAAGATGACGCCGAGACCTTCCGGGCGCTGCTGCAGGCGGCGGAAGACTGGCTGCGCGGCCGGGGACTGACACGCATCGCCGGGCCCTTCAGTCTTTCGATCAACGAGGAGTCCGGCCTGCTGGTGGAGGGCTTCCACTATCCGCCCTCTTTGATGATGGGACACGCGCGGCCCTATTATGCGGCGCGACTGGAGGAACTGGGCTACGCCAAGATCAAGGACCTGATCTGCTACCACTACGATGCCAGGAACGACCTGCCGCCGGCGGTCGCCCATGTCATGCGCAAGGCCATGACGTCGCAGGATCTGGTGATCCGGCCGCTCGACATGAAGAACTACGCGCAGGATCTGCGCGTTATCCGCGACATCTTCAACGATGCCTGGTCGGAAAACTGGGGCTTCATCCCGATGTCGGAGGCGGACCTGCAGCACATGGCCAAGGAGCTGAAGCCCATCGTGCGCCCGCAGTCGATCGCCATCGCCGAGCTTGGCGGCGAGCCGGTCGCCATGGCCATCGGCCTGCCCAACGTGAACGAGGCCATCGCGGATCTGAACGGGCGCCTGCTGCCCTTTGGCTGGGCCAAGCTGCTGTGGCGCCTGAAGGTCAGGACCACGAAGACCGCGCGGGTGCCGCTGATGGGGGTGCGCAAGGCCTATCACAGTTCCCTGCTGGGCGCGGCCCTGGCGATATCGGTCATCGAAAGGATCCGCGAGTCGCAAAAGGCGCTGGGTGTGGAGAGCGGCGAGTTGTCCTGGATACTTGAGGACAACCTGCCCATGCGCCGCATGATCGAGCAGTTCGGCGGCGAAGCCTACAAGACCTATCGCATCTACGCCCGCGGGCTCGGGTCATGAGCGAGGGGACGCCGGCGCGCTTTGCCGCCCTGGTGCTGGCGGCGGACCGCGGGCCCGACGATCCGGTTTCGCGGGCCGCCGGGGTGGCGCACAAGTGCCTGGCGCCGGTCGCCGGCAAGGCCATGCTGGAACGGGTGGTCACCGCCCTGGCGGCCAGCGCCCAGATTGGCCGCATCGCCGTTTCCCTGCGCGACCCGGCGCTGCTGGGGCAACTGCCGGCCTTGGCGCCGCTGGTGGAGGAGGGGCGGCTGGTCGCCTTGCAGGCGGCGGGCTCGCCCAGCCGCAGCGTGCTGCAGGCGGCCCGGGATCTCGGCGAAGCCTTTCCGCTGCTCGTCACCACCGCCGATCACGCCCTGCTGACGACCGCGATGGTCGATCACTTCTGCACCGCCAGCCGGGCAAGCGGCGCGGCGGTGACGGCGGGGTTGACCGCCTCGGCGGAGCTGCTGGCGCGCTATCCGCAGTCCAGGCGTACCTACCTCGCGTTCAAGGACGAGCGCTATTCCGGCAGCAACCTCTTCACGCTGATGAGCCCGGCGGCACTGGCGCTGCCCGAACTGTGGCTGCGGGTCGAACGGCAGCGCAAGCAGCCCTGGCGCATCGCCGCCGTTTTCGGCCCGCTGCTGCTGCTCGGCTATTTGTTGCGCCGCTTCACCCTGGACCAGGCCATGGCGCGCGTCTCGGCACGCCTGGGGGTCGCCGTGGCTGCGGTCAAGATGCCCTTCGCCGAAGCGGCTATCGACGTCGACAAGCCCGAAGACCTGGCGCTGGTCGAAGAGATTCTGGCGAGAGCGTAAACGGGCTTAGGACGACTCGGCGGCAGCCAGATTGTCGTCGGGCTTGGGGCGCCAGGAGGCGACCATGCGCTTGGCCGTCTGCAGGTCCACCGGATAGTCGATCTCGCACCAGTCGCGCCCGCTGATGGTAACGGCCTGGATCTCGACCTGCGGGGCCAGGGCCGCGATGACCGAGAGGTACCACTGGCGGAGCGCCGCCGGATCGCGCATTGCGGCCTCCAGCGCTGCGGCAAAATGCCGCGGACCGTCCCCGCGGAAATACAGCATGCCGATGGACTCGCCCTGGACGCGCTCGGCCGGCAGCTTCTTGCCGATGTCGAGCAGGCGGCTGCCCTGCAGTTCCACCTTCATGTCGTCGTCGTCGTACTTCTCCTTGTGGTCCACCGCCAGGCTGACCGGGGCCGGCGGGCTGGCCAGCAGGGTCTCCAGCACTGGCAGGCTGAACAGGGTATCGCTGTTCAGCAACAGGAAGTCCCCGGCCATCTCGTGGCGGGCCATCCAGCAGGTCGCCAGGTTGTCGGCGACGCCGTAGAAGGGGTTGTAGACGCAGCGGAAGCTTGCCGAGGGCCAGCGCCGGGCAAAGCTCTCCAGACGTGCCTCGACGGCCGCCAGATTGAAGCCGGCCAGCACCACGATGTCCTCGACACCGCAGGCGACCAGCGATTCGATCTGCCATTCCAGCAGCGATTTGCCGCCGACTTCGAGAAGGGCTTTGGGCTCCACTTCCGTGAGGGGGAGCAGGCGCTTGCCTTGGCCGGCGCCGATAATCAAGGCTTTCAACGCGGAATGGATCCCAGGTGGCGATTTTTGGCTTTCACGCAGGCGGTTTTGATCACATGTTCCTTGTGTTACGTCAACCTCTGAGCTGCCCTGCGGCGGCGGACCCTGCCCGATGTTCACCCTGGCCCATATCTCAGACCCGCATCTCGGCCCCTTGCCGAGGGTTCGTGTCAGAGATCTGATGAACAAGCGCTTTTTCGGCTGGCTGTCGTGGATGCGGCGGCGCCGGGGTATCCACCGGCTGGAGGTGCTGGCGGCCCTGGCCGAGGACCTGGGTACTCTCGCGCCCGACCATCTGGTGGTGACCGGCGATCTGACCAACATCGCTCTCCTGGAGGAGTTCTCGCGGGTCGCCGAGTGGCTGCAGGGCCTGGGGACGCCGGAGGGCGTCTCAGTGATCCCGGGCAATCACGATGCCTATGTGGCGGTGCCCTGGGAAACGTCGCTGGCCAAGTGGCAGCCCTTCATGACCTGCGAGGCGGGGCAGGGCGGCGATGCCGGTGCTGATGCCAGCCACCGCGGCGGGCCGGAAAGCTTCCCCTTCGTGCGCTACCGCGGCCCGGCGGCCATCGTCGGCCTCTCCTCGGCCCAGGCGACGCCGCTGTTCTGTGCGCACGGCACCTTGGGGACGGCGCAACTGGAGCGCCTCAGGACGCTGCTGCGGCGCCTCGGCGAAGAGGGGCGGTTCCGCGTCGTGCTGCTGCACCACCCGCCGAGCCTGGACAACATCGCCTGGCGCAAGCGTCTGGTGGATGCAGTGCCTTTCCGCGAGGTGATCGCCGAGGCGGGTGCCGAGCTGATCCTGCACGGCCACGACCACAACTTCGGCGTAGAGCGGATCCCAGGGCCCGGGGGCGATGTGCCGGTGATCGGCGTGCCCTCCGCTTCCGCCGGCCGGGCAAGCAAGCATCCGATCGCCCACTACCAGCTCTACGATATCGAGCGCGACGGCAAGGGCTGGCGCGTCGGCGTCAGGGCGCGGGGCTTCGACGCGGCCCGCGGCTGCTTCCAGGAGGCCCGCAGCTACGCGCTGTAAGCGGTGTCAGCCCTGGAGATAGAGGATCGATATGCGGAGGCTGGTAAGGCCGCTGTCGATGCTGAACAGCGTTTCCTCCAACTCCGGCTTGCCGAAGCGGAAACCGGGATTCTGGGAGAAACCGTAGCCTTCGGTGGGGATGCCGAGGAAGTCCCGGTCGAATTTCTTGTTCCCGTTCTCGTCATGATAGAGTGCAACCGAATAGCGGCCGTTGGCGGGGGCCTCCAGGCAAAGCACGGTTTCGCCCTCATGGGCCTCGACCCGGATCCGGTCGAGCCTCTTGCCGCTCTTCAGGAAGGTCTCGGGGTCGTCCGAATAGAGAACGGCGGTGATCAGGCCCTTGGAGTTGCGAACGTTGTCCACCGTCACCTGGATCGTGCTGGCCGCTGGATCGCTTGCGGCCGCCACCGGGGCGGTGCATTTGGCCTCCAGGGGTTCCTCGCCCCGCGCCGGGGAGGATCCGGCCCAGGTCAGGGCGGCGGCGGCGAAGACGGCCGTCAGCAGGGGCAGGAAGGCATCTTTTGTCTGGACCGTACGGGAACTGGGACCCATCTTCGCATTCCCATTCATTGCAAGCCGGAAGGATGCCCGAGGCGGCACCATCTGATATTACGGGGCGGGGGCGGTTGCCATCCCCCCGCGGCTCCCGCGAGAGCCCGGGCCAGCGTCAGTTCAAGCGAGGTATGACCGCAGCGTGACTTTGTCAAGTAAGCCCAACGAGACCATGGCCAAGTTCGGCTACCCCGGCAGCCTGATCCGCGATTACCGCCGCTGGGTGGTGCTGCTGCGCCCGCATCAGGCGACGCTGGCCGCCCTGGTGCTGGTTTGCAAGGACGAGGCGCAGGCCTTCGGCGACATCTCGGGCGAAGCCTTCGCGGAGTTGCAGCAGGTGATCGGCGACATCGAGGCGGGGCTCGGCGCCTTCCGCCCCTATCGGAAGATCAACTACCTGATGCTGATGATGGTGGACAAGGACGTGCATTTCCACGTCCTGCCGCGCTATGACGCGGCCCAGGAGTTCCAGGGACTCGTCTTCGAGGACACCGGCTGGCCGGCGGCCCCGGCGCTCGCCGGCGGCCTCCATCCGGAGCCCGCGGAGCTGGACGAACTGGCCGCTGCGGTAAGGGCGGTTTGGCCGGCCCCGGCCGGCTGACGAGAACGGAGAGCGTTAGCGGCCCTGCCATGTCGACCATCAACAGCTACATCCTGCGGCAGACGCTGGGTCCGCTCTTCGCGGCCATCGGCATCGCACTGCTGGTATTGCTGACCGAGCGCATGCTGCGGCTGCTCGACCTGGTGCTGGATACCGGCGGCGGGCTGACGGTGTTGCTGCAGATGCTGGCCTTCCTGGTGCCGCACTACATGGCTTTGGCGCTGCCGGTCGCCTTCTTTCTTGGCGTGCTGCTGGCTTTCAGCCGCCTGCACCACAGCCGTGAGTTGGACGCGCTCGGGTCGGCGGGCATCAGCCTGTCGCGCCTCATGGTCCCGGTGGTCCTTCTGGGGATCGGCCTTTCGGTCCTCTCGGCAGCGAATTTCGCAGTGGGCCAACCCTACACGCGCTACATCTATCGCGCCCTGGTGCACAATGTGTCGGAGGCGGCGGCGAACGTCTATCTGAAGGAGCGAACCTTCATGGAAGTGAAGGGCGTGACCTTCATGGCCGAGCGCATTTGGCGCAACAGTCAGGAGTTTGCGAAGGTCTTCATCTACCAGGAGGACGACAAGGGCCAGGCGATCGCGACGACGGCCGAGCGAGGCAGCCTCCACGTGGCCCCGAAGGGCGAGCAGTCGACCTTGCTGCTGCGTGACGGCGTGCGGCTGGAAACGCCGATCGAAAAGCCGGACGAGGCCGGGGCGGAGAGCCGCAGTTCCGCCGGCCAGGCAGGCGCCCTGCAGTTCGACCAGCTTCAGGTGCCCATCGACCTGGTGGGACAAGAGGGGTTCCGGCCGCGCGGCGAGGATGAACGCGAGCTCACCCTCTTCGAGCTTTGGCGCTATCGCCACGCACCGCCGCAGGGGGTGACGACGGACCAGATGCTGGCGGACTTCCACGATCGCCTCGTGCGCAGCTTCTCCGTTCTCTTTCTGCCTTTCCTGGCGGTGTCCTTCGCCCTGGGGCCGCGGCGTGCGCGGCAGTCCTACGGCATCGCCGCGGGCCTGCTGATTCTGGTGGCCTACAATCAGGCCCTCAGCATCGGCAAGTCGCTGGCTTCTATCGGCAGCGTGCCGCCTCTTCTCGGGCAATGGCTGCCTTTCGCCGCCCTGGCGCTGGGCAGCGCCTGGCTCTACTACCGCAGCGCTTTCGTGGTGCCGCCGGGCGGCGCCGGCCGTTTCTCTCCGATTGCTATCCTGGAGGATGCGGTGCAGACCCTGCGCGCCGGCCTGCGCATGAAGCGGCGCCGGCCGTCGGATTGATCGGGTTGGCGGCATGAACGGGCTGGCGGAATGAGCGGATCGGCGACATGAAGACCCTGGCAGGCTATCTCACGCGGCTGCTGGTGATGCGCTTCCTGCTGCTGCTCTTCGGTATGGGCGCCTTCCTGCTGGGCCTCGACCTGATGGTCAACGCCAATAGCCTCTTGACCGAGGGCGGCGGCATCGAGCCGCTGGTCCGCTATATCCTGCTGCGCAGCCCGACCATCGTCTCCGACCTCATCAAGATTGCCACCCTGCTGGCCGGGCTGCTGACCTTCGCGACTCTGATCCGCCATGGGGAGCTGACGGCGATTTGGGGCGCCGGCATTTCGCAGTTCGGACTCTTCCTGCGGCTCATTCCGCTGGCGGTCGTGCTGGGCGGCCTGCAGTTCGCCGTCGACGATTTCGCGGTGCCCGTGGGCTTCGACGGCCTGCGCGAGTGGGGCATCGGTGAGTACGATCGGGCGGACGGCGCCGGCCTGACCGAAGGCGTGACCTGGATCCATGTCGGCCGCGACATCGTGCGGGTGCCCACCGCGAACATCGGGGAAGGACGCCTCGACGATTTCACGATCTTCCAGCGTGACGACAACGGCGGCCTGCTGGCCCGGCTCGACGTTGCCGAGGCCCACTATGCCGGCGGCTTGTGGGTTTTGAGCGGCATAGAGGAGCGCAGCGCCCAGGGCGGCGTGCTGAGGCAGAGTGCCCGCCGCGACTGGCGCATTTCGCTGGACCCGGAAAGCCTGCGCAATCTCAGCGCCCATCCCCGCCATCTCTCTTTCGATCAGATCAGCCGTTTCGCCGGAGGCGATGGGCAGGGCACCTGGGCGCCCTACCTCTACCGCACCTGGCTTTACGAGAAGTTCAGCACCTGCCTGGTGCCGCTGCTGATGCTGCTGCTTTGCGCCGCCCTGGCGCAGCAGTCGCAGCGCAGCGGCCGGGTCGAGCTGCTGTTCCTCGGCGGCATTGCCATCGGCTTCGCCTTCTTCATTTTCAACGGCATCACCCTGGCGATGGGCGAGGTGGGGCTGCTGCCGCCGCTGATCGCCAGCGCCGTGCCCCTGGTGGCCCTTACCGCCGTCGCCATGAGCGTCATCTACTGGCACGAACTGAAGAAGCGGCCGGCTTAGGGAGGCTTTCTTGACAAGCGCCGCCGGGTCCGATTAATGGAGCGGAACCGCCCCTCTTGCGCCTTGGCGCCGTCCGGAAGAGGCTCGCCAAGGCCCTGATTTTCATACCAATGTTCTATAGTGAGAGTTCACTTGCCCGCTGAGAAGGAGCCACGGCCAATTGTCGCCGCCATCGTCGGCGCCGCCGATCCCCGGGTGTGGTGCGCCAGCGCTGGAGAGCGCCTGCGCCGTCAGCTCGCCCGAGCCGGCGTCACAGAGATCGTCGAGGAAGGCGCGCTGGCCGGGCAGGAAGGCTCCGTTCTGCTGCTGCGCTCGGAGGGCGTTATCGACACGCCGCTGCTCCAGGCGCTGCTCGCGGCGCCGGGCGCGGTGCTGCTCTCCAACGGCGCTCCGTCGGGCGTGCCTCTGGCGGTTCACGCTCCGGCCGGACTGGCCGGCGCGGCGGCCGAAGTGTTGCGGCACGACGGCGCCGGGGAACTGCCCGAAGGCTTGCAGGCCGTCACCAGCGGCGACCTCGGCGCCTCCTACTGGCAGGCGCTGCGCAAGCGAGAGGAGCCCTATGCCCTGCTTTTACGCGCGGAAAGCCTGAAGCCCATCGAGTGGCGCATGTTCATGGGCACCTACAAAGGCGCCACCGACTTCGTCACCAAGTGGTTCTGGCCGCGTCCGGCCTTTCACGCGACCAAGCTCTGCGCGCGGCTCGGCATCACGCCGAACCAGGTGACGGCGCTGAGTGCGATCCTGGTCGTCGCCGCCTTCTACTGGTTCTGGGAGGGCAACTGGCTGCCCGGCCTGCTGGCCGCCTGGGGCATGACCTTCCTCGACACCGTCGACGGCAAGCTGGCCCGCATCACCCTGCAGTCCAGCAAGTGGGGCAACGTCTTCGACCACGGCATCGATCTGGTGCATCCGCCCTTCTGGTACTGGGCCTGGGGCGTCGGCCTGCAGCAGGCCGTCAGCCCGGACAGCCTGGCGCTGATGCTTGTCGTGATCGTCGCCGGCTACGTGCTGCAGCGGGTGATCGAGGGCCTCGCCATTTGGCGCCTGGGCCTGGAAATCCACGTCTGGCGCAAGATCGACACCTGGTTCCGCCTTTTCACCGCGCGGCGCAATCCCAACCTGGTGCTGCTGACCCTCTTCGCGCTCTTTGGCCGCCCGGACCTGGGTCTCGCCGCGGTGGCCGTATGGACGGCGGTCTGCCTGCTGCTGCATGCCCTGCAGATCCTGCAGGCGCTTTTCGCGGCGCGCCGCGGCAGGCTGAATTCCTGGATGGCGGGGCCGGCGTGAGCGCCGGCGGCGGGAAGCCCAGGATCGGCGTCATCACCAACCCCGGCAGCCAGCGCAACAAGGCGGGCCTGGGGGAACTGCGGGAACTGCTCGACGGCGCGTCCAATGTCGAGCACGCCGTGCTCGACAAGATCACCGACATCCCGGAGATCCTGCGCGGCTTCGCCCGGCAGGAGGTTGGCGTGGTGGCCGTGGCCGGAGGCGACGGCACGGTGCAGGCGGCGCTGACCGAGCTCTACGGCCAGCGCCCTTTCGAAAGCGACCCGCTGCTGGTGGTGGTGCCGCGCGGCATGACCAACATGATCGCCGCCGACGTCGGCCTGAAGCGGCGCGGCCTCGCGGGGCTGCGGCGGCTGCTGGCCGCCGATGCGGAGATCCTGGCGCGCGCCTGCCTCTCGCGGCGCATCCTGCGCCTGGAGAACGCCCTGAACCTGCCGCCGCAATACGGTATGTTCTTCGGCGGCGCCGGGATCACCCGCGCCATCGATGCCTGCCGCAGCAAGGTCCATCCCTACAACATCAAGTCGGACTCGGCGGCGGCGGTGACCCTGGCGGGCCTGTTGGGCAGTTGGCTGCTGCGCGGCGGGGGGAACGGCCGCGAGGGAGGAAGCATCTTCTACGGCGACAGGATCGCGATGACCTTTGACGACGCCCCGACACAGACGCTGGAGAGTCTGCTGATCCTCGCGACCACATTGGACAAGCTGATCCTCGGCAGCCGGCCCTTCTGGGACGGCGGGGGCGACGAGCCCGGGGGCCATTTGCGATTCACCGCCATCGCCTATCCTCCCAAGGGAATGCTGCGCTACGCCCTGCGCATCCTCTACGGCGGCCCCCAGCGCAAGCTGCCGCCGGAGACCTATCTGAGCCGCAGCCCGCGGCGCGTGGCGCTGGCCATGGACTGTCCCTTCACCCTGGACGGCGAGATCTTCGAGCCGGCACCGGGCAAGGAGATCGTCCTGAGCGCCGCCGACGAAGCCCGTTTCGTGAGGCTGTGAACGGTGCCCGGCGACGCGCTGACGGCTTTGCGGGAGGCGGAGACGGCCGAGGCGGTGGCCGCGCCGATCGCCGCCATCGTCGAAGCCGCGCGCGCGCGCCACGGCGCGGCGGTCTCGGCGGTGATCTTCTACGGCTCCTGCCTGCGCCTGGGCGACGACGACGGCAAGGTTGTCGATCTCTATCTGCTGGTCGACAGCTACGCCGCGGTCTACGGCCGGGGCCTGCGGGCTTTCCTGAACTGGGTGCTGCCGCCCAACGTCTTCTACCTGGAAGCGCCTTTCGAGGGTCGCCAGGTGCGCGCCAAGTACGCGCTGGTCTCGCTGGCCGATTTTGAGCGCGGTGCCTCGGGGCGCTGGTTCCATCCCTATCTCTGGGCCCGCTTCGCGCAGCCCTGCCGCCTGCCATACTGCCGCGACGCGGCGGTGCGCGCGCGGGTGGTGGCGGCGCTCTGCGGGTCGGCGCGCAAGGTGGCGGGCGAGGGGCTGGCCCTGGTCGACGGTGTCTTCAACAGCCGCGATCTCTGGGTTTCCGTGTTCCGCCAGACCTACCGCACCGAGCTGCGCGCCGAACCGCCGGAGCGGGCGGAGGAGATCTACCAGGCCAACGCCGCCCATTACGGCGAGGTGGCGGCGACGGTGCTGCCGCTGCTGGGCGCGCGGGCGGCGGGCGGCGGCTGGCAGGCGCCGGCGCAGCCGCGCCCGAACCTCAAATGGCTGCTGCGCCGCTGGCAGGGCAAGCTGTTGTCGGTGGCCCGCCTGGTGAAGGCGGCCTTCACCTTCCAGGATGGCGCGCAGTACCTGCTGTGGAAGATCGAGCGGCACTCGGGCGTCAATATCGAGGTGACGCCCTGGCAGCGCCGCCATCCGGTCCTGGCCTCGTCGGTGCTGTTCTGGAAGCTCTACCGCAAGGGCGCGTTCAGGTAGCGGCGGCCCCTATTCGGCGGCGGCCCCTATTCGGCGGCGGCCCCTATTCGGCGGCGGATTGCGCGGCTTCCCACTCCTTGAGGGCGCGGCGGGCCGCATCGAAAACCTCGCAGACCTTCTGCACCTGGGCCGGAGTATGGGCGGCCGAGAGGCTGCAGCGCAGCAGGCAGGAGCCGTCCGGGGTGCCCGGCGGCAACGCGAGGTTCACATAGACGCCGGACTCGATCAGCGCGTTCCACATGAAGACCGCCGCCTCTTCGCTGGGCAGCTTGACGGCGATGATCGGGCTCGTCTCGGCGCAAATCTCGAAGCCCAGATCCTTCAGGCCGCCGTAGAGCGCCTTGGCGTTGTCCCAGAGTTGGCGGCGCAACTGCGGCTGGGATTGGATCTTCTTCAGGGTGGCCATGGCCGTGGCGATACTGGACGGCGAGGAGGAGGCCGTGAACATGTAGGGTCGGCTGGTGAAGCGAAGCTGCTCGAACTCCGGGTTGCTGGAGGCGCCGAAGCCGCCGACCGCGCCCAGGCTCTTGGAGAAGGTGCCGACCACGTAGTCGACGTCGTCCTCGACGCCGTAAGCCTCGGCGATGCCGCGGCCGTTCTCGCCGAAGACGCCCAGGGAATGCGCCTCGTCGACCAGCAGGTCCACGCCATGGCGGCGCTTCACGTCGACGAATTCGTCCAGCGGCGCCTGGTCGCCCAGCATGGAATAGATACCCTCGACGATGATCAGCTTGCTCGTTCCGTCGCCCTTGAGGCGCTCCAGGCGCTTGTCGAGATCGGCCGGGGAGTTGTGGCGGAACCGGATCAAGGTGGCGCCGCTGAGGCGGCAGCCGTCGTAGATGCTGGCGTGGGAGTCGGCGTCCAGCAGGATGATGTCCTTGGGACCGGCCAGGCCTGCGATGATGCCCAGGTTGGCCTGATAGCCGGTCGGGAAGACCATGGCGGCCTCGCGGCCCAGGAAGGCCGCGATTTCCTGCTCCAGCACGCGGTGGCTGGCATAGGTGCCGTTGGCGATGCGCGAACCTGTGGTGCCGGTGCCCTGCTGGCGCACGGCTTCCACCGTGGCCTCGACGCAGTCGGGATCGAAGGTCAGGCCCAGGTAGTTGTTGGTGCCGACCAGGATGGTCTCGCGCCCGTCGATGATCGCCTCGGTTGCCGAGACGATGCGGTCCATGCACATGTTGAAAGGGTCCCTGCCGGCCGCCAGGAGGCGGTTGTGGCGGAGGGTGATCTGATCGTATTTATCGAACAGGCTCATGAGGTTAGCCCTTGCTCAGTTGTGCGAGCACCACATCGATCAGATCCTGGAGGTTGTTCACGTCCGGGAGCAGGCTGATCGGAATGTCGATCTCGAAGCGGTCTTCGATCTCCATGACCAGGTTCATGGCCGCTACGGAATCCATATAGAGATCGGCGGAGAGGTCGGTTTCCGGCGTGATGTCGATGTCTTTGGGATTAAAGGGTTGAAGGAGCGTAATAATCTCCTCTTGGACCTTATCGGCAGTCCACTGCATGTCGTTCCCTCATGATCGCGGCCTTCTGGCTTTGGAAGGGGCCCCGTTTCCTACCTGGTTCCCCCCAACGGCAACCGGGCGGCGCGTGCGGTGTCCGCGATGCCTGGGACGCGCGCGTCAAAGCCAGCCAGCAGCCTTATACCACGCGACGGTCTTGGAGAAACCCTCGTCCAGGCCTACCGCCGGACGCCAGGAAATGCAATCGCTCAGCGACGGGGAGCCGGGCAGAGCCTCGGGCGGCCGGGGACGGCAGACCCAGTCGGGATGGCCGATTTCGTTGACCTTGCCCTGGGACAGCACGGCGGGGCGGCCGCTCACCAGAGCGCCGGCGGTCCCGAGGGCCGCGGCCAGGCGCTGAAGCGCAGGGGGGACGGCGATGGCCCGCACGGGCCGTCCGGCCAGGCGCGCGGCGGCGGCCAGCAGTTCCGGCCAGCCATAGCCCCCGGCAGTGCCGTCATCGGGCTCCAGGATGCCGCCGGACGGCAGCTCCGGGGCCAGGGCGGCCACCGCGGCGGCGGCCAGGTCCTCAACATAGATCATGGAAAAACGCCCGCCGCCGCCGGGCACCAGGGCGAGGCCGCGCAGGAACTGCCGGAACAGGGGCAGAGTGGCCCGGTCGCCCGGCCCGTAGACCACGGCGGGTCGCAGGATCCGCCAGTCCAGATCCGCGCCGATGCGGCGCAGTTCCTCTTCGGCCTGGCGCTTGCTGTGGGCGTAGGGCGAGAGCTGCGGCTCCCGCGCCGCGAGGGAGGACATGAGCACGAAACACGGTGCGTCTCCGCCGGCCCGTTTTCTCGCTGTCACGGCGCGCAGCAGGGCCGCCGTGCCTTCCGCATTGACGCGCAGGAAGTCCGCCTTGCGCCGCGCGGCCACCAGGCCGGCGCAGTGGATCACCGCGTCCACGCCGGCGACCAGCTCGGCCAGGGCCTCTGCGGACCCGAGGTCGCCCGGAATCGGCGTCACGGTGCCCGGCGCCACGCCCTCGATCCCGGGCAAGCTGTCGGGGCGGCGGGTGAGGGCGCGCACCTGCCAGCCCTCGGCGACCAAGCGGCGCAGGATATGGCCGCCAACGAAGCCGGAGCCGCCGGTCAGGGCGATACTGCCGCGGGGCGTGGTCGCGTCGTTCATGGTTGTCTGTCGGCCCCGCGCGGGCGGGGCGGGCTCCCGGCGCCGGGCGGCGCGGCCAAGCTAGCTGCGCTGCTCGGAATAGGCTGGGGCCGGCGCGGCCTGCCGGCTGGTAGCGAGATTGAGATCGCAGATCTCTCCGGAGATGTAGTCGGCTTTCACCGCCGAACGGCTGAGCTTGCCGGAGGAGGTGAACTTGAGGGTCTTCGGCGGCACCAGGACCACGCGGCAGTCGGCACCGCAGGTCTTGCGCACCGTGGCCGCAACCTTCTTGCGCAGGCTTTCGCGCGCGGCGATGTCGTGCAAGCGGCATTGCAGGACGACGATCATGCGCTCGCTGCCGTCCGGCTCGATAACGGAGAAGCAGGCGACGTCGCTGCCACGGACTTCATCCAGGGCCTCGACCGCCCATTCGACGTCTTGGGGCCAGATGTTGAGGCCGTTGAGGATGACGAGATCCTTGCGGCGCCCGGTCACGACCAGCTTGCCGTCGATCATGTAGCCGAGGTCGCCGGTGTCGAGCCAGCCGTCCTCCGTGGTTACCGCGGCGGTGGCCGAGGGGTCGTTGAAGTAGCCGTCCATGACGCTGGGGCCGCGCACGACGATGCGCCCGACGTTGTGGTCCGCCAGCGGCGCGTTGGTCTCGCTGCGCACCTCGACCTCGTGGCCGGGAATGGGCGCGCCGCAGACCACGAAGGAGCGGGCGGCGCGGTCGTTGCCGTTGACGGTGCCGTTGGCCTTGCCGTTGACCGGAGTGACGTTGCCGGTGTGGGTGTAGTGCTCCTGGTCGATACGGTCGACCTCGACGCCCTGGTCCAGTGCCGCGAAGGCGACGGCGAGCGTGGATTCCGCCAAGCCGTAGCTGGGCAGGAAGGCTTTGGGCGAGAAACCCGTCACCGCGAAGGTCTCGGCAAAGCGGGCCAGCGTTTCGGCGCGGACCATCTCGCCGCCGATGCCGGCGACGCGCCAATGCGACAGGTCGATGGTCTTGGCCGACCCGTTGAGGCCGCGAGTCGCGCAGAGTTCGTAGCCGAAGGTCGGGCTGAAGGAGATGGTGCCGCCGTGCTGCGACAGCAGCTTCAACCAAGTCAGCGGGCGCAGGGCGAAGCTCTTGGTCGCCAGGTAGTCGAGAGTGATCTGACTCAGCATCGGGGTCAGGCAGAAGCCGACCAGGCCCATGTCATGGTACAGCGGCAACCAGGAGGTGGCGCGATCGCCGGCGCGCAGCTTCAGGCCGTGCTGGCCGATGCCGCGGGCATTGCTGGTGATGGCGCGCTGGGAGACGAAGACGCCGCGCGGCAGGCTGGTGCTGCCCGAGGAATACTGGATGTAGCAGGCTTCGTCTTTGGCGAAGGGGCGCAGGTCGCCGCCTACGGCGGGCAGGGCGTAGAAGTCTTCGGGTGTGCCGACCATCTTCAGGCCGTCCGCCGCTTCCTTCAAGTAATGCAGCATCTCGGCGGGGCCGACGGCAATCTCGGCACCGGCGCGGGTGATCATGTTGCGCAGGCGTCCGACATAGGCTTCATGGCCGCCCAGGTTGATGGTCAGCGGCAGGGGCACCGGAATCAGGCCTGCGTACTGGCAGGCGTAAAAGAAGATCAGGAAGTCGGGGGAGGTTTCGGCAACCAGGGCGACGCGGGCGCCGCGTTCGAGCCCAAGGCGGCCAAAGCGCTGCGCGAGGGAAACGGCGCGGTCGCGAATGTCTCGATAAGTCAGCGCTTCGCGCAGCTCGCCGCGCGGGGAAAAGAAATTGCACCCGGTTTCGCCCTGGGCCGCGTAGTCCAATCCGTCGACGAGTGTTTCGAATTCTGCGATGCGGAACGACAGGTTGCTGTTCGTTGATGCCGTAACACTTGGCATTAAATGATCCCTAGCTTCCTTTTTTGATCTCTCTGTCTTCGCGGCCGGACCGGACGCTCGGGAAGGGTGAGGCTCCTGATCGCCCGACTATTCCCCGGACTGCCTGTTTCCAGTGTCGTCGAGGCAGCCTTGCCGACCCTGTTTCCCCTTCCAGCGATCCGGCCAAGAACTACACCTAGGGATCGTGAATTCCACTGCAGACCTGCATCCTTTGCCGCTTTATTGCGGCTTCGTCAATCTTTGAAGACGCCAAAGGACGTACCGGCTCTGACGCTTCGTGGTCTTCTTCCCCCGATAATCACCTTGCGTAGCCGGCGTAGCGGCCCGAAACCGGCACGATCCGGGCGACTCGCCAAGCTCGCTTTAGTCCTGTGATTTACGACACTTGTGCCGGGCAATCAATCAGACAGGTAACAGTCGCCTCTGACCGGAACCTGACGGAAACGCCCGGAAGCTGCGCATTTCAAGGCGGCGCGGCGGGCGCCTTGGGCCCGGATGGACGATCGCCGCGGGTCGGTGTTACCGTCCGCAAAGTGCCGCCGCGCTTGCCTCTTTCGGGGCGCGGGGGTGTATTCGGCCGGCCGGGGCCGCGAAAACCGAACCCGGCGGACCCCGCAGGGATGAAATATTGCGTAACAATTTGTGACCGTAGCGGGTGCCGGCAGCGGGGAAAGCGGCGGGACGCCGCGGCGTTGGGCCGCGCAGCGGCGGCACCTCCAGGCCATTGCCGATTTTTCTTGTCCCGGCTGCGATACCGGAGCGTACTCAGCTTTTGGTTGATTTCGCCGCGCTTCGGCAGCGAGGATCGCCAAGGACCGTGGGTACCAGGGGACCGTGAATAAAGGCGCATCAGCCGGGGTCGGCTTCAAACCCCGCCGCCTCGATGCCGGCGATTGCGCAGGCTTCGTCGTGGTCGGAGGTGTCGCCGGTGATGCCCACGGCGCCGACGATGACGCCGGCCGCATCACGCACCAGCACGCCACCGGGCACCGGCACGAGGGATCCGTCGCACAGCGCATTGACCGCCTGAATGAAGAAGGGCTGTTCCTGGGCGCGCTGGAAGAGGGCGCGGGAGCCGAGGCCCAGGGCGATGGCGCCGCGCGCCTTGCCCTGGGCCATCTCCGGGCGCAGCGTCGAGGTGCCGTCCTGGCGCGCCAGTGCTTTCAGGTGGCCGCCGGCATCCAGCACCGCGACGGTCAGCGGTTTCAGCTTCATCTCTGCGGCTTTCTCAAGCGCGACCTCGATGATGGCATTGGCCTGCGTGAGGCTGATGGGGTCCGGCATCGTCTGGCCTTTTTGCTGGCAGTTGGGGCTACAGGGGTGCGGCATCGATGGTTGCGCCGGCCTGAACAAGGCGGTCGATCTCGGTGCCGGAGTAGCCCAATTCGGTGAGGATCTCGCGGCTGTGCTGGCCGAGCAGCGGGGCGGGGCGGGCAACACCGCCCGGCGTCTCCGAGAACTTCACCGGCAGGCCGATGCTCTTCACCGCGCCAGCGACAGGGTGCTCGGTCTCGACGATCATCTCGCGGGCGAGCGCCTGGGGGTCTTGGTGCATCTCGCCGACGGAGAGCACGGGCCCGGCGGGAAAGCCGCCTTGCTCGAGAACGCGCAGCCACTCATCCGTCGTCCTGGTCTCGAAGACCTTGTTGAGCTCGGCCTCCAGCGCCTCGCGGTTGGCCATGCGCTTGTCGTTGCTGAGGAAACGCCCGTCGTCGCGCAGTTCGCGGTGGTCGAGGATGTCCAGCAGGCGCTCCCAGTTCTTCTGATTGGCGGCGCCGATGTTGATCCAGCCGTCGGCGGTGCGGAAGGCCTGGTAGGGTGCGTTCAGAGGATGGGCCGAGCCCATGGCGCCCGGCGAGACGCCGGTGGCGAAGGCGATGGCCGATTGCCAGTAGGTGTGGACGATGCCGGCCTCGAAGAGCGAAGTGTCGACCTTCTGGCCCTCGCCGGTCTGTAGCTTGCGCGCGTAGGCGGCGCAGACGCCCATGGCGGCCAGGATGCCGGCGGTGATGTCGGTGACCGGCGCGCCGACCTTCACCGGCGGACGGCCGGGCCCCTCGCCGGTGATCGACATGAGGCCGGACATGCCCTGGGCGATGAGGTCGAAGCCGCCGCGCTCTGCGTAGGGGCCGCTGCGGCCGAAGCCGGAGATTTCGCAGTAGATCAGCCCGGGGTTGCGGGCCTTCAGGGTCTCGTAGCCGAGGCCCAGCTTCTCCATGGTGCCCTTGCGGTAATTTTCGATCACCACGTCGGCGCGGTCGAGCAGGCGCAGGAGCGCTTCCTTGCCCTCCGGCTGCTTGAGGTCCAGGGCGATGCCGCGCTTGTTGCGGTTCATCATCATGAAGGCGGCGGGTTCGCCGGCGATGTCGGGCGGCAGCATGCGCCGGGTGTCGTCGCCGGCCAGCTTCTCTACTTTGATGACCTCGGCGCCCATGTCGGCCAGCATCAGTCCGCAGACAGGCCCGGCCATGATGTGCGCCAGTTCGACGACGCGGCAGCCGGTGAGGGGGCCGTTCTTTCGTTCGGTCATCTCAGCGGCCTTTCCAGTCCGGTTTGCGCTTGGCGAGGAAGGCTTCCAGGCCTTCGCGGAAGTCGGCGCTGGTGTAGCACATGACGATGAGGTCCTCGTCCTCCACCTCGGCGCCGGCCACGGCGAGGCGGCGCAGGGCCTCCTTGGTCGCCTTGAGGGTCAGCGGTGCCTGGCCGGCGAGCTGCTCCGCGAGTTCGGCCGCGCGCGCCTCCACCGCCGCCTTGCCGTCCAGCAGCTCGGTCACCAGGCCCGCCGCGAAGGCTTCCTCGGCGCCGACCAGGCGGCTGGTGAAAATGACCTCCTTGGCGCGTCCGGCCCCCATCAAGGCCGAGAGGCGGGCCAGGTTCATGGCCGAGAGGCAGTTGCCCAGCGTGCGGGCGATGGGAAAGCCGAACTTCAAGTCGCGCGCGGCGATGCGGATGTCGCAGGCCGCGGCGATGCCGGCGCCGCCGCCGGTGCAGGCCCCGGCCAGCGCCGCCACGGTGGGCAGCGGGCAGCGTTCCACCGCCGTCAGCACCCGGTCGATACGCCGTTCGTACTGTATTGCATCCTCGGGCGTCTTGAAGTCCCGGAACTGGGCGATGTCGGTGCCGGCGGCGAAGGCCTTGTCGCCGGCGCCCTGGATGACCAGGGCCTTGGCGTCGCCTTTGTCGGCGGCGGTGCCGCAGATCTCCGCCAGGCCTTCGTACATGGCGAAGGTCAGGGCGTTGCGCGCCTGCGGCCGGTTGAAGGTGACGAAACCGATGCCGTCACGCACTTGGTAGAGCAGTTCGTCGCTCATGACTTCATCCTACCTGTAGAAGTACTCGACCAGGAACATCGGGATAGCCGGCACGTAGGTGCAGATCATCAGTACCGTCAATAGCACGGCGATGAAATAGACGTTCACCTTCGAGACTTCCCAGATGTTGGCGCGGGCCACGGTGCAGGCGGTGATCAGCACGCTGGCGACCGGCGGCGTCTGCTGGCCGATGGCCAGGTTGAGCGTCACCACCAGGCCGAAATGGACCGGATCGATGCCGGCCGCCGCGATCAGCGGGATGACGATGGGAACGACCAGGATGATCGCCGCCGCCGAATGCAGGAAGAAGCCGATCACCAGGAAGAAGACGTTGAGGATCAGCAGGATGACGTACTTGTTCTCGGTGAAGTCGAGGATCGCCGCGGCGAGATCCTGCGGCACCTGGGCGCGGGTCAGGAATCCGCCCATCAGGACGGAGGAGGCGACCAGCAGCATGACCACCGCCGTCTGTATTCCGCCGTCCAGCATCGCCCGTTTCAGGTGGCGGATGTCGATCTGCCGATACCAGAGACCGACCAGCAGGGCGGCGATGACCGCCAGGCCCGCGGCCTCGGTCGCGGTCACGAAGCCGCCGAAGATGCCGCCCAGAATGATGATGGGCAGGGTGAAGGCCGGCAGGGCCTCGACGAAGGTGCGCCGCAGGCGCGCCATGTCGAAGGCTTCCTCGACGGGCAGGTTGTAACGGCGCGCGAAGGCGTAGGCGACGCCCATCAGGCCGGCGGCGCCGATCAGCCCGGGGACCACGCCAGCGACGAAGAGCTGCTCCACCGAGGTGCCGGCGGAGACGGCGTAGAGGATCATCGGGATCGAAGGCGGGATGATGATCGCCAAGGAGGCCGAGGAAGAGGTGACCGCGGCGGCGAGCGGTCCGCTATAGCCGCGCTTCTTCATCTGCGGAATGAGGATCGAGCCCAGCGCCGCCACGTCGGCCACCGCCGAGCCGGAGATCTCAGCGAAGAACAGCGAGACGCCGATGTTGATCATGGCCAGTCCGCCGCGCACGAAGCCGATCAGGGCGGAGACGAAGTTGATCAAGCGGTCGGTGATGCCGCCGGCGTTCATGATGGCTCCGGCCAGCACGAACATCGGGATGGCGATGAGCGAGAACTTCGTGGAGCCGTCGTACATGTCGAGGGCGACGGTGACCAGGCTGCCGGCGCCCTCGGTGGCGACCAGGCCGATGACAGCGGAAACCGCCAGCGCGATGGCGATCGGCACGTTGAGGCAGATCATCAGCACCAGGGCTGCGAAAATCACGAACATAAGCATGGCTCAGCGGCCTCCCGCCTGTTTCAGTTCGTGCTCCACTTCCTGCTCGATTTCGGCATGCTCCAGCGAGGTGCCGGAGGCGGTCATGCGCCAGTAGTGCGGTAAACTGAGAAGTTCACAGAGGATGAACAGCGCGCCGCCGATCGGGATGACCGACTGGGTGAGCTGCACCGGCACCCAGGTGAGGGAGATCAGGTAGGTACCTTCAAGCACCTCCAGCACCTCCATGCCCGCCCAGGTCATGATTACGAAGAAGCCGATGACGGTGATCTCGGCCAGCGCCACGGCGACCATGCGCGCCGGCATGGGGACGGCCAGAAGGACGCTGTCGAAGCCGATGTGGCTGCGCTTCAGCGCGGCCAGGGCTGCGCCGTAGTAGGTGATCCAGGAAAGCTGAATGGCGGCGATCTCGTCGTACCAGGACAGGGAGTCTCCCACCATACGGAAACAGACTGCGATGATGACCACCACGGAGAGGGCGACCATCAGGATGATGGTGATCCACTCCAGCAGCCACTCCAGGGTTCTTTGGGCCGCCTTCAGCATCGGCAGGCACACTCCTCAAGATAGCGCCCATCGCCATTGCTTCGGCGGGCGAACGATTCTCGCCGGCAGGCGCCGGCACGGTGTCGCATGAAAGAAGAAACCCGGGACCGCTGGGGTCCCGGGTTTGGGTCAAGCCTTAGGAGCCTTCGCCGAGCTTCAGCACGGTGTCGATCAGCTCCTGGCCGCCATCGATGGAGGTGGCGAACTCGGTGTAGATCGGCTTGGAAGCGGCGATGAAGGCGTCCTTGTCGGCGACGTTGACCTGGATGCCGCCGGCCTTGAGCTTGCTCAGCAGATCGGTTTCCAGATCCGCGGCCGTCTTGTAGACGAAGTCCTGCGTCGCGGTGGCGCACTTGGAGAGCTCGGCCTGGACGTCGCCGGGCAGGGCCGAGAAGTGCTTGTCCGAGACCAGCAGGTAAGCCGGGGTGTAGACGTGGCCGGTGATCGAGAGGTACTTCTGGACCTCCTGGAACTTGGCCGACCAGATCTGCGCGTAGGGGTTCTCCTGGCCGTCGATGACACCGGTCTGCAGTGCGGTGAAGACTTCGGAGAACGCCATCGGCGTCGGGTTGGCGCCGTACAGCTTGAACATCTTCACCCGCCAGGCGCCCTTGGGCGTGCGCAGCTTGATGCCGTCCAGATCTTCCGGCTTGTTGATCGGCCGGGTGTTGTTGGTGATGTTGCGGAAGCCGTTCTCCCACACGCCGAGGATGCGGTAGCCCTTGGCCTGGACCGCCGGCTGCAGCTTGCTCTCCAGGATGGCGTCCTGAACCCGCTTCATGTGCTCGCGGCTCTTGATGATGTAGGGCATCTCGAAGACGCCGAACTCGTTCGCCACCGAGGACATGACCGACGACGGCAGGGAGAAATCCACCTGTCCGAGCTTCAGTTTCTGGAGCAGTTCGCTGTCCTTGCCCAACTGAGAAGAGCCGAAGACCTGTACCTCGGCCTTGTCGCCCAGCGCGGCGTTGGAACAGCGGGCAAACTCGTTGGCGCTCGCCTCGAAGAGCGAGCCGGGCGCGCCGACGTGACCGAACTTCAGGGTGAGTTTCTCGGCCGCCGCCGGGCTGGCGAGCAGCCCCGTCAGGGCAACTGCACTTACAAGTCCAATAATTCGCATTGTATCCTCCCCAGGGTTTTGTTTGTCGTTATCGCGGATCTGCGCAGGTGTTGATTGCTCTCGGTTCAGTCGGCGGCGCCCTCCGCCAAGGACTGGTCCTGGCCCGAAAGGTATCCGAGGGCCGCTTGCACCCCACCACGGCGGTAGGGAATGCCGGACAGCTCCAGGCCCATCTCCACGCCGGAGAGGGTGCCCATGAGCATGAGATCGTTGAAGTCGCCCAGGTGGCCGATGCGGAACACCTTGTCGGCGATCTTGGACAGGCCGTTGCCGAGCGACATGTCGAAGTTTTCCAGGGTCACCTTGCGGAAGTGGTCGGCGCTCTGCCCCTCGGGCACCAGCACCGCGGTCAGCGAGCTGGAGTAATGGCGCGGGTTCTTGCACAGCACTTCCAGGCCCCAGGCGCGCACGGCACGGCGCGTCGCCTCGGCGTGGCGGTCGTGGCGCTTGAAGACGTTGTCGAGCCCTTCCTCGTGCAGCATGTCGACGGCTTCGGCCAGGCCGTACAGCAGGTTGGTGGCCGGCGTGTAGGGGAAGAAGCCGGTGTCGTTGGGGCCCTGCATCTCGTCCCACGACCAGTAGGAACGCGGCAGCTTCGCGGTCTTGGAGGCCGCCAGCGCCTTTTCGCTGATGGCGTTGAAGGACAGGCCCGGCGGCAACATGAGGCCCTTCTGAGAGCCCGCCACCGTGACGTCGACACCCCACTCGTCATGGCGATAGTCGATGGACCCCAAGGAAGAGATGGTGTCCACCATCAGCAGCGCCGGATGGCCGGCCTCGTCGATCGCCTTGCGCACCTCGTCGATGCGGCTGGTGGCGCCGGTCGAGGTTTCGTTGTGGACGACGCAAACCGCCTTGATCTGGTGGGCCTTGTCTTCCGCCAGGCGGGCGCCGATGGCCGCCGGGTCGGCGCCGCTGCGCCAATCGCCGGCGATGAACTCCGGCACCACGCCGATGCGTTCGGCCAGGCCTTTCCATAGAGTGGCGAAATGGCCGGTCTCGAACATGAGCACCCGGTCGCCGGGGGATAGGGTGTTGACCAAGGCCGCCTCCCAGGCACCGGTGCCGGAGGCGGGGTAGATCACCACCCGGCCCTTGGTCTTGAAGATGGAACGCATACCTTCCAGCACGCGCTGGCCCAGCACGCCGAACTTCGGCCCGCGGTGATCCATGGTTGGAAGGTCCATGGCCCGGAGCACGCGATCCGGTACGTTGGTGGGTCCTGGAATTTGAAGAAAATGACGCCCTGGCATGCTTCCCCTATCAGCCGTTCCGGCTTTTCCCGACGGACCCGCTCGCGATACCTGCTGTTTGACCAGCCCTTGCGCATCCCGGGTTTTTGTCGCTATGAATACTGAATACAAAATACATATCTGAGGCGATTGTCAACAATGAGCAGTGGTGACCTGGCCAGAAGCCTGGAACAGCACATCGAAGGGCAGGTTCTCTTCGATCTCTTCAGCCGTGGCCGCTACGCGACGGATGCCTCTGTCTATCAAGTCGTGCCGCTGGGCGTGGTGGTGCCCGAGACTTGGGCCGACGTCGAAGCCACGCTGGAGATCGCCCGCGAAGCGGGAGTGCCGGTTCTGCCGCGCGGCGGCGGCACCTCTCAGTGCGGGCAGACCGTTAACCGCGCCGTGGTCGTCGACCTGTCCAAGAATCTGCGCAATCTGGTCTCCGTCGATCCGGAGTCGCAGACCTGCGTGGTCGAGCCGGGGCTGGTGCTCGACCAGTTGAACGCAGCGCTGAAGCCCACCGGCCTGTGGTTCCCGGTCGACGTCTCCACGGCTTCGCGCGCCACCATCGGCGGCATGGCGGCCAACAACTCCTGCGGTTCGCGCTCGATTCGCTACGGCCTGATGCGCGACAACGTCGCTTCCATCGACGCCCTGCTGGCCGACGGCAGCAAGGCGACCTTCGGCGAGGTGCGCCGCGACGCGGGGCCGGGCTTGGCGGAGACCAATGCGGTGGCAGCGCTGTTCCAGGATCTGCTCGACCTCGGCGGGCGCGAGGCGGAGGAAATCCGTGCGCGTTTCCCACAGGTGCTGCGCCGGGTCGGCGGCTATAACATCGACGCCTTGATGCCGGGGCTCGGTGAGGGCGGCGCGACCAACAACCTTGCCCACCTGCTGGTGGGCTCCGAGGGCACGCTGGCGCTGAGCGAGCGCCTCACCCTGAAGCTTTCGCCGATCCTGGCCAACAAGACCCTGGGCGCCTGTCATTTCCCGACGCTCTACGACGCCATGGACGCGGCCCAGCATCTGGTGACCCTGGGTCCGACGGCGGTCGAACTGGTCGACCGCAACATGATCGAGCTGAGCCGCGACATCCCGATGTTCCGCCCGGTGGTCGACCGCTTCGTGCGCGGCGAACCCGGCGCCATCCTGCTGGTCGAATTCGCCGAGGAGGACCAGGACGAAAACCTGCGCCGGCTGAAGGCGCTGGGCGAGATGATGGCGCAGCTCGGCTACCGCTGGGGGGACCCGGGCAAGAAGGACGGCGGCGTGGTGGAAGCCGTCGACGCCGGATTTCAAAAGCAGATCTGGGAGGTTCGCAAACAGGGCCTCAACATCATGATGTCCATGAAGGCGGAGCGTAAGCCGGTGTCCTTCGTCGAGGACTGTGCCGTCGAACTGCCCGACCTGGCGGAGTACACCCGCCGCCTGACCGAGATCTTCCACAAGCACGGCACCGACGGCACCTGGTACGCCCACGCCTCGGTCGGCACCCTGCACGTGCGACCGGTCCTGAACCTGAAGCTGGACCAGGACGTGAAGGCCATGCGCGCCATCGCCGAAGAAGCCTTCGAAATGGTCCGGGAATACAAGGGATCGCATTCCGGCGAGCATGGCGACGGCATCGTGCGGTCGGAATTCCACCGCGAGATGTTCGGCGACCGCATGGTCGAGAGTTTCGAGTGGGTGAAGGACCGTATGGACCCGGCGGGGGTTCTGAACCCCGGCCGCGTGGTGCGGCCGCCGAAGATGGACGACCGCTCGCTCTTCCGCTTCGCGCCGGACTACCGGGTGCCGGAGCTGGATACCGTCTTCGACTGGTCGGCCTATCCGGGCGCCGGCGGCGGGTTCCAGGGCGCCGTTGAGATGTGCAACAACAACGGCGCCTGCCGCAAGGTCGACGGGGTCATGTGCCCTTCCTACAAGGTTACCCATGACGAACGCGACCTGACGCGCGGGCGCGCCAACAGCCTGCGCCTGGCGATTTCCGGCCAGCTTGGGCCGGACGCCTTCGCCTCAGACGAGATGGCCGAGACCCTGTCCCTCTGCGTCTCCTGCAAAGGCTGCAAGCGCGAGTGCCCGACCGGCGTCGACATGGCCAAGATGAAGATCGAGGTTCTGGCGGCCCGCGCCGAAAAGCAGGGCGTGGCCCTGCGCGAGATGCTGGTCGCCTATCTGCCGCGCTATGCCCCCTATGCGTCCAAGGCGCCCTGGCTGCTGAACCTGCGCGACCGCCTGCCGGGTCTGGCGGCGCTGTCGCAGCGCCTTCTGGGCTTTGCCGCCGACCGCCCGCTGCCGCGCTGGCGCGGCGACGTCTACCGTCAGAAGGAACTGCCGGCGCAAGGCGACGAGGTCATTCTCTTCGCCGACACCTTCAACCGCTACTTCGAGCCGGACAATCTTCGCGACGCCGAAACGGTGCTGTTGCGCGCCGGCTTCGCGCCGGTCGAGGCGCGGCCCGACGATGGAGGCCGCCCGCTGTGCTGCGGGCGCAGCTTCCTCGCCGCCGGCTTGGTTGAGGAGGCCAAGGCGGAGATGCGCCGCAGTCTCGCGGTCATCGGCCACGCCGTCGACCGCGGGGTGCCGGTGGTGGGCCTGGAGCCCTCCTGCCTGCTGACCTTCCGCGACGAGGCCCCGGCGCTGCTGGGCGAGGAGTGGACGGCCGAACAGGCCAAGCGGGTCATGCTCTTCGAAGAGTTCGTGGCCGCCAGGCTCGATCCCGAAGGCGGCGGCTTCGAGCTGCCGCTGGCGCCGCTGCCGGGCGGCAGTGCTCTCTTGCACGGGCATTGCCACCAAAAGGCATTCGACGCGGTGGCGCCGATCGAGGCGGTGCTGGCGCTCATTCCCGGGCTCGAGGTGGAGTTGATCCAATCGTCCTGCTGCGGCATGGCCGGCAGCTTCGGCTATCAGGCGGAGACCGCCGAAATCTCCCGCAAGATGGGCGAACTCAGCCTGCTGCCGCGAGTGCGCGCGGCAGGCGCCGAGGCGCTGGTCGTCGCCGACGGCACCTCCTGCCGGCACCAGATTGCCGACGGCGCGGGGAGGGAAGCCGTTCACGTTGCACGCGTGCTTCGCGAATCCTCCGATCTTGCGCTAAACTAAAGCGGTACCAGAGGACGTTGGCATGAGCATAGAAGTCGCAGCCCCCATTCAAAGGCGCCCGCTCCACAACGAGCTGGCCGACCGCCTGCGCCACATGATCGCCGAGGGCGACCTGGCCCCGGGCGAGAAGCTGGCGGAAAAAGAGCTCTGCGAGCAGTTCGGCGTGTCGCGCACGCCGCTGCGCGAGGCCATGAAGGTGCTGGCCACCGAAGGCCTGGTGCTCCTGACGCCCAACCGCGGCTGTGCCGTGGCCAAGCTGACCCTGGCCGACCTGGATGAGGCCTTTCCGATCATGGGCGCCCTGGAGGCGCTGTCCGGCGAGCTGGCCTGCCAGCACATCACCGATGCGGAGCTGGAGCGCATCCAGGAACTGCACGACCGCATGGTGGTGAAGTATGAGGCCGGCGCGCTGCGCGACTACTTCAAGCTCAACGAGCAGATCCACCAGATGATCCTGGATGCCGCCCGCAATCCGACGCTGGCGCAGATGCAGCTCAGCCTCTCGGGCAGGGTGCGCCGCGCGCGCTACATGGCCAACATGTCGCCGGCACGCTGGCGCAATGCGGTGGACGAGCACGAGAAGATCCTGCAAGCCTTGAAGGCCCGCGACGGCAAGCGTCTGGCGGTGCTGCTGAAGGAGCATCTGTCCAACAAGCTGCAGACCGTGAAGGATGCCCTCACGGAGTAGCCTGCCGGCCGATTGAGGCTTCGGCGGCAGACCGGGAGAGCGGACTTTTCACAAGGGTGCCCGGCTCGCAAGGGTGCCCGGCGTCCCGGATGGCGGTGTGAGCCTGACCGGCGATCCCGCACGGCGAAGGGGCCGCGCCTCCGAAAGCGTTTCCGTCTATTGCAGCATGGCCTTGGGGGGCTTCGCGCCGGCCCTGTGCGCGCCCTCGGTATCCTTGGGAACTCCGGGCTGCGGCGCGGCCGGGCGGGCTTCCTCTTCGCCGTTCGGCTCAAAGTCGACCGGCCCAAAATCGACCGGCGTCATGCCGCCGTCCTGCAGTGGGACGCGGCCGTCCAGTCCCAGGAGCCGCATGGTGGTTTCCGCCGGTGTGCGGACGCTGTCGGGCAGCGACGGCAGGGTGGCCTGGCTCGGCGCTTCGACCGCTTCGTCGGCGAAGGCGTGGCGCAGTTCGGCGCCCAGGCGTTCGGCGCGCTGCCAATCGGCCATCACGCAGTCCAATAGACGCTGGGCCCCGGAGTTGTGAAGCTTGATGCCTTCGAAGTACGGCTCTTCGAAACTGCGGTACATGATGGCGGCATGCTGGCCGCCTTCCAGGTAGCCGGGCATCAGCCCGCTGCAGGCGTAACCCCAGCCGCGCAACAGCTCCACGGCGGCGGCGCCTTCCGGCGTACCGAGGCCGATGAAGACTTGGAAACTGCGCCGCCCGGCGGCCTCCGCCTGGGCCTCATGGTCGCCGACCAGAGTCCAGAAGTCGTTGCCGGCGCGGCGCACCACCAGGCGCGCCATATCGAAGCGCGGCATGTCCTTGCTTTCGCAGATGCTGGGGCGCTGCTCGAGGCCGGTGGCCAGAGTGATCTGGCGGTGCCCGTCGATCGAGGCGTCGTTCAACAGGCGCGCGAACCACAAGGCATAGGAAGGGGGCAGGTGGCAGGGGGCGTGCGGGCTGCGCCCCAGGTCGAGATATTGCAGCAGCGTGGCGGCCGGGCCGCCGGCGCCTTCGCGCGCCAGCATGCGCTGAGGCACGTAGTCGATTTCCAAGCCGACGTCGCGGAACCCCAGTTTGCAGACGACCTTCTGCGAGACGATGTGGTTGGTGAGCGAAATGCCGAGGATCGCCTGGGCGCCCAGCGTGGTGCGGGCGAAGTCCAGGGCGCGGTCGATCATCCGCACGAAGATGCCGGACTTGCGGTGCTCCGGGGAGACGATGCCCTGGCAGAGTTCGACCACGCCCCGGTTGGGGGAGGAGAAGGCCAGGGCGATGTGCCCGGCGATCTCGCCCTGCGGATCGCGCGCGATGAAGGATATCTGCTCGCCGGAATTCACCAGTTCGGTGAAGGCCGCTGGATCGTAGACCAGAGGACTGAGGTAGTCCTCGCCATAGACCGCCCGGAAAGCGCATGGAATATCGGGCGCGTCTGCCGCCGTGAAGCCGGCGATGGTATAGCCCCCCGCTTCTTGCGACAGCGGCGGAACCAGGACTCCGATTTCGGGAATGGATGATTTAAGCATGACCCCATCTCGCAGATTGCGTCAGTGAATTTTCGAAATTCACGCAACCACGAGTAAGAGGTTACTTGGATAAAATTAAAATAAAATTGAGTCTATTGTGTAAATGATTTGTTTACACAATGAAAAGTAAAGATTTATGGTTAATATTTCCGGGTGCTAGGTAAATATCTTTTTACCGTCACTATCGAAGAACTGGGCGAACCCCAGGATGCGCTCCACGCCCAGATCGTCCCCGAAAGGTAACAATATCCGCTCGAACTGGACTTCCGAGCCCCGTTCGCGCCAGGTCATCCTGTTCACGTCGTAGACAGGAGTTCTCTCCTGCATGCAGCGCCCGTAGCTGAGCGAGATGTCTCCCCGATTGTCGAAGGGAATCAGTTCGGTGACTTTCTTGCCGGTGACCTCGAAGCCGTAGAGTTCCCGGTAGACGGTGCCGGCCAGGCGGACTTGGAGTTCCTCGACGCTGCGGCCCTCGACAATGAAGACGCGCGAAAGGTAGGCGAAGAAGTCGAGTGGATCGAGCACCTCACAGGAAGGGAGTAGGGCGTCTCCTTTCAGGCGGAGCCAGTAGTCGCAGAAGAAGCGCACTTCTTCGCAGGCCGTGTCGGGAATTTCCTCCAACGCGATCTTTACCACTGAACCCTGCTTTTGTTTGGGCCGGCAAGCGGACATAGCCACATCATCTTGCCGACCGCGATTCCAACCGACCAGCTACCAACCAGTTCTTACTTAAAGCAATATGAAGAGGCTTGGAAGCTATTGAAATCAATAAAGCACTGAACGCGAAGTATTACGAACCTTGGCCGTGCGAGGAAGTGATATTTGGAGCGCTGGACCGCTTCAGTCGCTGCCGCCAGAGGGGTGGCGCGGCAGGTCGTCCCTGACATCGAACCATGGCAGCCGCTCGGCGCAGTGGACGTGGCCTTGCGGCTGGTAGGCCTCGGGTTTGTCGAGGCTGGCTGCGTAGAGGTGGATTTCATCCGGAAAGCGCAGGGATTCATAGGCCATGGGCGTGCCGCAGCGGCCGCAGAAATGGCGGCGGACTCCGGGCGATGATTCGTACACATGCGGTTTCTTGCCGGTGAAGCGGCAGGCTGCCCGCGCCACGCCGAAGAAGGCGGTGACCGGAGAGGAGGTGTTGCGCCGGCAACTCTCGCAGTGGCAGTAGGCGCGCCAGTTCTCCGGCCCGTCGTACTCGTATGTCACTTCGCCGCAAAGACAGCGCCCGCCTGTCGTCGTCATTCCACTGTCGCTCCTTGCCTGCCACCCGAAGGGCCGCCGGCGCGCGCAAAGGGTCAGCGCGTCATGTTGTCTGGGTCGAGTTCCTCGTAGACCTCGTCGACCATCCAGTCGCGGATGACCTCCGGAATATCGCTTTCACCGAAGCGGTTCTGCACGTCGGGATCGGAGGCGAAAGCCGCCAGGTGCGCCAGTTCCTCGCCGCTGAGATCGATCTGATAGCCCAGTTCCATTTCCTGCAGCAGGATCATGGTCGGTGCGCCGCGCCACATGCGGGCGACGAAATCGAAGACGTCGAAATAGGGATCGTCTCCATCGGCGTCCAGCGCCGGCGCCGCCTTGCCGCCGACGCCGTTCACTGCATGGCAGACGACGCAACCCTTGCCGACGAAGAGTTTCAGGCCCTCCTCGGCATTGGCGAGAGGAAGGACCAGTTTGCGTTGGCCCGATGCCGCGGCATCCTGGGCCGTCGCCGGCGCGGCGCCGGTCACTGCCAGGACGGCAAGCAATGTCGCGAAGACGAAACTTGCTCTGCGGGGGGCGGCGGCGGATTGCATATGGCCGATCCTTTCAGACGGTGGAATAAGGTACCCAGTACAGAGAGTGGTAGCATTCCCGGGCGAGTCGGGGATAGCCTGATTGGCCGCCGCAGGCAGGCGGCGCAATCGACGAAGGGAGCAACGCCTTGTACCTGAGTGCCCGGAATCTCCTGCTCTTGCCTCTTGCCGCGGCGGGGCTGGCGGCTTGCGCTCTCGGCCCGGATGACACCAATGAAGATGCCGAGCCCCTGTTTGATCGTACCTGGGTGGCGCAAGAGGTGGCGGGACAGCCTGTCGCCCCGCAGCCGCAGTCGAATCTCCACGTCGCCGCCGATGGGAAAGTGAGCGGGCACACCGGCTGCAACGGCTATTTCGGATCGGTGATCATCGATGGGCAGGCCATGTCCTTCGGGAACCTGGGCGCCACGAAGATCGCTTGCCCGGAGCCGCTCATGAGTCAGGAGGTCCGTTTGTTGAACGCCCTCGACGGCACCCGCGGCTATCGCCTTCAAGGCGGCGATCTGCTGCTGCTCGACGGCGCCGGCAACATTCTGGTCCGTTTCCGCGCGGACGAGTGAAGATCCGGCCGAAGGCCGTCATCCGCTAGTCAGGGACCGGTTCTTCAGGGCCTCGCTCTTCAGAAAACGCCGCGCAGGGGTCCTTGTCGTCCACGCGGGGCGTGAACCAGACGAAATCGAAAAGCCGCGGATCGAAGGCGGGGTAGTCCGCCGCGGTCTGGCGCCCGGCTACGACTTCCACCAGGGCGACCGTGAGGCTCTCACCTTCCAGGTGCCAGGGGACGGCGCGATCTTCGCGCACGTGGCCGCTGCCGGCGATGAGGATGGCTCCTTCGGCGTCGTGAGGCGGCTGTGTGGCTTGGCGCAGGGCATCGGCCATGGAGGCATCCCAGAAGCGCTGCACCTCGGCCATGGGGGCGAGCGCCGCTTCGGGCAGTCTGCCGCAATGGCTCGCCGCCAGTTCCTCCAGCAAATCGCTTTGCACCGCAGGCGGATAGCGCCGTGAGCGGGACAGCAATTCGGCAGTGTCCGGTGCCAGATCCTCGCCACGCGCCAGGGCGCGCACCTGAGACGGGGAGGGCTTCCCCGGCAGCATCGGCATTCTTGCGGCCAGGGCCGCCTCGGCGATCGGCTGGTATTCGTCCCAGTCGGGCCAGCCGCGGGCCTTCCAGGCCAGTGCTGCCTCCAGGCTGCCGACGTCTTCCAGGCGGGCGGCGGCGAGGGCCCCGGCGTGTTCCGGCTCGGCCATTTCCCAGACGACGGCCATGCGCCGCCCGCGGCGCCCGAGGGCGGCGACGATGCGCGCCTGCAGGCGGTGGTGCTCGCCATTGTCGTGCTTCTCGCCGATCAGAACCCAGTCGGCGGCCGCCGCTGCGGAGAAAAGCGCATCCTCGGTCGTGGGCTGGCCGCTGCGCGTGTCCCAGAGACTGCCGTTCAGGGGATGGTCGTTCAGAAGGCGGGCCGGCGCCGCCTCGGCGGCGGCGGTCAGGAGGCAGGATAACGCCGCCAGGCAGAGAAGTGCGCGCAAATGATTGGATCCCGCCGCTGGCCTCAACCAGCGTTCTTAGTGGCGGTTCGGCGCCGCCCCGTCAAGTCGGGGCGGGAGCAGGTCGGGGCGGGAGCAGGTCGGGGCGGGAGGATGTCGGGGCGGGAGGATGTCGAGCGGGAGAGGCTGCGCGGTCAGGCGGTGGAGCGGCCGGCCTCTGCCGGCGTTCCGGCCGAAGAGTCGGCGCCGCTGTGCTGGGCTGCCTGGCGGTGGCGGTTCACCACCATGCGGTCGTGCAGGCCGGTGATTGCACGGCTGCCGGTCTTCACGAAGAGAAAGGGCAGCAGGGCATGGATCAGACAGGCGAGGGAGGCCAGCATCATGCGCCAGGAAAAGCCCCAAGCTGAGGCCAAGTGCTGCCAGTAGGTTTCCCCGACGCTGGCCGGGTGTTCGGTAAAGAGATCTCGAAAGGACACGGGGGACATCGGGCTCCAAACTCAAGCGGCCCTCAAGAATAGGCCGCCGTGGGCGGAATCGGCTTGCAAAGTTACCGCAATTTCGGGAATTTCATGGTAATTCATATCTCTAAGTTGGTAATTATTGGATTATTATTCCATGGATGACATCGATCGAAGAATCCTCAAACTGTTGCAGGAGGACGTGGACCTGCCGGTGGCGGAGGTCGCCGAGCGGGTCGGCCTTTCGGCTTCGCCCTGCTGGCGGCGCATTCAGAAGTTGGAGGCCGAGGGGATCATCGAGCGGCGTGTCGCTCTTCTGAATCCGGAGAAGATGAACGTCGGCGTCACCGTCTTCGTGGCCATCCGCACCAGCCAGCACGACGAGAAATGGCTGAAGGATTTTGCCCAGAAGGTGACGCGGATCCCGGAGGTGGTCGAGCTCTACCGCATGAGCGGCGAGATCGACTACATGATGCGGGTGGTGGTGCCGGACATCAGGGCCTACGACGACGTCTACAAGCGACTCATCGCCGCGGTGCCGCTGTTCGATGTGAGTTCCAGCTTCGCCATGGAGGCGATCAAGTACACCACGGCGCTGCCCGTCGACTACGCGCCCTAGCGCAGTCCGCCTCCGGGCCGCAGCGGGCGGGTCGCTCCAACCTTTCTCGGAGCGATTTGGACCGGGGCGCTATTCGGGCAGCGTGAAGCCGGTATCGACGCGGCGGACCTGATAGCGGTTGCCGTTCACGAAGTGCTCGTACTCGAAAACCTGCTGTTCCAGCTTCAGGATCTTGTAGGCGTCGTAGAGCTGACCGTTGCTGGTGTCGGCCTTCAGGAACATGCCGTCGTCGACCCAGCCCTTGGTCGAGAGGAAGTAGACCGGGCCGGAAATCCCCCATTCGCCGACCTCGATCTGCTCGCGGTAGCCGCCATCATCTTCATAGAAGCGGAAGGTGATGCGGAAAACGCCGTCGGGGAAGGCGTCGACCAGCCAGCGCTTGGTGATGCTGCCGGCCTCCATGTCCTCGCCGTACCAGCGGCCGACGAAGACCTCGCGCGGCGACTTGGCCATGTCGAGGGTCTCCTCGGCCTGGCCGGCGGTGATGGCGGCGTCGCCGATGGCGGCGCGCGCCTGCTGCGCCCACATGAAGAGCAGCAGGGCCATCAGGATCGTGATGACGACGCCCAGCAACGCCGACTGCCGCCGGGCGGAGGCTGGTACGGCGCGCGTCTGCGGCCGCTTTCTGTTCCTCGTCTGCCTGTGCATCTTCGCCTCTTACTGTTGTCTGTTTTTACGGTGTCGGCCGGTCCGTCCCCGGCCGCTCTGCCAGCCGCTCGGTCCCTGGGGGCGTTAACCATGACCTCTGTCATTGCCTTGTATTTTAAGAGATTTTTTACTGGTTTGCGACGTTTTCGACGCGCGGATGGGGAATCTCATACATAAGTCTTGCGCCGGCCGCTCCATGGCGAAGGAAGGGGCGAAGAACGGCGCGATTTCTTCGACGCCGGCGCTGGCAGGGTTAACGCCACGCGCGCCTGCGGGCGCCGAGATGTCCGGCCCTGAGGCGTTTCGGCTTTAGCCGGCAAGGCCCAAGCGGCATTGGAAAAGGGTATCCCGCCAACTTGTCTCATAGTAATATCTGAATAATAAAATGTATTGGCGTGTGTCGGTTGCCGCGCTGTCGTCGAATGAAGTCAGGAGAGCTTTGGTTATGCGTTTTCAGGTCCCGGCTCTGGTTTTCCTTCTCGCCGCCGCGTCCCCCGGCTTCGCCAGCGAGGACATCCCCGACCAGTATCCTCAGTCGGTGCTCTACAGCAAACCGGTGGAAGTGATTCCCCATGTCTGGTCGGCGATCGGGGCCACGGCGCCGCCCAGCTACGAGAATTCCGGACACAACAACAATCTGTCCTTCATCGTGACGGGCGAGGGGGTCGTGGTCGTCAACGCCGGCGCCTGCACGCAGCTCGCCCAGGCGCTGCACGAGGAGATCAAGCAGGTCACCGACGAGCCGGTGAAGCTCGTGATCAACGAGAACGGACAGGGGCATGCCATGCTGGGCAACGCCTACTGGGCGGGGCAGGGCGTGCCGATCCTGGCGCAGGCGGACGCGGCCACCGAGTTCGGGGACCGCGGGCCGCAGATCCTCGCGCAGATGCGGGGCTACAACAAGGACAAGGCGGAAGGCACGGTGTTGCAGGGGCCGACGGAGACCTTCGAGGACGAGAAGGTCATCGAGATGGGCCGCTTCCGCATCGAAGTGAAGAACCTGGGTCCCGCCCACTCGCCGGGCGACGTCGCCGTCTGGTTGCCGGGACAGAGCCTGGTCATCGCCGGCGACATGGCGTTCCACGAACGGCTGCTGCCCATTTTCGAGGACACGGGCACAGCCGCCTGGTTGGAGAGCTGGGAGAATTTCGAGGCGCTGGAGGCCACCTATGTCATTCCGGGCCACGGCCATCCGACCAACATGGATCAGGTGCGCCGCTACACGAAGGACTACCTGGTCTTCTTGCGCGGGGAGATCCGCAAGCTGCTGGACGAGGGCGGCGGCCTGGAGGATGCCTTCTACGTCGACCAGTCGCCCTACGCCCACCTCGACACCTTCGACGAACTGGCCAAGCGCAACGCCGGGCGGGTCTTCGAGCAGATGGAGTTCGAATAGACGGCTGCCGGGGGCCGGGGCGCGGGTCGATAAGGTCCCCGCGGCTCACGTCGGGTTCGAAAAGCGGATGCTCCGGGCCGGCAGTCCGGCGATCTTGGGGGCGGCGCAACCGCGGTCGGTCATCAGGTTCCCGGCGGCGCCATCGGCGAGGCTCACCCGGCCGCCGGGCGGCAAAATGAAGCGAAAGAAACAAAATTTCCGGACTCGCGAAATCCGGCAGAAACAGAGGCGGCCTAGGGTCTCCGTCATTGACCTGCCCCGTTCCGGAGGGCCAACCCCATCTCCCGGCGCTCCGGAACACCAGGGATCACCCAGTCCCTGGACCGGCGGGGTGCCGGCGCCCATCCGGCACCCCGCCGATCATTTTTCCCAGCAAGCCCCTGCAGCCCGGCCCCGTTCAGCCGCTTTGCCGTCGCTGGCGGCGGTTGGTGCCCGATCCGCGGTGCCCCGGTGCCGGCCTTCCTGTTGTCTGCTGCCTGCGCCTTCGGCTCCGTCCCTGTCGGAGAGTTGGACAAGTAAAAGGGTCAGGTCTTGGAATTTGCATTGGGAAGCGATAGAATCCGGCCATGGCACGGCCCCTTCGCCTCGAACTGCCCGGCGCGGTCTATCATCTCACCACCCTCGGCAATGCCGGTCAGACGGTGTTCCGGGCGGCGGAGGATTCCGAGCTATTCCTGGAGATCGTCGGCCAGGCCTGCGAACGCTTCGACTGGCGCTGCCTGGCCTACTGCCTGCTGCCGGACCGCTATCATCTGGTGGTGGAGACCCGGCGGGCGACGCTGGCCCGCGGCATGCGCCAGATCAACGGACGCTACACCCAGGCCTTCAACCGCCGCCACGGCGTCGGCGGGCATCTGTTTCAGGGCCGCTACCGGGCGGTCATGGTGGAGAAGCCGGGCTTCGTCGCCGCGGTCTGCCGTGACGTCCTGCGCCGGCCGTTGGAACTGGGTCTGGCCGAAGAGGCCGCCGCTTGGCGCTGGAGTTCCTGCCGGGCCCTGCTGGGGCGCCTGCCGTCGGGACGGTCGGCGCCCGACTGGCTGGCGGTAGACGATCTGCTGGGCCTCTATGCCGGCGCTTCCGCCGCCCCGGACCTGCCTGCCCCGGACCTGGATGCCCCGGACCTGGATGCCCCGGACCTGGATGCGGCGCGCCGCCGCTGCGCGGCGGACATCGCCGCTGACCGCCCCTCCGTCTGGGAGAGCCTGCGCCATCAAGTGTTTCTCGGCTCCGAGGACTTCGTTGTCCGGATGCGCGAGCGCGCCGCCGCCGAAGCGGCGGGCCGGGGCAGCCTGGCGGAAATTCCCAAGGCGCAGTGGCAGGCGCCGCCGCCGCCCTTGCAGAGTTTCGCCGCGCAGGCGCCCAGCCGCGAGGAAGCCATGGCACGGGCTTATCTGAGCGGCGCCTATAGCCAGAACACTATTGCCGCGCACTTCGGCGTGCATTACAGCACCGTCAGCCGCGCGGTGCGGCGCTTCGAAAAGGATCTTGAAGAGCGGGCCGCCTCCTGATTTCAATGGAGACAGGCGGCGTCGCCGACAGCGGCGGCTCAGGCAAGGAGAGTTCCACGTGGTTCTGTTGCGAAACCTGCTGGTCTCCGCGGCGCGGCGCATTGCCGCCGACCCGGAGGTACAGGCGAAGGCGGCCGAGACCTATGAGACGTCGGTGAAGCCGCGTCTCGCATCGGCGCGCGACGAGCTGCGCGACCTGGCCGGGGAAATCGATCCCATGAAGCAGCCGGGCGCCTTTGCGCGGCGGCTGCGCGAGCGCCTCCGCGAGGTCAACAAGCGCGGCTAGCCGTCGTTCCAGTTTCATTCAAGCTTCATAGAGCCGAGGTTGGGGCCTGCCCGGAAAATGCGGCAGTCTTTTGGGTCTTGCTAACCCTTGGTGCTATACTGGCGCATTTCGTTTCACCTCAGGGGTAGCTCGTCATTTCAGTCGGATTCACAGAGGCCGAGCGGCAGCGGTTTCACAATCTGTTGCAGTTGGCGGCCGAAAGCCCCTTCGAAGGCGAAAGGTCGAACGCCCTTGCGGCCGCCGAACGGCTGGCCAAGCGTTTCGGCCTGACGCTGGACGAGGCGGCGGCCGGCGGCATCGATGAAGAGCCGCGGCAGGCGCCGCCGCGCGGCGATGCGCACATGACGGACGATCTGGGCTTCCATCCCGAATCCCTCGACCGCTTCGCGCGCGCCGTCCATCTGATGGATAACTTCATCATGGAGGACAAGGCGCGGCGCGAGGCCGCCCTGCGCGCCGCGCAGTCGCGCGGCCTGGATGCCGACGAACTGCGCAAGGCGGTGACCTCGACGGTGACCCAGGCGCGCAAAACCAAGCAGCGGCGCATGAATCCCTACCGTCATGCGGCCACACTGTTGCGCGAGACCTCGCTGTCGTTTCGCGAGATCGCCAGCATCACCGGCCTCGATGTCTACAAGGTGGTCGGTCTGAAGCTGAAGCTGCGGGCGGCGAGCTGAGCCTCGCGACCGTCATAAGCCGATGTCTCAAATTGTCGTCAGATTTGAACTGAATCCACGTGGCCGCAGGCCCTGGAAGGCGGCCTGAATCCGCAGTTCTTCTACCGCCGATTTGCTTCAATTTCCCGGCTTCTGTGACAAACCCAGGGTCTCTGGGCACTGGTAAGATTCGGGAAAGGCTGAATCACCCAGACTGCTTCACGCGAGAGTAAGTGCCGGAAAAGGCCGGCCGCGGCACCTGCGGAGGATCGGGTGCGGCGGCGGCAACAAGGCCCGCCCGGCTATGCGATGCGAATGCTTCAGGTGAGGACAGAGATATGGGCAATTCAAACAAGAGATTTCGATTCAAGCACAAGGGGCACCCGCGGGGCCGTTTCAAGAAACGCGCCCTGGCCACCGTGGTCGCCATGGCGGCGATCGGCACGTCGGTGAGCGCGGCGCACTCCTTGGTCGTGCCGATGCTGATCGACGAGACCATCGAGGATCGTGCCGCGGCGGTGTTCACATATCAGAACCAGGTCTCGGGCGATCTGGCGCAGACCATCGTCGAGGCCGAGAGCCACGATCTGCCGCTGCTCGACGCGCTCTACTCGGTCGAGGAGCAGCTCAACGACGCTTGCGGTCCGCTGCAGGAGGCCGGCCGCCGCCACATCGAGGGCGAGCAGTTGAGCGGCCTGCTGCAGATCTCCGTCTACGGCGCTCTGGACGGCTGTGCGGCCAAGAGCGAGGAGGTCGCCTACTACGTCCGCATGGCGCGCTCCTACTCCGCCAAGATGACCGGCAGCGCGCAGGCCTCGGCCTGGAACTGATAGCGACTCTTCGTTGACGGCAGCGACGCAGCAGGGCGGCCCGGTCTCTCCGGGCCGCCCTTGCGGCTGCCCGGGTTGCCGCCGTTTCCGGCCATCCAACGCAACCGCCAGGCACAACCGCCGCGCGCACTGGCCAAGTGCCAGACAAAATCATACCCTCTTCTTCTAGGGCCGTTTGGCCGCGCCGCTGTCCGGGCGCGTGCGGTGGCCTTGCGCCGAACCGGTTTCGGGCTATCTAGTGTCGGGCGGCGCGGGCCGGGTTGCGGTTGGGCCGGGTTGCGGTTGGAATGCGGAGGTCATGGAAAAAAGCGAGACCATGCCCCTTGGCGTGGTGATCGAGCGGCAACGCTCCGATCACCCTTGGATCGATTTCAACTGGCGGCCGGTGGCGGTGGTTCCGGGAGCGCCGGTCCTCGATTCCCAGGGCGAGTGGACGGAACTGCGCCGAGGCGAGGGCTGGGTCCAGTACCATTGCGGCACCCTGCGCCTCGAACTGTTCCGGGCCGAAACCGAGAGCTACAAGGTGAACCTCTCGCAAAACCCGCCCTGCATCTATGTATTGCTGCGTCGTGACGACGATCCGGAATCGCCGCACAGCTATTTGCCCTTCCTGGTGACCGCCAGCCCTTACGAGGCGCAGGACTACTTGGACAGCGGCGAGGAAATCGTCGAGCCCGTGCCGATGCCCGAGGATGTCGCCGCCTTCGTTCAGGCTTTCGTCGACGCTCACCACGTCGACGAGGTCTTCACCAAGCGCAAACGCAAGAAGGCCGCGCCCGGCGACGAGTTGTTCAGCCGCCGCCCGCCGGTCTCCCTGCCGCCGAAGGACCGGCGCAGTCCCTGATGTGCGACCGAGGAACCTATGACTAAAGAGGACCGAGACGGCGGCAAGGCCTTCCTCTCCCGCTGGTCGCAGCGCAAGCGGGAAGCGGCCGAGGCCGAATTGGCGCAGGACGGCACGAAGCCCGGCGACGCTCCGGCGGACCTCGCCGCGGCGGGACAGGAGGCCCTGCCGGAGGAGGGCCGGGCTCCGATCGAGCCGGCTGACCTGCCCGATATCGACAGTCTGGACGCCGAGTCCGATTTCACGGTCTTCCTGCAGGACGGCGTCCCGGACGCTTTGCGCCGGCGCGCGTTGCGCAAGCTGTGGCGCCTGGACCCTGTGTTCGGTCATCTCGATGGCCTCAACGACTACGATCTGGACTATACCGATGCCGCGACCGTAGTGGCGGGGCTGAAGACCATTTATCAGGTCGGCAAGGGCATGGTGCTGGGCGAGGACGAGGAAGAGGCGGAGAAGGCGGAGGAGCGGGCCGTGGAGGCGACAGCCGGCACGGCGCCGGCGCCGGCCGGGGCTTCTGGCGCCGAGGAGTCCGGCGACGCGGCCGCGGGAGATCCCGGCGCGGCATCGGACTTGTCCGAACCCCAAGGTGGAGAGGGCGCGCCGCCGGAGGTTGGCGGCGGCGCGGGCTCCCTTGGCCAGAAGGCGCGCAACCCCGGCGAACCGCTGGCGGCGGCCGCCCCGGCACGGCGGCACGGGGGCGCGCGTGCGCCGCAGCGCTCCGCCTCCCAGCGCCGCTGGGGCGAGCCGACCCGCTAGGCATTCCTTCAGGTTGCTAATCTCTCCCCGCGCATTGCGTAAAGGTCGCAAGGCGGCGGGCAGAAATAGGCCTTTCCGAGCCTGCTTTGGGTTGTGCGCTGCAGCATGCGATTATGTTGACAGTCGCCGCGCAAAGGGGGTCTAATTCGAAAGGTTCTAAGATAGAAACCCTGGGAAAATCAGGGATATAGAGCCGATAGAGCCAGATTCGCGGGGCTTTAGGAGTACTGATCGGTACTCGGCTTCGCAGGCCGGAGACCGGCCTCTGGCGGAAGGTTGGGAGAGTGTCGCGCTTGGGTAGCATGGCGGCGCAGGTTCAGATATCGGAGGAAGACCAGTTGCGCGCCGGATGGTATGCGCTGCTGGCGCAGTTGTTGTCGCGTGAGCCGAACGAGCAACTGCTGCTGATGCTGCGTGGCCTCGAAGGCGACGACTCCGAACTGGGGCAGGGGATCAAGGCCCTGGCCGCGGCGGCCCGCGGCACCAGCATGGAAACCGCCAAGCAGGAATACTTCGACCTCTTTGTCGGCATCGGCCACGGCGAGCTTTTGCCTTATGCTTCCTACTACCTCACCGGGTTCCTGAACGAGAAGCCCCTGGCGCGGCTGCGCGGCGATATGGCCAAACTGCAGATCGCCCGCGCCGATGACGTCGCCGAGCCCGAAGACCATATCGCCGCGCTCTGCGAGATGATGGCCGGACTGATCACCGGCGGCTTCGGCGAGCCCGCCGACCTGGCGGTGCAGCGCGAATTCTTCGACACACACATCGGCTGCTGGGCGCCGCGGTTCTTCGAGGACCTGCAGGCGGCCCAGTCGGCCGTCCTCTACATGCCTGTGGGCACCATCGGCCGCCTTTTCCTGGCGGTCGAGACCCAGGCGTTCGACATGGCGGCCTAGCGCCATCGTCCGTTGGCCGGTCGATCCGGAAAACGGGCGGAATTCGGGAGCGCAGCGGACTTCTAGGCCCGACCGCTGCAACGACAAGGTCACCACGACAAAGGAGGGTGGACCGTTGAGCAAGAAGGAAGAGATCAACGCGGGCCGTCGGGACTTCTTCAAGAAGGCCGGCCTTGGTGCCGGTGCCGCCGCGATTGCCGTGACAGCGTCCCAGGCGGGCGCGGTCGAGGCCGTCTCGCCGCCGTCGAAGGGAACCGGCTACGCGGAAACCGACCACGTGCGGAAGTTCTACGAACTGGCCCGTTTCTAGGTCGGTTCGTCCAAAGGGCTTTCGGGGCCATGAGGAAATTTCCAAGACGGGCCCTTCCGTACCAACTCACTCTTTAGGGAGAGGTCAATGCTTACCAAAAGGACGAATGGGGTTGCGAATGGCCCCCGTTTGTCAAAGGCGGTAGCCGGCGGTGCCGGTAGCGCCATTGACCGCCGTACCTTCCTGAAACGATCCGGATTGACCGCTGGCGGTATCGCCGCGGCGTCGGTTCCGCTCGGGATGGTCAAGAAGGCCGAAGCGGCCTCAGCGGCGACAGGCAACGTGAAGATCGTCAAGTCCGTGTGCACGCATTGCTCCGTGGGCTGCACGGTCATGGCCGAAGTTCAAGACGGCGTCTGGGTCGGGCAGGAGCCCGGCTGGGACAGCCCCTTCAACCTCGGCTCGCACTGCGCCAAGGGCGCCTCGGTGCGTGAGCACGCGCACGGCGAACGCCGCCTGAAGCATCCGACCAAGTTGGTTGACGGCAAGTGGACCAAGATTACCTGGGAACAGGCGATCGATGAAATCGGCGACAAGATGCTGGAGATCTACCAGAGCTCCGGCCCCGATTCCGTCTACTGGCTGGGCTCCGCGAAGCACAGCAACGAGCAGGCCTATCTTTTCCGCAAGTTCTACGCTTTCTGGGGGTCGAACAACGGCGACCACCAGGCGCGTATCTGTCACTCGACCACGGTCGCGGGTGTTGCGAACACCTGGGGCTACGGCGCGATGACGAACAGCTACAACGACATCCACAACTCGCGCGCCATCTTCCAGATCGGCGGCAACCCGGCCGAAGCCCACCCCGTCGCCATGCAGCACATGCTGAAGGCCAAGGAGCAGAACAACGCGCCCTTCATCGTCTGCGACCCGCGCTTCACGCGCACCGCGGCGCATGCCGATGAATACGTGCGGTTCCGCCCCGGCACCGACGTGGCGCTGATCTGGGGTATCCTCTGGCATGTTTTCGAGAACGGCTGGGAGGACAAGGAGTTCATCCGCCAGCGCGTCTGGGGCATGGACCAGATCAAGGCCGAAGTCGCTAAGTGGACGCCCGAGGAAACCGAGCGTGTCACCGGCGTGCCGGGCTCGCAGTTGAAGCGCGTTGCGCGGACGCTGGCCAACAACCGCCCCTTCACCATCATCTGGTGCATGGGCGGCACCCAGCATACCAACGGCAACAACAACACCCGGGCCTACTGCATCCTCGGTCTCTCCCTCGGCGTGATCGGGACCAGCGGCGGCGGCACCAACATCTACCGCGGCCACGACAACGTTCAGGGCGCGACCGATCTGGGCGTGCTCTGCCACACCCTGCCGGGCTACTACGGTCTTTCGGCCGGCGCCTGGAAGCATTGGTCGCGGGTCTGGGATATCGACTACGAGTGGCTGCAGGGCCGTTTCGTCAGCAAGGACTTCATGGAGAAGGCCGGCGTGCCGGTGTCGCGCTGGTTCGACCTTGCCTTGGAGGCGAAGGAAAACATCGACCAGCCGGACAACCTCCGGGCCATGGTCTTCTGGGGGCACGCGGCGAACTCGCAGACCCGTCTGCCCGACATGAAGAAGGCGATGGAGAAGCTGGACCTCCTGGTCATCGTCGACCCCTATCCGACGATGGCGGCGGTGATGAACGACCGCAAGGACGGCACCTACCTGCTGCCGGCGGCCACGCAGTTCGAGACCTATGGCTCCGTGACCGCGTCCAACCGCTCGCTGCAGTGGCGCGACAAGGTCTTCGACCCGCTCTTTGAGTCCAAGGTCGACCACGAGATCATGTATCTCTTCGCCAAGAAGCTCGGTTTCGCGGACGAGATGTTCAAGAACATCAAGGTCGAGAACAATGTTCCGCTGGTCGAGGACGTGCTGCGCGAGATCAATCGCGGCATGTGGACCATCGGCTACACCGGACAGTCGCCGGAGCGCCTGAAGACCCACATGGCGAACCAGCAGACCTTCGACAAGACCTCGTTGCAGGCCCGCGGTGGTCCTGCCGACGGCGACTACTACGGCCTGCCGTGGCCCTGCTGGGGCACGGCGGAGATGGGTCATCCGGGCACCCCGGTCCTCTACGATCCGTCGAAGCCGGTCGCCGAGGGCGGTCTCTGCTTCCGCGCGCGTTTCGGCGTGGAGCGCGACGGCGACAACCTTCTCGCCGAAGGGTCCTACCCGGTCGGCTCGGAGATCCAGGACGGTTATCCCGAGTTCACCATGGCCATGCTGAAGAAGCTGGGCTGGGACAAGGATCTGACCGACGAGGAGCGTTCGTCCATCGAGGCCGTCGCCGGCGACAAGACCAACTGGAAGATCGACCTTTCGGGCGGTATCCAGCGCGTCGCCATCAAGCACGGCTGCGCCCCCTTCGGCAATGCCAAGGCACGTACCGTGGTGTGGAACTTCCCGGATCCGGTGCCGCTGCACCGCGAGCCGCTCTACACGCCGCGGCGCGATCTGGTGGCCGACTACCCGACCTACGACGATCGCAAGATGTATCGCTTGCCGATCCTCTACAAGTCGATCCAGGACAAGGATTTCTCGGGCGACTTCCCGACCATTCTCACGTCCGGCCGTCTGGTCGAATATGAGGGCGGCGGCGAAGAATCCCGGTCCAACCCTTGGCTGGCCGAGTTGCAGCAGGACATGTTCGTCGAGATCAACCCCGTGGACGCCAACAACAGCGGCGTGCGCGACGGCGAAATGGTCTGGGTACACAGCCCCGAGGGCGCGAAGGTCAAGGTCAAAGCAATGGTGACCGAGCGTGTCGGGCGCGGCGTGGCATTCATGCCGTTCCACTTCGGCGGTCATTGGCAAGGTGAGGATCAGCGCCACAAGTATCCGAAGGGCGCCGATCCTTACGTACTCGGTGAAGCCAGCAACACGGCACAGACATACGGGTATGACTCGGTGACCAACATGCAGGAAACCAAAGTCACGCTCTGCCGTGTCGAGCCGGCTTAAGGGAGGAGTTGAATCATGGCACGAATGAAATTCCTCTGCGACGCCGAGCGTTGCATCGAGTGCAATGCCTGCGTCACGGCGTGCAAGAACGAGCATGAGGTGCCTTGGGGCGTGAACCGGCGCCGGGTGGTGACCATCAATGATGGCAAGCCCGGTGAGCGGTCCATCTCCGTGGCCTGCATGCACTGTTCCGACGCGCCCTGCATGGCCGTCTGCCCGGTGGACTGCTTCTACCAGACCGAAGACGGTGTGGTGCTGCACTCCAAGGATCTCTGCATCGGCTGCGGCTACTGCTTCTACGCCTGTCCTTTCGGCGCGCCGCAGTATCCGCAGGCCGGCAACTTCGGCAGCCGCGGTAAGATGGACAAGTGCACCTTCTGCTCCGGCGGTCCCGAGGAGGACAACTCCGCGGCCGAGTTCCAGAAGTACGGGCGCAACCGTCTGGCCGAGGGCAAGCTGCCGCTTTGCGCGGAGATGTGCTCGACCAAGGCCCTGCTCGCCGGCGACGGCGATGTGGTGTCCGACATCTACCGCGAGCGCGTCGTCGCCCGCGGGTTCGGGTCGGGCGCCTGGGGCTGGGGGACGGCCTACGACCAGAAATCGGGCTCTTGAGCCCGATTCGGTCGGAGTAATCGGGAGCGATCCTGCGCCCCGATATGGAATGGGGGCGGCGCTTGGCGCCGCCCCTCTTTCCCCTTGGGGTCTGGAGTCCGTAAGGAAATATTAACCATGACCCGTTTGTTCTTGTTGCCTCGATTGGAGGTAGAAATCCCGATGATCCTGCACAAGCTGATACCTGTCGCCGCCGGTGCTACCCTTGTCCTGGCTCTGGCGGGCTGTGACGAGTCCGAGCAGGGGCGCGTGCTGCGCTACGAGAAGGGCACCTATCTCGGCAAGGCCGACAGCGAGCTGAGCGAGGAGCGACGCGACGAACTGCGCTCCCGCGCGACGCTGCAGAGCGGCGGCTGACCCGATAACGGCATCCCCTTTCATTGCTCCCAGACGATGAAGAGAAGTAGCCCGGTGAGAGGAAATACCATGACCGCCTCCGTCTTGCGCACACGGCGCAATGTCTTTTCCCTTATGTTCGGCACCCTGCTGCTGCTGGCCGCCGCCGCGGCGATGTCGCTTCCTGCGACCTCCGCCTGGGCGCAGAGCGCCGACCAGACGCCCAGTGAGAGCCCGACGGCGGGCAACGTTCCCGGTAACGTTCTGGGCAATACCGCCGACAGCGAGTTCTGGCGCGCGATCCGCCGCGGCGAGGCTGGTTCGGTTTCCATCCCCAATGCGCAGGCAGGTCAGTTGATCCAGTCGGAAGGCGACAACTGGCGCGCGGTGCGCAACGGCCCGGTGACGGTCTACGGCGCTTGGGCGATGCTTGGTATCGTCGCCGTGATCGCCGTGTTCTTTGCCGTGCGCGGGCGCATCCGGATCGATGCAGGCCCCAGCGGATCGACCATCGAGCGGTTCAACATGATCGAGCGCACGGCGCACTGGATCACCGCCATTTCCTTCATCGTCCTGGCGCTGACCGGCCTTAACATCCTCTACGGCCGCCATGTGCTGCTGCCGATCCTCGGCCCGGACATCTTCGCCGCGATCACCATCGCGGGTAAGTACGCCCACAACTTCCTGTCCTTCGCCTTCATGGTCGGCGTGGTGATGATCTTCTTCCTCTGGGTCGGGCGGAACATCCCCAAGAAGCAGGACCTGCACTGGCTGGCGGTCGGTGGCGGCCTGTTCAAGAAGGGCGTGCATCCTCCGGCAGGCAAGTTCAATGCCGGGCAGAAGCTGATCTTCTGGTCGGTCATCCTGGGGGGCGTCTCGATCAGTCTTTCCGGCGTCGCGCTGCTCTTCCCGTTCCAGTTCTCTTTCTTCGCCGGCACTTTCGAGGTGCTGAACATCTTTGGCTTCGGCCTGCCGACCGACCTGACCATGATGCAGGAAATGCAGCTTTCGCAGCTTTGGCACGGCGTGGTGGCCTTGATTCTCATCGCCATCATCATCGGCCACATCTACATCGGGTCCCTGGGCATGGAAGGCGCCTTCGAAGCGATGGGCAGCGGCCAGGTGGACCTCAACTGGGCCAAGGAGCACCACGCCCTCTGGGTGAAGGAGGTGCGCAGCGGCCCGGAGGCGCAACAACCGGCTGAATAGGGGGTTCCATGATCGGGTGGTGCCGTAGTCTTTTCTTCGCGTTTGCCTGTGCCGGCGTACTGGCGGCTGTGCCCTTGCCGTCCTCCGCCGAGGCCGCGGTCAGCCAAGAGGCCGCCGCCAAGAGCATCTCCGAGGCCTATGGGGTCCAGGTCCTGAAGGTTCGCGCCGGAGAGCTGGACGGACGCAAGGTATGGCTGTTGACGGTCATGCGGCCCGGCGGCAACAGCAACGGCGCTTTCCAGGTACATCTCCTGGCCGTTGACCAGCAGAGCGGCGAACTGGTTTCCTCCTTCAGGCACCATGCCAGCGGATACACCTTGCCGCCGCTTCCACCCGGCGGCGAAAGGTGAGGGCGCGGGGGCGGAGCCGGCAAGTCCGGTCGAGCCCGCGCTGCGGGGTACCGGGGTGGCGGAAAGCGAGCGGATCGCTCGCGCCATGGTCGGCCCCTGGTAAAGAAGATAGGTCAGCCCGTTGATCGACTGCCCTTCGAAATCGACTAAAGCGCAGCCCGCCGCCGGGCGGTGGCCGCTGTGTTTTCCTCTGCGGCTGGCTCTGGCCGCGGTTTGCCTGGCGGCGGCCTGGAGTGCCGTGCCCGCCGAGGCGGAATTACGCGGCCATGGCGGCTTCGTGAAGGGCATCGCCGTCACGCCCGACGGTCGCCGGGCGGTGTCCGCCAGTTTCGATTACAGCGTCATCCTCTGGAATCTGGACAGTCAGGAAGCACTGGAGGTGTTGGACGACCACGACGGCGCGGTCAATGCCGTGGCGCTGCTGGAGGGTGGCCGTAAGGCGCTCTCCGCCAGCGACGACGGGACTCTCCGCCTCTGGGACCTGGAAACCAGCAAGCTGCTGCATGTCTTCACCGGCCACGCGGGCAAAGTGGCGGGGGTGGCCGTCTCGCCCGACGGCCGCCTGGCGGCCTCCGCCGGGTGGGACCGCACGGTGCGGCTGTGGGATTTGATCGGCCTGAAGCAGCTCAACTCGCTCGACGACTTCCGCAGCAACGTGAACGCTGTGGCGTTCTCGCCTGACGGTCATGGGCTGTTGGCCGGCAGCTACGATTCCGTGCTGCGCTATTACGAGTTGCCGGAGGACGGCGGCGCGCCACGGCTGCTGCGCCTTATGGAGGGCCACGACTTCGGCGTTAACGCCGTCGCCTTCCTGCCGGATGGCCGGCAGGCGCTTTCGGCCTCCGTCGATGAGACGGTGCGCCTCTGGGATCTGAGCAGCGGCGAGGAACTGGCCGTGCTGCGCGGGCACGAAGGTCCGGTTTTCGCGGTGGCGGTGTCGCCGGACGGCGGTCTGGCCGCGTCCGGGGGCGTCGATGGCACGATCAACCTTTGGAACATCGGGGAACGCCGCATCATCGCCTCGCTCTACGGCCATCGCCAGCCGGTCTGGTCGCTGACGTTCACCCCCGACGGCAAGCGACTGCTTTCCGCCGGGGCGGACGCCGTGACCCGCATCTGGGACATGGAGACCCGCAGCGAAGTCGGCGCTTCCGAGGACGTCGCGGCCTTGCCTGAAGCGGCCGCGGCGGCGGGGAAGGCCGACGGGCGCGGCGCCAAGCTGTTCCGCAAGTGCGTGGCCTGCCACACCGTTACGGCCGATGGCGGCAATCGCGCCGGGCCAACGCTGTATGGAGTCTTTGGCCGGCGCGCGGGGACCATCGAGGGTTACAACTACTCCGATGCCCTCAGCCATAGCAGCCTTGTGTGGACCGAAGAGACCATCGACCGGCTTTTCGCCGAGGGACCTGATGCCTTCACGCCGGGCAGCAAGATGCCGCTTCAGCGTATGCCTTCGGCAAAAGACCGCGAAGACCTGATCAGCTACCTGAAGAGCATCACCTCCGCCCAGTGAAGGGCGGCCCGAGGCAGGCCGCCCGCTGTGCGGGGACATCGGAGACCATCTTTGTTGAGGATTGCAGGACTATGAAATCGATCATTGCGGGTGCCGTTGCGGCTATCCTGATCGCCGTTCTTGGGGCGGTGGTGCTGTCGAGCATGCCGATGAAGGCCGCGGACGTCTACTCGACCTCCAACGTCCGCCTATAGCCACCGATTACTCGGGCGCGCCGGCCAGGCGCAGCAGCTCCACGATCTCGCTGTCGCCGATCATCTCGGCGGCGGTGAGGGCGGTCCAACCGTCCTTGGCCGCGAGGTTCGGGTCGGCGCCGGCCTGGAGCAGCAGTTTCACTTCCTCCAGGCGGGCCCGGTTGGCCGCCATCATCAACGCGGTGTTGCCGGTCTCGACTTCGCGGGCGTCGGGGTCGGCGCCGCTGTTCAACAGGACATAGAGCGCTCCGGCCTGGCCTGCCGCCGCCGCCAGCACCACCGGCGGACGGCCGCCGCGCCCCGGCCGGTTGGGGTCGGCGCCCGCATCCAGCAGAGCGATCACGGTATCGACCTGCGCGGCTTCGATCGCTTCACCCAGGGCCGTCTCTCCTTCGGAGGCCTGCTGGTCGGCGGGTAGGCCGCTGTCCAGCAGGTCGCGCAGCAGCTTGGTATGGCCGTGCCCGGCGGCGATGTGCAGGGCCGAGCGGCCGTCGCGGCGGCGCGCCCCGGCGTCGGCGCCGGCCGCCAGCAGCAACTGGAAGCCGCCTTCCGCGCCGGCGCGGGTCGCCGCCATCAACGCTGTGGTGCCGTCCGCCGCCGCCAGGTTGGGATCGGCCCCGGCCGCCAGAAGCTCCGCCACCAGGGGCGTGCCGAGCGGATCGAATGCGGCGTCGATCAGCGCGGTGTTGCCGTCGGCTTCGTCGCGGGCGTCGACCTCGGCGCCGGCGGCCAGGAGGACTGCCAGCACCGGCCGCTTGAGCCGCCGTGCGGCAATGTGCAGCGGCGTGTTGCCGTGGTCCTTCTCCCGCGCGTCGAGCGGCGCGCCCGCCTTGACGAGCAGTTCGGCAACCCGGTCGTAGCCCTCGTAAGCGGCGTAGTGGAGGGCGGTCCAGCTATCGTCCGGCGTCGCCGCCGCGGGGTCGGCGCCGCGGGTCAGCAGCAGTTCCGTCACGGCCGGGCTGCCGTACATGGCGGTGACGTGCAGCGGCGTATTGCCGAGCTGGTCGCGGGCTTCCGGATCGGCGCCCCGCTCCAAGGCGAAGCCCGCCAGCTCCACGTCGTTGCTGCGCGCCGCCTGGTGCAGTGCCTGGTCGGCCACCGGCCGGTCCGGCGCCGGCTGGGCGCCCAGTGGAGCGGTCTGGGACGACCAGATCAGCAGCAGTAGCGGCAGCAGGGTATGGCGCAGGGCGGCGGGCGAAAGGAAGGGGAGGGCTGTCGGCGGCATGGCGCCGGCTATTCTAGTGGGCATCGTCGGCAACGACTTCCAGTTCCACCTGCGAGGCGATGATCAGCAGCTTGCCGGCATGCTCGAAATTGACGGTGACGCGCCCGTCGATCACCGATTGGATCTGCCCCAGGCCCCAGTCGGGCTGGGTCGGGTGTCGGACGAGCATGCCCGGCGCCAGGTGGTGAGTGGTGCTCACGGCCGCCGTCTTCCCGATTTCCGCATGCTATGGGTCTCCGGTTTCGCCTACGCCTTTAGTGTAGCTTGCCGCTTAGTGTATAAGGAAGCGTGGGCTGCGGAAATGCCGGGCCATTCAGGACTATCTTGGGGATTGCAGGCTGATGGACTTGAAGATTGACGTGCGTGTTGCGGAGCTTCTGGCTTCGCGCCTGTGCCATGATCTGGTGGGCCCGATCGGGGCCATCGGCAACGGGCTGGAATTGCTGTCGGACGACGAATTCGGAATGGCCGACGACGCCATGCAGCTGACCACCAACTCCGCACGGCAGGCATCGACTATCCTACAGTACTTTCGCCTGGCCTACGGCATGGCCGGCGCGCGCGTCGGCCCGGACTACACGCCGCTGCGCGACCTGGCCGCCGCCTTGCTGGAAACCTCGCGCACCAAGCTGGACTGGACGCTGCTCCAGGCGCCTGAGGGGGCTCCTGACGGGATCGCCAAGCTGGTGCTCAACATGATCGCCTTGGGCCACGAAGCGCTCCCCCGCGGCGGCACCTTGAGCGTAGAGATTTCGCCAGGCCCGCAGGGCATCGACTGCGCGGTGACGGCTAAGGGCCAGGACGCCCACCTGCGGCCGGAATCCCTCGCCGGCCTGCAGGAGGACGTCGATCTGGAGGAGCTCAGCCCGCGCGGCGTGCATGGGTATTTCACTCGCCTTATCGCCCGGCGGCTGGGAAGCGACCTGGAAATCGAGACACCGGCCGGCGACAGTGTGCGGTTCAGCGTGAAGCTGGCGGGCTGACCCGCCGCGGTTGGCGGGAGAGGGCAGGGCAGACAGCAAGACGCCGGCAGTGCCCAGAAGCGCTGCCGGCGTCTTTTCCTTGCCTCGTCCCTATCCGGAAGCTCAGCTCACGCGGATGTTGGCGAGGAAGTGGTCGACCTGATTGCTGAGGCTCTTCGACTGCTCGGCCAGCTCGTTGGCGGCGGTCAGCATGGTCTTGGCGGAATCGCCGGACTGAGCCGCCGCCGAGGTCACGTCGCCGATGTTGGCGGAGACTTCGCTGGTGCTGGCCGAGGCTTCCTGCACGTTGCGGGAGATTTCTTCCGTCGCCGAGCTCTGTTCCTCGACCGCCGCGGCGATGCCGTTGGCGATGCCGTGAACTTCCTCGATGGTCGAGGTGATCTTGGCGATGGCGTCGACCGCGCCGCCCGTGGCGTTCTGGATCTCGTTGATCTGCTGGCCGATCTGCTCGGTGGCCTTGGCCGTCTGGGTCGCCAGTTGCTTGACCTCCGAGGCCACGACGGCGAAGCCCTTGCCGGCCTCGCCCGCCCGCGCCGCCTCGATGGTGGCGTTGAGGGCCAGCAGGTTGGTCTGCTCGGCAATGTCCTGGATCATGGTGACGACGTCGCCGATCTTCTGGGCGGCGTCGGCCAGGGCGCCGACCTCCTGGTTGGTGGTGCGGGCCTGATCCGCCGCATCGCTGGCGATCTTCGTCGACTGCGCCACCTGGCGGCCGATCTCCTGGATCGAGGCGGTGAGCTGCTCGGCGGCGCTGGCGACCGTCTGCACGTTGTTGGCGGCCTGGTCGGTGGCGGCCGCGACGGCAGCGGTCTTCTGGCTGGTCTGCTCGGCAGTTTGGGACATCGACTGAGCCGTCGTCTGCACCTGGCCTGAGGCGCTGGTGACATTGTCCACCACGCCGCGCACGCTGGACTCGAACTCGTCGGCCAGCTTCTGCATGGCCTGACGCTTCTCTTCCTCGGCCTTGGCCTTCTCGGCCTCGCGGGCCGCGGTCGAGCGTTCCAGCTCGATGGCGTTGGTTTTGAAGGTCTCGACCGTCCGCGCCATGGCGCCAATGTCGTCGTGGCGGTCCATGGCGGGCACTTCGACGGAGGTGTCGCCATCGGCCAGCTTGCCCATGGTGGTGGTCATCATCGCCAGCGGCTTGCCGATCAGGCGGCTGGTGACGAAACCGAGCAGGCCGATCAGAATCACCAGGGCACCGACCGAAATGATGCCCTGCTGCATAGCGGCGGATTGAATGCTGCCGTTCAGCCCTTCGATCGACCAGGCGATGATCACCGTGCCGATGAAGGAGCCGTCCTTGGGATTGAGGGCGGGGCTGGAGATAAGAACATGGTTCTCCAGCCTCTGGAAATGACGCTCCGATGCCCCCTTGGCTTCGCCGATGAAGGCGTTCATGTCGGCCTGGGTCAGCGATGGATGATTGAAGCGGATAAGCTCCTCGCCATCCTTGTTCAGCGCCACGACGTTGGCGATCACCGAGTCTTCGGCGGTCGCGAAGTCGATATAGGCCGTCTCGATGGCGTCGGGCTTGTTCCAACGGATGCCGCCGGCCGCGTTGTTGGCGATCAGGCGGGTCATGGTCGCGAAGCCGGCCTCGCCGGTGGCGAGGGCAAGCTTGGTGGTCTGGCCGATACTGATGGCCACCAGGGCCACCAGGATCAGTGTTGCCGTGGTCGCGGCGGTCAGAATGACTTTACGGGCCACGGAAAGGCGAGAAAATCCGCCCAGGCTCATCCGTGAAAGACCGGCTTTCGCGGTCTTCGAAGATTGCGGTTTCTGAGGTTTGCTCATCAAATCCACCCCTTACAGGCGTCTTGCCTGGACGGATAATCTCACTACTCGCAGGGACCGCAACGGTCCCGGCGAAACTTACAGCGCGTCGACGTTGATGCCGACGGTAATGGCGCCGATGACCTCGCCGGAGGCCGGGTCGACGATCGACATGGAGACCTGGGACTGGAAGGTCTGGGTCGACTCGTCCATCTCCACCTCGTCGACGAAGATGGCGTCCGGACCGGCGCTGTAGGTCTTCTGCCACTTGGCTTCGTCGCCCTGCCAGTAGTCGGAGGTGACGTCGCTCTGGCCGACGTTCAGGCCGCGGTTGTCCATCACGAAGACTTCGGTCACCAGGCCCTGGGAGCTGTCCTTCTGCTGGCGCAGGAAGGAAGACAGGGCGTTGCCGAGGACGGCGTCGATCATCGGCTTGCTGCCGGCGTCGGTCTGGGAGCGCCAGTCCTTGTCCATGTTGTCGATGTCGGCCTGGCTGAGACCGGCATGCTTGGCGTTCTGCGCCTTGACGGCTTCGATCACGGTGGCGCTGGAGACCCACTGCTTGACCGTGTTCTTGGCGAAATCGGTGGCCGGGGCGACGTGCGCCTCGCTTGCCCAAGCAGCCGTGGCGAGCAGCGTACCCGCGAGGCCGGACACAATTCCCTTCATAAGTGACATGTTGTTGGCTCCAATAGAGTTCCTCATACAGACGCTCGCTGCCGCGCTCGCCTTTCCAAAGCAGGGATCATTAGCCCATCCGGTTTAACTTAAGGTTACTTTTGCCGATTTACGGTCTTGGAAGTTATCGAGATCTCACGCAGGAGTTGTTCGGGGTGAGGGCCAACCTCCCGGTGTGTTGAGCACCCTCCGCTTCCCGCCGGGGCTCGCGCCGCGAGGCCACTTGACAATGCGAATGATTTGCAATAACTGTTGCCGCTGGACCATAACCGAATGGCCGGGAACGGAGCCACGCCAGCCCGATGCTTCGGGAGTGGACGCTCAGGAAAATCAAGGAGGTAAACGATGAACTTATGCCGGCGCGCGGTCCTTGGGACTGCGATCAGTGTTGCCGTGCTGGCAAGCGGGCTGCCGGCCCAGGCGCAGGAAGTGCTCAATCTCTATTCCTCGCGCCATTACCAGACCGACGAAGCGCTCTACGCGGGTTTCACCGAACTGACGGGGATCGAGATCAATCGCATCGAAGGCAAGGGAGATGCCCTGATCGAGCGTATCAAGAGCGAAGGCCAGAACAGTCCTGCCGACGTTTTTCTGACGGTCGACGTGGGGCGCATCTGGCGCGCCGAGGAAGCGGGTCTGTTCCAGCCGGTCGTTTCAGAGGCGCTGGCCGCGGCGGTGCCGGAGAACCTGCGCCACCCCGATGGCCTGTGGTACGGATTTTCGGCCCGCGCGCGGTTGATCTACTACAGCAAGGCGGCGGTCCAGCCGGGTGAGATCAAGGACTATGAAGACCTCGCCGACCCCAAGTGGAAGGGCAAGGTCTGCATCCGCAGCAGCTCCAACGTCTACAATCAGTCGCTGCTCAGTTCGATCATCGCGGCGGATGGCGAGGAGGCTGCCCGCGCCTGGGCTCAGGGGGTGGTCGACAACTTCGCCCGCAAGCCGGTGGGCGGCGACACCGATCAGCTGCGCGGTCTGGGCGCCGGCGAGTGCGAGGTCGCCGTGGCCAATTCCTATTACTTCGTCCGCCTGATGACCAACCCCGGCGACAAGGACAAGGGACTGGCCGACAAGATTGGCTGGGTCTTTCCCAATCAGGAGAACCGCGGCACTCATGTGAACATCTCCGCTGCCGGCGTGCTGAAGCACGCTCCGCACAAAGAGGCCGCGGTGAAGTTCATGGAGTATCTCGCCAGCCCGCAGGCCCAGCGGTACTTCGCCGACGGCAACAACGAGTATCCGATCGTGGAGGGGGTTGCGCCCAACGAGGCGTTGCAGGAACTCGGCGACTTCAAGCTCGATCCCGTGAACGTCTCGGTCTACGGCACCAACCAGGCGAAGGCGCAGATGATCTTCGACAGCGTCGGCTGGAACTGATCCGACGGCGTCGTGAAGCCTTCGAGCCCGCGGGACCCGACCGGTTCCGCGGGCTTTTTTCTTGCCCAGGGGCAGGGCGCGGCAGCCTTTCGCGTCCTGGTTTGGTGGTTGTCGCCGCACGGCTGCGACCTATGCAGGCGGCATTTGCAATTGCCAAACCGCAGGCCCTGAAGCCACCCTTTACATAGTGGATTGTCCTGTCGTCCCGGGGGTCTTCTCGTAGTTCGCAGGAGGGTTCTATATGTCGAGGAATGTGATTGCTGCCGCCGTTGTTGCGGCGGCTTTGGGCCTCTCGGGAGGCTTCCTGGCCACAACCGCATTCGCCAAGTCGGACGCGGAAATCAAAGCGCAGCTTGAGGAGTGCAAGAAGCTGGCAGATCCCAAGGCCAAGGACGAGTGCGTGAAGAAGGTCGGCCAGGGCGCCGAGAAGGCCGAGGCGGCAAAAGAAAGCAAGGGCGGCAAGAAGCCGAAAGGCAACTAGACCGCGCCGGCTGCTTTAGCGGCGCAGCCGCCGGGCGCGCGCGCCGGGCCGCCCGCGGGCGATGGCCCGGCTCAACAGGATGACCGGCGGAATGCCGACCGCAACAATCGTCAGCGCCGGTGTCGCCGCCTCGGTCAGGCGCTCGTCGGCGGCGAAGTTGTGCGCCTGCACCGCGAGGGTATCGAAGTTGAAGGGCCGCATCACCAGAGTGGCCGGCAGTTCCTTCATCACGTCGACGAAGACCACCAGGCCGGCGGTCAGCAGCGAGGGCCACATCATCGGCGCGTGGACCCGCGCCAGGGCGCCGAGAGGCCGCACGCCCAGGGCGCGGGCGGCGTCGTCCATGGAAGGACGGATCTTGCCCAGGCCGGACTCTACGGTGTTCAGCGACACCGCCAGAAAGCGGACGAGATAGGCGAAGACCAGGGCGGCGATGCTGCCGGTCAGCAGCAGGCCGCTGGAGATGCCCAGGGTGGCGCGCAGCCAAGCGTCCAGGGCATTGTCGAAGGCGGCGAAGGGCACCAGGACGCCAACGGCGATGATGGTGCCCGGGATCGCGTACCCCAGGGCCGCCAGACGGTTGGCGGTCTGCACCACCGCACCCCCCTGCAGGCGGCGGCCATAGGCCATGAGGGTCGCCAGGCCGACGGCGAGGACCGCGGTGACGACCGCCAGAATGACGCTGTTGCCCACGAGTTCGAGATAGCGCTCGCCGAACTGCTGGTCGCCGGCCGTCAGCGCCATAGTCATGAGGATGCCTGCCGGCAGCAGGAAGCCGAGGAATAGCGGTAGGAAGCAGGCCAGGAAGGCGCCGAGGGCGCTCAGACCTTTCAAGCGGTTTCCCGGCAGTTGCTGATAGCGGTCTGTTGCGTGGTGGAAGCGCGCCCGGCCGCGGCTCTGCATTTCCAGCAGCATCACCAGGAAGACGAAAATCAGCAGGATCGAGGAAAGCTGGCCTGCGGTGGTGCGGTCGCCGAAGGAGATCCAGGCGCGCACGATCCCGGTGGTGAAGTTGGGCACGCCAAAGAAGGACACGGTGCCGAAGTCGGCCAGCGTCTCCATCAGGGCCAGCGCGGTGCCCGCGATGATCGCCGGCCGGGCCAGCGGCAGCGCGACGCGGAAGAAGGTGGCCCAGGGGCCGCAGCCCAGCGTACGGCTGACGTCCAGTGCGCAGACCGACTGGTCGAGAAAGGCCGTGCGCGACAGCATGTAGGCATAGGGATAGAGCACCAGGGTCAGCATGGCGACTGCGCCGCCCAGCGACCTGATCTCGGGAAACCAGTATTCCCGGTAGGTGAGGCCCGTGAATTCCCGCAACAGGCTCTGCACCGGGCCCGCGGGCTGCAGGAAATCCGTATAGGCATAGGCCATGACGTAGGCGGGGACCGCCAGGGGCAGGATCAGCGCCCATTCGAAGACGCGGCGCCCTGGAAAGCGGCACATGGTGACCAGCCAGGCGGTTCCAGCCCCCAGCACCGGTACGCCGATGCCGACGCCGCCGATCAGGACCGCCGTGTTGAAGAGGTAACGGGGCAGAACCGTGTTGGCCAGGTGGCTCCAGGTGCCGCCGCCCGATTGGGTCAGGCTGAAGAGCACGCTGACCACTGGAATGAGGAACAGCCCGGCGACCGCGACCGAGAGCCAGGTGAGCGGGCTCCAGGGGCGCCGCCGTCCGCTCCGGTCGCCATACGGCCGCCGACCGGGCCGCGGATCGAGCGGACCGGCCGGAGACAGCGGCGCGGGGAGAGGCGGATCGCTGGGCACTCAGGCCACCGCTGCCGGCAGGGTTGGGCGGAATGTCGTCATTCCTGGTCCTGTCTCACATCTCGCCCTCTCCGGCAAGGCGAAGAGGCAACGCGCGCCGCCCGGCGGAACAGGATTTGAGTTAAGGGGCGGCGGTGAAGCGGGGTCTGGCGAAGCGACGATCTTCTCCGTGGTCAGGCTACTCACATAGTTCAGTTTCATGGGCTTGAAGAGCTGCTTTGGCGGGACGTTCTTGCCGGTCATTGCGCCTTTCCGGTTTTGATGAAAATCCCCTCTATGCGGCAATTCCCCTGCGGTTCCCAGGAGTTAAGTAAGGGCTTCTTAATCTATGTTTGGCACTGTTCTGCGTCAATTCGGGGGCCTTGGTTAACAGCGTTGATCGCCCCGGGCTAAGCGTCCGCCTTTTCGGGCAAAGAGTAGGACTGTGGCGATGGATGATCTTCTAAGCGAATTTTTGACCGAGACCAACGAGAGCCTCGCGGAACTCGATGTCGAGCTGGTTCAGCTCGAGCAGAACCCCAACGACAAGGATCTCTTGGGGAACATCTTCCGGCTGATGCACACCATCAAGGGGACCTGCGGTTTCCTGGGGCTGCCCCGCCTGGAGAGCGTCGCGCATGCCGGCGAGAACGTGCTGGGCAAGCTGCGCGACGGCGAGTTGGAGGTCACCCCCGAAGCGGTCACCTTGATCCTGGAATGCCTCGACAATATCCGTGCCCTGCTGGAGCAGCTGGAAGCGACCGAGGCGGAGCCGGAAGGTGACGATTCCGATCTGATCGCACGTCTAAACGCCTTCGCCGACGGCGGCGGTGCCGCGGCCGAAGCCGCGCCGGCCGCAGACGAAGCGCCGGCCGCCGAAGAGGCGCCCGCCGAGGAGAGCGGCAGCGGCGACGTGACGCTCGACGAGCTGGAGCTGGCGTTCCAGAACGCCAAGGGCCCGGCCGAGCTGGCGGCCGAGAAGGCGGCCCAGGAAGCCGCCGAGGCGGAAGCCGAGCCGGAGCCGGTGAAGGCGGAGGAGCCGAAGAAAGAGGCTGCGCCCAAGAAGGACGCCGCACCGAAGCAGGCCGACAAGGAGCCGGCCGCCGCCGATGCCAAGAAGGAAGGCTCGGTCGCCAACCAGTCGCTGCGCGTCAACGTCGATGTGCTCGAGAACCTCATGACCATGGTCTCCGAGCTGGTGCTGACCCGTAACCAGCTACTGCAGATTCTGCGTAGCCAGAACGAGAGCGAGTTCGCCGCGCCGCTGCAGCGCCTGAACCATGTGGTCTCCGAGCTGCAGGAAGGCGTGATGGCCACGCGGATGCAGCCGATCGGAAATGCCTGGGCCAAGCTGCCCCGCATCGTCCGCGACCTGGCGCACGAGCTCGACAAGAAGATCGACCTGGTGATGAAGGGCGCCGAGACCGAACTGGACCGCCAGGTGCTGGAGCTGATCAAGGATCCGCTCACTCACATGGTGCGCAACTCGGCGGACCATGGCCTGGAAATTCCGGCCGAACGCCTGAAGGCGGGCAAGCCGGAATCCGGCACGGTCACTCTGAACGCCTTCCACGAAGGCGGCCATATCATCATCGAGATCGCCGACGACGGCAAAGGTCTCTCGGTCGACAAGATCAGGCAGAAGTGCCTCGACAACGGCCTGGCCAGCGAGACCGAGCTGGACCAGATGAGCGAGCAGCAGATCCAGCAGTTCATCTTCAAGGCCGGCTTCTCCACGGCGGCGGCGGTGACCTCCGTCTCCGGCCGCGGCGTCGGCATGGACGTGGTGCGCACGAACATCGAGAAGATCGGCGGCACCATCGAGCTGACTTCGGTCGAAGGGCGGGGAACCAAGTTCGTCATCAAGATTCCGCTGACCCTGGCCATCGTCTCCGCGCTGATCGTCGAGTGCGCTTCCGAGCGCTTCGCCATCCCGCAGCTCTCGGTGGTCGAGCTGGTACGGGCTTCTGCGCACACCGAGCACACCATCGAGCGCATCAACGGCACCCCGGTGCTGCGCCTGCGCAACCGCCTGCTGCCGCTGGTTAATCTGCGCCATCTGCTGAAGCTGGACGGTGAGAACACCGCCAAGGCCGCCAAGGACGCATTGCCGGCCCCGGTCGCCGAGACCGAGCAGGCCATGGAGGCCGGGGGCGCCGAGGCGCCGAAGGACTCCGCCAAGGCGGGGCCGAAGCTGGTCGAGGAAGCCGGGGCGCCCGAAGCCAAGGGCGCGGACGACGAGGAGGTCTTTATCGTCGTGGCCCAGATTGGCAACTACTCCATGGGCATCATCGTCGACCGCGTCTTCGATACCGAGGAAATCGTGGTCAAGCCCGTGGCGCCGATCCTGCGCAACATCCAACTCTTCTCCGGCAATACCATTCTGGGCGACGGCAGCGTCGTGATGATCCTCGATCCCAACGGCATCGCGGCGGCCACCGGCGAAATCTCGGTGGCCGAGGGCGCCGAGGACGACGCCAAGGGCCGTCACGTGGCGAGCAGTTCCGACAGCGTGGCGATGCTCATCTTCCGCGCGGTGGACGACACGCCCAAGGCGGTGCCGCTGGCCCTGGTGGCGCGGCTCGAGGAAATCGACCTGCAGAAGGTCGAGTTCTCGAACGGCCAGTATGTGGTGCAGTACCGCGGCCAGCTGATGCCGCTGGTGATGATGGACTCCGCTCAAAAGCTGGAATCCGAAGGCCGCCAGCCGGTCCTCGTCTTCGCCGATCGCAGCCGCACCATGGGCCTGGTGGTCCAGGAGATCGTCGATATCGTCGAAGGCCGCATGAATATCGAGCTGTCTTCCGAGCGCGAAGGCTATGTCGGCACGGCGGTGATCGACAGCAAGGCGACCGATATCATCGACGCCGGTTATTATCTGACCCTGGCGTTCCACGATTGGTTCCAGGCCGACCGGGAGACCCTGGACGGCGACGGTCGCGGCCGCCGTCTTCTGGTCGTCGATGACAGCCCCTTCTTCCGCAACCTTCTGCAGCCCCTGCTGACGGTCGCGGGATATGAAGTGGTCTGCGTCGAGTCGGCCGACGCGGCATTGGAGCTCTGCGAGGCCGGAGAGGACTTCGACGTCATCATCTCCGACATCGAGATGCCGGGCATGAACGGCTTCGAGTTCGCCCGCAAGGTCACGGCGGAGACCCGCTGGGCCGAGACGCCGATCGTCGCGCTCTCCAGCTTCTCCAACCCGAGCGACCTGGCGCGGGGCCGCGAGGCCGGCTTCAAGGACTACGTCGCCAAGACCGACCGCGATGCCTTGTTGAACACCCTACACGATACCCTGTCTGAACTGAGAGGTGCGGCATGAGCGGCCCTAAAGACGAAGGCGCGGCGGAACGCTCGCCGATGACGGATGCCTTCGCGGATACGGAAGACTTCGTAACCTTTACCATTGCGGACCAGTTGTTCGGCATCCCCGTGCTGAAGGTTCAGGACGTCCTCAGTTCGCACAACATCACCCGCATCCCGCTGGCGCCGCCCGAGATTGCCGGTTCCCTGAACCTGCGCGGCCGTATCGTGACGGCGATGGACGTGCGTCTGCGTCTCGGCCTGCCGCCGCGCGATCGTAAGGCTTCCATGAGCATCGTCGCCGAGCACGAGGGCGAGCTCTATAGCCTGATGGTCGATTCGGTCGGCGAGGTGCTGGCGTTGAAGAGCTCCGCCTGGGAACGCAATCCGCCGACCCTGGATCCGAAGTTTCGGGATTACTCGTTGGGCATCTACCGGCTGGACGGCCAGCTTCTGGTGGTCCTCGACGTGAACAGGCTGCTGGACTACGACCGCGTTCAGGCGGCCTGAGGCCGCGCGCATACTTTGGGGGCCGGCTGGAAGCGACCGAAAGGGCCAAAGGGACAGCCAGTCGGGATGTTAGCTGGAGCATGAAAATGAAGTCATGTCTGATCGTCGATGACTCGAAGGTGGTGCGCATGGTAGCGCGCAAGATCCTTGAAGGTCTTAGCTTCGCGACCGACGAGGCCGAGGATGGCCAGAAGGCGATTGAAGCCTGCCAGCGCAACATGCCGGATGCGGTGCTGCTCGACTGGAACATGCCCGTCAAGAACGGCCTGGAGTTCCTGCAGGAGCTGCGGGCCATGCAGGATGTCGATCAGCCGGTTGTGGTGTTCTGCACGACCGAGAACGACATGGAGCATATCAAGAAGGCCATAGAGGCCGGGGCCAACGAGTACATCATGAAGCCCTTCGATAGCGACATCATTGAGTCGAAATTCGTCCAGGTAGGTCTCATCTGATGCCAGAAAGCAAGTCCGCCCCTGGCGGCGCCGATGGAAGATCGGGCGATCCCTACCGCGTGATGGTGGTAGACGATTCGGCGGTCATTCGCGGCCTGCTGACCCGGTCGCTGGAAGAAGACCCCAGCATCAAGGTCGTCGCCTCCGTGGGCAATGGCGAAATTGCAGTAAAGACCCTGGATCGTCATGACATCGAGGTCATCATCCTCGATATCGAGATGCCGGTGATGGACGGCCTGACAGCGCTGCCCAAGCTTCTTGAGAAGAAGCCCGGCGTGCAGGTGGTCATGGCGTCGACCCTCACCCGGAAGAACGCGGAAGTCAGCCTGCGCGCCCTTCAGGCAGGCGCGGCGGACTATCTGCCGAAGCCGAGCTCGACCAGCGAGCTCACCTCCAAAGATGCGTTTCAGCGTGAGCTGACGGAGAAAGTCAAGGGCCTGGCGGCAGCGGCGCGGCCGGCAAACCGGCCGGTCGTCGCACGGCCCGTCGCCAGCAAGAGCCCCATGCCTGCGCCGGCCGTACGCAAGATCGAATTGCGGAAGGCCTCGCCGGCCTTGCCGCGGCTCATCGCCATCGGCAGCTCGACCGGGGGGCCGCAGGCGCTTCTGGAAGTGCTGCGCGACATGGCGGCGGCGGTCAAGCTGCCTATCCTGATCACTCAGCACATGCCGGCGACCTTCACCACCCTGCTGGCCGAGCACATCGGCCGCGCCACGGGCGTGCCCTGCGCCGAGGCAAAGGATGGTGACAAGATCGTCGGCGGGCAAATTTATCTCGCCCCCGGCAACTACCACATGGTGGTGGAACGCAAGGGTGTCGACAGCATCATTCGTCTGAATCAGGACCCGCCTGAAAACTTCTGCCGGCCGGCGGTCGATCCGATGCTGCGCAGTTTGTCGAAGATTTACGGCTCCGACCTGCTGACCATCATCCTGACGGGAATGGGGTCGGACGGGAAGAAGGGGGCCGTCGAGGTGGTCGAGGCCGGTGGAACGGTCATCGCTCAGGATGAAGCCACCAGCGTTGTTTGGGGCATGCCGGGAGCTGTCGCCACGAGCGGTCTGTGTTCGGCCGTTCTGCCGATCAAGGAGATCGGCCCCAGCGTCCGCAAGTTGGTCATGAGGTCAGCGGCATGAATGTGAACGATTTCGAGTTTATTGCCCAGTTGCTCTATCAGCGCTCGGGCCTGGTGATCACCCAGGAGAAGGCCTATCTCCTGGAAAGCCGCTTGAATCCCGTCGCGCGGAAATGGAGCCTGGACGGCTTCGATCCGCTGATCGCCGCCCTGCGGAGCAACAAGGACGAGCGCCTGCTGGTCGACGTCACCGAGGCCATGACGACCAACGAGTCCTTCTTCTTCCGCGACAACCGGCCCTTCGACCAGTTCAGGGAGATCGTCCTGCCGCATCTGCTGGAGGCGCGTGCCGCGCGCAAGCAGATTCGCATCTGGAGCGCCGCCTGCTCCAGCGGGCAGGAGCCCTATACTCTGGCCATGATCCTGAAGGAGCAGGCGGCCAAGCTGTCCGGCTGGAAGATCGAGATCGTCGCCACCGACCTTTCCACGGAGATCCTGAACAAGGCCAAGGAAGGTCTCTATTCCCAGTTCGAGGTTCAGCGCGGCCTGCCGATCCAACTGCTGATGAAGTACTTCACCCAGGAGGGCGAGAAGTGGCGGATCAGCGAGGAGATCCGCAAAATGATCTCCTACCGGCCCTTCAACCTGCTGGAAAGTCCCGCGGCGCTGGGCACCTTCGATGTGGTGTTCTGCCGCAATGTGCTGATCTACTTCGACCAGACCACCAAGGGGCAGGTGCTGTCGCGCATCGCCCAGATCATGCCGGCCGACGGCTACCTCTATCTGGGGGGCGCCGAGACGGTGCTGGGCATTTCCGAGTCCTTCGAGGTGGTTCCCGGCCAGCGGGGCATCTACCGCCTGACCAACGGCAACGCCAACCTGGATCGCAAGGTCGGCTGAGTCCCGGCTGCTTCCCGCGGAGCCGCCGCCGCGCCCCCGGACGTTGCATTGAGATCGTAAAAAAGGCCGCTAATCCAGTTGGATAGCGGCCTTCTTTATGATTGGTTCCAGCCCCTGCGGGCGGCGCCGGAAGCTGTCCCCCTGTCTGGGGACCCCCGCCGGTTTCAGGCGTTGGCGGCGTGCTTCGCGGGCTCGGCGCTGTCGGTGCTGACCGGATCGCGCAGCACGTAGCCGCGGCCCCAGACGGTCTCGATGTAGTTGTCGCCGCCGGTCGCGTTGGCCAGTTTCTTGCGCAGCTTGCAGACGAAGACGTCGATGATCTTCAGTTCGGGCTCGTCCATGCCGCCGTAGAGATGGTTGAGGAACATCTCCTTGGTCAGGGTCGTGCCCTTGCGCAGCGACAACAGCTCCAGGATCCCGTATTCCTTGCCGGTCAAGTGGAGGGGCTGGCCTTCCACCTCGACGGTGCGGGTATCCAGGTTGACCGTCAGCTTGCCGGTCGAAATCACCGAGTCCGAATGGCCCTTGGAGCGGCGGACGATGGCCTGGATGCGCGCGACCAGCTCTCGCTTGTCGAACGGCTTGGTCAGGTAGTCGTCGGCGCCGACGCCGAGGCCCTTGATCTTGTCATCGAGGCCGCTGAGGCCCGAGAGGATCAGGATCGGTGTCTTGACCCGGGCGGCGCGGAGGCGCCGCAGCACCTCGTAGCCGTCCATGTCCGGCAACATCAGATCAAGAATGATGATGTCGTAGTCGTAGAGTTTCCCGATCTCAAGGCCGTCTTCGCCCATATCGGTCGTGTCGCACACATAGCCTTCCGACCGGAGCATCATCTCGATGCCTTGGGCTGTGGCGGTATCGTCCTCGACAAGCAGAACTCTCATGGTGGTGACCTAATGCCTGTATGGTTCCCCTGGGATTTGATTATTAACCATTTTGCCGAAGCATTGTTAATAAATTCTTACCATCGTTAATTATTGTTGATTGGCGGCAAACAAGCGGTCCGGAGGTTGCGGCGGCCCGGTGCCGATTGCCGATTTTCTTAATTTTACCCAACCTTAAGGCCGATACCGGAGACTGCCTCGAAAGGTCGTTGTTCTTGGACCGGGGGGCCTCAGGCGAATTACTGGATGGTTGTTTCCACCGTCGTTAAGGAAATTGGTCAGCTGGCGGATTACCGCCTGTATGGCCGCGTTGCCGGCGTGCTCGGCATGCTGGTCGAAGTCGCCGGTCTCGAACAGGCTCTTTCCATCGGCTCACGCTGCGCCATTCACGCCCAGGGGGACCGCCGGGTGATCTGCGAGGTCATCGGCTTCCGCCAGCGCCGCGCCCTGCTGCTGCCCTTCGGCTCCCTGGAAGGGGTCGGGCTTGGCTGCAAGGCGGAGGTCTTGGAGAGCGAGCCGCTGGTGCGGCCCTCCAGCGCCTGGCTGGGTCGCGTGGTCAACGCCCTCGGCGAGCCCATCGACGGCAAGGGGCCGCTGCCCGACGGGCCGGCCGCCTACAGCCTGCGCGCCTCGCCGCCGCCAGCGCACAGCCGCAAGCGCCTAGGCGGCAAGATCGATCTGGGCGTGCGCGCCATCAACACTTTCCTCTCCTGCTGCCGCGGCCAGCGCATGGGCATCTTCGCCGGTTCGGGCGTCGGCAAGTCCGTGCTGCTTTCGATGCTGGCGCGTTACGCCGAGGCCGACGTGAACGTCATCGGCCTGATCGGCGAGCGCGGCCGCGAGGTTCAGGAGTGGCTGGAGGACGACCTGGGGCCGGAGGGCCTGGCCCGTTCGGTGGTCGTGGTTGCCACTTCCGACGAGCCGCCGCTGATGCGCCGCCAGGCCGCCTACCTCACCATGGCGCTCAGCGAGTGCTTCCGCGACGAGGGCCAGGACGTTCTTTGCCTGATGGACTCCGTCACACGCTTCGCCATGGCGATGCGCGAGATCGGCCTCTCGGCCGGCGAGCCGCCGGCCAGCAAGGGCTATCCACCCTCGGTCTTTGCCGAATTGCCGCGCCTGCTGGAACGAGCCGGCCCGGGCATCGAGGACGGCTCGGTCACTGGCCTCTTCACGGTACTGGTGGAGGGCGACGACCACAACGAACCCATCGCCGACGCGGTGCGCGGCATCCTGGACGGCCATATCGTCCTGGAGCGCGCGGTGGCCGAGCGCAACCGCTATCCGGCCATCAATCTGCTGCGCAGCGTTTCGCGCACCATGCCGGACTGTAACAGCGAGGGCGAGAACGCCCTGGTCCACCGGGCCCGCAACCTGCTGTCGACTTATGAGAACATGGCCGAACTGATCCGCATCGGCGCCTATAAGCAAGGCAGCGATCCGGCGGTCGACGAGGCGATCCACTACAACGACGCCCTGGAGGCCTTCCTCGGCCAGAAGAAGGACGAGATCAGTCATCTGGCGGAAGGCTACAGCCAGCTCGCCGGTCTGCTCGGCATGGACGATCCTGTTGCCGTTCAGGCCGCGCAGCCGCAAGCCGCCAGGGAAGACATCGAGGTGGAAGGATTGGCCGCGGCCCAAACGGCGGTGCCCGAAGGCGGTCTCGACGCCGTTCAGGCCCAGGAACGCCGGCCCGGCGAGCGGGGTTTCGAGCAGCGCCGCGACCGCATGGCCGCCGCGCTCAATCTGGCCCAGGCGAAAGCCGTGGCTTCCGGCCAGGCACAATGAAGGACGGTGCGGTGGCGGGAGTGACGCCCCGCAGGCGCGAGAACGGGTATTTTGTTAGGAGTTGATTTGCGGTGACTGCCCTTGATCAGTTGGTGCGCCTGCACCGTTGGAACCTGGACGAGAAGCGTCAGAAGCTTGCCGAACTGGAACGTTTTCGGACCAAGCTGCTGGGCAACATCGAAGCGCTGCAAGCCGAGCTTGCCCGCGAGCAGGCCGCGGCCGAGCGCTCGGAGATCGCCAGTATCTCCCTGCCGGCCTTCATAAAGGCCACCATCGACCGGCGCCAGAAGATCGAGGAATCGATCGCCGGGGTCGACCGCTCCATCGCCTTCGCCCGCGACGAGATCGCTCAGGCCTTTCAGGAATTCAAGAAGTACGAGACGGCGCACGGCAACCACCAGCGCCGCGAGGCCTTGAAGCAGTCGCGCAGAGAGCAGAACGCTTCCGACGAGCTGGGCATCGACCTGCACCGCCGCCAGGCGGCGGGAGCCGCCCAGAGTTAGCGAGAAAATCTAAGCTCAGACGTTCAACCCGTCGTGCGGCCGGCCGGCGGACTGCGCCGCCAGTAGCTGCAGCCAATCCGGTGAAGCCTGGAAGACGAGCTGGCCGGTATAGCCGGCGATGGCGTTGGCCTCCTCGAAAAGCGCCATGAGGTCGCCTCGCACCAGGGCGGGCAGGGGACGGCGGCTGCGCAGCAGCAGGTCGAAGCGGCGCGCCCGCACCAGTCCGTCGAGCTGCAGCTCGCCGTGACGCTCCAGTTCCAGTTCCAGCACGAAGCGGGTGGCCTTGTCGCCGTCTTGCCCATCCTTGCCGCCGCCGTGATGCTGGTGGCGGAAGAAGCAGCGCAGCTCGCGCAGGCCCTGCTCGCTCCACAGCGGCAGGTTCACGAAGCGCCACTCGCCGGCCGGGGTATCGATGCTGCGGTTGAGGCCGGCGAACTCGCGGCCCAGACGCTCGAAAAGATCGCCGTGCTCGGCGCGCTCTGCAGCGGCCGCGGCCGGCGCCAGCCAGCCGCCGAGGTTGCCCTGGTTCAGGGCCGAGAGGAAGAACAGCATGCCGGAGGCGAGGCGCGGGCCGACCTGGGGCAGGGTTCGGGTCACGGCTTCCGCCTGCGCCGGCTGCAGCCCGTGGAAGATCGCTTCCTCCAGCGCTTCCAGGCTGGGCCAGGCGGCGGCCAGGGCGCGGGCGGCCGGCGTGTCCTGACCGGGCTGCAGGGCGGCGGGCAGGGTGATCTGCAGCGCCAGGCTGCTGCCCGGCGGCAGGGCGGCGCGCGTGTCCAGGGTGAGTGTCCCCAGCGGCGTGTGCAGGATGGGCTGGCCGCTGCTGGTGGTTGCCGTGACCAGGCCGGTCAGGCGCAGGCCCGCTGCGGCAGGAGATGCGGTGCCGCCGGGACCGGCCGGGAGGGCCTGGGCGCCTTGAGGGCGCCCTTGGGGGCCGCTGGGGGTGCCGGCGGCGCGGGCCGCGGCTTCGGTCGAGAGGTTTTGCAGAGCGGAGGCAACGGAGTGGCCGGAATTGGCGACCGGGGTCTGTGGCGCCAGGCGCAGGCCCGCCGTGGTATTGCCTGTGGCAGGGGTGCCGGGGGTGGCGGCGCCGGCGGCCGAAGCGCTTGGGGCCGAAGCGCTTGACGGCGTGGCGCTGCCGGGCGCCAGGCTCTGCGGCGCGCCTGTGGCCGGGGTGACGGCTTGACCGACGGTCGGCCCCGTCGCCGGCGTGCCCGGGGGAGCCGCCGGGGCTGCGGAGGTGCCCGCTTGCCCGCCGGACTGGCCCGGGATCTGGCCGGCTGCTTGACCGGCGGCAGGAGCTGTCGCAGGTATGGCGGCCGGGTGCGGGAGGGGACCGGATGGCGGTGCTCCGGGTGCGGTGGCGGCGGTTTGCGACTGGACGCCCAGCGCCAGGATGCGCACCAGCAGTTCGGCGCCCGGTTGCGCGGTCGGCAGGCCGGCCAGCAGCGGCACCGGCGGGGCGGCGTGCAGGACGCCGCGCAGCACCTGGGCCGGCTGCACAAGGTCGTGGGGAGTGGCCGGCAGGGTGCTGGGCGTCTGCGCCGCCGCGGCGCCCGGCGGCAGCGTCTGAACCGCTCCGCCGCCGGCGTTCGGCACAGCCGCGCCAGCGCTGTCCAACAGGAGGAGGTTTATCATCACCTGTGGCCCGACGCTGCGCACCTGCAGCACGACTTCGCTGCCGACGGGCAGCGCACGGGTCGCCGCAAGCTGCAGAACGCCGACGCGCGTGCGCACCAGGAGGTGCCCGTGCTCATCCTTGCCGACGACGGTGCCACGCAGGCTTTCACCCGTTGCCAGGCGCGAGAGGTCGGGGGAGGGATCGACGACGCGGACGGCGCTTTCACCGCCCGTCGCGGACGCCGGGCGCGTCGTTCCTGCGGCAAGGGTCGCGAAGATATCGCTCATGCCGCAGGGCCCTTCAGGTCTTGCCGTTAAGCCGCCGTGTCAGGGCTTCGATGTCGCTGGCCGCCTGCGAGTTCGGGTGGCGGACGAGCAACGGTACCTGGTGGCGGATGGCGTCCTTCACCTTGCTGTCGCGGCGGATCACGCCGGCCAGCGGCGGGGATATCTTCAGGAAAGACTCGCAGGCTTTCAGCAGGGTGGCATAGGTGCGTTCACCCTCTGCCGGAGAAGTCGCCATGTTGATGACGATGCGCAGATCGGCTTTGGGGTTCTGCATCTGGGCCAGCTTGATGAAGGCGTAGGCGTCGGTCAGCGAAGTCGGCTCGTCGGTCGCCACCACCAAGGTGGTGCGGGCGGCGGCGGCCAGATCCCGCACGGTGCGCTCCAGGCCGGCACCCAGGTCCAGGATCACCCGGTCGTAGGAAGACGCCAGGGCGGCCAGGTCGTCCATCAGCTGCCGGAGGCGCCCGGCGGGAATGTTGGCCAGGCTGCCGCTGCCCGAGCGCCCGGCGATGACGTCGAAGCCGCCGGCGTCGTGATGGGTCGCCGCCTCCTTCAGTTCGTAGCTGCCGTCCAGCACGCCGCCCAGATCGTTGGAGGGGTGCAGGCCGAGCTGGATGTCGACGTTGGCCAGGCCCAGGTCGCCGTCGAACAGCAGCACGCGTCCGCCGCCGCGGGCAAGGGCCTGCGCCAGAGTGACGGAGAGCCAGGTCTTGCCGACGCCGCCCTTGCCGGAAGCGACCGCCAGCATGTTCGCGCAGCTCGTCCGCTGCTCTTCACGTTCCATCATGGGGGCTTCGATCATTCTGTTAGTCCGCCGCGAGAAGGGTGGAGGCTTGGAAAGGCGCCCGGCTGCTGAGCAGGCGCGCCAGGGAAACCGGGTTGACGGCGACCAGGCCGCCGCCAATATGGCGGGAGACACCCGCCGCGAGAAAACTCATGCCGCCGACGTGGGCGGCGCTGATCAGACCGCCGAAGCGGCGCGCGGAATCCAGGCGGGTGGGGATCAGGCACCGCACCCCTTCTTCTGCGAAGGCCAGCGCCATGTCGGCGGTCTCGGCCGGGTCTCCACCGGCCGGAAGCACCAGTGCCATGGCGGCGCCGGCGGCGTTGGCCGCTTCGCGCAGGGCACCGCGCTCGGCGGCGTCGAAGGGATTGCAGCCGACGGTATCGATGATGGCGATCTCGTCGTTGGCGCGCGCCGCGGCCGCGGCGCCCACCGCCGCGGCATCTTCGGCGCAGACCAGCCGGGCGTCGAGCGCCTTGGTGAAGGTCTCGGCCTGGGCGCGGCCGCCGGCCTTGCCGCCGTCCATGGTGATCAGCAGGCTACGCCCCTCGGCCAGCCTTGCGCAGGCGCAGAGCTTGGCGGCGGTGACGCTCTTGCCTGCGCCGGAGGGGCCGACCAGCATGACCGGGCGTTCCGGCCCGATGTCGCCCAGCGGCAGGAAGCTCAATTCATGATCCAGCGCCGCGGCGAAGGCCATCATCCAGTCGTCGGTGGACGTGTTGGCTGCCGCATTGAGCAGCCGGTCCGCCAAGCCGCGCGGAACCCGGTGATGATCCAGCACCTCCGCGATGCGGTCGGCGGCTTCCAGCTCCTCCCAGGACTCACGGCGGTCCGGCGCGGCTTCCGGGACAGCGCCGTTCGCCGGTTCCAGTGCCGCTGTGACCTTGATGCCGGTGTCGTCGTCCTGGGTCGAGAGGATGATCGCTTCGTCGCCCAGCACCTCGCGGACCTGCTGCATCGCCTCGGTGGCGGTTCTCGCTGTGAAGGTGCGCAGCAGCATCAGATCTGACCCAGCGTCTTGATCTTCGCCTTGGCGTGGATCTCATTCTGAGAAAGCACCACGGTGGAGGGGCGGAAGCGCTCGACGATAGAGCGCACGAAGGGCCGCACCGGGGGCGAGGTCAGCAGAATCGGGCTCTCGCCCATCATGGCGTGGCGCTCGAAGGTCTGGCGCACGGCGCCGATGAACTCCTGCAGGCGCGTGGGGGCCATGGAAAGCTGGCGGTCCTCGCCCTCTCCGACGATCGCTTCGGCGAAAGCCTGCTCCCACTGCGCCGACAAGGTGATCATCGGTATGAAACCCTCGTGATTCACCGAGTCGTTGGAGATCTGGCGGGCCAGGCGCGCGCGCACGTGCTCGGTGATCGCGGTGACGTTGCGGGTATAGCCGCAGGCCTCCGAGACGCCTTCCAGGATGGTCGGCAGGTCGCGCACGGAGACGCGCTCGGCCAACAGATTCTGCAAGACGCGCTGGAGGCCCCCGACGGTGATCTGGGTGGGAACGAGGTCGGCGATCAGCTTCTGCTGCTCGCTGTCCTGCTCGTCGAGCAGCTTCTGCGTCTCGGCGTAGGACAGCAGCTCGGCCATATTGTCCTTTATCAACTCGGTCAGGTGCGTGGTCACCACCGTCGGCGGGTCGACCACGGTGTAGCCGCGGAACAGGGCTTCCTCGCGGCTGCCTTCGTCGCACCACATGGCCGGCAGGCCGAAGGTCGGCTCGACCGTTTCCTCGCCGGGCAGGGGGATCTTCTCGCCGCGCGGGTCCATGACCAGCAGCATGTTGGGGCGCAGCTCGCCGCGTCCCGCCTCGATCTCCTTGACCCGGATGACATAGGTGTTCGCCGGGAGCTGCAGGTTGTCCTGGATGCGTACCGAGGGCATGACGAAGCCGATTTCCTGCGCCAACTGGCGGCGCAGCGACTTGATCTGGTCGGTTAGGCGCTGGCCGCCCTGGCCATTGATCATGGGCAGCAGGCCGTAGCCCAGTTCCAGGCGCACCTGGTCGATCTGCAGGGCGTTGGCGATGGGCTCTTCCGTCACCGGCGCGGTCTGCTGTGCGGCGACGGCCTTCGCCTCGGCCGCGGCGGTCGCCTTGTTGCGCTTGCTGGCGAAATAGGCGCCGGTGCCGGCCAGCCCGGCGAGCGCGAGGAAGGGCACCGCCGGAATACCGGGCAGCAGGGCCAGCGACAGCATCAGGAAGGACGACAGGCCGAGGGCGCGCGGATAGCCGCCCAACTGGCCGATCAGCGCCTTGTCCATGGAGCCGGTGGCGGTCGACTTGGAGACCAGCAGGCCGGCGCCGGTGGAGACGATCAGGGCGGGGATCTGACTGACCAAGCCATCGCCCACGGTAAGGATCGTATAGGTTTCAGCCGCCTCGCCGAAGGTCAGGCCCTGCTGGGCGACGCCGATGATGATGCCGCCGATGACGTTGATGAAGGTGATCATCAGGCCGGCGATGGCGTCGCCGCGCACGAACTTGGCCGCGCCGTCCATGGAGCCGAAGAAATTGCTCTCGTCCTCCAGCTCCTTGCGGCGTTTGCGCGCCTCGGACTCGTCGATCAGACCGGCGGAGAGATCGGCGTCGATGGCCATCTGCTTGCCGGGCATGGCGTCCAGGCTGAAGCGGGCGGAAACCTCGGCGATACGTCCGGAACCCTTGGTGATGACGATGAAGTTCACGATCACCAGGATGCCGAAGATGATGATACCGATAACGAAGTTACCGCTCATCACGAAGCTGCCGAAGGCCTGGATGACCTGCCCGGCGGCGTCTGTCCCCTCGTGGCCGTTGGCCAGAATCAGCCGCGTCGAGGCGAGGTTCAGCGCCAGGCGAAGCATGGTGGCGATCAGCAGAACCGTCGGGAAGGAGTTGAATTCCAGCGGCTTGGTGATGAACAGAACCGTCATCAGGATGAGGACGGAGAAGGTCATCGACATCGCCAGCGAAAGGTCCAGGGTCCAGGCCGGCATCGGCAGGATGAGGACCACGAGAATGGCGACGACGCCCAGCGCGAGCGCGATGTCGCCACGCTTCAGCGCGTTGAAGGCAGCGGCCAACTGACCGCCGCCCGCGCCCGCCTCTGTGTTGGTCTCAGCCATGTCGGGGTGCCTTCAGGACCTTGCGCAATCGCTTCGAGCCGCCTGCATCAAGCCGTGGTGCGCTCGCCTTCGCCGGGCAGGGGCACCGGCACGCCATCCTGGCTGTACTGCTTCAGCTTGTTGCGCAGGGTGCGGATGGAGATGCCCAGGATATTGGCGGCATGGGTGCGGTTGCCCAGGCAGTGCTCCAGGGTGTCGAGGATCAGATCCTTCTCCACGTCGGCCACGGTGCGCCCCACAAGCTGCTTGGCTTCGCCGCCGTTCTCGCCGGCGTCCGCTCCGGCTTCGGCGACCTGCTGGTGCCGGTTCAGGCTCTGACCGGTCAGCATGATCGCCTCGGGGCCGATCCTGCCGTCCTGGGCCAGCAGCACCGCCCGGTGCATGGTGTTTTCCAGCTCGCGCACGTTGCCGCGCCAGTGGTGGGCCTTCAACACCTCCATCGCCTGGGGCGTTACGGCCATCGTGGGCACGCCGTTGGCCTCGGAGTACTTGGCGGCGAAGTGCTGGGTCAGGATGGGGATGTCCTGGGGCCGCTCGCGCAGGGCCGGAAGCTGGATGTTCACCACATTGAGGCGAAAGTAGAGATCCTCGCGGAAGTTGCCGTTCCTGACTTCTTCCTCCAGGTCGCGGTTCGACGTTGCGATCAGGCGGATGTTGACCTTGATCGGCTGGCTGCCGCCGACCCGGTCGATTTCGCGTTCCTGGATGGCGCGCAGCAGCTTGGCCTGCAGGCGCGGATGCATCTCGGAGATTTCGTCGAGCAGCAGGGTTCCGCCGCTGGCTTCCTCGAACTTGCCGATGCGGCGGGTCACGGCGCCGGTGAAGGACCCTTTCTCGTGGCCGAAGAGCTCGGATTCCAGAAGATTCTCGGGAATGGCGGCGCAGTTGACGGAGATGAAGCTCTGATTGGCGCGCTTGGACTTGGAGTGCAGGAAGCGGGCCATGACCTCCTTACCGGTGCCGGACTCACCGGTGATGAGGACGCTGGCGTCGGAAGGGGCGACCTGCTCGGCCAGGCGCAGGACGGCGCTGGTCGCCGGATCGCGGAACACCAGGGTGCTGGTCTCCTCGGAAACCGCGGAGAGCACGGCGGCGATCAGCTCGGCGTCGGGCGGCAGGGGGACGTATTCCTGCGCGCCGGCGCGGATTGCGTCGGCGGCGGCGGCCGGCTCCGGCCCGATGCCGCAGGCAACCACCGGTATCGAGATCCTCTCCGACTTCAGGCTCCTGCAGAAGGCGCCGATGTCCAGGTTGACCTCGACCATCACCATGTCAGCGCCCTGGCCGGAACGCAGGGCGGTCAGCGCCGCGTCAATGTTGTCGACGTGGGCGACTTTGGCGCCGCTTTCCAGGGCCAGCTTGCCGGCCGTGGCGATGTGTCCGTCCAGTGTTCCCACAATGAGAAGCCGCATGCCTTCTCTCCAAGTCCCAAGTAAGTTAAATCCGGTTCAACTCTGACTAATCGAAGTAGGCCACCCGCTCGGCAGGTGGCAGAATGGTGTTCAGCATCATCTCGAGGCGCCGCGGGTTCTCCTGGCGGCTGATCGAGGCCGCGCCGATCGTGTAGATCTGGCACACCATCGACTCGATCTGCGCGTTACGTTCCAGTTTGCTGGCCAAGGGGTTGAAAACCATGTTGGCCAGGACGGCGCCGTAGAAGGTGGTGAGCAGCGCGACCGCCATGGCAGGGCCAATGGTGGAAGGATCGTCCAGGCTGCCCAGCATCTGGACCAGGCCGATCAGGGTACCGATCAGGCCCATGGCCGGCGCCACTTCGCCGGCCCGGCGCAGCACCCCTGCGGCGCGCTGGTGGCGTTCGAAGGTCGCTTCCGTTTCACGATTCATGACGCGTTCGACCTCGTCGGCGGGGATGCCGTCCACCACCATGCAGATGGCGCGGTAGAGGAAGGGCGCGTAGTGCAGGCTGTCGGTGACGGTCTGCAGGGCCAAGCGACCGCGCTTACGCGCCAGATCGGCCAGGTAGAGCGACTGCATGACCGCGTCCTCGGGCGAGTCCGCGTGATAGATCGCCGCACGGAACATCAGGCCCTGGGCCTGGCCGATCTCGGTCAGGCTGAAGGAGACCGTGGTGACCAGAAAGGTGCCGCCGATGACGATCAGGATCGAGGGAACGTCCAGGAAAGCCGCCGCCTGGCCGCTGAGCACCATGGCGCCGGCGATCATGGCGAAGGCACCGCTGACGCCGAGCAGCGTGGCAAAGTCCACGGACGGGCCGATCCGCGGACTCTTCATTTCCGCGGTCGCCTGCCCTTGGGCGCTGGTGGTCTGGGTATCGGCCATGATCCTGGGTTCCAAAATCCGCGCGTCAGCTGCTGCGGTCGACCTTGATGATTTCCGTCATGGTCACGCCGAGGTGCTCCTCCACCACGACGACTTCGCCGCGGGCGACCAGACGGTTGTTCACATAGATGTCGATGGCTTCGCCGACCTTGCGGTCCAGTTCGACGATGGCGCCGCGGCCCAGCTTGAGCAGTTGACTGACCTGCATGTTGGCCTTGCCGAGCACTGCCGAGACCTGCACCGGAATATCGTAGACGGCCTCCAACTCCTTGGCGTTGGTCGGGGGGCGATTGGCCTCCGGCAGGCTGCCATCGTCTTCTTCCTGCACCTCCATCTCCGGGGCGCTTTCGTCCAGGTCGGCGAGATCCAAGGTTTCGTCTTCGGTCATGGAGACCTCCTAATCTACTGTCGCCGCTAGGCGCTCTGTGCCCGCCGGAGCGGCTCGACCCCGGCCGCGGCCGGCGGCTGGGAAGGGGATGGGGCGTCCTTGGACGCCTGAATTTCGTCGCGCGGGGACCGCCCCCGGCCTTGCGTCTGCTCCTCAGCGTGCTCTCCCGCGCGCGCCGCCGCCGGGGCGAGGGCGCGGGCGATGATGGCGTCGATCTCCTTCCACAGGCCGGCCTGGTCGCGCTCCGCACCGCCGTCGGCCCACTCGACCCTGACGTCGCCCGGCGCGATGGCCTCGTCGGCCAGGAATACCAACTTGCCTTCGAAGCTGCCGCGGCAGGTGCTGCTCTCGATACGCTCGCGCAGCGCGTCGAGATCGCCGTCGGTGCAGCGGATCACCAGGCGCGGTTCGTCCCGCAGGCGCTCCAGGCAGGCCTCGACCACGGCCTGTATCTCCTCCAGGCCCCCCTCGCGCGCCAGGCGGGGAAACAGCTTGCGGACCACCGTGACGGCGGTATCCAGCGCACCGTGCCGGCGTTCGGCCTCCAGGCGCTCCAGTTCCAGGCCCATCCGCTCGAAATGGGGCGGCAGTTCGGCAATGCCGTCGGCCAACCGCTTGGCATGGGATTGCTCCGCTTCGGCCAAGCCCGCGGCCTTGCCTTCGGCGAAGGCGGCTTGGCGCTCGGCCTGCAGTTCCTCCTCGCTGAAGGTCGGGGCCGGGGGTTCTTCGACGGCTTCGGCCACGGCGGCGGCGCGCGCTCTCGCCTCGCGCTCGCGCTCGGTCTCGAAGGAGATGTCGAAGAGGAATTTCTCGAAGTTGCTCATGATCGCGACGCTCCCGCCCTGTTAGTAGACGAGCTCGTCCTCTCCCTTGTTCTCGCTGATGATGATCTCGCCCTTCTCGGCCAGCTCCTTGGCGGTGGCGACCATGTACATCTGCGCTTCGTCGACGTCCTTCAGGCGCACCGGACCCATGGCCTGCATATCTTCCTTCATGATCTTGGCGGCGCGCTCGGACATGTTGGAGAAGAAGAAATCGCGCAGCGTTTCGGAGCTTCCCTTCAGGGCCGTGGCCAGCTTGGACTTGTCGGAAGCGCTGAGCAGCGTCTGCACGCCGCCCGGATCCAGGTTGCCGAGGTCCTCGAAAGTGAACATCAGGGCCTTGATGCGCTCGGCGGAGTCGCGGTTGCGTTCCTCCAGAGCGGTGAGGAAACGGGTTTCCAGCGTGCGGTCCAGATAATTGAAGATATCCGCCATCAGCTCGTGGGAGTCGCGGCGGTTGGTCTTCGCCAGATTGGACATGAACTCGTTGCGGAGGGTGCGCTCGACATCGTCCAGGACTTCCTTCTGAACCGCTTCCATGCGCAGCATGCGCATCACCACTTCCATGGCAAAGGGTTCGGGCAGGACACCCAGGACCTTGGCGGCGTGCTCCGGTTTGATCTTGGACAGCACGACGGCGACCGTCTGCGGGTACTCGTTCTTCAGATAGTTGGCCAGCACCATCTCGTTGACGTTGGCCAGCTTGTCCCACATCGTGCGGCCGGCCGGGCCACGGATCTCCTCCATGATGCCGTCGACCTTGTCCTTGTCGAGGACGCGCATCAGCAGGCGCTCGGTGCTGTCGTAGTTGCCGGTCACCGAGCCGGTGGTCGAAATCTGGTCGGCGAATTCGACCAGCATCTGCTCGATCAGTTCAGAGGTGACGGTGCCGAGATTGGCCATGGCCTGCGACAGTTCGCGGATCTCTTCGTCGTCCATCATGCTGAACAGGCGCGCGGCGTTTTCTTCGCCGACCGCGAGCATAAGGAGGGCGGCTTTCTCCGGGCCGCTCATGCTTTGGATGTCTTCGCGTACACGCATCGAATCGGATCCGCTTTACATTTCTGCGTGGAGCCAGCCGCGGATGATGCTCACGGCTTCTTCCGGGTGCTTTTCGATGATCTCGCCGATCTTCTTGACCGAGGAAGCCCGTACGCGGCCTTCCACCTGGTTCAGGTCGATCATCTGGTCTATCTCGTTGGCGATGTTCTTCCCGCCGCCCCGCTCTTCGCCGACGCGTGTGGCCACCACGGTGCCCGGGTCCCCGGCCAGGCGCGGGACATCTTGGCCGTCCGGTCCTACCAGGGCGGGCTGCGGGCTGCCGTCGGGCAAGAGGGCGGGGCCGCCGCCCTCGGCAAGGCTTTCTTCGTCGACCTCCAGAAGGCGGCCGAGCAGCGGGCGCACCACCAGCAGCAGCACCAGCACCGCGACCACGCCGAGGACCAGAAGTTCGGCGATCCGCATGAGGTCGGCCTTGGTCAAGCCGAAGTAGCCTTCCTCCAGGGTCCCGTCAGCGCCGGCAACCTGTATGAAGGGCATCTCGACGACCTCTATGGTGTCGCCGCGCTCCTCGTCGTAGCCCACGGCGGAGCGGACGAGAGCGGTGATCTTCTCCAACTCTTCCGCGGTGCGCGGCTCGTAGGTGGGATTGCCCTCGGCGTCGGAGACTGTCTTGCCGTTGACCATGACGGCCACCGAGAGCCGGCGCACCATGCCGGCCTCGCGGATGTGGGTCTTGACGGTCTTGGTGATCTCGTAGTTGACGGTTTCCTCGGTGCGCGATGTCTGGCTCTGGCTGCCGCTGCCGCTGTCGAGCTCCGGCAGGGCGTCGGGCAGGTTGTTGCCCACCGTGACGCCGGCGGGCGCGCCGTCCTGGTTGCTGGCCTGCTCCTCCACCACCTGGGTGGAGCGCACAACCTGGCCGTCGGGATCGAAAATCTCGGCGTTCTCGGTGATGCGGTCGAAATCCATCTCGGCGGAGACCTGGGCGCGCACGTTGCCGGGACCGAGGGAGCGGGCCAGCATCTCTTCGATCGTGCGCACCAGGCGCGACTCGTAACCGACGCGCATTTCCTCGGCGCGGCCGGCGGTCTGCGATACGTTGCCTTCCTCGGTGCCGCGGGCCAGAAGATTGCCCTGGTCGTCGATGATGGAGACCATGGTGGGCTTCAGTCCGGGCACCGCCGCGGCCACCAGATGCTGGATCGAGCTCACCTGCTGCCGGTCCAGGCCGCGGCTGCCGCCCAGCATGAGGACGATGGAAGCGCTGGGGTCCTGCCGGTCGCGGCTGAAGAGCTCCCGCCGCGGCAACACCAGATGGACGCGCGCCTGCTTGACCGAGGAGACGGAGCGGATGGTTCGCGCCAGCTCACCCTCCAGGGCGCGCACGTGGTTGATGTTCTGGACGAAGTTGGTGGTCCCCAGGCCCTCGGAGCGGTCGAAGATCTCGTAGCCGATGGAGCCGCCGCTGGGCAGGCCGTCCTCGGCCATGACAACGCGGGTGCGCCCGACCTGGTCCTGCGGGACGAAGATCTTTCCACCTTCCTCGCCGATGCGGTAGGGGACGTTCATCTGCTCCAGGCGGGCGATGATCTGTCCGCTGTCCTGCGCGTCGAGCTCTGCATAAAGCAGCGACATCTCCGGCGAGGCGAGGCGGCTGGTCAGATAGATGAAGAATGCAATGATGCCTGCTGCCACCGCCGCCATCATGCCGAGGCGGGCCGGGCCCAGACTCTTCAGTGTCTCAAAGAGAGAGTTCAAAGTTGACCGTCCTGATGCATCATCGACCCAAACGTCGGAAGCCGCCGACCAGAGGCTTCCGCAAGCCTGCCGAGAACCGGTTCATCGCATTGGCTGGCTTGTATTTTTAGGCTAATTGCTTCCGGTAAAGGTCACGTTAACAGCGGGCAATTATTGCCTAGCTGATGGGAAGAATTTTCCCCCCGCGGAGTCCATCGTGGCGGCAGGCCTCGGCGAAGATGATTAACGGCGTCCTAAGCACAGAAAGCAAAACCCCGCCGGAAGGACCGGCGGGGTTTTCGAGAGAACCGAATGTCAATGCTGCCGCTTGGCGGCGGTGGAGGTCACGAGGTCGAGCGGGTATCGCTCATCTTCTCGGGGTGGCCGACCAGATGGCGACGGTACTGCTGCAGCCGCGTGGTACGCAGCCCACGCATTCCATGCTTGTCGATCAGGCTTTGCCAGGACAGGAATTCTTCGACGGAGAGGTTGTAGCGTTCACAAGCCTCTTCCAGGGTGAGCAGGCCGGCGCGCACCGCGGTGACGACCTCGGCCTTGCGGCGGATCACCCAGCGCTTGGTGGACGGCGGCGGAAGGTCGTCCAAGCTGAGCGGCTTGCCTGCCGGCCCGATCACGCTGGTTGGCCTACCTGAGCTGTCGGAGTACATCGAACAGATCCTGTCTCTCAAATTAATTCTGTGGTCCCGCTAAGATAGGCCGGCGCTGTTTAAAATTCGCTAAATCAGGCGGTTAAGCTAAGATTGAGATAACTTGAAGCCTTCCTTAATCTTAACGTCCGCAGCAGCGCAAACCCAAGGGTTGAGGGGGTGTCCGGGCGCCGTGGGAGCCCTTCCCGGGATGTGTCTTTAATCATCATCCCGGGAAAATGCACCCCTCAGACCTCAGCTTTAGCGTTTAACGCGGATCAGTTCTTCCAGCATGTCGTCGGCGGTTGTGATGACCTTGGTGTTCGCCGAGTAGGCACGCTGGGTGATGATCATCTTGGTGAATTCCTCGGCCAGGTCGACCGTCGAGGATTCCAGCGCGGCCGGCGCGATGTCGCCGGCGCCGCCGTTGCCGGCCAGGTTCAGCTGGAAGTTACCCGAGCGGTCGGTCTCCAGATAGACGTTGCCGCTGCGGGACTCTAGGCCGTTGGGGTTCCTGAACATGCCCAGCGGCAATTGGTATATGTCCAGCCTCTGGCCGTTGTCGAAGAGGGCCGTGACGATGCCCTGCTCGCTGATGGTGATGCCCGTGTAGTTGCCGAAGCGGACACCGTCCTGGTCGATATTGGAAATGGTGAAGTCACCGGCGAACTGGGTCAGGCCGTCGGTGCCCGCAACGGTGCCCAGATCCAAGGCGACGGTCGAGTTGCCGGCACCGGTCGTGAAACCCGTCAAAGTGACGCTGGGGGCGACCGGCGTGAAGGCGAGGGGCGTACCGTCGGTATCGAAGGTGATGGTGCCCGAACCGGCCGCGGTGGCGGTGCCGACGCCGGCCATGGTCGGGTTCTGGGCCGACCAGGACCAGGAATTGATGGCGGTCTTGGTGAAGGTGATGTTCATGTCATGGGCGTTGCCCAGGGAGTCGAAGACCTGAGCCGTCACCGAGAAGCTATCGGTGACCGCCGCCGTGGAGGGCAGGTTGACGCCCAGCGCGATATTGGTCGTCGCCGCGGCGCTGCCCGAGAGGTTCGAGATGTTCACGGTCTCCAGACCGGTGAAGGTGCTGGAGCTGGGCGGCGGCGTGGTGGTGCGCAGATTGTAGCCCTGCAGGTAGTACCCCGCAGCGTTCACCAGGTTGCCGTTCTGGTCGGGATTGAAGGACCCGGCGCGGGTGAAATAGAAGTCGTCGCTGAAGCCCGGATTCGCCGATTCGTTGACCACGAAGAAGCCTTGGCCGGCGACCGCGAGATCCGTGCCGGAGGCGGAGCCCTGGAGCAGGCCCTGGCGGTCGATGTAGGAATAGGGCGAGGACGTGACGCCGCCGGGGGTGTGCGTGGTCTGGGTCGCGGCCTGGGTCACCAGCGTGGAAAAGCGCGCGCTGGTCCCCTTGTAGCCGACGGTATTCACGTTCGCGATGTTGTCCGAGATCATGCCCAGGGCATTGCTCTGTGCGGCCAGACCGGACACGCCGGCAAACATGGCGCCGTAGATACTCATGACTTCGTCTCCTTGGTTAGGGCCGGATAGCGGTCTTCTGGAAGCGGCTTCCGGGCCTGAAATCAGCTCTCTCGTTGCTCGAAAACTCTAAAACTTCTGCATCGTTCCGTGTTGGGGCCGTGCCGGCCTACTGTGCGATGGTCAGGATATCGTTGAGCGCGACCTCGAGCTCATCGATCTCCAGAACCACCTCGTCGTTGACCAGTTTCACGCCGGTCACCCGGCCCTTGGTGCCCTGCACCAAGGGCACCGGTTTGTCGCTGCTGTCGATCGCCGTCACCAGGAAGCCGTAGAGGCCGTCCTCGAGAGGATCGCCGTCGTCGTCGAGGCCGTCCCAGACGACTTCATGGTGACCGACCTCGGTATCCGCCTGGAGGGTACGGACCGTGTTGCCCAACTCGTCGATCACCAGGATATTCGCCTCGGCCGCATTGGCGCCCAGGTCGTAGGTGATGGTCGACTGGCCGTCCTGAAGCATCAGGATGATGCCGTCGGCACCGACCGTCTTGCCGATGTAACTCACCGCGTCGTTGAGCTGCATCTCGCTTTGCAGGGCAATCAGGCTGTCCAGCTTCTTGTTGGTCGAGATGGCCTGTTCGACGCCGGTGAACTCGACGAGCTGCGAGGTGAACTCGTTGGTGTCCATCGGATCCAGCGGGTCCTGGTACTGTAGCTGCGTGGTCAGCAGCGTCAGGAAGGTGTCGAAGGTTTCGGCCAACGACGACCCGTTGGTGAGCGAACTGGCGTCGCTGCTCTTGAACTCAACGCCGTTGACGGGTTGACGTACGCTTTCGACCGGCATGACTCAGTCTCCTTCCGCCTTAGACCCGGATGTCCAGGGCGCCGTCGTGGTAGGACGTCGGCTGCGGGGGAACGGCTTGGGCCGACTCGCCGGCCCCGGTATTCCGGGCGTTGGAGTCAGGGGAGCCGCGTTCCGCGGCGTTGCCGCCGCCGGCCTTCTGGTCCTGGCCCTGGTTCTGGCCCCGGAGGTTGAAGTTGAGGCTGCCGGAGTCGGTCTTCACGCCGGCCTCCTGCAACGCACGCTCCAGCCCCCGCGCGTCGCGCTGAAGCAGGTCCAGGGTCTCGGACCGCTCGGCGGAGATGACGGCGCGCAGGGTGCCGTCGTGATTGCTCTCAAGCTTCACTTCGATGCGCCCCAGTTCGGCGGGGTGGAGCTTGATGTTGATCTGATCCTGACCGGCGACTTGGGCGCGGCGGACCTGAAGGGCGATCTGCTCGGAGGGATCCGCGGCGGCGCCCTGGCGGGCATTGGTTAGAGTCTCGGCGAAGCTGGTGGTCTGCACGCTGCCGCCGGACGGAGCCGCGCCGCCGCTTACGGGCGTGGCGGAGGGCGCTTGCTGCATGCTGCTGCCGGCGCCGTCAGATCCGCCGGCGGTGGCGGCCGGAGTGAGAGCCTGGGCTGCCTTGTCGCTGGCGGCAGCGGCGATTTCCTGCCCCTTGGCGGCCTGGTTGGCTGGGGGAGCGGGTTTGTTGGCGGCAGCCGCCTGCTGGGGCAACTCGCCGGCAGCCCCGTCAGCCTTGGCCTGGCCGCCTGACTTGGCCGGGGGCTCGCCGTTCTGAGCCAGGGCCGCGGTCGCCGCACCACCGCCCAAGGCGGCAGAGGGGCGCGAGCTCAAACCTTCGGTACCCTCAGTGGTAACCGTCTGGCCATTGGAGGAGGAGGTCGTGGCGGCGGCGGCCGGGCGGCCGCTTGCTTCGGCCAGATTGGCCGGCGGCGTGTCCGGCGACTGGCGGCTGGCCGCCGCGGTCGGGTTGGCCGCCTTCGAGGTTGCGGTCTCGGAGGCCTTGCCAGCGGCCTTGACCGCCGGCGCCGCGGCGCTGGCGGGCAGGGCGGCTGCCTCTTCAGCGGTGACCGCCGGAGCCGGTGCGTTCTGGGCGGCGGCGGAAGCGGCATTCGCGGGGGTGGCTTTGGCGGCGTCCGCCGTGCCGGGCACGTCACCCTTCACGCCCGCAGGCGTGGTGCCGCGCACCTCCTGGCCCGGGACCACGAAGGCGGCGGCATTCGCATGCTGCGCGCCGGGGGCGTCGTTCTTGGCCGGGCCAGCCGCCGGGGCGGCATCCCCCGCGGTCGCGGTCTCATCCTCAGCCGGCGTCTCGGCCGTGGCAGCCGCAGCGTTCTCGCCGCTGCCTGAGTCGTCCGCGGTTGGCGCCTCCGCGGTGTCTTCAGCCGATGCGGCCGGGGTGTCCGCGTGGGTTTCGCTCTGGTTGTCGTCCTCCGCCGCATCGCTTGCGTCGGACAGGTCATGGTCGTCCGCAGGCCGCTCTTCCCGCGCGTCCTCGAGGGGCTCCTCGCGAGGGACATCCTCGCGCCCGTAGTCGTCATAGGACTCCTCCCGGACGGGGCCGGGCACAGGGCTCGGCTCCCGTGCCGAGCGGGTGTCTCTTTCGTAGCGGGCTTCCTCTTCGCGGAGGAGGCTGTCAAACAGCCCGTCGCCGGCGCGATCCTCTTTCTGGGTCGAGGACCGGCCGTCGAAGGGCGTATAGAAATCCGGAGCGATTGCTTGCATCGAAGGGTCCGCGTGTCTTTCTTGTTCTGAACCGCTTTAGGCGGCGTGGACGTCCAGGCGGAAACCGGCGGCTTCCAGTCGGCGCAAGATGGTGGCTTCCATCGAGGCCTCATCGGCACCTTCGGACATCCGCTGGTCGACTTCCTGCCAGGCATCACGCAGGGGCTTCAGAAGATCGATGATCTTCGCGGTGCCCTCGGCGTCGCTGTGGATGTTGACGCGGATGAGCTGCGCCAGGGCAAAGCGGTAGATGCGGCCGAGCTGTTCGGCGATCTCTCCGCCCTTTTCCATGTCCAGGCTCATGTGCAGGGTGCCGACGATCTCGGTGACCACGTTGATCCGGTTGCAGCGTTCCTCGATATCGTTCTGCTGCATGGCCTTGATCGCAGCAGTCAGCGAGAGAATGGCCTCGTTATAGAGCATCACGACGACTTCGGTCGGACGGGCCCTCTTCACCTCGCTGCGAAAGGCTTCGGTAGCGGTAAGCGGCATTGTTCTATCTCCGTGTTGCTTCCCGGGGCAGGGCCGCGCCAGACGGCATTGCTGCTTTCGGGGGCTGAGGAGCGGTGAACGCGGAACGTCCGGCCACTCCAAGTCACGGCAGGGAGAACGCAAGTTGCGGGCCAACTCTTCGGTCTGCCGGAAACCGGCTGAAATCGGCGGCTTTCGATGCGGCATCTTCGTTCGCGGGCTGGCGCCGGATCATTCCTGCCTGGCAGTTCTTGCAGGGTGGCAGGACAAGCTTTGCCCGGTCGGCCGTCCGCTGGGGAGAGGATAGGGCGCTCGGGCGAGCGCGCCGGTCTTATAAGGTGATGATGCTTATAAGGAGATGCTGCGGCACGCGCAGCGGCTCGCGACGTCCCGCGGTCCGGAGCAGGCGAGTGCGCCGCCGCCGGGCGCGATGGAGCAGGAAGTCTTTGCCCGCTGGGCAATGCAGAAAATTCCAGCCGGCGCAAGACTTTGCCGCGGTCCTCCGCGCGACATGACGGCATAACTATATGATGAATAATGAAAAAATACGCTCCCTGAAATTGGCATGATCTGTGCTGAAGACAGGGCGCCCGCCTGTTTCCGGGTCCATCCGGGAACAGGAGACGCCGGCAAGCAGCCAGCTCTCGGGCTCTGCCCACTCAGGTTATTGGAGTAGACCCATGCCTACAGTGACGACGAACACGGCGGCCAACTCGGCGCTGCGGTTTCTGAACTACAACTCGATGATGTCCGGCGCCTCGGTGTCGAAGCTTGCCTCCGGCTCGCGCATCGTGAAGGCGTCCGACGACGCCGCCGGTCTGGCCATCGGCACGCGCCTCCTGGCCGACACCACGGTGTTGCGCCAGTCGGCGGTCAACGCTTCCCAGGGCGCTTCGGTGCTGCAGGTGGCCGACGGCGGCCTGGCGCGCATCGCCGACGTGCTGCAGCGTATGAAGGCGCTGGCAGCGCAGTCGCTCTCGGGCGTTCCCTCGAACACGGAGCGTGGTTTCATCGACGCCGAGTTCCAGCAGCTCAGCGCGGAAATCACGGCCATGGCGACGACCACGCGCTTCAACGGCAACTCGCTGCTCGACGGTTCCTCGGCGGCGGCCACGCCGGTCGACTACTTTGTCGGCAGTGAGGTGGGTGACGTCATCACCGTCAACTTCGGCACCCTGGCTGCCGTGGCCGGCTTTACCGCCACCGACCTCAGTCTCGATACGCAGAGCGCCTCGACCGTGTCGGCCGCGGGCAACGCCATGTCGGCGGTGGATGCCGCCATCGACCTGGTGTCGGAGGCGCGCGCGACCCTGGGCGGCCTGATCTCCCGCTTCGAGTTCAGGGGGCAGCAGATCGCCACTTCTCTTGAAAACATCAATGCCGCGAAGTCATCCATCATGGACGTCGACCTGGCTGAGGAACAAAGCAAGCTGGTCTCGTCGCAGGTGCTTGTCCAGGCATCGGTCTCGGCGCTGTCGCAGGCCAACGAACTGCCGCAGGCCCTCCTCAGACTGCTGCAGTAACCACACCTCTTTGGGCAGAGGTGAACGGGGCGGGGGGCCAAGAAGGCGCTCCGCCCCGAGCTTTTTTGGCCCGGCTTTTACGGGAAGGGCTTTTATCCGCCGTCTGCCGTGAAGCCGCCGCACCCGGCAGACTTTTCCATGTTTGTTGAGAAATCCCTTCCCATCGGCAGCCGCGGCGCGGCGGGCCTGGTGCCTGGGTGACAGCTCATCATATTGATATTGCTGAAGTAAATAGAATTTCTTGGGTTGGCACGATCTCTGCATAGATAGGGGCAGGCCGCGCTTAAGTCGTTTGTTTGGCGCAGTTTTTACCGGCAGGACGTCGGTTCTCGGGGCTCTGCCCCAACAGGTTATTGGAGTAGACCCATGCCCACAGTCACGACGAACACGGCGGCCAACTCGGCGCTGCGGTTTCTGAACTACAACTCGATGATGTCCGGCGCCTCGGTGTCGAAGCTTGCCTCCGGCTCGCGCATCGTGAAGGCGTCCGACGACGCCGCCGGTCTGGCCATCGGTACGCGCCTCCTGGCCGACACCACGGTGTTGCGCCAGTCGGCGGTCAACGCTTCCCAGGGCGCCTCGGTGCTGCAGGTGGCCGACGGCGGCCTGGCGCGCATCGCCGACGTGCTGCAGCGCATGAAGGCGCTGGCGGCGCAGTCGCTCTCGGGCGTTCCCTCGAACACGGAGCGTGGTTTCATCGACGCCGAGTTCCAGCAGCTCAGCGAAGAAATCACGGCCATGGCGACGACCACGCGCTTCAACGGCAACTCGCTGCTCGACGGCTCCCCGACGGCCGCGACGCCGATCGAGTACTTCGTCGGCAGTGAGGTGGGTGACGTCATCACCGTCAACTTCGGCACCCTGGCGGCCACGGCCGGCTATACATCGACGTCGCTTGGCCTGGCCGCCGAGAGCGCCGGGACGGTATCCGCGGCCGGCGCCGCAATGGCGGCGGTGGATGCCGCCATCGACCTGGTGTCGGAGGCGCGCGCGACCCTGGGCGGCCTGATCTCCCGCTTCGAGTTCAGGGGGCAGCAGATCGCCACTTCTCTTGAAAACATCAATGCCGCGAAGTCATCCATCATGGACGTCGACCTGGCTGAGGAACAAAGCAAGCTGGTCTCGTCGCAGGTGCTTGTCCAGGCATCGGTCTCGGCGCTGTCGCAGGCCAACGAACTGCCACAGGCCCTCCTCAGGCTGCTGCAGTAGCGGCCCTGGGCCGGACATCTTCGGGCGTGGGGTAGGGGCGGTCGCGCAGGGAGCGCGCCGCCCGGCCTCCTTGCCCCCGAAAAGTAAGGATCTGTTTACTTTCCCCTCGGCAACTCTTGCCTTGCCAGAGAGCCCGGCGGCAGATTTTGCCTAGCCAGGCCGGCAGATCTTGCCGCTTTTTGGCCCGAGCGGCCTTACATCGGGTCTGAGGTTCCTTCTCTAAGCTTCTGGTACATAAGTAAATCTGGAGCGATTACACCTTTTTGGCATCCCCCTTGCGTAGGGGGAGACGGATTTGTGTGCTCGGATTCCGTCCAGCGCATGCTCCGGCGGCCAAGTAGGTCGCTATCGGACCTCTCCGCAGGAGGTGGAGGGGGCGACGCTTCAAGTAGAAGGAATGAACTGATGCCTGTTGTTGCTACGAATACGGCGGCGAACTCCGCCCTTCGTTTTCTGAACTACAACTCGTCCATGGCGTCGAGCTCGGTCAGCAAGCTGGCCTCTGGCTCGCGCATCGTGAAGGCTTCCGACGACGCCGCCGGCCTTGCCATCGGCACCCGTCTGAAGGCCGACGTGACGGCGCTGACCCAGTCCGGCATCAACGCCGCCCAGGGTGCCTCCGTGGTGCAGGTGGCCGATGGCGGCCTCGGCCGTATCGGCGACGTTCTGCAGCGTATGAAGGCCCTGGCGGCCCAGTCGCTGTCGGGTGTTCCGACCAACACGGAGCGTGGCTTCATCAACGCCGAGTACCAGGAGCTGCTGAGCGAAATCGACGGTATTGCCGCGACCACCCGCTTCAACGGCGACTCGGTTCTGGACGGCACGGTGACGGCGACCGACTACTTCGTCGGCACCGACGTCAGCGACACCATCACCGTCGACTTCACCAACCTGGCCGCCGCGGCGTCTTCCTTCACTGCGGCCGGTATCAGCGTGAACGGCACCTGGGTTGGCACGGTCGCCGCTGCGACGGCGGCGATGGCTGCGGTCGACACGGCGATCGACCGCGTTTCCGAGGCGCGTGCGACGGCTGGTGCCCTGATCTCCCGTTTCGAGTTCCGCGGCCAGCAGATCGCGACCTCGCTGGAGAACATCGACGCGGCCAAGTCGTCCATCATGGACGTCGACCTGGCCGCCGAGCAGAGCAAGCTGGTCTCCAACCAGGTGCTGGTCCAGGCGGCCGTGTCGGCCGTCTCCCAGGCCAACCAGATCCCGCAGTCCCTGCTGCGGGTCCTGCAGTAGGTACATAGGCTGGCCAAGTAGGCCGGCAGGATATGTCCCCCGCGCGACGCGGGGGGCGCCACCTCTTCAAGTAGAAGGAATGAACTGATGCCTGTTGTTGCTACGAATACGGCGGCGAACTCCGCCCTTCGTTTCCTGAACTATAACTCGTCCCAGGCGTCGAGCTCGGTCAGCAAGCTGGCCTCCGGCTCGCGCATCGTGAAGGCTTCCGACGACGCCGCCGGCCTTGCCATCGGCACCCGTCTGAAGGCCGACGTGACGGCGCTGACCCAGTCCGGCATCAACGCCGCCCAGGGTGCCTCCGTGGTGCAGGTGGCCGATGGCGGCCTCGGCCGTATCGGCGACGTTCTGCAGCGCATGAAGGCGCTGGCGGCCCAGTCGCTGTCGGGTGTTCCGACCGATACGGAGCGCGGCTTCATCGACGCCGAGTTCCAGGAGCTGGTGAGCGAAATCGACGGCATTGCCGCGACCACCCGCTTCAACGGCGACTCGGTCCTGGATGGCACGGTCGCCACCACGGACTACTTCGTCGGCACCGACGTCAGCGACACCATCACCGTCGACTTCACCAGCTTGGCGGCCAGTGCTGCGGCTTTCACCGCCGCTACCCTCGGTGTTGGCTCCAGCGATGTGGCGACGGCCGGCGCGGCCGCTGCGGCGATGTCGGCGATCGACACGGCGATCGACCGCGTTTCCGAGGCGCGTGCGACGGCTGGTGCCCTGATCTCCCGTTTCGAGTTCCGCGGTCAGCAGATCGCGACCTCGCTGGAGAACATCGACGCGGCCAAGTCGTCCATCATGGACGTCGACCTGGCCGCCGAGCAGAGCAAGCTGGTCTCCAACCAGGTGCTGGTCCAGGCGGCGGTTTCGGCCGTCTCCCAGGCCAACCAGATCCCGCAGTCCCTGCTGCGGGTGCTGCAGTAATTTAGCGTTTCTCCCCGGGAGGCTTGGCGCCTCCCGGGGAGGAGTTCCTGGCCGGCTAGGTAAGCTGGTCTGTTTCTTCCGCTGCAGGACGTGGCGGAAGAGAAGGCTCTTCAAGTAGAAGGAATGAACTGATGCCTGTTGTTGCTACGAATACGGCGGCGAACTCCGCCCTTCGTTTCCTGAACTACAACTCGTCCATGGCGTCGAGCTCGGTCAGCAAGCTGGCCTCTGGCTCGCGCATCGTGAAGGCTTCCGACGACGCCGCCGGCCTTGCCATCGGCACCCGTCTGAAGGCCGACGTGACGGCGCTGACCCAGGCCGGCATCAATGCCGCCCAGGGTGCCTCCGTGGTGCAGGTGGCCGATGGCGGCCTCGGCCGTATCGGCGATGTTCTGCAGCGTATGAAGGCCCTGGCGGCCCAGTCGCTGTCGGGTGTTCCGACCGATACGGAGCGTGGCTTCATCGACGCCGAGTACAGCGAGCTGGTGAGTGAAATCAGCGGTATCGCCGCGACCACCCGCTTCAACGGCGACTCGGTCCTGGACGGCACGGTGACGGCGACCGACTACTTCGTCGGCACCGACGTCAGCGACACCATCACCGTCGACTTCACTGCCTTGGCGGCAGGCGCCGCCAACTTTACCGCGACCACGCTGGGCGTGGCCGCCAACGGAGTCAGCACGGTTGCCAGTGCTCAGGCGGCTATGGCCGCCGTTGACTCGGCGATCGACGACGTCTCCGAGGCGCGTGCGACGGCTGGTGCCCTGATCTCCCGTTTCGAGTTCCGCGGCCAGCAGATCGCGACCTCGCTGGAGAACATCGACGCGGCCAAGTCGTCCATCATGGACGTCGACCTGGCCGCCGAGCAGAGCAAGCTGGTCTCCAACCAGGTGCTGGTCCAGGCGGCGGTTTCGGCCGTCTCTCAGGCCAACCAGATCCCGCAGTCCCTGCTGCGGGTGCTGCAGTAGGTACATAGGCTGGCCAAGTAGGCCGGCAGGATATGTCCCCCGCGCGATGCGGGGGACACCACCTCTTCAAGTAGAAGGAATGAACTGATGCCTGTTGTTGCTACGAATACGGCGGCGAACTCCGCCCTCCGTTTCCTGAACTACAACTCGTCCATGGCGTCGAGCTCGGTCAGCAAGCTGGCCTCCGGCTCGCGCATCGTGAAGGCTTCCGACGACGCCGCCGGCCTTGCCATCGGCACCCGTCTGAAGGCTGACGTGACGGCGCTGACCCAGGCCGGCATCAATGCCGCCCAGGGTGCCTCCGTGGTGCAGGTGGCCGATGGTGGTCTCGCCCGTATCGGCGACGTCCTGCAGCGCATGAAAGCCCTGGCGGCCCAGTCGCTGTCGGGTGTTCCGACCAACACGGAGCGTGGCTTCATCAACGCCGAGTTCCAGGAGCTGCTGAGCGAAATCAACGGTATTGCCGCGACCACCCGCTTCAACGGCGACTCGGTTCTGGACGGCACGGTGACGGCGACCGACTACTTCGTCGGCACCGACGTCAGCGACACCATCACCGTCGACTTCACCAACCTCGCTCCGGGCGCGGCTGTGACCGCCTTCACCACCACCGGTCTTGGCGTGAACGGCAGCAGCGTGAGCACCCCCGGCAACGCTTCTGCGGCGATGGCGGCGGTCGACACGGCGATCGACTCGATCTCCGAGGCGCGTGCGACGGCTGGTGCTCTGATCTCCCGTTTCGAGTTCCGCGGTCAGCAGATCGCGACCTCGCTGGAGAATATCGACGCGGCCAAGTCGTCCATCATGGACGTCGACCTGGCCGCCGAGCAGAGCAAGCTGGTCTCCAACCAGGTGCTGGTCCAGGCGGCCGTGTCGGCCGTCTCCCAGGCCAACCAGATCCCGCAGTCCCTGCTGCGGGTTCTGCAGTAAGCCCGGATTGTCTGGTTGGGTGTGGCCTTTAGGGGCCACACCCGGCCGGTCCGGCAGGCCCGCCTAAGGAGGGCTTTAGCACATGGACACGACGATCAAGAGCACCGCCTCGTCGACGGCGGTTCCGAATACCACCTCGACCCCGGCCAAAGCGCCGCCGGTCGACACCAGGACGATGACGCCCGAGAAGGTGGAGAGCCCGCAGGCCGTGCAGGCCAGCGGGAGATCCAGCAAGCCGGTGCTTCAGCAAGCCGCTCCGAACTCCGCCCTGACCACCTACAAGGATCAGGACAGCGGGCGGCTGATCGTCCGGGTCTACGATCGCCAGAACGGCGACATCTTGGTGGAATTCCCTCCGGAAAAGGCATTCCGGAGCGTGGAGGAGGTCCTCCAGGGTGTGGGTAAGAAGCCAAACAAGACCATTTCCGTATAGCTTAATGCCTTGATAACCAAGATATTTTAACGGCTTTTAAGCAAATACAGCAGTAGTCTGGGGTGTAGAATTGGGGGCGTAGGAGAAGTGTTATGGCTCTCGCAGGAACACAGGGCACGGTTTCCTTCCTGGGAAACTCCCCGCTGCTGACCGGCTCGTTTTCCGGCTTGGACACGGCTGCCATCATTGAAGCCTCGCTCGCCGTCAAGCGGATCCCGATCGACCGGCTTGAGAACAAGATCTCGCAGAACGATACCCGCATCGCGGCGTTCAATGAGTTCAAGACACTTCTCAACAACCTTCAGTCCGCGGTCAACGGGCTGCGCAACCCGCCGGGCTCCACCGGCATTCTGAGCAACGTCTTCGAGCAGAAGGCCGCCTTCGTCTCCTCCAACACCGCGACGGCGGCGACCGAGATTCTGGGCGCCACGGCCACCAACAATGCCGCTGCGGGCGTTTATGAGATCGTCGTACAGCAGATTGCCGAAGCTCACAAAGTCTCGGGCAGCACGCTGGCCGATGTCTCGACGGCGCTGGGCGTCACGGAAACCATCACCGTCGGCCTGGCCGGCGGGACCACCGCCGACATCGCCGTCACCCCGGACATGACCGCCACGGACGTGGTCTATGCCATCAACGCCGTTTCCAGCACGACCGGCGTTCGCGCCTCAGCTCTCAAGATCGCCGCCGGCGACTATCGGGTCGTCCTGACGGCGGAGGACACCAACAAGGCGATCCAGGTCACCGGCGACAACGCCGGCGCCACTCTGGCGGCCTTGGGGCTCTCCGCGGACAACGGCGCAACCTATACCGAAGTTCTACAGGTGCCGCAGCCGGCGCAGCTCACGCTGGACGGCATCGCCACCGTTATCGAGCGCGATTCCAACGAGATCGATGATCTTATCGACAACGTGACCATCGATCTCTTCAAGGCCGACGTGGGCACCACGGTGACCCTGGAGATCGAGAACGACCTCTCGGCGGCGAGGGCGCAGATCGACGAGTTCGTCACCGCCTACAACGATGTAAAGTCCTTCCTGCTGTCGCAGCAGGAGGTGAACGAGGACGGCGAGCTCGGCTCCGCGGCAATTCTCTTCGGCGACAACCTGTTGCGTTCTCTGGGCCGCGACCTGGGCGGCGACCTGGCCGACCTCGTCGACGGTGTCGGGGCCAGCGACCTGGCGACCCTGCGCAGCGTCGGTATCGAGATCGGCGAAGACGGCCTGCTGACCATCGACAACGGGACCCTGGATGCCAACCTGGTCGACAAGCTGGACCAGGTGCGCGCCGTCTTCGAATTCGGTTTCCAGTCGAGTTCTGCCGAGGTACGGCTGGTGAAGCGGGGCCAGCTTCTGGAGGTCGGCACCTTCGTGATCACCGATCCGGGCGGAGCCATCGACGGCACCAACCTGCAGGTCGGCGGGGTCGATGCCTTCCAGGTGGACGGCAGCGTGCTGCGCGGTCTGGAGGGGACGATTTACGAAGGTATGTCGCTGGCCTATGGCCGTGACACTTCGGATGCGGGCGCGGTGGCCCAGAACATCACGATCACGACGACGACCGGCATCGCCGAGCGCCTCTACCAGCACCTCGAGAACTACGTGAATGCTTCCGACGGGTTGATCACGGAAGAGGTGAACCGCCTGACGGCCCAGAGCGAGGACTACAGCGACAAGATCCTGGCCTTGGAAGACCGTCTTCTGATCTACCAGAACACCCTGGTCGAGAAGTATGCTGCCATGGAGCGGGCCGTTGCCCAGGCCCAGGCAATGGCCGATCAGCTCTCGGCCTTCCTCAAGGGCGGCGACGACTGATCCAGCTTCCCGCCGGGAACGGCCGGCGGGCGAGACCGTGAAGCATCGAGGTTCGGGAACGTGACACAATCCTACAACGCTCTGTCCGCTTACCAGGCCGCCTCCAACATGACGACCTCGCTGGGCGCGGTGGTCATGCTCTATGACGGCATGATCAAGGAAGTGGGCAAGGCGAAGGCGGCCATCCAGGAGGGCCGGATCGAGGATCGTTTCAACGCCACCCAGAAGGCCTGCAAGATTCTCTTGGGCCTGCAGTCGCACCTCGATTTCGAGAGGGGCGGGGACATCTCCCTGATGCTCGATCAGTTCTACCATACGATCTTCCGCGATCTGCAGAAGGTCAACATGAGCAATTCCGCGTCGGCCTGCGACGAGATCATCAACGCCCTCGGTGAAGTTAGGGCGAGTTGGGCGGAGTTGGCGAAGAATGGCCAGGGCAGCGCCCCTCCGCAAGCGGGGGGGAAGCCGGCCGCCGAGGGCACGGAGCCGGAAACGCCGGCGCCGTCTTCCGTCGCCCTTTCCATCTGAAGACGCAAAGCAGCCGCCGGCGGCTGGAATCCAGCCGGCCCGGTGCCTTCGGGGACGACTTTAAAGGTTCTCTTAGTAAATGACTGCTTAATGTGGTGACGGCGTCCGGCCCGGCCCATCGGGTGGCGCCTGTGCAGCAATTTCAGCACCCGTGAGCAGGATCGAATGAGCCAGCAGCAGCCAGCATCCCCCAATGCCGAGAAGTCGATGAAGTCGCCGCGCGGCGCCAAGGCGGCCCGCCAGGGCCCCAAGGAAGGCCGGAAAGGGCGCGACTTGGGCAAGATGCTGGCGGCGGCGGAGGAAAAGTACGAGACCGGGCGCTTAAGGGGCGCCGTCGACATGCTCAAAAGAGTTCTGAGCGCCGACCGCGGAAATCCCGTCGCCACGGCACTGCTGGGGCTCTGCTATATGCGCCAGCGCCGCTTTCCGGAGGGCGAGAAGCTGATGAAGCGGGCGCTGGAATCGGCGCCGGCCAACCCCGCGGTGCAGGTTCTCTACGCCAAGCTACTGCATGGCTTGGGGCAGATGGATCAGGCGGTCAACGTCTACACCCGCGCTCTCGAGCTGGAGCCGGACAACGGCGGAACCTACCGGGAGCTTGGCATCCTGCTGCTGGACGCCGGCGTTCTGGACCAGGCGATCGAGGCCTTGATCATGGCGATCCGGCTCAACAACAGTGACGCCAAGGCCTTTTACCACCTGGGTCTGATCAAGAAACGCCAAGGCTTGATCAAGGAAGCGGTCGACGCCTATAGCATGGCCGTGGGGCTGAAACCGGATTATGCGGAGGCGCACGTCAATCTCGGGAAGATCGCGATCGACAACGAGAAGTACGAGCTGGGCGAAAAATCCTGCTTCAAGGCGATCGAGGCCAATCCGAAGATGGCCCAGCCCTATATCAACCTCTGCATGATCAAGCGTGCCCAGGGGAATTTCGAAGAGTCAATCCGCTATGGGAAGAAGGGCGTCGAACTCGATCCCATCAACGGCGCTGCCCATTCCAATCTGGGCAATACCTACATGGACCAGCATCGCTACCGCGAGGCGCTGGTCTGCTTTCGCAAGGCGATGGAATTCGAACCCAGCTTTGCCTCCAGCTATTTCAATACCGGCAATGCGCTGCGCCTGCTGCACGAGCTGGATAAGGCGAACGTCCATTACGACAAGGCGATCGATCTGGAGCCGGAGCGCGGCGAGTATATCCACAACCGCGGACTGGTCTGCCAGGAACAGGGCGACAACCCCAAAGCCCTGGAGTACTTCCGCAAGGCCGTCAAGTTCCAGCCGAACGAGCCGGGTCTGCAGTTCTCGCTGGCGCGGTCGCTATGGCGCAACGAGCTGTTCGAAGAATCCTGGGACTACTTCGATTCCGGCTTGACGGCCAATCTGCGCAAGCCGGTCCGCTGCTTCAGGCAGCCCCGCTGGCGTGGCGAGGACATCGCCGACAAACGCATTCTCGTGTGGCGTGAGCAGGGCCTGGGTGACGAGATCGACTTCAGCCGCCGCTATCCGCATATCATCGATGCGGCCGGGCAGGTGGTCATCGAGGCGGACAAGCGCATGCTGCCGATCTTCGAGCGCAGCTTTCCGCAGGCGAGTTTCCTGCCGGAGAAGCTGGACGTGAAGACCGACCTGGAGCGCAAGGACTGCGATCTTCACCTCCCGGCCGGCAACCTGCTTCAGTATTTCCCTCTCACCGAGGCGGAAATCGCCATGAAGCGCTATCCGGAAGATGACCTGGAAGCCGCCTTTGCCTGCGGTGAGCGCTCCCGGAACGCCAAGGGCTATCTGGCACCGGACCCGAAGCTGGTGGAGCAGATGGCGGAACGCGTGTCGGGCCTGCCGGAAGGTTTCAAGTTAGGCATCTGCTGGCGCAGCCAGTACTCCCACCGCGACCGTGACATCCACTACACCCGGCTGGAGATGTGGGAGCCGATCTTCCGCATCCCCGGGCTTGTTTTCGTCAATCTCTTCTACGAGAAGTGCGAAGAGGAGATTGCCGAGGCCGAGGCGCGCTTCGGCATCAAAATCCACCGTTGGGACGACATCGACCTGAAGGACGATATGGAGTCGGCTTTTGCGCTGACCACCCAGATGGACATGGTGCTGTCGACGTCGACTTCGCCCAGCCGTATCGCGGAAGCGGTGGGCAAGGAGATCTGGCTGATGTCCGCGGGCGGCAGCCGCGTGAACGAGTCGCCCAAGGGCGAGTACGGGGTCCCCCACCATCTTCACTGGCAGCGCCATTGGACCGAGCCCTGGTCGGTGCTGATGGAGCGTATCGCGGCGGCCCTGGAGGCACGCCTTCGCGGCTGAGGGCTTCTCTCCCGCGACCCGCAAAAAGAAAGGGCCGTCCCGGAGGACGGCCCTTTTCCGCGTCTGCTTTGGCGCCTTACAGGGTATGGCGCACTTCGTAGCGGTCATTGGGCATGATGTACTGCCAGGCCTGACGGCTCTTCGTATCGATGAAGATCGGCGCGCGCATGTTGACCGAGGTCTCGAAGCTGTTGCCCATGCGCCGGAAGGTCGCGATCAGCATGATGGCGCAGTTCTGAACGGTGATGTTCAGGTGCTGCAGCGCGGCGTCGATGTCCTTCGGCTCGATCAGGCCGGCGGCGGGCTCGTAGGGCAGGACGATGAACGAGAGGTCGTCCGGGTCCAGGGCCTGCAGCAGCATGAAGCTGGACTGCGATTCGCTGGGGATCATCGCCAGGCCGAAGGAATTGTAGCCGACAAAGCCGGGAATTCCCTTCGGGAAGGTTAAGGCCTGGTTAAGGTCGAATTCGATGACGCCGAACCGCGTCTTCACGGTCGTCGTCTGTTCCGCACCGGAGGGAGGCGCCGAGGCGTACCCGCCGTGGCTGGCTGGAGCGGCCATCCTGGCTGCCTGAATCTCGCGGGGCATAGTTAACTCCTTACTCTTGAGGGCCCCATTATCGGCCCCATCTGGTTACGAAATCGCTATTCAGGGCATTTATCTCAAATAATTGAGGAGGCTCAGATCGCTGATCCGGGACAGCGACAGGTAGGAGCCCTGGAGCTGGACCTCGTCCTGCGCCAGCCGGGTCGTGGCTTCGGCCACGTCGACGTCTTCCAGGGTCGAGACCAGGTTCGCGGTGTAGGTCAGGTAGTCCTCATGGCCGTCCTTCGCGGCTTCCAGCACCTTGGTGCTGGCGCCGATCCGGCCGCGGATGTCGCTGAGACCGTCGACGGCGGATTTCATCAGGGAGTAGGCCTCCTCCAGCACCGCGTCGTCCAGGTTGGCGCCGGCGTAGTCCATATAGGCAAGGGCGCGCAGCATTTCCTCGAACGCCGGCTCGTCGGCGGTGATGCCGTAGGCGGTTTCGTAGGTCTCGTCGCTGCGCACCGCGAGCTGCAGGTTGTCGCCCTGGTAGAAGTCATAGTCGGCGGTGAAGACGCCCGGCAGTCCCGCCTGCGGCGTATAGGTGGGGTCGCTCAGGTCGACAGCGGGATTGTTGGTCTGCGCCCCGGCGAAGAGGAAGCGGTCTTCGTGCTGGGTGTTGAGCAGAGATTCCGCCTCGGCCAGGAAGGTGGCCGCGAACTCCTCCAGCGGCACGTCGGCGATATTCTGGCCGGACATCGCAGAGCTTATGATGGCCAGCACCTCGGTCGCTCGGTCCACCAGAATGCCGACGGAGGATTCCATGATGCTGAGGCGTGTGAGGGCCTGATCGATGTTGCGATTGAACTGCTCTGTGCGGGCTACGGCGCGCTCCACGTTCACAAGCTGGCTGGCGTCCGCCGAGATGGTGGAATACTGCTGCGCCACCTTGCCGCTGGCGATCTGGATCTGCCGGTCGGCGACGTTGCCTTGCGTGCGCATCGTGTAGGACAGGGTCAGCTGGTGCTGAGCGAAGTTGGCTACCCGGAACATTGGATGTCTCCTAACCTCAGGCCAGGCTCAAGAGGGTGTCGAACATTTCGTCGACCGTCTGTACCAAGCGCGCCGAGGCGTTGTAGGCGTTCTGAAAGATCGTCATGTTGGCCAGTTCCTCGTCCAGGTTGACACCTGCCTCCGAGTTGAAGCGGGCCTGGAGGTCCTCGAAGAAGAATGTCTCGAACTTCAGGGCTTCGTCTGCCGAGGCGGTCTGCGACGCGTTGAAAGACAGGATCTCGCCGGCGTAACCCGAGAAGGTGGTGCTGACCGCCGAGGGGCCGTTGGCGATGCTGGCGTAGTCGAAGTTCTGCCCGAAGGCGTTGGCCAGTTGCTGGGCGATCTCGTTGTCGCCCACGCCAAGGGTCAGGTTCGGCACCGTGCCGCGCAGCATGCCGCGGGACAGGTAGGAGGGGTCGTCGATGATCGACTGGCGCACCTGCATGGTGCTGGAGATGCCCAGATCGCTGCCCTGGTTCTCCATAGCCAGAACGCCGCCGGTGAGCGCCGGCGTCTCGAAGAGGTCGTTGAGGCCGAAGAAGTTGGAGAATCCGAGGTAGTTCTCGCTCACCGTGTCGCCGTCGGCGTCGAAGGTGATGGTGGCGTCGCCCATGTCGGCGGCGGGGCCGTTGTCCAGGATCGCCAGGCGGTAGCCGGGCTCCAGCTTGATCTCCATGCGGTTGGCGTTCCAGGCGGCGGTGCCGTAGCCGGGCGCCGCCGTCAGGTAGCCGTCGATGGAGGCCAGAATGGCATTGGGCGTGGTCGCGCCGGCGGCGATGGTCATCGGTGCGGTGACCGAATTGCCGTCGGCGTCCAGGATGGCGAAGGTTACGCCGGAGCCCAGGGTCAGCGGATCGGTGGGGGTGGCGATCTCGCGCGAGCCGTACATGGCGGCGGGGTCGCCGGCCGCGGTGCCCAGGCCGAAGGGGGTGTTGGCGCCGCGGTTGTGAACCCGGTTCACTTCGTTGCGCATCTGGGCGGCGAGTTGGTCCAGTTCGTTCGTCATCGCCGGCAGCGCCTGGTCGCGCATCTCGATGAGGGCGCCCAGCTTGCCGCTGGTGATCTCGGCGCTGATATCGTTGGTCGGCCCGTTGAGATAGATGCCGCTGATGGTCGCCGGGTAGGATTCGTTGGCGGTCATGAAGGGCGTGGTCGTGTAGGAAAGGCTGCTGACCGTCACGCCCGAGACCAAAGAGCGGCCGGCGGCGGTGAACAGCCGGACCTGGCCGGTGGCGTCGGTGAACTCCTGCAGGTCCATGTATTCGGAGATGGTCTTCACCGCCACGTCGCGGCGGTCCTGGAGGTCGCCGACCGGCTGGCCCTTGACCAGGTTGTTGGCGATTTGCGAGTTCAGGTCGGCGATAATCTGCAGCTCGGTGTTGATGGTGTCGACCGCGGCCCCGATCTCGGCATCGGCCTGCGTGCGAAGCTGCTGGATCTGGTCGCCCATACTGTTGAAGTACTGGGCCATCTCGGCCGCTTCGTTGACCGCGTCGAAACGGTGTGCGGCGACTTCGGGGCTGTTGGCCACGTTTTCGATGGCGACCGCCAGGTCGGTGATCGAGTTGCCGAGGGCATTGTTGTTGCCCAGCGATCCGAAGAGCGTTTGCATCCGGTTGAGATAATCGGCGCGCACCTCGGCGTTGCCGAGCACCGTGGTCTCTTCCATCAGGTCGCGGCGCAGGAACTGGTCGATGCGGCGCACGATCTGCGCGGTCTCGACGCCGGCGCCGATGCCACCCAGCACGCGGTTCTGCTGATCGTGGATCTTACGCGCGTAGTCCGGCGTGTTGACGTTCGCCACGTTGCTCGACGTGACCTGCAGGGCCGTCTGGTTGACCTGCAGGCCGCTGAGCGCGTTGAAGAGGGCGATGCTGAGCGTCATGTTCGGTATCTCGCTGAAAATCCAGTCGACTGGATCCGCTGCCTCGGGTTCCGGGGGTTAGAGATGCTGGTCGATCTGCACGGAGACCGGCGGCTTGCCGGCCGCCTTGCCCGAGCCGCCGCGGTTGGAATAGCCGGCGCTTTCGCTCTGCTGCTCCTCCACCGCCTTGACGATGGCGGTGGCGACCCGCTGGTTCGCGGTGCGCGCCGCGTTGATGGCCATTTCGTTCTCGCTCATCACTGCGTGCATGCGCTCCATCACGTCGGTCAGTTCCTCACGCAGCAACGGGTCGATGGCCTCGACGAAGGCCGGGTTGCTGCGCAGGTTCTCGGTATGCTTCTCGTAGGATTGCACCAGACCCAGCTTGTGGTCCTGCAGCTCGCCGAAGTCGCGCACCCGCATGGCGCGCAGCAGCTCGACCTCGCGGCTCATCACCGCCGTCAGGTCCTCGATAATGTGGATCACCTGACGCAGTTCCTCCTGGGTCGGCGGGGCCGCGTCGGCCTGGATCTCGGTCATTGCTGATTCTCCTGCATTCTGAGGATTTCGCGTTGCACCGTGTCTGCGATGCCGATGCCACCGGCCTTGGCGATGGCCTTGCCGTACTCCTGAACCATCAGGGAGCGGTAAATCTTCTCGCCCTGGCCGCCGCCGAAGAGGCCGCCGGTGTCGAGGCTCTCGAACACCGGGCTCAGCATCTCGGCGATGAACAGCGACTCGAATTCCTCGGCAGCCTGCTTGGCCTGCTTCAGAGCGACCGCGTTCTCGGCCGGCGAGGGCTGGACGCGGCCGAGGGAGGCGGCGAGGGCGGTCCGGTCCATGATCACAGCACCTCGATCTCGGCCTGCAGGGCGCCGGCGGCCTTGATCGCCTGAAGGATGGAGATCATGTCGCGCGGGCCGATGCCCAGGGCGTTCAGGCCGTTGACCAGCTCCTGCAGGCTGATGCCCGAGGGCACCACGGCCAGGCGCTTGTCGCCGTCCTCGTCGACTTGGATGTCGGTGCGGTCCACCACTTCGGTGTTGCCGGTGTTGGAGAAGGCGTTGGGCTGGCTGACCTGCGGCGTCTCGGTGATGCGGATGGTAAGATTGCCCTGGGCGATGGCGACCGTGCTGATGCGGACGTTCTCGCCCATGACGATGATGCCGGAGGCCTCGTCGATGACCACGCGGGCCGGCTGGTCGGTGCGCACCCGAAGCTGCTCGATATCGGTCATCAGGGCAACCGCGTTGCCGTTGTAGCGCGCCGGCAGGCTGATCCGCACGGTGGTCGGGTCGACGGAGCGGGCCGCGGCCTCGCCGGTGAAATCGTTGATGGCGTCGGCGATGCGGCGCGCGGTGGTGAGGTCGGGGTTGCGCAGGGACAGCTTCACCGAGCTCAGCTGCTCCAGCTCGAAGCCCAGTTCGCGCTCGATGATGGCGCCGTTGGCGATGCGCCCGGAGGTCGGCACGCCCTTGACGATGGTCTCGGCGTTGCCCGCGGCGCTGAAACCGGCCACGGCCACCTGGCCCTGGGCCACGGCGTAGACCTCGCCGTCGGCGCCCAGCAGCGGGGTCACCAGCAGGGTGCCGCCCAAGAGGCTCTCGGCATCGCCCAGGGCGGAGACCTGCACGTCGATGCGGGTGCCCTGGCGGGAGAAGGGGGGCAGGTCGGCGGTGATCATCACCGCGGCGACGTTGTCGGTGTCCAGGTCGTCGTCCCGCGCATTGACGCCCAGGCGCTGCAGCATGCCGATCAGGCTCTCGCGGGTGAAGACGGCGCTGTCCAGATTGTCGCCGGTCCCGTTGAGCCCGACCACCAGGCCGTAGCCGACCAGGAGGTTGTCGCGCACGCCTTCGAAGTCGGCGACGTCCTTGATCCGCGACACCGTCTGGGCGCGGGCCGCAGTCGTCTCCAGAGCCAGGCCGAGCGCGAGAACCAGGCTGAAAGCCAGTGTCAGCGCCCGGCGCAGCCGGAGGCTGGAAGCGGGCCGGAAAGCGGCGTTATGAAAGCGTGCAGTGGGCATCAAGAACATTCCCGGGGCTTTGGACTCGCCAGTCTCAATGCGAATCCCGTGCCAACTTGCGGAATGCCGGAATCTGGCGGAAATGGCGGGTTCCCGGCCTTGCGGGCGGGCCTCGGCGGCGCGTGCCGGGGCTGGCACGGCAAAAACCGGCGCCGCTGGGTAGGAAATTCCTGCCGGTTTTTCAGACGTTTAACGCGTTATTAACCGCGTGGGCGCAGTGTCTCCCGAGGAACCCGTTCCTCTAAGGTTGTGAATGAAGATCGACCGCTTTTCCGGCCCCAAGACCACGTCGACGTCCCGCAGCGGCCGCGCGGCCCCCAGCGGCGGCGGTTTCGCGCGCGCCCTGGCCGAGGGCCCTGCGCAGAGCGCGGCGCCGACCGGGGCTTCCCCGGTCTCGGCCCTGACCGCCCTTTTGGCGGTTCAGGAGGTCGGCGACGCCACGGAGGGCCGCGCGCGCGCGCGCCGGCGCGCCGAATCGCTGCTGGATAAGCTGGAAGAACTGCGTATCGCCATCATGCTGGGCGAGGTGCCGCTGGCCCACCTGGAAAACCTGGCGGGGCTCCTGAGGCAGCGCCAGGACAAGGTCGATGATCCACAACTAGCTGAAATCATTAATGAGATTGAGGTTCGGGCGGCTGTGGAATTGGCCAAGCGGGGGCGCTGACGGCGTCCGGGGACCCGGATCCCGAGGCGGAAACCGCCCAAGAAAATTTGAAGATTCCATGGACTTGCCGGGCTAGGCAAATTCCATATACTCCCGGCGCGTTTGGTACTCATTTACGGGACCAGGGATGACAGTGAAGCTGCCGAAGAACTACCGTCCCAAAGAGGGCGAAGAGTTCATGAACCCGAAGATGCGTGAGTATTTCCGCCAGAAACTGTTGCAGTGGAAGGCGGACCTGCAGCGCGAATCGGGCGAGACCTTGCAGCACCTGCAGGAGGTCTCTCTACAAGAACCGGACATTGCCGACCGGGCGTCTCTCGAAACCGACCGATCCTTGGAGCTGCGCACTCGCGACCGCGAGCGCAAGCTGATCTCCAAGATCGACGCCGCCCTCCGGCGGATCGAGGACGAATCCTACGGCTATTGCGAGGAGACGGGGGAGCCGATTTCCCTGCGCCGCCTCGAGGCCCGGCCGATTGCCACCCTGTCGATCGAATCGCAGGAACGGCATGAACGCATGGAACGGACCCACCGGGACGACTGAGAGCCTTCACGTAGGGCTGCTTTCCCCGAAAAGCAGTAGCCCAGAACAAGAAAGGGCCGCGTCAAAGACGCGGCCCTTTTTTGCCTGCGATGGAGGATGCGAAGCAGGGCTTAGAAGGGCCAGAGGATATCGAAGACCTGCTGCCCGTAGCGGGGCTGCTGGACGTCGGAGATCTGGCCCTGGCCGCCGTAGGCGATGCGGGCCTCGGCGATCTGGTCGTAGTCGATGGTGTTGGTCGAGGTGATGTCCTCCGGGCGGATAATGCCGGCGACCTGCAGCTCGCGCTTCTCGTAGTTCACCCGCACTTCCTGGCGGCCGGCGAGCACCAGGTTGCCGTTCGGCAGCACCTGGGTGACCAGCGCGGCGACACGCAGATTGATCGACTCGTTGCGGTTGACGCCACCGGTGCCGGAACTGGAGGAATCGCTGTCCAGGTCCACCAGGTTGGTCGGGTCGACCGCTTCCGGCAGGATGGCGCCCAGGCTGGCCTCGTAGCCCAGGAAGGCGCTGGCCGAGGAGTTCTCCGAGTTCACGCGCCCGCGCGTCGTGGTGTTGCTGATCGCCGCATTGTCGGCGATCTCGATAATCACCGTCAGGATGTCGCCGACGTTGCTGGCCCGCTGATCCTTCAGGAAGGCGCGGGAGCCGGGCCGCCACAAGGAGTTCGGCTGCCGCTCGACCGCCAGGGGCGCCGGCATCGGCAGGGAGACCGCCTGGGGCGCGGCCAGAGGGGCCGGGCTGTCGATGGCGGAGAGCTTCGGCTCTTCGCCGACGGCGGCCAGGCGGTTCATCAGGTTGCAGGCGCTCAAGGAGAGACCGGCGGCAACGATCAGGCCGGCATTGACGGCCAGCTTCAGGGCTTTCTTCATCTTGGGCTCGCGGGTTCGGGACATCTACCTGGCTCCCTTAGCGTTGGGCGGTGACGGTGGCGGGCGCCACGATCACGCTGCCGGCGTCGACGACGACGCCGTTCACGATGGTATTCGACTTGGTGTTCATAATGCGCACGACATCGCCCTCGGCGCCGTCTTCCAGCGCCCGGCCCTGGGCCGTGAGTTGCATGCGCTCGGTCTGCAGGCGGATGGTTACCAGAGTATTCTTGGTCACCATGACCGGAGTCTGCAGATCCGTGCTGCGCACCAGGTCCTGGGCGCGCACCGGGCGGCGTGGGCTCATGCCGATCATGCTGGCGGCATCGACCACGGTGGTGCGGGTCAGGCGGTTGGCCTGGACGCTCATCCATTCGATGTCGCGGGCACGGATGACCTCGCCCGGATTGACGCGCCGGTTCAAGACCGGCACCTCGGTCATCTCCAGGGCGCGGCCAGTGACCGAGAGGGATGCCTTGGGCTCACCGCTGGCCGGGGCCACCACGTGGGCCAGGAAACGCCCGGAAGAGGGATCGAGGGTCAAACGCGCCACCCGCAGGCTGCGCTCGGCCCGGCTCGGCAGGCGCAGGCGCAGGCCCGGCTGGTCGAAGGAAAGGCGCAGGTCGCCGTCCAGGCCCTGGTCGGCCAGGGCCGTGCGCAGGGCAGCTTCGATCTCCTCGCCCGGAATGTCGTGGCTGTCGCGGCGCAGGTTGACCCGCTCGTAGCGCGAGCGCGGCTGCCAGGGCAGGCCGTGCGCCTTGGCCACGGCCGCCAGCCAGCGCGCGCCGACATCGATCGAGGCGCCGGGCTGCGGCGCCTTGGCCACCGGCGTCTCGGCTACCGCCGGGTCGGCGATGCCGTCGAAGAGGTCGCGCAGGCGCACCACGTCGTCCTCGACCACGCTGCTGGCGCGCAGGGTCAGGAGGTCCTGTCCCGCCGGGGCCTGGGCGGCGGCTTCGGCCCGGGCCTGCGGCAGCAGCAGCACCGCCGCCAGCAGGGCCAGGAGAGCCAGGGAAGTTGTCGTCTTACGCATCTTCAGCCTCCCGCCTAGCGCAGCTGCGTCACGGTGCGCATCATCTCGTCGGAGGACTCGATGACTTTGGAGTTCATCTCGTAGGCGCGCTGGGCCGTGATCAGGTTGGTGATCTCGGAGACCACGTTGACGTTGGAGGTCTCCAGGGCGCCCTGGACGATGCGGCCGAAGCCGGCCGAGCCCGGGGTCGCCACGGTGGCCTGGCCGGAGGCGGCGGTTTCCATCAGCAGGTTCTGGCCGATGGCGTCGAGGCCGGCCTCATTGGCGAAGTTGGCGAGCTCCAATTGCCCGACGCGCACCGGGGCGACCTGGCCGTCCAGGTCCACGTAGACCTCACCGCTCTCGTTGACGGTGATGGAGACGGCGTCATCGGGCACCGTGATGCCGGGCTGCACGACATAGCCGTCGGCGGTGACGATGTCGCCGTCGGGGCTGAGCTGCAGGCTGCCGGCGCGGGTATAGGCGGTCTCGCCGCTCGGCAGTTCGACCATCATGAAGCCGCGGCCGTTGATCGCCAGGTCCAGGGGGTTTTCCGTCTGCTGGATATTGCCCTGGCCGGAAATGCGGTAGATCGCCGCCGACTTCACGCCCAAGCCGAGCTGGACGCCGGTCGGCACGATGGTTCCGGCATCGGAGGAAGCGGAGCCGACGCGGCGCAGGTTCTGGTACAGAAGATCCTGGAACTCCGCCCGGTGCCGCTTGAAGCCGGTGGTGTTCATGTTGGCGATATTGTTCGAGATGACCTCGACGTTGAGCTGCTGAGCCAGCATCCCCGTCGCGCCGATGTTCAGTGATCTCATCTCTCTAGCCTCGCTTAAGCTTGAACCGTGCCGCCGAGCGCTTGGATTGCGCGGCGCTGCCGTTCGTGTTCGTCGTTGACCATGCGCCCGGTGGAGGAGTAGTGCCGGACGGTCTCGATCATTCGCGTCAGTTCGGTGATGCCCTGGACGTTGGAGCCTTCGATGGTGCCTTGCAGCACCTCGGCGCCCTCGGCCGGCAGGGAATCCTGGCCGTCGGCGTCATAGAGGCCGTTGGCCAGCTTCACCAGGGCCTGCTCGTTCTCGAAGCGGACCAGGCGCAGGCGGCCGGCCGGGCCTTGGTCGGTCGAAATGGTGCCGTCGCGGGTGATCGTCACGTCGCTGCTGTTCGGCGGCAGGGTGATGGGGGTGCCGCCCTCGCCCAGGACCCGCTGGCCGCTGCTGGTGACCAGCTCGCCGTCGGCATTGAGCTGGAAGACGCCGTTGCGGGTGTAGCGGGGACCGATGGGCGTATCGATCTCGAAGTAGCCCTCGCCGGCGATGGCGAGATCCAGGGGATTTTCGGTCGTCGTCATCTGGCCTTCGGTCAGGTTGCGCACCAAGGCGACGTCCTGCACGAAGCTCATCTTCTCGCCGGAATCCGAAGTCTCCAGATACTCGACGAAAAGCATGGATTGGCCCTTGTAGGCGGGAGTGTTGATGTTCGCCATGTTGTTGGCGATGACGTCCATCTCCCGCCGCAAGACCATTTGGCGCGATAGCGCGATGTAACCGGCGTTCTCCATTGTCCTGACTTCCTCTTTTGGGCAGTGCTGGGCCTCCTGCCCGGCGCTCCCTTTCACGCAAGAGGCGTGCCAGGACCGGCTTCGAGGAATTCCGCGGCTTTGGAAGGCGGGCCGGGCGGCGAAGAGCGGGGCGGGCCGCCGCCAAGGCAGAGCTTGCCGGGCAGATCTTGCCTCCGCCTGATCGCCGGCGCGGCCGCCTTGCCATGCCGGGGGCCGGAGAAATCAACGCTTTCAACCAAGTCTTAACCAACGTTCCGTAGGCTCTGACTGGGCGAAAACTCAAGATAACTGAATAGGTTGACTGGTATGGCCGATCAGGCGGTTACACAAGACCTCGGCGATATGGAGATCGAGGCGACCCCCAAGGGTGGCCTCAATGGCAAGAAGCTGGTCTTGTTCATTATTTTGCCGATCCTGCTGCTGATCGGCGGCGCCGCGGGGGCCTACTTCGCAGGCCTGCTGGACCCTCTGCTGGGCGCCAAGGAAGAGCATGTCGAGGAACAGGTGGCTCCGGTGGATACCCGCGCCGTTTTCTTCGACCTGCCGCAGATGCTGGTCAACCTGAACACCGGCGGCAAGAAGAACAACTACCTGAAGATATCCATCAGCCTGGAGCTGACCCGCGAGGAGGACCGCGCCGAGCTGACCAACCTGCTGCCGCGCGTGGTCGACAACTTCCAGGTCTATCTGCGCGAACTTCGGGTCGAGGATCTGCGCGGGTCGGCCGGTGTGCAGCGCCTGCGTGAAGAGCTGCTGATGCGCGTCAACACCGCAGTCCATCCGATCGAGGTGCGTGATGTGCTGTTCAAGGAAATGCTGGTCCAGTAAAGAGCTGGTTTAGAAAAAATTTCCCAGTTCTATCAAGAGGTTAAGGTCTGATATGGCCGACGAAGAAGCGATGATGGCAGAGTGGGAGGCCATGGCCGAGGAGGGCGAGGCGGAAGACGACGCCGGCGCCTCCGGCGATGGCGGCGGCGCCGCTGCCGGCGGTGGCTCGACCCGTGTTCTCGATCAGAGCGAGATCGACAGCTTGCTGGGCGTCGCCGGGGCCGGCGACGACGACGGCGAAGAGTCCGGCATCCAGGCGATCCTCAACTCCGCCCTGGTCTCCTACGAGCGCCTGCCGATGCTGGAGGTGGTCTTCGACCGGCTGGTGCGCATGATGTCCACCTCGCTGCGAAACTTCACCTCCGACAACGTCGAGGTCAGCCTCGACAACATCACCTCGGCGCGTTTCGGCGACCACATGAACTCCATTCCGCTGCCGGCCATGCTCTCGGTCTTCAAGGCCGAGGAGTGGGACAACTACGGCCTGATGACGGTGGACAGCGCCCTGATCTATTCCATCGTCGACGTTCTGCTGGGCGGCCGGCGCGGGACCGCAGCCATGCGTATCGAGGGCCGGCCTTACACCACCATCGAACGCAACCTCGTGGAGCGCATGGTCCATGTGGTGCTGGCCGACCTCTCGGCCGCCTTCGACCCCCTCTCGCCGGTCACTTTCCGCTTCGACCGCCTGGAGACCAATCCGCGTTTCGCCACCATCGCCCGGCCGGCCAACGCGGTCATCGTGGTGACGCTGCGGGTCGACATGGAAGACCGCGGCGGTCTCATCGAACTGCTGATTCCCTATGCGACGCTGGAGCCGGTGCGCGAGCTGCTGCTGCAGATGTTCATGGGTGAGAAGTTTGGCCGCGATTCCATCTGGGAAGGCCACCTGACCGCCGAGCTGTGGCAGACCGACGTCACCATCGATGCGGTGCTGGACCAGGTCGAGCTGCCGCTGGGCCAGGTTCTGGAGTGGCTGGAGGGCAGTCAGCTCGAACTCAACTGCACGCCCAATTCCAAGGTCGAGCTGCGCTGCGGCGATGTGCCGATGTTCCGCGGCCGCATGGGCCGGCGCGGCGGCCATATCGCCGTCCAGGTGAACGATAAGATCGTGAGAGAGGGAGGAGAGTCTTGATGGCTTTGCTGCAGGACTACGGTCTTGTTTTCGACGCAGTCATCTGTCTGTTGCTGGTCGTCACCATCGGCTATGCCGTGGCCCTGAACCGCAAGCTCACGCTGCTGCGCGACGCCAAGCGGGATATGGAAAAGCTCTTCGCCGAGTTCGCCTCCGCCACCAGCGAGGCGCAAGGCGGGCTGATGGCCCTGAAGGAGGGCAGCGGCACCGCCGGCCAGGCCCTGGCCAAGAACGTCGGCGACGCCTGCCGCCTGGCCGACGAGATGGCTTTCCTGGTGAAGAAGGGCAACGAGATCGCCGACCGTCTGGAGGTGCAGATCGCTGCGTCGCGCAAGGCCGCCCAGGCAGCGCCGCCGCCGCTGCATCAGGAAAGGCCGCAGGCGCCGCAGCCCGCGGCGCCCCCCCGCACGCAGGCGCCTCAGCCCCGCGAGCCCGAGACTCTGGGCAAGGCCGCCCTGCAGAGCGGCGCCCTGGACGCGGTGAAGAACGGCGCCCCGCGCGGCATCGCCAAACTGGCCAAGCGCAAGCTGTCGGAAGCCGACAGCGAGTTGCTGCGGACGCTGCAGGCGATCCGCTGAGCTCGTGCCGCTGCGAGGTTAGGATATGCGTTTTCGCTTCTTGCCGGTCTTGATTCTGGTCGCCGCCCTTGGCGCAGGGGTGAAGCTCGCCGGCCTGTGGCAGACCATCAGCGCTTCGGCCCCGGCCTTTGCCGCCGGCGACCCGCCGGCGCCGTATGAAACCGCGGCCGGCGATGCGGGAATGTCAGAGGACGCCGGGCAGATGACGGAGGCTCCCGAAGGGAGCGCCTCCGGCGGACCGATCCCGGAAGGCCAGATTTCCAACATCTCGACGGACATCTTCCAGATGACCGACGAGGAGCTGGTGCTGCTGCAGTCGCTCTCCCAGCGCCGCGAGGAGCTGGAGCAGCGCGCCCGAGAGATCGACGAGCGCGAGGTGCTGCTGAAAGCGGCGGAGCAGCGCATCGATCAGCGTATTGGCGAGCTGGAGCGCCTGCAGGCGTCCATCGAGGCGCTGCTGGTCGAGCACGATGAGCAGACCGAGGCCCAGATGCAGAGCCTCGTTAAGATTTATGAAAGCATGAAGCCCAAGGATGCCGCGCGCATCTTCGAAGAGCTCGACATGGAAGTGCTTCTGGAGGTCGTCGAGCGCATGAAGGAGCGGAAATCGGCGCCGATCCTGGCCAAGATGAACCCGGAAAGAGCGAAAACGGTTACCTTGGAGTTGGCCCAGCGCCGCGAGTTGCCGCTTCCCCGCGAATAGGCCTAAAGATCGGACTTTCTTGACGTTTTTACCGACTATTAACGCCGATTGGCTAGCTTTTCGGCAGGTTCACAAGTGCCTTTGGCGGGCTTGATCAATTACGGGAGTAGAGAGATGTCGTCTGTAGACATGGGTATGCCGATCCTTATCGTGGATGATTACAAGACCATGCTGCGGATCATTCGGAATTTGCTGAAGCAGTTGGGTTTCAACAACGTCGATGAAGCCACCGACGGCAGCGCCGCGCTGCAGAAGCTGCGCGACAAGGAATACCATCTGGTCATTTCCGACTGGAACATGGAACCGATGAGCGGCATGCAGCTGCTGACGGAAGTGCGCGCCGACACCAAGCTGAAGGATCTGCCCTTCATCATGATCACGGCCGAGAGCAAGACCGAGAACGTGATCGCGGCGAAGGAAGCCGGCGTGAGCAACTACATCGTCAAGCCGTTCAACGCAGCGACCTTGAAGACCAAGCTCGCCGCGGTCCTTGGAAACTTCTAAGCCCTTATTCAACAAAGCTCCCGTATTTGGGCTAGGAGGCAAATCATGGCTGTCTCGGCCGTAAAAGAAAAAATCATGGCGCAGCTCCAGGAACTGCATAAGACAGATGGGGCGATCGACCCCGCCGAAGTCGTCGCCATCGTCGAATCGGTTATCGACAGCATCGAGGGAGACCTCACGGCCGTCGGCTTGAAGGTCTATGCCGACATCGAGGCCCTGGCGCGCTACATCAACACCGCCCGCGCCGAGATTGCCGAGCTGCGGCCCGACGACATCAACTCCGAACATCTGCCCGCCGCCACGGACGAACTGACGGCCATCGTCGGCGCGACCGAACAGGCGACGCATCAGATCTTCGAAGCCGTCGAAGGCATCGAAGCCTTGACCGAGAAGATGAAGCCGGAGGTCGCCGAGCAGGTCTCGGCGGCGGTCACGTCGATCTTCGAGGCTTGCGGATTCCAGGACATCACGGGTCAGCGCATCACCAAGGTGGTCACCGCCCTGCAACAGGTCGAGTCCAAGGTTGATGCGCTGCTGCATGCTTTCGGCGACGACATCAAGTGCGATGCGCCGCGCAAGGCGGCAGAGAAGAAGACCACGCCGAGCGGTGCCCCCGCGCGTCCCGACGAGGATCTTCTGAACGGCCCGCAGCTGCCTGAGAACGCGATCAGCCAGGACGATATCGACGCGCTGTTCGGGTGAGGGGCCGATGGCTGGTGCCTCATCTCAAAAGGGCTACCAGAAGAGCAGCAGCCATATTGTCGCCCTGCTGAGCCTGAAGATTCTGCTTCTGGCGTTCTTCATTCTTCTGAACGCACTGTCCAGCTTCGAGGAAGAAAAGCGCTCGGCCGTCGTCGACAGCGTGCGCGAGGCTTTCCAGGGCGTGTTGCCGGCTTCGGTCAACCTGCGGCGGAATCCGGCGGCCCTCGACGTCTTCAAGGGCGCCGAGGAGGTCATCGACGAGCTGCATCAGATCTTCGGGGCCGGCCTGCCCATCGTCGAGCGCGAAGACAGCCCCGGCAGTTGGACGCTGCAGGTGGACGTTCCGGAAAGCGAGCTCTTTTCCGAGGACGGAAGGGAATTGCTGCCCGTCGGTGCCGAGATTCTGCGTCTGATCGCCGGTGTGCTGGGCGACCCGGAGGCCGCAAGGGCGGTCTACCGCCTGGATCTCTTGTACGGCGTGCGGGGCAGCAACAGTGGTCTGGATGGCCACCGCGAGGCCCTGGCGCGTGCCGGCGTGCTGGTGCGCGAGCTGGAACGCCAGGGCTTGACGTCGTCGCGCCTGTCCACCGGGCTGCTGCCGTCCTTTGCGGGGCAGGTGCGCCTCTACTTTACCGTCCAGCTCGATGCGCCGCGGCCGGCTGGGGCGGCGGCGGGCGGCGGGGAGAACTGACATGGCCGACCAGCGCGGTTCCGCAGCGCCCAAGACGCGCGACAAGCCCGGCCGGCGCCCGCCCGAGCCGGCGGAGGGCTGGCACAGGGTCTCCGGCGGGATCCTCGTCTATCGCGGCGGCCAGGACACCTCTCAAGCCTGGCTGCTCACCTTCACCGACCTTGCGGCGCTGATGCTGACGTTCTTCGTGCTGCTGTTCTCGATGTCGACGATCAAGGAGGAGTCCTGGCAGAACCTGGTGGATGCCCTGGCGCCGCGTCTGCCCAGCCTGCAAGAGGTCACCGTCGCCCTGCCGACCGCCGACAAGACGGCCGACGAGGTGGAGCGGGTGCCGGGCACCGACCTGGACTATCTGGCCGCAGTGCTGAAGGAGCAGATGGAGGCCAACGATGCTCTCGTCGGGGCGCGGGTGAGCCGCGAGGCGGAGAGCCTCGTCATTTCCATGCCCGGCGACCTGTTGTTTCCGCCAGGGGCGATCGAACTGGGCGACGGCGGCGAGAAGGCCGTCTTCGCGCTCAGCGGGGTGCTGCGCAACCTGCGCAACGTCGTCGAGGTGGCGGGTCACGCCGACCCCAGCCAGCCGCAGAGCCTCTATCCTTCCAATTGGGAACTTTCGCTGGCCCGCGCGGCGGCGGTCTCCGGCCGCCTGACCGAGCTGGGCTATCAGGGCAGCATCGTCGTGCGCGGCTACGGCGCGGCCCGCTACGCAGAGGTCGACGCCGATCTGCCTGCCGAAGAGCGCAGGGCCCGGGCGCGCCGTGTCGACATCGTGGTCCACGCCTATGCCGGGGAGGTGCGCTGATGCGGACGCTGCTGCTCCGCCTCTGCCTGATCCTCGCCGCCGCCGCGCCCTTCGCCGCTGCCGAGGCGGTGTCCGCGCCGGCCTCCGTTTCCATAAGGGGCGGCCTGCACGAGGATTATGGCCGCCTCGTCTTCGACTGGCCCAGCCGGGTCGGCTACCGCGCGCGCATCGAAGGCGACCGGCTGGTCATCAGCTTCGATGAGGCGGCGGAATTCCGCGGCGCGGTGATGCGCGGCGGCCTGGCGGGCTACGCCGCGGCGCCGCAGGTCTCCGACGACGGCCGGACCCTGACCCTGCCGCTGGCCACCGCTCACGCGCTGAAACATTTTCGCCTCGACAACAAGGTGGTGATCGATCTGCAGAAAGCGGCAGTCGAGACGCAAGAGGCCGCCGCGGCGGCACCGGTGGAACAGCCGCCGAAGGAAGCGGCGGCGTCGCCGCAAGCCGAGCTGCCCCGGGTGCGGGTACGCGGCGGCCAGCACAGCGATTTCAGCCGCCTGGTCTTCGATTGGGCCGAGCCCGTGGGCAACGTGCTTGAGGAAGCGCCGGGGCGCGCGCGCATCGTGTTCGACCGGCCGGCCGATTTCGACACCTCCGGCCTGCGTCCCGGCCGCCTGGCGCAGATTGCCGGCGTTTCCGCCACGCGGGACGGCGTCACGGTGGAGGTGCCCGAGGGAAGCCGTCTGAAGGTCACCCGCAGCGGCGCGAAGGTGGTGCTCGACATCTTCGCCGCGGCCGAGCCGGAACGGCAGGAACCCGCACCGCCGCCCGCGGTGGAGAAGGTCCCGGCCGCCGCCGGGCCGAAGGTGGCGGATCTCACGCCACGCGAGGCGCCGCAGTCGGCGGAGAAGCCCGCCGCAACGCTGGCCGGGGAAGCTGCGGAGACGCCTTCCGGGGCGCCCGAGGAGAAGGTGGCGGCCGTGGCGGAGAGCCCGGCGCCGACCCCGCTGGTGCCCAAGACGATGGGCGGCGAGGTGGAGGCGACGCCGCGTTCCGTGCAGCCGCCGCGCCATGCCGCCGCCACGCCGCCGGCAGCGGCGAAGGCGCCGCTAGAGGAAACCCCCGGGCCCACCAGGCTCGCCGATGCCCAGCCCGCCGATGCCCAGCCCGCCGACGCCCAGCCGGCCGATGACAAATCCGCAGGCAAGCCGGCGCCGGCCAAGACCGCCCAGGTCGAGCCCATCGAAGCCAAGGGCGATCCCGGGAAGGCCGCGCCGGCCAAGGCGGCGGCGATTCCCGACAGCGCGCGCGGCGGTCTGGAGATCAAGACCGAGCCGATGCCGAGCTTCATGAACTCGAGCGCCCAAGGGCCGAAAGCGGAAGGCTTCGTGCCGGTGGTGATGACTTTCTCCTGGCAGCGCCCGACAGCGGCGGCGGCCTTCCGCCGCGGTGAGAAGCTCTGGCTGGTCTTCGACCGGCCGGCGCCCAAGGACGTCGTCGAGCGTATTGCCGCCGGCGCCCCGCACCTGGGCGAGGTCCGTCTGATGGAAGACGGGGGCTCGACGATCCTGATCATCGGCGCCGCGCCGACGGTGGTCCCTCGGCTGAGCCGCGAAGGCAGCCGCTGGACCGTCGACCTGCGCCCGCGCAGCCCGCTGCCCGAACGCGGCCTGGCGGCCCCGGTGATTGAATCTGCAAGCGAGAAAGACGGGCCGGGGAGCCGCATCCGCTTCCCGGTGATCGGTGCCGGGCGCATGACCTGGGTCAGCGATCCGGACGCCGGCGACCGCCTGGTCGTGATCCCGACGCGCGGCGCCGGCATGGGCCTGACCCTGCCCTACAGCTTTCCGCAGTTTCGGAGCCTGCAGACCCAACAGGGCATCGCCCTGCAGCCGCTGAGCCCGGGGATCGAGGTGGCGACTATCCGCAGCGGCGTGCTGGTGCGCGACCGGGACGGCCTGCTGGTCTCCCAGGCCAAGGAGCGCCGCGGCGCCGAGCGCGCCGCCGACACGCTGAGCAACAGCCCGGGCCTCTTCGACCTGGAGGCTTGGCGGCGTGGCGGGATCGAGGACTATCAGGACAATCGCCAGGCGCTGCAGCAGGCCATGCGCGGCCTGGAAGGCGAGCGCCTCGGCATCGCCCGGCTCGACCTGGCGCGCTTCTACTTCGCCCATGGCCTGGACAGCGAGACGCTCGGATCGGTCGAGGTGATCGAAGCGGAGAACCCGCGCCTGGCGCTGGACCCCGAAGTCCGCCTGCTCAAGGGCGCCAGCCAGGTCATGCTGCAGGACTTCCGTGGGGCTTCCGTCAGCCTCGCCCATCCGGCCCTGGTCGGCGAGCGCGAGGCGATGCTCTGGCAGGCCGCCTTGGCCGCGCAGGCGGAGGACTGGCCGGCGGCGGCTACCGGCTTCGCAGAGGCTCTGGACCTGATCGCCGCCTACCCACGCAATCTGCGGCTCGATCTCGGCTTGGCGGCGGCGGAGTCCTTCCTGCGCGCCGGCAACCTGGAGGCTGCGACGATCCAGATCGGCAACCTGCTGCGGGGCCAGTTGGACGACCGTGAGATGGCCCGTGTGAAGCTCGTCCAGGGTGCCTTGCAGCACGCCAACGGCGATCCCGAGCAGGCGCGCAAGCTGTGGATGGAAGCCCGCGACGGGCCGCACCGCCCGACCCAGGCGCGCGCCCGCTTGGCGTTGATCGACCTGGGGATGGAAGAGGGCACTCTCTCGCCCTCCGCCGCCATTGCGGAGCTGGAGCGCCTGCGTTTCGCCTGGCGCGGCGACCTCTTCGAGTTCACGCTGCTGCGCAAACTGGCGGACCTCTATGTGCGCGAGGACCGCCACCGCGACGCGCTCTATGCCTTGCGTGAGGCGGTCAGCAACTTCCCCGACGGACCGGCGGCGCGCAATGCGGCTCAGCGTATGCGTGAGGTCTTCGCCGAGATCTACCGCGGCGCCGGCGATCCGGAGGTGCCGCCGCTGCGCGCCCTGGCGCTGTACCAGGAGTTCATGGAGCTGACCCCCGTGGGCCCCGAGGGCGATCGCATGATCGCCGGTCTGGCCGACCGCCTGGTCGAGGTCGATCTGCTGGACCGCGCCGCCGAACTGCTGGAGGGGCAGGTCCGCTACCGGTTGGAAGGTGCGGAGAAGGCCCGCATCGGGGCCCGCCTGGCGCTGGTGCGTTTGCTCGACCGGAACCCCGAAGCGGCGCTGGAAGCGCTGCAGGTCAGCGAGGTGGAAGGTCTCGGCGATAAACTGCAGAAACAGCGGCGCCAGTTGCGCGCCCGTGGCCTGTCGGACCTGGGGCGGACCGACGAGGCGCTGGACATGCTGGAAGGCGACGGCAGCCTGGATGCCGAACGGCTGCGCGCCGACATTCACTGGCGCCAGCGCCAATGGCCCTCGGCCGTCGCGTCCCTTACGAAGCTGATCCCCCTGCTGCCGCCGCGCCGGCCGATGGAGGAGGAGGAAAGCCAGCTCGTGGTGAACCTCGCCGTCGCTCTCATGCTGTCGGATCAGACCGTGGATCTGGAAGACCTGGACCGCCGCTACGGCGCGGCCATGGCCAGGGGTCCTCATGCCGATACCTTCAAGCTGTTGGTCGGCGACGGAGAGAAGGTCGCCGTCGGCTCCATCGCCGACGAACTCGGCAAGGTGAGCGAAGCGCAGGATTTCATGGCCAATTACCGTGAACGCCTGCGCGGCGGGAACCTCAGCCAGCTGAACTAGAGTCCCCCCTCGCCGAACGCGCGGCAGGTTACGGGGGCCGCGCCCAGGCCAGTTCCACCCCAAGGGCAATGAGCAGGCACCCGCAGAGCCGACGGAGCAGCCTCAACGAGGTTGCGGAGGAGCGAAGTCGGGCCGCGGCCGCTTGCGATGCTTCGATCAGGACGGCATCCGTCAGGCTGAACATCGCATTCACCGTCACACCCAGGACGACGATCTGTCCCCAGACCGGCCATGCCGCCTCCGGGTCCGTGAACTGCGGCAGGAAGGCGAGGAAGAAAAGAGCTGTCTTGGGGTTCGTGGCTTCCACGATGGCGCTGTCGCGGAGTGCGCTTCGCGCCGTCGGCGCCTTTGACTTGCCAGCCCGCCGTACTGGCGCGGGAGTGCCCCTCAAGTAGGTGAAGCCAAGCCAGAGAAGGTAGGATGCGCCGATCAGCTTCATTGCGGTGAATACTGCGGGCATCACGGAAAGCAGGGCCGAGACTCCAAAGGCCGCCGCCGCGACATGCCCAAGGCCGGCGAGATGGAAACCCAGCGCGGACCACCAGCCGGCCCTGCGGCCTGACGCCAGCGTTCGCGCCGCCACGTAAACCATCGACGTTCCAGGCAGGCAGGCGAAGGCCGCCGAAGCCAGAAAGAAGGAGATCAGCAAGTCTGCAGGCGGCATGGGCCAGTTCCCTCGCGTGATCCTCCAGACTTACACGCGGCCCGCAGATTCCAAGGGCGTCAAATGGTCGCCCGCAGGACTATGTTCCGCTTGGCCTGGCCGAAGCCCCGGCGCCCCCGGTTGCTGCGATCTGCGGCGCCGCTACAGGGGCGAGCAGTCGGTCGGTGAGGGCGCGGCTGCCGGGATGGCGATCGATAGCCCAGCACGCCGCACTCAGCGCCGCGGATCTCTCTCCGCCCAGCAGCGGCCCAGCCAGCTCGTCGAACTTCGCGGCCACTTCGGCGTCGCTGAAGGGCGCCTCGGGGTCGCCGCGGGCCGGGCAGGGCTCCGAGACAATGCGGCGCCCGTCCGCCAGTTCGACGGTCGCGTGGGCCCAGCGTTCCGCCGGGAAGCGGGCGCAGTAGTCGGGCTCCTCCACCAGCACCATGGCCTCGCTGAGCGCCAGGACCGGCGCGTCCGCGAGGCCGGGCCCGTCGATCTCGGCCATCCCCAGGCGGCCGCGCAGCAGCGCGGCTGCGACCGGGAAGGGAAGGGAGTACTGGGCTTCGTCGGTGCTCTGAGGCCGCCGCGTGACCAGGCGGACGGCCTCGGTGAAGCTGTGGACCGTCACGCGCGCGACCGAGGCTGGGTCGAAATCGTGTGACCGCCTGATCGACAGAACCGCCTCCACCGCCGGCTGGGCCCAGCGGCAGACCGGATAGGCCTTGATGTACTGTTCTTCGATGACCCACCGCCGGCCGAGGTCCGCCCAGATTGGCGCCAGAACGCAGTCCGTCACGATTTCCGCAGGGGCGCCGGTGAAGCCGTCGGCGGCCAGCAGGGCGGCGCTGACTCCGGCCAGGGCCCCCATGGCTGAGCCGTCCTTCAGCATCGTGGGATGCTCGATGACCCGCATCATCCGGCTGCGCGGCCCATAGTACTCGGCGATCCCCAGGGCGTGGGCCGTCTGTGCCGCCGAGAGGCCCAGCGCGCGGGCGCCGAGCGCCGCGGCGGCCAGTGAATTCCAGGCGCCGGAGGTGTGGTAGTCCGCCGCGCTGGCGTGCAGCGCGATCCCGGCGCGGGTCGCGATTTCGTAGCCCAGCACCAGGCGGGTCAGGAACTCCGCGCCGCTGCAGGGTGCCAGCTCGTCGCAGAAGGCGAGCAGCGCCGGGAGCACGGCGACCCCGGCGTGGCCCTTGGTCAGGCGATGCCCGTCGTGGGCGTCGAGGGAATCGATGGTGCCGGCTCCGGCCAGGGCCGCCCCTTGCGGAGCCACCCGGCGGCCGTCGAAGAGCAGGCGGGCGCCGGCCGTGCCGCCGCCGTAGAAGCGCGCGGCGTGGTCGCGCAGGATGCGGCTGGCCCGCGTGGCGCTGCCGGCGGCTGCGACGCCCAGGGTGTCGAGCAGCAGCCGGCGCCCCGCGTGGCGCGCGCTTTCCGGAATGGCGGCGTGGCTCAGTCCATGAATGAAGTCGATGCAGTCACCGGGCATGGCGACGCCTCCCCGCGGTGGTCGTTCGACCCAGCCTGCCGCTTCTCCGGCACCGCGGGTTTCCGCTATGCGCCCTTCTCTGGTTCAGTCTCGACCTTGCGCCGCCTCCCGCAGCGGAGATCAGCAATTCGAACAGCGGGTGCGCAGCACCTTGATAGGACGGTCGTCGATTTCGATGTCGCCTTGGCGAATCACCTCCCAGCAGTTCTGCCAGCCGCGTCCCGCCCAGAGGCGGTGGCAGGACTCGCACTCGACAATCGTCCGCGCCTCTTCCGCTGGGCCGCCCACGGGAAGCGGGCGGCGGTCGAAGGCGTACTGCAGGGCAGTGACGAATACGATCTCCCCCAGGCTGCCGGGAGCGACGGTCATGGTCATGTGGCGCTCCACGGTGGGGGAATCGCAGCGGAAGGGAATGGTGATCGACTCCGCCTTATGCCGCACTTCATGGATGATGCAGCGGTAGAGGCTGCGGTTGCCCTCGTCGACGATGAAGTCCCAGAGGCTGCGGCCGAGGACCGCCGCCGGGTCGGGAACGCCGCCGTTTTCCTCGGCGAAACGCGGCCAGGCATCGCTCACCTCGGAGATGAGGTCTTGCCTGTCGATGCAATAGATCACAGAACCCGACATCGGCCCTCGGCTGCCAAGCTATCGGCTCCCGGCCAGAGTAGCATAGAGTGCGGCACAGGTCGTCAGGCGCGGTCGGGCGGCAATTCCTAAAGGAACGGTGCCGGCTCCGGCGCCGGCTCCGCGACGATGGCCAGCGCCTCGGCCAGCGTGAAGGCACCGCCGAAGAGCGCACGGCTGGTGATCGCGCCGGAGATGTTGGGGAGGTGCTGCAGCACCGAAATTTCCTCCAGCGACTTCACCACGCCGCTGGCGATCACCGGCGTCTCGATGGCCGCGGCCAACTCCGTTACGTGGGACAGGCTGCTGTCCGGCTGTTCGTCGTCGCGGTCGATGTCGGTGTAGATGATCGCCGCCAGTGCCACGTCCTCGAACTGGCGTGCGAACTCGATCGGCGTGAAGATGGTCGCCTCGCGCCAGCCTTCCACCACCACGTGGCCGCCGCGCGCGTCCACCGAGACGACCACCCGGCCCGGATAGCAGGTCGCGGCTTCCTTGACCAGATGCGGGGTCTTCACGGCGGCGGTGGCGAGGACCACCCGCCGGGCGCCGGCGTCGATCCAGTGACGCACCCGCTCCATGGAGCGGATCGCGCCGCCGACCTGTACCGGGCAGCCGGCCTCTTCGATGATCCGCTGAACGACATCCGCGTTGTCGCCTTGGTTGAACACGGCGTCCAGATCGACCACGTGGATCCACTCCGCGCCTTGCGCGGTGAAATTGCGGGCCGCCTCAATAGGATCGATGTCGTAGACGATGGGCTCTTCGGCGCGCCCCCGCCGCAGGTTCACGCAGCGCCCCTTCTGCACCTCGATGTCCGGATAGATGATCATGGTTGCCTCCCGGTTCATTCTCCGAGACCGATCATCAGGACATTGTGAAGCGGCCCGGCGCGGGAGGGAAGGAGATTCGGGAGGGGCCGCCCCGAACCGGCGCTTAGCCGTAGCTCTGCACCAGGCTGCCGGCGACCATGTACCAGCCGTCGACCAGCACGAAGAAGATCAGCTTGAAGGGCAGGGAGATCATGACCGGCGGCAGCATCATCATGCCCATGGACATGAGGATCGAGGCCACGACCATATCGATGATGAGGAAAGGCAGGAACAACAGGAAGCCGATTTCGAAGGCGCGGCGCAACTCGCTGATCATAAAGGCGGGGATCAGGGCGCGCATCGGCGTCGCCTCGGGCGCCTCGACCTCGGCGGTGTCGGTCAGATCGAGGAAGAGGCGCAGGTCGTTCTCGCGCACATGGCGCAGCATGAACTGGCGCACCGGTTGCTGGGCACGGTCCAGGGCCTCGAACTCGGTGATGTCCTCGGCGATCAGCGGCTCCAACGCCTCGTCGTAGACCGCTTCTAGGGTCGGCATCATGACGAAGGCGGTGAGGAAAAGCGCCAAGCTCACCACGACGGAGTTGGGCGGTGTCTGCTGCAGGCCAATGGCCGTGCGCAGGAAGGAGAGCACCACGACGATGCGGGTGAAGGAGGTCATCATCACCAGGATCGACGGCGCCAGGCTGAGGATCGTGATGAGGACAATGAGCTGGATGATGCGTCCGGTGGTGGTTCCCGCCGTCTCGGCGCCCAGGTCGAAGGTCAGCGCCTGGGCCAGGGCCTCGCCGGGCAGGAGCAGCAGCAGCGCCGCCGGCAGGAGGGCGAGGACGGCAAGGGAGTGGAAGCGCTTCACGGCGTTTGCCTCCGCAGCTTGCCGGCAAGGCGGGTTACCAGGTTCTGCGTCCCCACGGTATCGGCGCTGCCGCCGGGCTGGACCGGCGATGCGGCCGCGGCGGGCCGAACCGGCGGCGCCGGAATGTCGCTTTCGATCAGCAGGTCGCTGGTCGCACCCAGCAGGACCAGGTGCTCGCGGTCGTCGCGGCGCACCAGGATGAGCTTGTGCTTGGCGTCCAGCGGGCGCACCTCGACCAGGCTGAGGCGGCGCGGGCCGGCGCTGCTCGGCGTCGCGGCCAGGCGCTCGCCGAAGCCCGAGCGGCGCAGCAGGGCCGCCAAGCCGGCGATCAGCACGAGCACGAAGGCCAGCGCGAGAAAGAAGCGGAAGTACTCACCGAGATCCATTTGGTGTCCCCAATCGCTCCCCAACAGGCGGTTCGGTTGATCGGCTGCTAGGGTTTGTCGGTCTTGGGTGCCGCATAGGCGGTTAGCGCCTTGCGGCGATCGCTGGCGGCGTTCAGCAACTGGGCCAGCTCGCCCAGGCCGGCGCGCAAGTTCTCGCCCAGTTGGTTGACCTCTTCCACCAGGCCGAAGAGGCGCGGGCGGAGTTGGCGGCTGTCGTCGGCCGGCAGGGTCTCGATCGCCCGGCAGAGCCCCTTAACGTCCTCCTCGATCGGCGTCAGGTCGACGATCGTGCCCGTCGAAAGGCCCTGCCGGGCCTTGCGCAGGCGCGCCGTAAGGGAATGCATTTCGGACTCGATGGCGGCTGTATGACTCACGCTTGCTTCTCCTCATCTGATTCTTGCCCGCCGTGCCGGCCGTCAGTCTGCCCGGTGCCGGTCTGCCCGGTGTCGGTCTGCCCGGTGTCGGTCTGGTAGAGGTAGCGGAGGATCTCCGCGACCCCGGCCAGCGCAGCCAGGGGGATCTCGCTCTCCACCTCGACCGCCGCCAGGATTTCGGCCAGATCGCTGTCGGTGCGCACCTTCACGCCGCGCTCGAAGGCGATCTGCAGGATCTGCTCGGCGACGGCACCGCGGCCGCTGGCCGTGACCCTGGGGGCGGCGCCGGCGGCGTGGCCTGCCAGCCCCTCGACGGCCTCCGGCGTCACGTTCTCCAGCGCGATGGCGAGGCTGCGCTCGGGGCGGGGTTTCTGCGTCACCATCGACTCACGATTCGGTAATCCACGGCTTTGCCGCCGGCCCGGGTCGGCCGCTGGGCGGCCCGCAACTCCGACGGTTCACCGATGGTGACCGATCATGCTTAACGAATGGTTAGAGGAGAGCGCCCTGCGGCCCTCAAACGGCGAAAAAACGCCAAGCGCCAGAGACCCTTAGACGGCCCTCGGCGCAAAGGAGACGGGGTTAAGAGCCGCCGCTGTCGCTTTTGGGCGACGCCGGCACGGCGGTGCCCTTGATCGCTTCGGCCAGGGCCTCGTCGTCGCCTACGGCAGCAGCCCTGTTTTCCTCTTGGATACGCTCGAAGATTTCGCGCCGCAGCACCGTCGCATCGCTTGGGAAGGTAAATCCCAGCTTGATCGACTTGCCGCGGATATCCACCACCGTGACCTCGATATTGTCGTTTATGATGACGGACTCGCCGATTTTGCGTGTCAGATAAAGCATCGCCCTCTTGGCTCCCCCGCGCCACGACCCGCAGCCTCCCCCGGCCCGCGGATATAGTTAATATACACAATTTAGCTCGTTTTACTGATTCTTAACAAGGCAGGCTTGATCATGGAGCCCATAGGCCCCGGAAAAGCTGGGGGAGTCCCGGGACTGCGACCCCCGGGGCGCCGGGGGCGAAAACGGCGCTCGATGCAACTGCCAGGAACGTCATGGACGGGAAACCCGGAATCTTCGGCCTGCTCGGCAAGCGTATGGAATGGCTCGGCCAGCGCCAGAAGGTGCTGGCCCAGAACATTGCCAACGCCGACACGCCGGACTATGTGCCGCACGACCTGAAGCCGCAGGATTTCCGCCGCATGGTCGAGCGCAACTACCAGCCGACAATGAAGCCGGACGCGACACAGGCCGGACACATCCAGACCTCCAGCCTGAAAGCCGACGGCCGTGGCGTCGAACAGAAGCAGCGCTACGAGACCGCGCCTTCCGGCAACGCCGTGATCCTGGAAGAACAGCTTATCAACGTCGCCCAGACGCAGGCCGACTACAACGCGATCACCAATCTCTACAAGAAGCAGGTGTCGATGTTGAAGATGGCGCTGCGCGGGCGGATGGGTTGATGCCCGGTAGCGGGCAAGGCGACGCGAAGCGGTTAGGACGCAGAAGCCATGGATCTTGAGAAATCACTGAATATCTCCGCCGCCGGTATGCGGGCGCAGGGCACGCGCCTGCGGGTCATTGCGGAGAACATCGCCAACGCCAACTCCACGGCGCAGACGCCGGGTGGCGAGCCCTACCGGCGCAAGCTGGTGACCTTCGACAACGAGCTGGACCGCTCCCTGGGGCTGGAGACGGTGCGGGTCGATTCCATCGTCGCCGACCGCGGCGCCTTCCAGCGCCGTTACGAGCCGGGCCATCCGGCGGCGGACGAGGACGGCTACGTGCTGTTGCCCAACGTGAATTCGCTGATGGAGATGGCCGACCTGCGCGAGGCGCAACGCAGCTACGAGGCCAATCTGAAGGCCATCGAATCGTCGCGCTCCATGCTGCAGAAGACGATCGATATCCTGCGCTGAGGCGCAGGCGATATCCCGCGCTAGGCAGCGCGACCGTTACGCGGCGCCAGGACGGCGCCGCCGACCCGCCAGGACGGCCCCGATCGACACCCGGATTCCGGGCGTCTGAGGAGCGAGCCAAATGATGAATATCAACGGGGCCATCCAGGCTTACGACAAGATGCTGCGCCAGGGCGGGGCCGCGCCCGGCCTGGAGGCGCGCGACAGCGGCGGCGCCGATTTCTCTTCCCTGCTGCAGCGCGCCGCCGAGCGGGCCGCCGACACGATGCTGGAAGGCGAGCGGCAGACCGTCCAGGCGGCGGCCGGCACGGCCGATCTGACCGAGGTGGTCATGGCGGTGTCGAAGGCGGAGATGACGTTGGAAACCGTGGTCACCCTGCGCGACAAGGTGGTCCAGGCTTATCAGGAAATCCTGCGGATGCCGGTCTGAGGGCTCTGGGCTGCAAGACGGCGGCGTAGCGAAAGGGAAGGGGGGCCGGTGAACGGCACGGAAGCCATAGAGATCGGCCGCGAGACGATCTACGTGATGCTCAAGATCGGCGCGCCGGTCATGCTGATGGCGCTGGCCGTGGGCTTGGTGATCGCGCTGTTTCAGGCGTTGACGTCGATCCAGGAAATGACCCTGACCTTCGTGCCGAAGATCATTATCATCTTCGTCGGCGTGATGCTGATGCTGCCGTTCATGTTGAGCAGCCTGACGACCTTCTCCCAGGGCCTCTTCGACCGCATGATCTCTCTCGGCTAGGGCAGGAGCGCCGCCCATGCTGGCCGAATTGCTTCCCAATCAAGCTTTCGCTCTATTGCTGGTCTTCGTGCGCTTGGGCAGCGCCCTGATGCTGATGCCCGGCTTCGGCGAGAGCTATATCTCGCCGCGCATCCGCCTGATCCTGGCGCTGACCGTGACGGTGGTGGTCCAGCCGGTCCTGCCGCAGGGCGTTATCCCGGCGCTGCCCGACAGCGCCATGGCGATGTTCCTGCTGATCCTGGGCGAGGCCTTCATCGGCCTTTTCCTGGGTTCCTTGGCGCGCGTCCTCATGGCCGCGCTGTCCACCGGAGGCATGATGATCGCCACGGTGACGGGACTGGCCAATGCCTTGACCAACGACCCAACGGCAGCCCAGCAGGGGTCCATCGCCGGATCGTTTCTCTCGACCCTGGCCCTGCTGATCATCATCATTCTGGACCTGCATCACCTGCTGCTGCGCGGCGTCATCGAGAGCTACGAGCTGTTTGTGCCCGGCCAGTCGATCCTGGTCGGAGATATCTCGCAGATGATCACCCGCGGTGTGGCGCGGGCCTTCCTGCTGGGATTCCAGATCGCCTCGCCCTTCATCGCCGTGGGCTTGATCTTCAATCTGGGTCTTGGCCTGCTGTCCCGCCTCATGCCGCAGATGCAGGTCTTCTTCATCGCCATCCCGCTGCAGATCCTGATCGGCATGGGCATCCTGATGATCGCCCTGCCGACGCTTATCGGCTGGTTTATCTCCGGTTTCCAGGACGTCATGCTGCCCTTCGCGGGCCTTAACTGAGGATGCGTCAGCATGGCCGGTGAAGACGACGATTCACAAAAAACAGAGGAACCGACAAGCAAACGCCTGTCCGATGCGCGCGAGAAGGGACAGGTCCCCCGTTCGCAGGAGGTCTCGCACTGGTTCATGATGCTGGCCCTGGCGCTGGTGGTCGGCATCTTCTCGCCGTTGCTGATGTCGGACATTGGGGCGCTGCTGCGGCCCTTCCTGGAACAGCCGCACATGATCGTGCTGGACAACGGCGGCATGCGCGACGTTCTGACGGACACGGCGCTGGGCATTCTCAAGGTTGCCGCCATCCCGCTGGCCATTATCCTGGTGGCGGGCCTGGCGGCCGGCACGATCCAGAACGGCATCATCGTCACCACCGAACAGATCCAGCCGAAGCTCTCCAACATCGGCTTCAAGCGCGGCTTCAAGAAGATGTTCTCCAGCCGCTCGCTGGCCGACTTCCTGAAGGGCATCCTGAAGCTTCTGATCGTGGGATCTGTGGTGTGGCTGATCGTCTGGCCGGACCGCAACGATGTGCTGGTCATCCCGACGATGGAAGTGCAGGACGTGCTGGAGCTGGTGCGCACCGAGGCGGCCAAGGTGATCGTCGGCGTTTTGGCGGTGATGACTGTCATCGCGCTGGCCGACGTGATCTATCAGCGCTTCATGCACCACAAAGAGCTGCGCATGACCAAGCAGCAGATCAAGGACGAGCACAAGCAGTCCGAGGGCGATCCGCTGATCAAGAGCCGGCTGCGCCAGATCCGCGTCGAGCGCGCGCGCAAGCGCATGATGGCGGCGGTGCCGGAAGCCGATGTGGTGATCACCAACCCGACCCACTACGCCGTGGCCCTGAAGTACGACCAGCGGACCATGGAGGCGCCCCGGGTGGTGGCCAAGGGCGTCGACAACGTCGCCTTGCGCATCCGCGCGGTGGCCGAGGAGAACGATGTGGCGGTGGTCGAGAACCCGCCGGTGGCCCGCGCGCTGCACGCCAGCGTCGAGATCGACCAGGAGATTCCGCCCGAGCACTACAAGGCGGTGGCCGAGATCATCGGCTATGTCATGCGCCTGAAGAAGGGCCTGCCCGGCCGCGCTCCGCGGTAAAGCATGCGCCTGCCCCACGCCGAGGCGGGAAGCGGTGCCGCCGCGCCGCGCGGCGGTTCTCCGAATTCCGTGGAACCTGGGCGTTCAATCCGCAGCCTTGCTATTCGTCTTGCCCGCGACTCGGTGCCTATGGTTAATCTTCATTAACCAATAGCGGATATTTTTCCGAAGCTTATACAAGGAACTTGAGGACGGGAGGGGGCCTGTAGGTGCTGAGCCTCGTGGAAATCATCATCGGCGGCCTCTTGGGTCTGGCGGGAGGGGCGGCCGGCATGTGGTACTGGCAGCGCCGCCGCGGCCTCTGCGCTTCCGTCTTCGCCGCCGTGCCGAAGCCGTGGCAGGTGGTCTCGCCCGCCGGGCGCACGATTCTCGCCAACGCCGCGCTCGACACCTTCTTCGGCGGCGACGAGCGGCCGATCCCCGAGATGCTGCTGGAGCAGGTCGCCGACGAACCGGAAGCGCGCCGTCAGATCGAAACGATCGCCGAACAGGCCAAGCGCGGCCTGCTGGGGCAGGCCGAAGTGCGCGTGCCCGCCGCCAACGGCCATGGCAACGGCGGCTATGACTGGCGTTTCGTTGCCGCCTATCCGCTGCCGGACCATCCGGGCTACGTCTACTGGGTGGTGGACGACATCACGCCGCGCCGCCAGATGGAGCAGATCATGCGCGAGGAGCAGGAGCGCTTCGTCGATCTGCTGGAGAACGCGCCGGTCGGCTTCTACTCGGCCGATGCCGAGGGGCGCTTCCTCTTCGCCAACCATACGCTGTGCGAGTGGCTGGGCGTGGCCCACAACGACCTCGAACTGGGCCGCGTGCGTTTGCACGACGTTGTCGAGGGGCTGCCCGCGGGCGCGCGGCCCTATGACCCCTTCGGAGTACCGGGGGCCTCCCAGGGCGAGGTGTTGTTGAAGGATGCCAAGGGCGAGACGTTCCGCGCGTCGATCCGCCAGGATCTGGTGACCGACGAGAACGGTGAGGTCCATCGCACCCGCTCGGTGGTGCGGGATCTCTCGCGTGAGATGGCCATGGCCGCGGCGCTGGAGGAATCGGAGTACCGCTTCGAGCAGCTCTTCGCCCGGGCGCCGGCGGGCATCGCCCTGATCGGCCCCGACGGCACGATCCAGGAGTGCAACGATGCCCTCAGCCGCCTGGTCGGCCGTGAGCCCCAGGCGCTGCGCTCGGTCTCGCTCTTCGACCTGGTGGCCAAGGGCGATGTCGAGGCGCTGAAGACCGCGCTGGCACCGGAAGCACCGCAGCCGGCGCGGCGCCAGGTGCCGCCGCTGGAGGTACACCTGGCCAGCGAGGAGGGGCCGGTCTGCACCCTCTTCGTCAATCGTACCGAGGGCGCCGACGGCAAGCTCGCGGGCTTCGTCGTGCACTTCATCGATTCCACCGAGCAGAAGAACCTGGAGCGCCAGTTCGCGCAGTCGCAGAAGATGCAGGCGGTCGGCCAGCTCGCAGGCGGTATCGCCCACGACTTCAACAACCTGCTGACGGCGATGATCGGCTTCTCCGACCTGCTGCTGCTGCGCCACCGCCCCGGCGACCAGTCCTTCGCCGACATCATGCAGATCAAGCAGAACGCCAACCGCGCCGCCAATCTGGTGCGCCAGCTTCTGGCCTTCTCGCGCCAGCAGACGCTTCAGCCGCGCCTCTTGAACCTGACCGACATCCTGGCCGAGCTGTCGCACCTGCTGCGCCGCCTGATCGGCGAGAACATCGAACTGAAGATGAGCCACGGCCGCGACCTGGGCATGATCAAGGCCGACCAGGGGCAGCTCGAGCAGGTCATCATCAACCTGGCGGTCAACGCCCGCGACGCCATGCCCGAAGGCGGCGTGCTGACCATCCGCACCGGCAACGAGAAGGTCGAGAAGCGGCGCAAGTCCAAGGACGAGTCCATGCCGCCGGGCAACTACACGGTCATCGAGGTGGTCGACAGCGGCATCGGCATTCCGCCGGAGAACCTGGACCGCATCTTCGATCCCTTCTTCTCGACCAAGGAGGTCGGCGCCGGCACCGGTCTCGGCCTTTCCACGGTCTATGGCATCGTCAAGCAGACCGGTGGCTACGTCTTCGTCGACAGCGTGGTGGGCGGCGGCACCACCTTCGCCATCTTCCTGCCGCAGGTGGCCGAGCAGGTGGTCGCCGCCACGCTGCAGGACGCCGAGGCGCAGGAGCGCCGCGACCTGACCGGGGCCGGCACCCTGCTGCTGGTCGAGGACGAGGACGCGGTGCGCGCCTTCTCCGCCCGCGCCCTGCGCAACAAGGGCTACAACGTGCTGGAGGCCAACTCCGGCGAGACGGCGCTGAAGATCCTGGAAGGCGAGGGCGACCCCATCGACCTGCTGGTCACCGACGTGGTCATGCCGCGCCTGGACGGGCCGAGCCTGGTCAAGGAGGTGCGCCAGACGCGCCCCGACCTGAAGGTCATCTTCATCTCCGGCTACGCCGAGGACAGCTTCAGGAAGCGCCTGGACGAGGAGACCGGCATCCACTTCCTGCCCAAGCCCTTCAGCCTCAAGCAGCTCGCCGGCAAGGTGAAGGAAGTGCTGGGCGAGTAGTTCCCGATTCCGTCTGGAAGAAGCCTCCACGGATCCCGCAGCGCAACAGGCCGCCGGTCTGAAAATTAGGGTAATTTGTCTCCAATTCTATCGAATGTTCTCATTTTGATCCGCTTTTCTCTTGCATCCATGAGAACAAACTTGGTACAAACTCACTTCATTGCAGACCTTCGACCCCTATGACATAAGGGAGTTTGGCCCATGGCTCAGAGCGCTTTGCGGTTGGTGGAGAAAGATACGGTGGACAAGAAAAAGGCGTTGGACGCGGCCCTGGGGCAGATCGAGCGGGCTTTCGGCAAGGGCTCGATCATGAAGCTCGGCGCCGACCAGGTGGTCGAGGCCGAAGTGATCTCGACCGGCTCTCTCGGCCTCGATATCGGCCTGGGCATCGGCGGTCTGCCGCGCGGGCGCGTCGTGGAGATCTACGGCCCGGAAAGCTCCGGCAAGACCACCCTGGCGCTTCACGTGGTGGCCGAGGCCCAGAAGGGCGGCGGCACCTGCGCCTTCGTCGATGCCGAGCACGCCCTCGACCCGATCTACGCCAACAAGCTGGGCGTCAATGTCGAGGAGCTGCTGATTTCCCAGCCCGATGCCGGAGAGCAGGCGCTGGAGATCGCCGACACCCTGGTGCGTTCCGGCGCCATCGACGTACTGGTGATCGACTCGGTCGCCGCTCTGGTGCCGCGCGCCGAGCTGGAAGGCGAGATGGGCGACTCCCTCCCGGGCCTTCATGCGCGCCTCATGAGCCAGGCGCTGCGCAAGCTGACCTCGTCGATTTCCAAGTCGCACACCCTGGTGATCTTCATCAACCAGATCCGCATGAAGATCGGCGTGATGTTCGGCAACCCGGAGACCACGACCGGCGGCAACGCGCTGAAGTTCTATTCCTCGGTGCGCCTCGACATCCGCCGCATCGGCGCCATCAAGGACCGCGACACGGTGGTCGGCAACCAGACCCGCGTGAAGGTGGTGAAGAACAAGATGGCGCCGCCCTTCCGGGTGGTGGAGTTCGACATCACCTACGGCGAGGGCATCTCCAAGACCGGCGAACTGCTGGACCTCGGTGTGCAGGCGAACATCGTCGACAAGGCCGGCGCCTGGTTCTCCTACGAGGGCCAGCGCATCGGCCAGGGCCGCGAGAACGCCAAGACCTTTCTCAAGGAAAACCCGGAGATCGCTCAGCAGATCGAGCAAAAAGTCCGGGCGAATGCCGGGCTGGTCTCGGCGGCGATGCTGGAGGGTCCGGAAGAGGAAGCCGAAGGCGCCGCCGGCGATGAGGCTGCCGAGGCCTCCTGAAGATCCGGCCCGGTCCCGCTCGGGGCGCGGCCGGTCCCGGCTGAGTGAGAAACGAAACGGGCCCCTGAAAAGGGGCCCGTTTTTCTATGCGCCGGGAGTTTTGCGGCGTCGGAAGCGGAGTTATTCCAGACTGCCGAAGCCTGCGGTGAAGCCCTTCAGAGAGATCGGCAGGTTGACCGGCTCTCCTCCGCTGGAACGCATCTGAACGGCGCCGCTGTTCCCCGCCTTGAAGGCGCTCACGATTTCCGCGGAGAGCGGCAGGAAGGCCCGGCAGCCCTGCTGGTGACAGAACTCGAAGGGCGTGCCGCCGACTTCCTTGCCATCGACGCCGACACGGATGCCATGGGCCAGCGGCACCCGCAGTTGGGTGTCGATGATGGCCAGGGATTGGTGCTCCGGCCCGAAGAAGCCGATAGTGATGGACAAGACCGGCTTCTGCGCATTCTGGACCACGACCTGCTGTACCAGGAAACAGACCTCCTGCTTGCCGGCCGGCGGCGGCGAGGCTTCCGGCGGCGGATCCGCCGTGCAGCGGCGCACCCAGTCGCCGAAGCGCTGTGGCTGCGAGGCCGCGCTGGGGACCGCCGGGCCGCTGCCGGCGGGGGCCTGGAGGGCCGGAGCCTGACCCTGGGGCGCTTGCCCCTGAGGTGCTTGACCCTGAGGCGCTTGACCTTGGGGCGCCGGCTGGTCGGGGATCTGAAGCTGCACCTGGGCGGCGGCCGGGCCCGCCAAGCCCATGCTCAGCGCCGCCGCCGCGGCAAGGCCTGCGGCGCGGCGATGGATTGGACGAGCCGGCAGGGCTGCCCGGATCGGGCGAATAAAAGCAGAGAGTAAAGGCATGAAGTGAAACTAACTCCTGAGGACGGGGCTTGGCCAGAGCATTGCTGTGTCCCTTGGTCTCGCGCCCCTGAAATAAGGGCCGGGGCCGGCGATTGCCAGGATAATCCTTGGGGCGGCGGGGCGGGCGCCGCGTGCGCCGGGGGGCCGCCGGCAGGCTGGCCTTTCGGTGGACAGCCCTCCTGGGGCGCGCTACAACGCTGCGCTTTCGCGCGCTTTGCCCGTCCGCTGCGATGAAAACTAGAAGGGTTCCAGCTTGCGATGCAAGCGCAGGGATAATATCTATTTGCTATGACGACCGGTAACGAAATCCGCTCCGCCTTTCTGGACTACTTCGCGCGCAACGGGCACGAGATCGTGGCGTCTTCGCCGCTGGTCCCGCGCAACGATCCGACTTTGCTGTTCACCAACGCCGGCATGGTCCAGTTCAAGAATGTTTTCACCGGCAACGAGACGCGTCCCTACGACCGCGCCACCACCTCGCAGAAGTGCGTGCGCGCCGGGGGTAAGCACAACGACCTGGAAAACGTCGGCTACACCGCGCGCCATCACACCTTCTTCGAGATGCTGGGGAACTTCTCCTTCGGCGACTACTTCAAGGACCTGGCCATCGAGTTGGCCTGGAACCTGGTCACCAAGGAGTACGGCCTGCCCAAGGACAAGCTGCTGGTCACGGTCTATTCCGAGGACGAGCAGGCAGCCAAGCTGTGGAAGCAGATCGCCGGCCTGCCTGACGACCGCATCATTCCCATTCCCACCTCCGACAACTTCTGGGCCATGGGGGACACCGGGCCCTGCGGACCCTGCTCGGAGATCTTCTTCGATCACGGCGAGCACATCCCCGGCGGGCCGCCGGGCAGTCCCGACGAGGACGGCGACCGCTTTATCGAGATCTGGAACCTGGTCTTCATGCAGTTCGAGCAGCAGGACAAGGACACCCGGGTCGAACTGCCGCGCCCCTCGATCGACACGGGCATGGGCCTGGAGCGTATCGCCGCGGTGCTGCAGGGCAAGCACGACAACTACGACACCGACCTGCTGCGCGCGATCATCGAGGCTTCCGCCGAGGCCGCCGGCCAGGCCGCCGACGGCGAGCACGCGGTCTCCCACCGGGTGATCGCCGACCATCTGCGCGCCAGCTCCTTCCTCATCGCCGACGGGGTGCTGCCCTCCAACGAAGGGCGCGGCTACGTGCTGCGCCGGATCATGCGCCGCGGCATGCGGCATGCCCACAAGCTGGGCTGCAAGGACCCGCTGCTGTGGCGTCTGGTGCCGACCCTGGTGGGCATGATGGGCTCTCACTTTCCGGAGCTGAACCGCGCCTCTGCCCTCATCACCGAGACCCTGAAGCTGGAGGAGAGCCGCTTCAAGGACACCCTCGACCGCGGTCTGAAGCTGTTGGAGGAGGAGACCGGCAAGCTGGGCGGCGGCCAGGCGCTCAACGGCGAGGTCGCCTTCAAGCTCTACGACACCTACGGCTTCCCCCTGGACCTCACCCAGGACATCCTGCGCGGCCAGGGCCGCAGCGTCGATACCGACGGCTTCGACGCGGCCATGGAGCGCCAGCGCGCGGCGGCGCGCAAGGCCTGGTCCGGTTCCGGCGAGGCGGCCACCGAGTCCCTCTGGTTCGAGTTGCGCGAGCGCCTGGGCGCCTCCGAGTTCCTGGGCTACGACGCCGAGGAGGCGGAGGGACAGATCGTCGCCCTCGTGGCCGATGGAAAAGAAGTCGAGACGGCCGAGGCCGGCCAGGAGGTCATGCTGGTCGCCAACCAGACGCCCTTCTACGGCGAGTCCGGCGGCCAGCAGGGCGACCACGGCGCGGTGTTCAGCGCCGAGGGCGGCGAGATGGAGGTGCACGATACCCAGAAGAAGCTGGGCGACCTGCACGTTCACATCGGCAAGATGACCCACGGCAGGCTGAAGGTCGGCGAGGCGGTGGAACTGCGCGTCGACGGCCGGCGCCGCGCCGCGCTGCGCGCCCATCATTCGGCGACCCATCTGCTGCACGAGGCGCTGCGCCGCCGTTTGGGCGAGCACGTGACCCAGAAGGGCTCCCTGGTGGCTGAGGACCGGCTGCGTTTCGACATCAGTCATCCCAAGCCGCTGACCCCGGAAGACATCGAGGCCGTCGAGGCCGAGGTCAACGCGCGCATCCGCAAGAACGCCGCGGTGGAGACCCGCTTCATGACGCCGGACGAAGCCATCGAGGCCGGCGCGCTGGCGCTGTTCGGCGAGAAGTACGGCGGCGAGGTGCGCGTGCTCTCCATGGGCGGCGCCGACCCGGCCAAGAACGGCAAGGCCTATTCGACCGAGCTGTGCGGCGGCACCCACGTGCGCCGCACCGGCGACATCGGCTTCTTCAAGCTCACCGGCGAGGCGGCCCTGGCCGCCGGCGTGCGCCGTATCGAGGCGGTGGTGGGCGACGCCGCGCGCCGCTACGTCGAGCGTCAGGAGCAATTGCTGAAGGATGCCGCGACGGCGCTGAAAGTGGCGCCGGAGGAACTGCCGGCCCGGCTCTCGGCGCTGCTCGAAGAGCGCAAGCGCCTGGAGCGTGAAACCGGCGAGCTGCGCCGCAAGCTGGCCACCGGCGGTGGAGGCGGCGGCAACGGCGAGGACGTCCGCGAGGTGGCCGGGCTGAAGTTCGCCGCCAAGGTGCTGGAAGGCATCCCGGCCAAGGACTTGAAGCCCCTGGCCGACGACCTGAAGAAGCAGATCGGCAGCGGCGTGGTGGTGCTGGTCGCGGTCAACGACGGCAAAGCTTCGCTGGTGGTCGGCGTCACCGAGGACGCCACCGGCAAGGCCAGCGCCGTCGACCTGGTGAAGGTCGGCTCTGCGGCGCTGGGCGGCAAGGGCGGCGGCGGCCGCCCGGACATGGCCCAGGCCGGCGGCCCCGACGGCGCGGCGGCCCCCAAGGCCATCGAGGCCATTGAAGCGGCCCTGGCCGCTTCCTAAGGCATCAGTCCGAGAGCTTGCCTTCTTCGACCACCCGCACCTCGCGCTGCGGGAAGGGGATGGTGAGGCCCTCGGCTTCCAGGCGCTCCTTGGCGGCCTGGCGCAGATCGAAGGCGAGCGGCCAGTAGTCGCCCTTGGCGCACCAGCAGCGCAGGATCAGGTCCACCGAAGAGTCCGACAGTGCGCCGACCAGCACCTGCGGGCCCGGCTCATCCATCACCCGGCGGTCGTCTTCCAGCAACGCCGTGAGCACGCGCCGGGCGGCCTCTATGCTGTCGTCGTAGCTGACGCCGATGGTGATATCCAGGCGCCGCGTGGGGAGCCGGTCGTAGTTGGTGATGGTGGCGTTCCACAGCTTGGCGTTGGGGACCGAGCGGTAGAGACCGTCGAAGGTGGTCATGGTGGTGACGAAGAGGCCGACCTCCTCCACCGTGCCGTCGACGCCGTCGGCGGAGACGTACTCGCCCACCTGGAAGGGCCGCAGGAACAGCAGCATCATGCCGGCGGCGATGTTCTGGAGGGTGCCCTGGAGGGCGAGGCCCACGGCGATGCCGGCGGCGCCCAGCAGGGCGATGATACTGGCCGTTTGCACGCCGAATTGGGCAAGGACCGCCACCAGGACGAAAACCAGCACCGTGTAGCGGGCGATGCTGGCCAGGACCGGCTTCAGGGTGCGGTCCATGTGCGGCGTGCGGTCGAGCAGGCGCAGCACCAGGCGGCGGGCCCAGCCGGCCAGGAGCCAGCCGAGCAGCAGGATGACGACGCCGGCGGCCAGGTCCAGCGCGTAGCCGAGCAGCAACTCAGCGAGGCTGCCCAGCCCGTTCATCTCCGCCGCATCGAGCTGCATGGCCGTTACCGCGAGGACAGGGACAGCGCGCTTACTGGGTGTCGGCCTCGACCTTCAGGGAGATGATCTTGTCCGGGTCGCGCACCGTGCCGCTCTGGTCGCCGCGCGGCGCCTTCTTGATCATGTCCACGTACTCCATCCCTTCGATGACGCGGCCCCAGACTGTGTACTGGCGATCCAGGAAGCGCGCCGGGGCGAAGGTGATGAAGAACTGGCTGTTGGCGCTGTCCGGGTGCTGGCTGCGGGCCATGCCGGCCACGCCGCGCTCGAAGGGCTCGGCGGAGAACTCGGCCGGAATGTCCGGCAGGTCCGAACCGCCGCGCCCGGTGCCCGTCGGATCGCCGGTCTGCGCCATGAAGCCGTCGATGACACGGTGGAACACGATGCCGTCGTAGAAGCCCTGGCGGGTCAGCGTCTTGATCTGTTCGACGTGCTTGGGGGCCAGGTCCGGCAGCATCTCGATCTTCACGATGCCGTCCTTCAGCTCCATGACCAGCACGTTCTCGGGGTCCGGCGCGGCGCTGGCGTCGCTGGCTTCGATGGTCATGGCAAGTAGTCCGATAGCAATGAGAGACAAAAGGGATTTCATGCGGGGAACTCCCTAACTGGGTTTAGCCCATGGCCTTCTGGAGGTTTTCGTCCAGCTTGTCCATGAATTCGTCGGTGGTCAGCCACTTCTGCTCCGGGCTGATGAGCAGCGCCAGATCCTTGGTCATGGAGCCGGACTCGACGGTGTCGATGCAGACCTTTTCCAGGTCGCCGGCAAACTTCACCACCTCCGGCGTGCCGTCGAACTCGCCGCGGAAGTGCAGGCCGCGGGTCCAGGCGAAGATCGACGCGATGGGGTTGGTCGAGGTCTGCTTGCCCTGCTGGTGCAGGCGGTAGTGGCGGGTCACCGTGCCGTGCGCGGCCTCGGCCTCGACGGTCTTGCCGTCCGGGGTCATCAGCACCGAGGTCATGAGGCCCAGCGAACCGAAGCCCTGGGCCACGGTGTCCGACTGTACGTCGCCGTCGTAGTTCTTGCAGGCCCAGACATAGCCGCCGGACCACTTCATTGCCGCGGCGACCATGTCGTCGATCAGGCGGTGCTCGTAGTGGATGCCCTTGGCCTCGAAGGCGCTCTTGAACTCCTGGTCGTAGGTCTCCTGGAAGATGTCCTTGAAGCGGCCGTCGTAGACTTTGAGGATGGTGTTCTTGGTCGAGAGATAGACCGGCCAGCCGAGATTGAGGCCGTAGTTCAGGCAGGCCCGGGCGAAGCCGCGGATCGACTCGTCCAGATTGTACATGCCCATGGCGACGCCGGCTTCGGGGAAGTCGAAGATGTCGTAGGTGGTGGCCTCGCCGCCATCGGCCGGCTGGAAGGTCATGGTCAGCTTGCCGGGGCCCGGCACCTTGAAGTCGGTGGCGCGGTACTGGTCGCCGAAGGCGTGGCGGCCGATGACGATGGGCTGGGTCCAGCCCGGCACCAGGCGCGGCACGTTCTGCATGATGATCGGCTGGCGGAAAATGGTGCCGCCGATGATGTTGCGCAGGGTGCCGTTGGGCGAGCGCCACATCTTCTTGAGGCCGAACTCCTCGACCCGGGCCTCGTCCGGCGTGATGGTCGCGCACTTCACTCCGACCCGGTGTTCCTTGATCGCCTCGGCGGCGTCGATGGTGATCTGGTCGTCCGTCTCGTCGCGCTTTTCGACCGAGAGGTCATAGTACTTCAGGTCGACGTCCAGGTAGGGGAGGATCAGCTTCTCTTTGATCTTCGCCCAGATGATCCGCGTCATCTCGTCGCCGTCGAGCTCGACAATCGGGTTTTTGACCTTGATTTTCCCCATCTTTTTCCTCCGGGAGTGCTGACCAGACCGGCCCGGGCGTGCTGCCCTGGGCGGATTTTTGCGGCGCAAGATAGCAGGCTCCGGCGACCTTGCAAGATAGGGGGCGGGGCAGGGCCGAAAATCGGCGCTGCGAGCGGCGCCCCAAGGGGTTTTCTGGGGGCGGGACCTGGCCCGGGACGGGCGCCGCTGGGCCGTGCCGCGGGCGGCTACATGCGCTCGATCTTGTCGGGCAGGGCGGGACGGGGGGCCTTGGCGGCGGTCTCCAGAACCTGATCGATCCGGTCGACGACGAGGAAGAGGTCGGCCGGGTCGCCGCGCAGGTAACCCTCGGCGACCTGATGATCGACGAGGCGCAGCAAGGGATCCCAGTAGCCGTCCAGATTGACCAGGATGACCGGCTTGTCGTGCAGCTTGAGCTGGCGCCAGGTGATGATTTCGAAGGTCTCGTCCAGCGTGCCGAAGCCGCCGGGCAGGGCGCAGAATGCGTCGGAGCGCTCGGCCATCAACTGTTTGCGCGCATGCATCGAGTCGACCACATGGTATTCCGCCGTGTCGCGGTTGCCGGCTTCCAGGGCCTCCAGGTGCTCCGGGATGATGCCGACGACATGGCCGCCGCCCTCCATCGCGCCCGCGGCGACGGCGCCCATCATGCCGACCCTGCCGCCGCCGTAAACGATGGCTACTCCGGCTTGCGCGGCCAGGCCGCCCAGTTCCCGCGCCGCCTGCAGGTGGCTTTCGCGGACCTTGCTGGCGGAGCCGCAATAGACGCAAAGCGCTTGAATATCCATGATCACAAACTCGTTATCGGCCGGCCCCCCGGAAGGGCGGCGTTGAAATTGTGCGCTGTTTCAGTAGTGTTCTAGGCGCGTCACTTCATCGTGTTCGCCTTGTAGCACAGGCCTGTCATTCCCATCCACATCAGGTCGTCTCGGGGCAGCGTCCGATTGCCGCTCGGATTGGCGCGCTGAGAAGCCTTAGACAACAGATATGCCCCGGTGCAGACCGCACGGAGGCGTAAACAAGGAAGGAGCGGGTCAAATGAAACGAAGCACTCTCTTCGCGGCTGCCGGGTCAGTCGCCCTCGCCGCCGGGGTTATTCTGGGCGCTGGTTCGATGACGCAGGCGTCCGCGGACGTCGGTGCGCAGCTGGCCAGCGCAGACCGGACGGCGGTGGTGAAGGAGCGCCAGGAACTCATGAAATCCATCGGCGGCAACATGAAGACCATCGCGGACTTCCTCAAGGAATCCAAGGGCACGGCGACCGAAGCCCAGGCGGCGGCGGCCAAGATTGGCGAACTGGCGCAAGAAATCCCGGCTGCCTTCGAGACCGAGGCGTCCCTGGCTGAAATGGACGCCGTCGGCAAGAACCGCAGCAAGCCGGAGATCTGGCTGAACTGGGACGGCTTCGTGGAAGATGCCGAAACCCTCAAGGCGAAGAGCGCGATGCTGGTGACGGCCTTTGCCGGCGGTGAGTCCGGTGCCATCCAGACCGCCTTCGGCGACATGGGCAAGAACGGCTGCGGCGGCTGCCACCAGGACTTCCGCGGCCCGAAAGTGGAATAGCCGGGCCTCACCGCAGCTCTATCGGCTCCAGGAGCCTTATTCGGTCCGCGGCCCGTGGGTTCGCCCCCGGGCCGCGCGTCCGTGATTGTCCTCACGGTACCGGTCCAGCGTGAAAGCTCGTCCCGCACCCGGGAGCACCGATGTCGAAGTTCAGTGTGATAGCAGCGACTTTGCGGGCCGGGGGCGTCGCCCTGGCGGCGCTGCTGACGGCCCCGGCGGCGGCGCAGGCGCAGGGCGGCGAGGCGACGACCGCGGAGGAATTGGCCGATCCCGCCGTCGCGCGCGGCGCCTATGTCTTCAAGGCTGCCGGTTGCCTGGCCTGCCACACCGACAGCAAGGGCGGTGGCGCGCCGCTTGCCGGCGGACTGGCTCTCAAGACGCCCTTCGGCACGTTCTACAGCCCCAACATCACGCCGGATCCGGCGACCGGCATCGGTGCCTGGAGCGAGGCGGATTTCGTCAACGCTTTGCGTCACGGGGTTTCGCCGCAGGGCGATCCCTACTATCCGTCCTTTCCCTATACGTCGTACAGCGGCATGACCGACCAGGACATGCGCGACCTCTTCGCCTATCTGCTGACCCAGCCGCCGGTGGCGCGGGCGAACCGCGCGCACGAGCTGGACTTCCCCTACAACATGCGCTTCACGCTGGGCATCTGGAAGGCGATGTTCTTCCAGGCGGGCAGCTTCCAGCCGGTGGCTGGGAAGGACGCGCAGTGGAACCGCGGCGCCTACTTGGTGCGCAATCTCGGTCATTGCGGCGAATGCCACAGCCCGCGCGGCTTCCTGGGCGCGGTGGATGCCACGCAGGAACTGGCCGGCAATCCCCAGGGGCCCGAGGGCGGCAAGGTGCCGAACCTGACACCGGGGCCGGGCGGTCTGGGGGATTGGAGCGAATCGGACATCGCCTATGCTCTGAAAAGCGGGATCACGCCGGACGGTGACTTCCTCGGCGACTCCATGGGGGAGGTGATCGACAACGCGACGAGCCAGCTTACGGACGAAGACCTCGCTGCAATATCGCGATATCTCAAAGACTTAAAGCCTCTTCCTACACCCTGAAGCAACCTCTGACGGCATTGCGCCGGACCGGCCCGCGTACTAGGCTGTTTTGCGGGGGTGTGGAGGCTAGGCGTTTGCAGCGAGTTCTTATTGCCATCGGCGCAGCCGTCATCGTTGCGGCTGCCGTTCTCGGGTTCTTCTTCTTCGCAATGGAGGAGGAGGCACCGCCCGTCGTGGCCGAGAGCGCCGCGCCGCAGGAAGAGACAGCGCCGCCGCCGGCGCCTCCCGCGCCGTCTTCAAACCCAGCAGCCGAAACCGCCGTGGCGCCCGCCGCTTCCGGCGGGCCGCAGCCTGCCTCGCCGGTCGTGCGGGTGAAGCCGCGCGATCCGTCGACGGCGCAGGGCGCCGAGACCCCGGCCGCGCGGGACGGTGAAGACTCCGAGGCTCCCAGCTTTGACGTGGTCCGGGTGGAGAAGACCGGCGAGACGGTAATCGCCGGCCGGGCCAAGCCGGACAGTGAAGTGAACGTGACCACCGAGGACGGTCAGTCTCTCGGCCGCGCGCGCGCCGACGGCAGCGGCTCATGGGCCATCGTCGCCGAAACGCCGCTGGCGCCCGGCAGCCACGAGATCGGCATCGAGGCGCAGGACGGCGAAGGCGAGACCCGCCTGTCCGAGGAAGTGGTGGTGGTCGTCGTGCCCGAAGCCGCCAAGGAAGAGGAAAGCGCTGCGGCATCCCGGGAGCCCAAGGCACGGGATCAAGTGCTGGCGGTCTTGACGCCGCGCCAAGGCCAGGGCGCGAGCAAGGTGTTGCCGCAAGCCCCGGAGGCAGAAGACGGTATCGCCGCCGGCGATTTGGTGCTCGACAGCGTCGACTATGACGAAACCGGCCGCATGACGGTCGGAGGGCGGGCGGTTCCGGGGTCGCGGCTGCGGGTCTATCTCGACAACCGGTTGGTGGGAGAGGCGGTCGCCGGTCCCGAAGGCCGCTGGGCCCACGCGCCGGAGCAGCCGGTCGCCGAAGGGCTGCACAACCTGCGGGTCGATCAGGTGGGCCCGGACGGCGGCGTACAGGCCCGCGTGGAGACGCCCTTCTCGCGCGAGGCGGTGCGGGTGGCGGCGGCGGACGAAGACTTCGTCATCGTGCAGCCGGGCAACTCTCTGTGGCGCATCGCGCGGCGCACCTACGGCTCGGGTATCCGCTACACGGTGATCTACCAGGCGAACAAGGGCCAGATCCGCGACCCCGACCTGATCTATCCAGGTCAGGTCTTCGAGGTTCCCAAGACCAACTGAGGCTTCCCGGAGGGCTCACGCCTCCGCCGGGGCGGCGGCTTCTTCGCCCGGCAGCATCGGCGGCGGGCGGCGCAGTGCGACGGCTTCACCGAGCAAATCGAGATAGGGCTTGAAGTCGATGATCAGCGCGACCGCCGTGGCGATGACCGCAACTGGCGTCCGCGGGCTCGGCGGGTTCAGTTCCCCTTCCAACACCATATCCTGATCCTCGGACAGCAGAATGTGGCCGCGGCGCAGCCGATCCGTGGCCGCCATTACCGTGCGGGCGAGGCGGCGGCCGTCGGGCGATTCCGCGCTGAAGGGCAGCTTGCCGAGGTTGGCGCGCAGGCGCAGGGGAGCAGCTTTGCTGGCCAGGTCGGCTTCGAAGTCGATGCCGCAGGCCGAGAAGCGGAAGTGGAGGGGGCGGTCTTCGTCGAAATGGCGGATATGGCCGTCCTCGCCCAGGACGACGCTGCCGACCTCGAGGGGCAGGGACGTCTCGGCGACCTGCTTGACGGCCGACTTGGCGGAGTGCTCCTCGGTGGCCGCTATGCCGGAATCAGGGATTTCTGACCCCGGGGCGCCGGCCGAATCGCGGGCCTCGATCCCCTTGTCGTCCAACGTGCATGCTCCCCTTAAAGTAGAAGGAGTTGGTTAGCATGGCAGGCTTTAAGGTTCGGTAAAGTATCGCCGGGGGGCTATTTTTCGACTGCTTGGCCCAGCCCGCCATGTTCTAGTAGGGTTTAGCCGATTCGCCTCAGCAGACAGGATAACCGCGTGTTTCGAAGCGTTCTGGTGCCGATCCACCGGGCCGGCTGGCCCTTCATCGGAGTAGCCCTGGCGGCCGCCGTGCTGCTGGGCCTGCTCTGGGAGCCCCTGTTTTGGCTCGGCCTGCTGGCCGCGGCCTATTGCGCCTATTTCTTCCGCGATCCGCCGCGCGTGACGCCGACGCGGGTCGGGCTGGTCATCGCGCCCGCCGACGGCATGGTCCTGCCAATCGAGCGCGCGGTGCCGCCGCCAGAACTGGAACTGGGCGACGAGCCGCTGACCCGGATCTCCATCTTTCTCAACGTCTTCAACGTCCACATCAACCGGGTGCCGCTGGACGGCACGGTCACGGCGCTGTCCTACCGTCCCGGCAAGTTCCTCAACGCCTCGCTGGACAAGGCCTCCGAGGACAACGAGCGCATGTCGGTGAAGGTCACCACCTACGACGGCGTCGACCTGGGCTTCATCCAGATCGCGGGTCTGGTGGCCCGGCGCATCGTCTGCGAGCTGAAAGCCGGGGAGCCCGTGCGCGCCGGCCAGGTCTTCGGCCTGATCCGCTTCGGCAGCCGCATGGACGTGTTCCTGCCGGAAGGCGTGGCGCCCTTGGTCGTGCCCTACCAGACGACGGTGGCCGGAGAGACGGTCCTCGCCGATCTGCAGTCCGGCGAACCCGCCCGGCAGGGCGAGGAACGCTAGGGGGAGCGGCCGCATGACGCGCTTCCGCCGCCGACGGGTGACGGCCCTGTCGATCAACCGGATGATTCCCAACGCGCTGACGCTGCTGGCGCTCTGCTCCGGACTGACGGCGATCCGCTTCGCCCTCCAGGACCGTTGGGAAGTGGCGGTGGTGGCGGTGTTGGTGGCCATGCTGCTGGACGGCCTGGACGGCCGTATCGCCCGCCTCATGGGAGCGACCAGCGAATTGGGCGCTCAGCTCGATTCGCTCTCGGATGTGATCGCCTTCGGTGTCACCCCCGCGGTGATGATCTATCTCTGGACACTGTCGGACGCCGGCGGCATCGGCTGGGCCGCCTGCCTGGTCTACGCGGCTTGCTGCGCCCTGCGCCTGGCGCGCTTCAACACCGCGCTGGTGGAGGAGACCTCGACGCCGCTGGCCTCGCGCTACTTCGTCGGCGTGCCGGCCCCGGCTGCCGCCGCACTGGCGCTGCTGCCGCTGGTGCTGAGTTTCGTTCTGGGCGACTTGGTGTTGCGCAGCGACGTGGTCAGCGTGCTGACTCTGCTGGGCGTGGCCATCCTCATGGTCAGCCGGGTGCCGACATTCTCGGCCAAGCGCCTGAAGCTCAAAGCGCCGCAACGGCTCATCGCCATGGTCGGCATGGTGATCTTTGTGGCCTTGCTGATCGGCGAAACCTGGATCACGGTTTCCCTCATCACGCTGGCCTATCTGGTGAGCATTCCCCTGGCGGCGCTGCAGCATCGCCGCGAGCAACGCCACGGCCTGCCCGAGATCCCCGACGAGCTGGTCCTGCCGGAAGACGAGGAGTGACGGCGGCCGGCCGTCAAGAGCCTCCGGAAAAAGCGCAGGGGCGAGGAGCAGGCTGCCGGCCTTGAGCGGGCTATGAGCGGGCTATTCCGGGCCGGCCTTGCCGCCAAGTCCCGAAAGAGCCTGAAGCGACCGGCGCAGCCGGTCCGGCCCGAACTCGGCGATCTCCGCTTCCACCGCCGCATGTGTCTCGGTCCAGATCGGCACCGCCTGCGCCAGCAGCTTCCGGCCCTTCGCCGTCAGCGACAGGACCCGGCCACGGCGGTCCTCGGGATTGGGCCTGACCGTCACCAGGCCGCGTCGTTCCAGGGGTTTCAGAGCGGCGGTCAGCGTGGTGCGGTCCATGGCGAGAAGGGCCGCCACTTCCCCGTTGCCCGGCGCCACCGGGCGGTTCAGAGACATCATCAGCGAAAACTGGCCGTTGGTGATGCCCAGGGGCCGAAAAACGGTGTCGAAGCGCCGGGCCAAAGCGCGCGCTGCACGCTGCACGTGCAGGCAGAGACAAGCGTCGCGGACATGCAGCGTCGTCTCCCGCGAGACGACTTCGCTTTTTGACACAGGGCCGCTGTTTGACATGACTTAAATATGTTGATATCAACCTAAAAGTCAATCGCCAAGATTGCCGATGAAGGCTGCTGCAAACAGGAGGTGTCTGTTCCATGGAAACAAAGCGGAAGGTCATGCCTTTCCTGTGGTTCGACGATCAGGCGGAGGATGCGGCAAAGACCTATGCCGGTCTGTTCGCCGATTCCGCCCTCGGCGAGATTTGCCGCTACTCGAAGCGGATCGCCGAGGCTACCGGCCGCGCCGAAGGTTCTGCCATGACGGTGACGTTCCGCCTCGGCGGTCAGGAAGTAACCGCCCTGAACGGCGGTCCGCAGTTCCGCTTTACCCCTTCCTTTTCTTTCTTCGTCAACTGCGGCGGCGTGGAGGAGGCTGAGGCGCTCTTCACCGGCCTGGCGCAGGGCGGCGAGGTCATGATGCCTTTCCAGGCCTATCCGTTCAGCGCGGGCTACGGCTGGATCAAGGACCGTTACGGCTTTTCCTGGCAGGTCAACTCAGCGCCCCGGGATCACACGATCGCCCCCTCATTGCTTTTCGTCGGCCGCCAATGCGGTAGGGCCGAGGAAGCCATGACCCTTTACGGCTCGATCTTTCCGGACTCGCGCATCGAGAGCGTCGCCCGCTACGAGGCGGGGGAGGCGCCCAATGCCGAAGGCAGCGTGAAGCACGGCATCTTTTTCCTCGCCGGGCAGGAGCTGCGCGCCATGGATAGCGCCCTCGACCATACGTTCACCTTCACCGAGGCGGCGTCCCTGCAGGTGCTTTGCGACAGTCAGGAAGAGGTCGACCACTATTGGCACCACCTCGGCGAGGGCGGAGACCCGGCGGCTCAGCAATGCGGCTGGCTGAAAGATCGCTTCGGCGTGAGTTGGCAGGTGGTGCCGAGAGTGTTGACGGAGATGCTGAGCGATGCCGGTTCCGACGCGAAGGAACGTGTGACGCAGGCCTTCATGCAAATGAAGAAGTTCGATATTTCCGCGCTTGAGCGGGCGTACCGCGGTAACTAGAGGAGAATGGGATGGCTTATGTGGATGGATTTGTTGCGCCGGTGCCGACGGGCAATCGGGACGCCTTTCGAAAGCACGCCGCGGTGGCGGCGGCGGTCTTCAAGGAGTTCGGGGCGCTGAAGGTGGTCGACTGCTGGGAGAACGACGTGCCGGAAGGGGAGGTGACCTCCTTTCCCCTGGCGGTCCAGCGCAAGGAGGGAGAAGGGGTGGTCTTCGGCTGGATCCTCTGGCCCTCGCGCGAGGTCAGGGACGCCGCCATGCGGAAAGCCATGGAGGATCCGCGCATGCAGCAGGACAGCAACCCCATGCCCTTCGACGGCAAGCGTCTCGTCTATGGCGGCTTCGAGATAATTCACGAAGCCTGAGGCGGCCTTTCGGTCGCTACTCCGCCGCTGCGGGCATACGCCCGTCACCCTTCTTGCCACCGGCTTTCCCGTCCTTGTTCTCGGCTGCGGAATGGCGTCTCCGGCGGCGGACGAAGCGTCCGACATTCTCCCGCAGCATCAAGGCCGAGGGCGTGACCACCAGGGTCAGCAGGGTCGCGAAGGTGAGACCGAAGGCGATGGCCGTGGCGAGCTGACGCCACCACTGGGTTGAGGGCGCACCGACCTGCACCGTGCGTGAAAAGAAGTCGATGTTGGTGGCCAAGACCATGGGCATGAGGCCCAGGATGGTGGTGATGGTGGTCAGCATCACTGGGCGCAGGCGTTGGGCGCCGGTGCGCAGGATGGCTTCGCGCACCGAATCCGTGTCCTCGCGCAGCCGGTCGAAGGTGTCGATCAGCACGATGTTGTTGTTCACCACGATCCCGGCCAAGGCGATGACGCCGATGCCCGACATGACGATACCGAAGGGCTGATGCGTGACCAGCAGGCCGATCATCACCCCCACCGTCGACATGATGACCGCGGTCAGGATCAGGAAGGCGCTGTAGAAGCTGTTGAACTGGGTGACCAGAATGATGGCCATGAGGAATAGCGCCACACCGAAGGCCTTGCCCAGGAAGGCCTGGGCGGCTTTCTGCTCCTCGTCCTCGCCCTTGAAGTCGAAGCTGAGGCGCGGATCGAATTGCTCTCCGCCCAGCCAGGCGCGCACTTCCCGTACCTTATCGTCGACCAGCAGGCCCGGCGCCACGTCGGCCTTCACGGTCATGGCCCGATGGCTGTCCGACCGGCGCAGCAAACCCACCCTGGGCTTGGCGATGCGGGTGACGAAGTTGGAGATCGGTACCATGCCGGACGAGGTCTGCATCCGGATACGGTCGAGCTGCTCGATATTGCGGTACTGCTCGGGCAGGCGGACGACGATATCGATTTCTTCGGCGCTGTCGTCGGGACGGTAGTCGCCTAGTTTCATGCCGTTGGTGATCATGCGCACGTAGCTGCCGATCAGGCTGACGTCGGCTCCGAACTTCGCGGCCTGGGCGCGATCTACCGCCAGCTCCCATTCGATGCCGGGAATCTGCGCGCCGTCCTCCACGTCGACAAAGCCGCCCAGCTCCGCCAGCCCGGCGGCAACGCGTTTGGCGGCGGGTTCGATCAGCGCGGGATCGAGGGCGGAAATTTGGATCTGCACCGGCTTGCCGACCGGCGGGCCGGCTTCCTCCTTGCGCGCTTCCACATGAACGCCGGCGAAGATCTCGCTGCGCTGGCGGATCTCCGTGAGAATCTCGTTGGCAGGACGGCGCGAGAACCAGTCGGTGAACTCCAGGGTGATCTTGCCGATGACGTCCTCGGCTTCCTCGCCGCCCTGCTGGCCTGAGGAAGCCATCGACTGGGCGGTAATGGCATGGAACTCCCCGTGCTCGCGCTGCACGGCCAGCACGACCTGCTCGACTTGGTGGACCAGCTCGTCGCGCTCGTCGACGGAGAGATTGCCGCGGGCGTGAAGCTGCAGCACCGCATTCTGCGGCTCGACATCGGGGAAGAACTCGACGCCGCGCCCGAAGGTGCCGTAGGACCACATCACGGCGATGAGGACCAGGACGGCGGCAAGCAGAACCTTTGCCGGATGGTTGAGAGCGACGCCCAGTCCCTTCAGGTAAATTCCGGTCAGGCCATGGATGTCCTGTAGCTGCCCGCTCTCGCCGGCGGCCAGCGCTTTCATCGTCTCCGGGTCGGCGGTGCCGCCCGGCTTGCCGAAGACCGAACCCAGGGTCGGCACGAAGATCAGCGCCATGACCAGGGAGGCGGACAGCGTGGCGATGAGGGTCAACGGCAGGTATTTCATGAACTCGCCGACCACGCCGGGCCAGAACATCAGCGGCAGGAAGGCGGCGAGGGTCGTTGCCGTGGCGGCGATGATCGGCCAGGCCATGCGTTTTCCGGCCAGGGCATAGGCCTGCTTCTTCGGCAGGCCTTCGCTCATCTTGCGGTCGGCATATTCGGTTACCACGATGGCGCCGTCGACCAGCATGCCGACGGCCAGGATCAGGGCGAAGAGCACCACGATATTGACGGTCAGCCCGGCGACCGAGAGCACCAGGATACCGGTGAGGAACGATCCGGGAATGGCGATGCCGACGAAACAGGCCGTGCGGATGCCCAGCGCCGCGACCACCACCACCATGACCAGCAGGATGGCGCTCAGCACGTTGTTCTGCAGATCCAGCAGGTTGTTGCGGATGTCCGTCGACTTGTCCTGGCTGTAGGCTACGGTGACGGTCTCCGGCCAGCTACCGCGCGCCTCCTCGACCGCGGCACGGACGTTCTCGATCGTCTCGATAATGTTCTCGCCGGTGCGTTTCGAAACTTCCAGCGCCAGGGCGGACTGTCCGTTCAGGCGCGCGTAGCCGTCGGAGTCCTTGAAGGTGCGGCGCAGGCTGGCGATGTCGCGAAACCGCACTACCGCATCGCCGTTTACCTTCACGGGCAGGTTCACGATGTCTTCCATGGTCTCGAAGAGACCGGGCACCTTGATCGCGAATCTACCCTGTCCGGTGTCCAGGGCGCCGGCGGCAATCACCCGGTTCGACTTGGACACCATGGTGATGATGTCCTCAGCGTCCAGGTTGTAGCTCTCCAGCGCGAGAGGGTCGATAACGACCTCCAGCAGCTCGTCGCGGTCGCCGACGATATTGGCTTCCAGGACGCTGGAAACGCCCTCGATACGGTCCTGCAGGTCGCGGGCGATGCGCAGCAGCGTGCGCTCCGGCGCCGTGCCCGAGAGCGATACCGTCAACACCGGGAAGAGCGAGAGGTTGATTTCATGCACTGTCGGCTCGTCGGCGTCCTCGGGCAACTCGGGCTTGGCCAGGTCGACCTTCTCGCGGACGTCGATCAGCGCCTGGTCGGCGTCGAAGCCGGCATCGAACTCCATCACCACGTTGGCGCCGCCCAGGTAGGCGGTGGCCGTCATCTCCTTCACGCCTTCGATGGCGCGCAGCTGCTTTTCCAGCGGTTTGATGAGAAGCCGTTCGGCATCCTCCGGCGCGATGCCCTCATGTGTCACGCTGACATAGAGCGTCGGGATGTTGATATCAGGCGAATCTTCCTTGGGAATGGAGACGTAGGCGAAGCTGCCGGCCGCAAGGATCAGGATCAGCGCCAGGATCACCGTGCGGCTGTGGGAGATGGCGGCGTCGATGATGGCGTTCAAGACGACAATCCCTTCAGCCGTTCTTCCACCTCGGACTCGGGGATCGCGCGCACGGCCTCTCCGTTTCCGACGTATTCCTGCCCGACGGTGATCAAGTTGACTTCGTTGGGCAGGCCGGAGATCCACACGCCGTCGTTGTCGGTGTCGACGATCTTCACCGGATGAAAGACAACGCGGCCGCTGTCGTCGACCGCCTTGATGCCGATCAGGCCCCCGTCGGACAGCGTCAGGATCGCCGGCGACACCAAGTGAGCCTGCACCCGGCTGAGGGGCAGGGCGATCTCCGCGGTCATGCCGTCGGCGATAGCGCCGTCGGGGTTGGCCACTTCCAGCTCCACGCGGAAAGTGCGGGTCGCTTTGTCGGCCACGGTAGAGATGTGCCGGATATGGCCCTGCACCGCGTCTCCGGTCATCAGGCGTGCCGTGCCGGGGGTGCCGACCGACAGACGCTGGACGTCGCGCTCGTTGACCTGGGTGACGATGAGCACCGGGTCCAGCTCGACCAGTTGGGCGATGGCGTCGCCGCGGTCGACGAAATCGCCGATTTCGACCACACGGTTGTCGATGACGCCATCGAAGGGCGCGCGGATGCGGGTGTAGGCGAGTTCGACCTCGGCGATCTTCACCGCCGCCTCGGCGGCTTCCAATTCGGCCTGACTGGCGGCGAGCTGGGTTTCGGCCCGGAACCCCTTCTTGGACAGCTTCCGGTCGGCCTCGTGCTCGATCTTGCGCTGGGCCAGCAGAGCCTTGGCCTCGGCGAGGCGCGCCGGGCGGTCGCCGGCCGACAGGCGCGCGATCACCTCGCCCTCGGACACGCGGGCGCCGTCCTCGACGGTAAGCTCGACAATGCGCCCGTCGGTCTCCGATTTGATCTCGACCAGGCGATTGGCTTCCGTACGGCCGCGCAGCAGGTCGATCACCGCGTGCAGTTCGGCGCTCGACCTGCGCACGCGCACGGCCGGCGCCTCGTCGAGGGCCCGCAGGTCGGCTGGAGGCTTCTGCGCCTCGGGCTGGGCACCGCTCTCGCCGAGCTGGCCCGAAAGGACCCAGAGGGTGGCGGCGACGGCGAGCAGCGCCGCGAAGATGACAGAGCGTTTCATCGGGGGGCGCTCACGGTTCGGTGACAGAAGGGACGTTCGCTTGTGGGCATCATGTCGTTGTCTTTTCACGATACGCAGGAACGGCGGTCTTCGTTTCCGCCCGCCCTGCGAGTTATCAGGGCCCTATTCGGCCACCAGCGTGGCGGACTCGCTGATTTCGGCGACCAGTTCGTCGCGATGGGCTTCCAGGTAGTCGGCGGCGGCGCGGTAGACGGCGATCCCCATACCGCGCACGAAGGAGGAGCCGGGTGAGGCGATCATGCCGCAGGCGCAGTCTTCCATGCGATCCAAGGCCTCGCGGTACCAGGCGATACGCTGATCGATCAGATGGCCGACGCGCGCGGGCGGCAGGAAATGGGCAAATGACAGGATAAAGAGAAGATCGGAGCGCACGGCGTCCGGCGCCGGCTCGGCCATCAGCGCGGCAATCAGCGCGTTACGGCCTTTCGCCGTAATGGCGTAGAGCTTCTTGTCCGGCCGCTTGTCCTGGGCCTGGGCACGGCCGGCGATCAACCCCTCGGCGTTCAGCGCGTTGAGGGCCGGATAGATGGAGCCGAAGCTGGCCTGGTGAAAGTGGCTGAAGGGCCCTTCCTCGAAGGCTTTCTTGATCTCATAGCCGCTGGCTTCGCCGCGCAGCAGGGCACCGAGGCAGAGGGTCTTTGCATCCATTAGGTTATCGCCCAGAGTTCATGACTACTCGGAAGCGCATTTAATATATCGATCCAGCATATATCAAGCCTATATATGTTGGATGCCGGGCCGAAACCAGTGGGCGGCGGCGCCAAAGGCCGCCGGAGCTCCGGTGCTTTCATAAAAATCGTATAAAATTCAAATATTTGAACTTGAATGCGCAGGGGCGTAGGATCGCCTGCTTACTGTGGACTGAAGGGGTCGCCCATGATTGCCGGATTTTCGGCGTCTCTGTCGGGACTGATGGCGCAGAGCAAGCGCCTGGCCGTCTCGGCGGACAACATTGCCAACATGCACAGCCGCGGCGTGCGAGAGGGTGGCCCGGCCCAAGCCTCTGAGGCGGGGCGGCGGGGCGCCTACGTGCCCAAGCGGGTGGACGACGTCACCGCCGCGGGTGGCGGCGTGCGGGCCGAGGTGCGTCCGGTGGAGCCGCCATCGGTCGAGGTCTACGCCCCGGGGCGCCCGGACGCGGATGCCGCCGGCGTGGCGGCCATTCCCAACGTTAATCTGGCCGAAGAACTGGTGACGCAGATCCAGGCGCAGCGGGCCTACGAAGCCAATGCGGCGGCGTTCCGTACCCAGGACGAAATCACCGACAGCCTGATCGACATCAAGTCGTAAGGCCGCAATCCCGCTCCCTCGCCGTGCGGCGCAGAGGGCGCCAACGAACGAAACCGCGCCGGGCCGGCGGGCCCGCGCGGTTTTATCAATTCCATTTACCGAGGTGGAGACGGGCGGGGGGCGCCGCAGCGCGGCCTTTGCCGGTCCCGGAACCAATTGACGCCGCAGTCGGAAACCGCGGCGACAAGGTCAGGTAGGGAAGATCGCGTGCCTTAGGCGGCGATGCCTTCGCGCCAGGCGCTGGTGGACTTGCAGTTCTGGCAGACGCGCTCGCCCGGCCAAGAGCTCATGAACTCGGAGCTGCACATGAGGCAGTTCCGGCGCTTCTTCTCGTAGGCGCGGTCCGATTTCGGTTTGGAGTTTTTCGTGGAGTCACTCATGGGCGCGGTGATACCGGGGCTTGCATTTGAATGCAACAAAAATGTTGCACCGCAATGACGATTTTGCGCCGTTTTCTCCAAAAGCGGTATCTTGGACCGATCTTAAGAATAATCATTTAGTTCGTGACGCGGGACGGGACGCAGCCGGCGGGCGGTCCCGCCGCGCTTTGTGGAGTGGGGGCTCTCAATCCCGCTATCCAAGTCCTGTGGCGCGCCGCCGCCGCCGGCCGCCTCGCGGGACCGCGCCGATCGCCGCCAAGTGTTTAGGAACAAATTCTAAGATCTGTCCGGAGAGATTATTGGCCTGGGGTTGCCTGCGGACCGCTCCTGGATGTCGCTACCAGGCCAGTGATGGCGGCGCCTCCCGGCGCCCTGTCGTGAGGGCTTCTCGGCCAAATGGGGTTTTGCTATCCTTATTCCACGTGCGGGGTCCCCGGCACCGCGAGGGACGGTGCTCCAGGACAACGGGACCTTCCGGGAAGGAAGGCCATTCAGGAGCCGCACGGGGAGGGAGACAGCATGTATCGTTCGGTCATCGAGAGCGAGCAGGAAGGCAGCGAACGCCGGCGTCTTTGGCGCTGGGTCGAAGGTATCCTGGTCGCCGTGGTGGTCGTGGTCGGAGTCACTTATCTCTTTGGCCTGATCACGTTCTAGTACAGCCAGGTTCCACGCCTCTGCGTCCTGCAGTGCCTGCAGCGGGCGCCGGCGGGCGCGTTGCCGAGGGCGCGCCGGCGCACTGTCCGGTCGCCGATCTCGCAACACGGGCCGCGTGGAGATGTTGCGGGGCGGGGAGAATCGCGGTTAAAGTCACCCCAGATGGTTCCGCCAGTCCGAACGGCGCGGCGGATTAAATGGGAACACGGTGAGGCGTACCCTACAGGGACCGAAGCCGTGGCTGCCCCCGCAACTGTGAGCGGAGAGCGACACCCGGCAAGCCACTGGCCCTAGCGTGGGCCGGGAAGGCGGAGTGGAGCGAGGACCCGTGAGCCAGGAGACCTGCCATCGAGATTTTACTCACTCCGGGCGGGGTTGCTCGGAAGGGCGGAGTGGCAGGCGGGACCGTCGTGCCGTGCGGATGTCTTTCCAGCGGATCCTATCCGAAGCTTATAGGCAGTTGGAGGACACGATGCAGACGGCGACACAATCCGCGACCCAGACTTCTTCCTTTTCCCAAAGCCGGCGCATGATCGCAGCGGCGACCCTGGCTTTCGGCCTGGGGCTGGTTTTCCTCAGCGGCTTCGCGAATTCGGCGGTGGTGCACAACGCGGCGCACGACGCGCGCCACGCCATGGCCTTTCCCTGCCACTGATCCAGCAGAGACGAGATAGAGCGATGCTTCATCGCATCTTATGGGCGGCCCTGGTCGCAGGCTTCGTGGCCGGCATTGCCAGCGCGGTGCTGCAGCACTTCACCACCACGCCGCTGATCCTTCAGGCCGAGCACTACGAGAACGGCGGCGCACCTGCGGTGGCGCACTCCGGGCTGGACGGCGGTGGCTTCGGCGATGCGCGGCTCATCCTTGTGCACGCCGGCGAAGATCACGGCGAGGGCAGCGTCTGGGCGCCTGCCGACGGCTTGGAGCGCACGCTCTATACCTCGGTGGTGACCGTCGGCACGGCCTTCGGCTTCGCGCTGATCCTGCTCTCCGCCATGGTGCTGGCCGACGCCCGCATCTCCGCGCGCAGCGGGCTCATGTGGGGCGCCGCCGGCTTTGCGGCGGCGGGGCTCGCCCCGGCGCTGGGGCTCAGCCCGGAACTGCCGGGCTCGGCCGCGGCGGTGCTGGAGGACCGCCAGATCTGGTGGATCGCCACGGCGGTCGCGACCGCCGCCGGGCTCTGGCTGGCGCTGCGGGTTTCCAAGCCCTGGGCGATTGCCGGGGGAATCGTGCTGATGGTGCTGCCGCACGTGATCGGCGCGCCCCATCCCGACGGCTTCATCAGCGAGGTTCCGGCCGAACTCTCCGGCCACTTCGCCGCCGCATCCTTGGTGGTGATGGCGGTGATCTGGTCGCTCGCCGGCACCGTCGCCGGCTACGTCTGGCAGCGCGGCGAGGCGAAGCAGGCCGCTGCCGCGGCGGCCTAGGCCGCCCGGCTCCCTTCATGGCGGCGGTCTGCCTGCAGGTCTGTATTTCCTGTGAAGATGCGGCCGGCGGGGCGGTCCCCGCCGGCCGCCGTCTTTACGAGGCCCTGCTGGCTGCCGCCGCGGAGATGCCCGGCATCGACGTGGCGCCGGTCGAATGCTTCGCCGTCTGCGACCGTCCCGTGACCCTGGCCTTCCGCGCCGGGGCCGGCGATCCCGAAAGGTGGAGCTATCTCATCGGCAATGCCGATGCGGAGAAGGATCTCGCTGACATCCTGGCGGCCGCCCGCGCGGTCGCGGACTCGCCCCACGGCGTGCCGGCCATGGAGCGTCGCCCGCCCTTCTTCCGGAAGGGCGTTATCGCGCGGGTGCCGCCACTTGCCGGAGACCCGGGCGGGGCTTGAGCGCGCCGCGCTCTACTTGCGTTTCCACCCCAGGAACGCGATGGCGGCGCCGATCAAAAAAGGCAGCCAGAAGATCAGCAGGGCTTCTTCCGTGAACCACTCATAAGAACGGCTGGCGTTGTTGGTGTAGAAGCCGGCCGCCATGGCGTTCACGAAGATCCAGAAGGCCAGGGCGCCGGCGGCAACGATCCCGCCCAGCAGCATCAGGAAAATGCGCATTGCTCGGAAACCCTGTTCTGTTGTCGGCGGCAGTTCATGAGACGGCCCCTCTTGCCGGGCCGCCCGTCGTCTCCAGCGGCAGGGAGTTGGTGTACTTCACCTGGCGCAGGGCGAAGCTGGACTCGATGGAGGCGACGTTCTCCACGCGGGTCAGCTTGGTCTTGAGGAAGCGCTCGTAGGCCGCCAGGTCGGCGGTGGCCACGCGCAGCAGGTAGTCGCGCGTCCCGGTCATCAGGTAGCACTCCAGCACTTCGGGATAGCCGCTGACCTCCGCCTCGAAGCGGTCGAGGTCTTCCTCGTGCTGGCGCTCCAGCTTGATGGAAATGAAGACCGAGACCGGCAGGCCGACGGCGTCCTGGTTCAGCAGCGCGACGTAGCGTTTGATGACCCCGGCCTCTTCCAGCAGACGCACCCGGCGCAGGCAGGGCGAGGGGGAGAGCCCGACCCGCTCGGCCAGTTCAACGTTCGAGAGGCGGCCGTTGCCCTGCAGGGCGTCGAGGATCTTGCGGTCGATGGCGTCCAGTTTCATGGCTGGCAGATTATGCCATTCCGTTCCTGAAGGATAGTGGAAGGTGCCAATTTGACTACGGAAAGTGGCGTAATTGGCATGAAATGCCAGGGGGTTTTGGCGTATTCTTCCTTCCAGCCGCTCTCCAAGCAGGGAGTCCCCCATGGCGACCAATGATGCGCGCCACCTGAAGATGTTGCAGGCGCTGGAGCAGAAGGTGCTCTGGCTGTCGTCCTGGACCATCCACAACGCCAACCACATCCGCCCGAAAGGCACGGTGAAGGTCGGCGGCCATCAGGCCTCCAGCGCCTCGCTCGCCACGTTGATGACGGCGCTCTATTTCGACGTGCTGCGCCCGGCGGACCGTGTCGCGGTGAAGCCGCACGCCAGCCCGGTGTTTCACGCCATCCAGTACCTGCTGGGCAACCAGGCGCGCGACAAGCTGGAGAACTTCCGCGGCTTCGGCGGTGCCCAGTCCTACCCCTCGCGGACCAAGGACGGCGACGATGTCGACTTCTCCACCGGCTCGGTGGGCCTGGGCGTGGCGATCACCTCTTTCGCCTCCATGGTGCAGGACTACGTGCGCCTCAAAGGTTGGAGCAAGGACCGGCCGGAAGGCCGCATGGTGGCGCTGGTCGGCGACGCGGAACTGGACGAGGGCAATATCTACGAAGCCCTCATGGAGGGCTGGAAGCACGATCTGCGCAACACCTGGTGGGTTATCGACTACAACCGCCAGAGCCTCGACGCGGTGGCGAGCAAGAACCTCTACGGCCAGTTCGACAAGCTGTTCCGCTCGATGGGCTGGGAGGTCATCACCATCAAGTACGGCCACCTGCTGGAGGCCGCCTTCAAGGAGCCGGGCGGCGAGAAGCTGCGCCAGTGGATCGATGACTGCCCCAACCAGCTCTATTCGGCGCTGACTTTCCAGGGCGGCGCGGCCTGGAGAAAACGTCTCCTGGATGACCTGGGCGACCAGGGCCCCGCGACAAAGCTCATCGAGGCCCGCAGCGACGATGAACTGGCGCGCCTCATGACCAACCTCGGCGGCCACGACCTGCCGGCGGTCCTCGAGGCTTTCCACTCGGTCGATCACGACCGCCCGGTCTGCTTCATCGCCTACACGGTGAAGGGCCACGGCCTGCCGCTGGCCGGCCACAAGGACAACCACGCCGGCCTGATGACGCCGGAGCAGATGGAGGGCTTCCGCGCCTCCCTGGGCATCCGCGAGGGCCACGAGTGGGAGCCCTTCGAGGCCATGGCGCCGGCACGAAAGGACATCGAGGCCTTCCTCAAGGCGGTGCCCTTCAACGCCCAGGGGCGGCGGCGCTATGACGCCGGGCGCGTCGAGGTGCCGGCCAAGCTGGCGGCGCCGGAAGGCGGATCCCTGTCGACGCAGGAAGGTTTCGGCAAGATCCTCAATGAGATCGCCCGCGGAAATTCGCCGCTGGCCGAGCGCATCGTGACCACCTCGCCGGACGTCACCGTCTCCACCAACCTGGGCCCCTGGGTGAACCGCCGCGGTCTGTTCAGCCGCACGCCGCTGGCCGACACCTTCCGCGACCAGCAGGTGCCCTCGGCGCAGAAGTGGGCGATGTCGCCCGAGGGTCAGCACATCGAGCTCGGCATCGCCGAGATGAACCTCTTCCTGCTGCTGGGTGCGCTGGGCCTGTCGCATTCGCTGTTCGGCGAACGCCTGCTGCCCATCGGCACGCTCTACGACCCCTTCATCCAGCGCGGCCTGGATGCGCTGAACTACGCCTGCTACCAGGACGCCCGTTTCATCCTGGTGGCCACCCCCTCTGGCGTCACCCTGGCGCCGGAAGGCGGCGCGCATCAGTCGGTCTCCTCGCCGCTCATCGGCCTGGCGCAGGATGGTCTCGCGTCCTTCGAGCCGGCCTTCGTCGACGAGCTCTCGACCATCCTCGGCTGGTCCTTCGACTATCTGCAGCGTGACGGCGAAGGCGAGCCTTCCGGTCCCTGGTTGCGTGACGAAAAGGGCGGTTCGGTCTACCTGCGTCTCTCCACGCGGCCGCTGGAGCAGCCCAAGCGGAGCATCGATACGGAGATCGCCGCAGACATCATCAACGGCGCCTACTGGCTGAGGAAGCCCGGGCCCAACTGCGAGGTGGTCATCGCCTACCAGGGGGTGGTGGCGGAGGAAGCCATCGCCGCGGCCGGACTCATCGCCGAGGATCGCCGCGACGTCGGCGTGCTGGCGGTGACCTCCGCCGACCGCTTGAGCGCCGGCTGGCACGCCGCCGAGCGGGCGCGTCAGGAGGGCGCCGTCAACGCGCGCTCCCACATCGAGAACCTGCTGGCGCCCATCGATCGCGACTCCGGGCTGGTCACGGTGCTGGACGGCCACCCGACCACGCTGTCCTGGCTGGGCTCGGTGCGCGGCCACCGGGTGCAGGCGCTGGGCGTCGAGCATTTCGGCCAGACCGGCACCATCGAGGACCTCTACGGCCACCACCGCATCGACACGGCGGCCATCGTCGCGGCGGCCAACGCCGCCTCCGCAGGCCGCCCGATCCGCTATCTGCGGGCGGTGACGTAATCACGCCTCTGTCGTCCCGGGGCTTGACCCCGGGACCCATTGGCATCTGCCCCGGGGTAAATTTCCGACCGGCCGTTGCGCGGATACGGCAATGGGTCCCGGCAACAAGTGCCGGGACGACGACGGAGAGGAAGTCGAGGATATGTGCCCGCGGCGTCGGCCCGCCGGCTCCTGCACTCTCAACTCCCCGAAAGCTGATCGAAGGCCTCCAGGGCCTGGGCGCCGTAGACGTAGGACGGCCCGCCGCCCATGTAGATCGCCACGTCAATGGTCTCCAGGATCTCGGCGCGGGTCGCTCCGTGGCGGATGGCGGCGGCGGTGTGAAAGCCGATGCAGCCGTCGCAGCGGCCGGCAATGCCGATCCCCAAGGCGATCAGTTCCTTGGTCTTCGGTGAAAGCTCGCCCGGGGCCGTCGCCACATTGGCGAGCCCGGAAAAGGCCCTCGCCAGTTCCGGCGACGCCTTGCGGTAGTCGGTGATGGCCTGCGACAGCGTCTGGTTCGCCGTCTTCCAGTCCTTGTGCAATTCGCTCTCCTTCCTATGCCAAAGGGCCAGTTGTCGGCCAGGTCCCGGGTCCTGTCGATGACAGAGATCAAAGAGCCGATCGGAGGGTCTGTCGCTCCTGAAACAGCCCTGTCGCGAATGCTGTCGCGGCCTTCGCCCGAGGCGCGGAAGAGTGGAAGCCGTTAAGCATGGCATCCCCTTGGCGCGGAGGCGGAAATGACCACATGGTTGCCCAAAGAGATCGAGGCCGAGCGGCTGGCGCTGCAGCGCGTTCTGCTGCCCATCGCCGAGGCCGGCGGCCTGCCCAACGCGGCCTATACCTCCGAGGCCTTCGCTGCCGCGGAGCGCGACGAGGTGCTGGCAAAGACCTGGACCTGCATCGGTGTGGGCAACTGGGTGGCGGAGCCGGGCGATCTGAAACCGCTGCAGCTGTTCGGCCTGCCGCTGCTGCTGCTGCGCGACCGCGCGGGTGAGATCAAGGTGTTCCACAACGTCTGCAGCCACCGCGGGCTGGAACTGGTGAGCGCGCCCTGCAGGTCCAAGGGCCTGATCCGCTGCCGCTATCATTCCTGGAGCTACAGCCTGGACGGCAGCCTCAAGGCCACGCCATTCATCGGCGGGCCGGGCACCAAGACCTGCGAGGGCTTCGACAAGTCGAAGCACGGCCTCAAGGAGGTGCGCAGCGCCGTGTGGTGCGATGCGGTCTTCATCGACCTCTCCGGCGAGGCGCCGCCTTTCGAGGATTTCATCGCGCCCATTGCCGCGCGCTGGAGCGCCTTCGATCCGGCGCGCCTGCGTCACGGCGGCGCCGACTCGGCCTTTGCCATCGAGCTGAACTGCAACTGGAAGCTGGCGGTGGAGAACTACTGCGAGGCCTATCACCTGCCGTGGATACACCCGGCCCTGAACCAGTACTCCCGCCTGGAGGATCACTATGCCATCGAGGAGGCGGGACACATGGCCGGGCAGGGCAGCACCGCTTACCGCCCGGCGCTGAGCGGCGACGGGCGGCAGTTTCCGGCCCACCCCGGCTTGCCGCAGAGCTGGTACGGCGCCGGAGAGTATCTGGCGCTCTTCCCCAACGTTCTTTTCGGCGTCCATTCCGACCACTTCTTTACGGTCGTGCTGGAGCCGCTCGCCGCCGGCGCCACCCGCGAACACTTCGAGATATACTACTTCGACGATGCGGCCCTGGGCGACGCCTATGCCGATCTGCGCGCCACCAACGCCCGCCAATGGCTCACGGTCTTCGAGGAAGACCGCGGGGTGGTGGAAGGCATGCAGGCGGGGCGCGCCTCGCCGGCATTCGAAGGGGGCGTCTTCTCGCCGGCAATGGACGGCCCGACGCATTGCTTCAACAAGTGGATGGCGACGGCGCTGCTTGGGTAGCATCCCGGCGTTGGGGACGCGAGGATCAGGACGCGGCTTTTTTCTGCTTTGCGGCGGCGACGAAGCCGTCCATCAGCTCCTCGGCGCGCCGAATGTCCTTCTCGTAGATGAAGAGGTGATCGAAGTCCGCGCCGCACTGGGGCCCGGCTTTAATTCCGGCGCCGTTCAAGACCTCGAGAAGAGGGCGGAGGAAGCCGATGACGTCGAAAGGCAACTCGCCGTCGGTCGAGACGATTTTGAACGGCCCGAATCGTTCGCGCACCGGTGCTTCCTTCTCCAGTTCGGCCAGGGCAGCTTCGTCGAGAATGACGGAGAGGCACCCCTGGTCACGGATCAAGGAAGCATAGCGTCCCTCTGCATTACGCATCGCCGCCGCGGCGGCGGAGGCGTTGTCGTCGCTAAGCGCGAGCATCCAGTAGCGCTCTGGCCAAGTCTTCAGTTTCATGTTTGCCCAGACGGCGATCGGATCAATGGCCATGGCGTGTCCTCGATGTTGTGCAAGCATGCTCCATGGGCAAAGGAGTATCGCGGCCAGGTCTGCATGGCAACATCCGGTGCTTGTCCCGGGCTTTCTTGTTCCGCCGGAGGCATAGAGGCCCGGTGTCCCGGTCGAACGCGGAGATCGGCGAAAGAAAAGGGGCGCTCGCGCAACGTCCCTTTGCAGTCTCCGTGGGCCTTGTTGCGGCTTCAGCCGGCTGCGGGCGTTTTCTGACGCCGGCGGAACTCCTCCACCGGCAGCCCGCCCAGGCCCCAGTCCTCCAGCTCTACCTCGTCGATGACGACGTGGGTGGTGGCGGGATTCTTGTCCAGCACCTGAACCAGAAGGTCGGTGACGCCCTTGATGAGTGCCGCCTTCTGTTCCGCGGTGGCACTTTCGCGGGTGATCTTTACGTTCACGTAGGGCATGGGGCTTCTTCTTCCTCTGTTCAGCTTTCTTCGTCGAGATCGAAGTGGAAGACCTTGGAAACGATCTGCCAGCGGCCCCCGACGAAGATCAGGGTCAGCAGGTCGGTGAAGAACTTCGGGCCGATCGCGCATTCCACCCGGGCGAGGGCGGTGACCGGCCCGGCGAACTCCACCGAGACGACGCGGTCGCGGCGCGGCTCGCCGCGGCTGGCCGGGGACGGCCGGGCATCGACGATGGGGAAGTACTGCGCCATCGTCAGATGCACCGGCTGGTCTCCCTGGTCCACCGCTTCGGTCGCCGTGACGTAGTGGGCCAGCGGGTGGAAGACCCGTTTGAGCCTTCCGGTGTCGCTGTGGTGGAGGCCGTCGAAGTAGGTCTGCAAGACGGCCGCCACCTCTGCGAAGCGTTGGTCCATGGCCCCGCTCAGGCCGCGAGGCCTTCGGCCTTCAACGCCGCCTGGACCGACTCGCGGGCGGCAATCCTCTTCTGGAAAGCGGCGATGCTGGGCCAGTTGTCGAGCCCGATTTCCGTTGGTCCGGTCCAGTTGGCGACCACGAAAAGATAGATGTCGGCAACGCTGAAGCTGTCGCCCATCAGATAGCTGCGCCCGTCGGAGAGCAGTTGCTCCACGTAGTCGAGTTTCAGGGCCACCTTCTTCCGGGCCGCATCCTTTTCGGCCTCGCTGCTGTCGGCCTTGAAGAGCGGACTGAAGGACTTGTGCAGCTCGGTAGCGACGTAGTTCAGGTGTTCCTGCAGGCGGGTGCGCTCACGGCTGCCGGCCGCCGGCGCCAGGGCCGCCGAGGGCTTCGTGTCGGCGATGAACTGCAGGATCGCGGCGTTCTCCGTCAGCAGGTCTCCGTCGTCCAGCGTCAGGGCCGGGACGTAACCCTTGGGATTCAGCGCCAGAAAGTCGGCGCTCTTGTTGGCGGCATCGATGCGCTCCAGATCGAAGGCGGCGCCGATCTCGCGCAAAGCGATGTGGGAGGCGAGGGAACAGGACCCGGGGAGGTAATACAGCTTCATTGCGTCAGTCTCCTGTTGCTTCGGAACGGCCGCGGCTGCGGCGCACCGAAGACGTAGGGTCGATAGTTACTTTTGTATACCTGCTGGTTGATGGTTATGTGATTATCGAGTATCCATTCGGTAACTAATGGTTACCATCGGTAACCCGAGGACCTGGAAGGCAATCCTATGGCTCTGAAGATACGCAAGAACCGCAGCCCGGAGCCGCCCTATGAGTGTCCGCTGTCCACCTGCATGGAGGTGCTGAAGGGCGCGTGGACGCCCAACGTCATCTGGTACCTCAGCGGCGGGCCGCGGCGCTTCAACGAACTGCGCGTCGACATCCCCAGGATCTCGGCCAAGGTGCTGACCGCCCGGCTCCGCGACCTGGAGGCCAAGGGCGTCGTCCGGCGCGAGGTGAAGCCGACCTCGCCGCCCTCCGTCGAGTACTCCCTCACCGATCTCGGCCAGCAGCTCGTGCCGGCGATCAACGCCATCGCCGACGTCGGCCACAAGCTGAAGGAGCGGAAGAATCCGGCGGTGCGGGCAAGGCGGGCCGCGGAGTAGGGCAAGCCTTCGCGCGTTCGCATCGCGCGGCCGCAAGAAAACAGCAGCATAGCTGTCATCATAGAGTCACAAGCGGACTGTAGAGCTTGGGGCGATCCGCTCGGCCGATTGGGGCCGGGACCATCGTATCCAGGGGGGTCTCCGCATGTCCGCAATTGCGCTCAAGCGCGTCCGCAAGTCTTTCGGCGACAAGACCGTACTGCACGGCGTCGACCTGGAGGTGCGCGAAGGCGAGATGGTCGGGTTGATCGGCGCTTCGGGCTCCGGCAAGTCGACCTTGATCCGCCTCATCTGCGGCCTGGAGCGCATGGACCGCGGCACCGAAGGCCGCATCGCCCTCTTCGGCAGGGAAACCCAGAAGGACGGCCGCTTCTGCGAGCACAGCGAGGTGCTGCGCCGTGACGTCGGCGTCATCTTCCAGCAGTTCAACCTGATCAACCGCCTGTCGCTGCTGACCAACGTGCTGGCCGGGCGGCTGGGGCGCATCCCGCGCTGGCGCGGCACGTTGGGCCTCTTTCCCCAGGACGACCGGGTGAAGGCGCTGCAGGCGCTGGAGCGCGTCGGCCTCATCGCGCAGGCGCACCAGCGCGCCTCCACGCTGTCCGGCGGCCAGCAGCAGCGTGGCGCCATCGCCCGGGTGCTCACCCAGCAGGCCCGGCTGATCCTCGCCGACGAGCCCATCGCCTCCCTGGACCCGGCCTCGGCCAGGCTCATCATGTCGACCCTGCGCGAGATCAACCGCCAGGACAGGACCACGGTGATCGTCTCCCTGCACCAGATCGATCACGCCTTCGAGCATTGCGACCGCCTCATCGCGCTGAAGGACGGCCGCGTAATCCACAACGGGCCGACCGGCGCCATCACGCCGGACGACATCGCCGATCTCTACGGGGTGGAGGCGGGCAGCCTCGACCTCGTGAAGGCCCCCTCCAAGATCGGGCCGTCGCGGCCGCCGCTTGGCGCCTATCCGGGCAACGGTCTGGACCGCCAGGACGGCCTCGCCGCCCGCCTGGCGGTCAACGCCTGACCCTTATCTCCAATTTCGCATCAGACAAACAGGAGTAAATGATGCTCAAGACCCTCACCACCGCCGCCGGTCTCGTGACGGCCCTGGCCCTGAGCGCTGGCATCGCCAGCGTCGCCCAGGCCGAGATGCCGGACCAGATCAACTTCGGCATCATCTCGACCGAGTCCTCCTCGGCCCTCGAGAAGTCCTTCAGCCCCTTCCTCGAGGACATGGAGAAGAGTCTCGGCGTGAAGGTGAAGCCCTTCTTCGCCTCCGACTATGCGGGCGTCATCGAGGGTATGCGCTTCGGCAAGGTCGACGTCGCCTGGTTCGGCAACAAGTCGGCCATCGAGGCCGTGGACCGTGCCGGCGGCGAAGTCTTCGCCCAGACCATCAAGGATGACGGCTCCAAGGGCTACTACTCCCTGCTGATCGTCAACAAGGACAGCAAGATCAACTCCCTGGACGATGTGCTGACCTGCGACAAGACGCTGACCTTCGGCAACGGCGACCCGAACTCCACCTCGGGCTTCGCGATTCCCGGCTACTACGTCTGGGCGTTGAACGACAAGACTCCCGAGGACTGCTTCGCGCGGGTCACCAACTCCAACCACGAAGGCAACGCCATGGCCGTCGCCACGGGCAAGGTCGACGTGGCCACCAACAACACCGAATCGATCTACGCGCGCCTCGCCAAGTCCAATCCGGAAGCCGCCGCCAATATCAAGGAGATCTGGCGCTCGCCGATGATCCCCTCCGACCCGATGGTATGGCGCAAGGAACTGGCCGGGGACGCCAAGCAGAAGATCTACTATTTCTTCATGCAGTACGGCCGCTTCGGCGACGCGGACAAGGTGAAGCGCGAGCGTGAGGTGCTGGCGAGCATGTCCGATGGCTGGGGGCCCTTCCTGGCGTCGTCCGACGCGCAGTTGCTCGACGTGCGCCAGATCGAGGCCTTCAAGGCCAAGATCAAGGCCCAGAACGCCGGCGACGAGGCGGGCGTGAAGGCGGCCGAGGAAAAGCTGAAGGACCTGCAGGCCTACGCCAAGATCGTCGGCGCAGCCGGATACTGAGCCGATGTCACGGGACGCCGGGGCGGTTTTCCGGAACCGCTCCCGGCACCCCCGGTCTCTCTTTCATCCTTCTCCGTAAATTCCTGATTTGCCGCCTTCCGGGAAACCGCCGCCCATGAGCTTCGCCACCGCCAACGCCGTATCCTCCGCCCCACCGCTGGACGGCCTCTCGCCCGAGTTGCGCGAGGCGCTGAAGCCGCGCTGGAGCGGCTTTCTCAAGCGCGCCGGGGTGGCGGTGATCATCGCCGTGATGCTGGGGGTGTCCTACTATCCGGCCGAGGTCGACCGTTGGACCTTCCTGATCACCGACGCCGACAACATGGCGGTTTTCATCGGCGACTTTCTAAGCCCCGACTTCTCCGATTTGGACCTCTTCATCCAGAAGATGGTGGAGACGGTACAGATCGCGCTCTGGGGCTCCGTGCTGTCGATCGCCGCCGGCATCCCCTGCGCGCTGCTGTCCTCCAACAACATCGCGCCGGTCTGGATCGTACAGCCCATGCGGCGCCTGATGGACGCGGCCCGCGCGATCAACGAGCTGGTTTTCGCCATCCTCTTCGTGGCCGCGGTGGGCCTGGGGCCTTTTGCCGGGGTCATGGCTCTCTTCATCCATAACCTGGGCGTCATCTCCAAGCTGTTCTCCGAGGCGGTAGAGGCCATCGACCCTCGCCCGGTGGAGGGCATCCGCGCGACGGGCGCCAGCCGCTTGCAGCAGGTGATCTACGGCGTCATCCCGCAGGTCCTGCCGCTGTGGTCCAGCTTCTCGCTCTACCGCTTCGAGACCCTGGTGCGCTCGGCCACGGTGCTGGGCATCGTCGGCGCCGGCGGCATCGGCTTCACCTTCTACGAGTCCTTCCGCGCTTTCCAGTATGACCGCGCCGCGGCCGTCATCATCGTCGTGGTGGCCGTGGTCTCCATCATCGACATCGTCTCCTCCCAGCTCCGCAAGCGGTTGATCTGAGCGGAGAGGCGCGCGGTCAGGGGGCGACAAGAGTCCATTTTTCCGACCCAACGGTGCCCTTCTTGTAGAGCCGAGGGTCGAGAAAATGAGCCGCCGGGATCGCGTAGGAGAATCTCCCGTTCTCCGAGGCGGCGATGTGCATGCCGACGAGAAGGGGCTTTTCGCCCAGGGTCACGAGGGCCGCGCCGCTGTCGCCGCGTTCGGTGCCAGCGCCGACGAACTCCGTGACGATCAGCTTCCTGTGGACGACCTCCTTCAGCGAGGGGTGAGAGTACGGCAGGGAGCGATGCGCGATGCGAAGCCCGCGGGCTTTGACGCGGCCATGAGACGTCAGGATCACCGCCCTCTCCGGGAGGTCGTCCGGTGACGTGACGGCGCCCGAAAGCGTCAGGCCGCCGAAAACGCGGCGCAGGACGGCCCGCTCCGCCGTCACCTCGCAAAGCTGTGCGTCGAGGCTCGGTTCCGGTCCGTTGCACAACTCCCCCAGAACATTCCGCGTCTTGCCCAGCGGCCTGTCGTCGGCGGCATCGCCCACGGGCCAGATTGCGAACCTGCGGCCGTGATGGTCGGCGGAAAGGCTCAAGACATGCCGGCAGCTGATCGCGAAGACCCGCCTCGGCAGCGTGGACCTCCGGATCAGGCAGGTCAGGGTTCCTATGCCCGGGTGAGGTAATGGGGCCGGCTGGACACGAACGCGGCGGGTGTTCGCCTGCACTTTCGCCGCGCCCTCGTCATTGGCATCCGCGACATCGGTCGGAACGGCGCAGAGCTTGCGCCGCCGCTTGACGTTGACATAGGTGTAGAGGTGTCGCGGGATCGCATCTTCGGGTTTTGACCCGCGTTCCTCAGCCCATTTTCGCGAGACGTAGAAGACGACGGCCGCGTCCTTGCGCTTACGGGGCGTCCCGGCTTTGTCCCGGCGGGTGCGGAACCCGGCGCCGACATCGATCACGTTGGGATAGGCGCGGCAGAGTTCCGCTCCTCGCGTCTCGGCGATCTCGTTGGCGAGCTGGAGCTGCTGCTTGCGGTCCAGGTCGCTGTGGAACACCTTGACGGCCTCCGCGGCGCCTTCCGGAGCACGCCTGCGGGTCGCTTCCGCGGTCGCCCGCATCCAGGCCTTCGGTCGTGTGGGTCGTGTCATATCGTCCCTCCCTTATCCGGGCGGTGGCGACCTTGTCACTGCGCTTCGATCTGCACCGCGATCTGGCTCAGCCCTATCCAGTGATCGTCGCTTTTTGCGAATTTAAGGATCGATTCCACGGCTTTCTTGAACTTCTCATGCTCGTTCAAGTCGCCGCCGCCGTCTCCGGAGAAGGCAAGTGTGAGAACGATAAGCCCGTCTATGTCGGCGGGCAGGGAAGTGCCCGAAACAGTGACGTCCAAGCCCTCCACGCCTTCGACCGGAACGCCCTGGGTTTCGATCTCGTCGGCGAAACTCTTGTAGACGGCGAGCACGGTGGCCGAGCAGCGGGCGTCGATGCTGTCGCTGTCGGCAGCGATCAGCGCTTCGACCTGGCCTTTCGTGAGGGCGCCGTCTTTCGCCGGGGCGTCTATCTGCTCCTGAAACAGGCCTGCGGCCTTCTCAGTGCGCGGCCCCCATTGGCCGTCGATGTCGTCGATGCCGTCGACCGGATTCTTCGAAGTCAGGCAGAGCGCCCTCTGGATGCGTTTGCGCAGCTCCTCGGCGGTTGCGCCGTCCGCTGCTTCAATGGCGTTGAAGGCCGCGGCTTTGTCGGTTTCGCCCCTGTCAGTTGCGCCTCTGTCTTCCTCGTTTGGAGGCGGAGGAGGTTCCTGCCCGTCGGTCTTCTTCTTGATGACGATCTTCGCTTCGTGGCGGTTTCCGAGGCTCGAATCGCGGACGACGATCTTCGCTTCGCCCGGTTCCGCATTGCTCTTGGCCGTGAGGAGGAACGACATGCCAAAGCCCTCCTCCGGCAATTCTCTTTTCAGGCTCAGACCGGAGGCGGCGGGGCCGCTGAGGTTGGCGCCGTAGTTGCCCGACCCGCCGATGGCGGAGAAGGTGATTGTCTCGCCGGCCAGGATCTCGATTTCCGGGTCCGCCGGCTCGACCTCGAAGGTGCCCGGCACGCGCTCGACGGAGCAGGCATTGATCGTCGAGAGGACCGCTTCCAGGGCGTCGGCGTCGTTCAGGATGTCGGCGATGGCCGCAACCGCTTCGGCCAGCTTGTCGACTTCGTCTTCCAGCTTGCCGGCCTTGTCTTTGAGGGCTTCTTTGGCGGTTTTTATCTCCGGGTCTCTCAGGCTTTGATCCAGTCCTTTTGGCTTCCCCTCGATGAAATCCTGGCGCAGCGGGGCGAAGCGGCTGGTTTGTGATATCTGAGGGGCGAGGCTGCCGATGCCGCTGACCACCTGAGCCAGCGATTGCAGGGTCGGGAGCTGGGCATCGAGTTGCAGGCTCACCTCGTCGCGGACGTTCCGGACGACGGTGTTGATGGTCAGGTGCGCGGTGATGATCTGGGCGCGGTAGGCGTTTCCTTTGCGCAGCGCTTCCTGCGCGGCGTCGATACCGGCTTCGGCCTCGCTCAGCACCGCTTCCAACTGTGCGAGAAATTCAGTTTCGTTGGCGAGCATCTTCATACGGGCCTGACGCGCGACCTTCAGGCCACGAATGTGCGCCTGGACCACGGGAATCTGCTTTCTGATTGTATCCAGCGAGGTCTCCAGGTGTTCGAACACCTTTTCCTCCACCAGCAGCGGCCTTGCGGCGAGGACGACGCAGCCCATCGCCTTGGAGCCGGCGAGGTAGATCTGGTTCGCCGTCGGCGCCGAGAGGTAGTTGGCCGCCGTGAAGAGGGACGCCCCGCCGATCCCGAGCCCGGTGATCACGTCCCGGCTGGCGCCGCTGGTCGAGGTGATGCCGAGGTAGAGGGCCGCCGCGGAGATGGGTATCAGGGCCAGGGCGGTGGCGCTCTTCAAGTACTCGGATTCTTGAACCGCCCTGTAGTAGGTGGTCCGCCAGGCTTCCGCGTGCTCGATCGCCGCGGCGACGCTGCCGACGAACTTGATGCCGTTCTCATCGCCGGATGATCCGGCCGTTGCGGAAGACCCCGATGTTGCCGAAGGCAGGGGCGGCGTATAGGACACCCCCGGCGGCGCACTGTCCGGAGAAACATGCTTGTTGATCCAGGACTCGCAGCCCGATGTCGCGAGAACAAGCAGCACCGGTGCGACGGTGCGCGCAATCACATCCCCCCTCATCCGCCCGGCCCCCTTCAGACGTTCAGTGGTATTTTTGGGGCATCCTACCGTAGAAATACAACCAATGATAGGTGTTTGGTGTGGCGTTGCGGGGCCGACGGGGGCAGGCGGAGGGAAGCCCGGCGCGCGGAGGGCTGGGCATAGGCTCGGGACCCACTGCAGACTGGAGCGCGAAGGCGGTGCGTGCTTACGCCCGTTCGACGCTCACTTTGCCGGGATAGAAGGCGACGTAGTTCTTCACCGCACCGACCAGGGGCAGGGGGTCTCGGTAGGTCCAGGCGGCGTTCTCCAGTCTCTGGCCATCGCCCTTTACGGTGTAGTAGCTGGCATCCCCCTTGATGGGGCAATGGGTCCGGTGGTCCGTGGCCTCCAGCGCATCCGCATCGATGTCGTCGAGGGGGAAGTAAACCACGGGCGGGTAGGCTTTCTCGCCGTTCACTTCTTCCAGAATCATGGCGCGGTCGGAGGAGGCAATGGTGGCCGCGCCGAGTTTCGCGACTAAGGTCTCCCCGGCCATGGATACGGTGGCGCTGTGCGGCTTCTGCGTCATCGGCAAGCTCCTGAGAAAGTATAAGACGACCCTTCCAACCTAGGATGGGATGCTCCCGGCGCAACCCTTGTGGTGTGGAAAGCGCCTCGCATGGCCTTCGAAACGCTGGTGAAAAAATTACTAGAATTTTCACGACAGGAGTGCGACCCTCCGGTAAGGCGAAAGGCGTGAGAGGAGGGCCGCATGGCGCTGCGGCGGAAATCGGCCGGAGAAAGCGAGGCGTTGCTGCCCGGCGGGAAGCTCGGCCGCGACCTGCGGGCGCTGCGCAAGACGCGCGGCCTGACGCTCACCGAACTGGCCGTGAAGGTCGGGCGTTCGGTCGGCTTCCTCAGCCAGGTCGAGCGCGGCCTTTCAGAACTCGGGATCGATGATCTGCGGGCGCTTGCGGCGGCGCTGGAGGCGCCCATGTCCTGGTTCCTTGTCCGGGAAGATGCGCCGGAGGAGGAGCGCGGCCACGTGGTGCGCGCCGCCGGGCGCCGCCGCATCGGCTCGGCCGAGACCGGCCTGACCGAAGAATTGCTGTCGCCGGACCTGGGCGGCGGCTTCGAGGTGCTGCGCAGCGTCTTCGCGCCCGGCGCCGAGCGCAGGCAGGTCATCACCCGCGATACCGAGGAGACCGGCTACCTGGTTGCCGGCGAGCTGGAGCTGTGGATCGGCGGGCGGCATTTCCACCTGAAGGCCGGCGATTCCTTCCGCACGGAACGCGAGCCGACGCGCTGGCGCAATCCCGGCAAGGCCCCTTGCGAGGTGATCTGGGTCATCTCGCCGCCGGTTTATTGATGCGGGGCGATAGACTATGGAGCCCTGCATTCAGGCCGACATCCCGGCCAAGCGAGCGGCAGTGAGCGCGAGCGGGGATAAGAGCCACCTGCCCGAGCGCTCGCCCCAATTGAGCCTTGGGACCCTCGGGTCAAGCCCGAGGGTGACGAAAGAAGTTTGTGGTGCAAGCGGTGCGACTTCTGATCCGAGAAAGACAAATCCATGAGTGAACTCCCGACCCAGGCACGCGCGGTGATCATCGGCGGCGGCGTCATCGGCTGCTCCGTCGCCTACCACCTGGCCAAGCTCGGCTGGTCCGACGTGGTGCTGCTGGAGCGCAAGCAGCTCACCTGCGGCACCACCTGGCACGCGGCGGGCCTCATCGGCCAGCTCCGCGCGACCTCCAACATGACCCAGCTCGCCAAGTATTCGGCCGAGCTCTATGCGACGCTGGAGGCGGAGACCGGCGTCGCCACCGGCTTCAGGCAGAACGGTTCGCTCTCCGTCGCGTTGACGGCCGAGCGCCTGGAGGAACTGAAGCGCGGCGCCTCCATGGCCAAGACCTTCGGCCTGGAGGTGGAGGTCCTGACGCCGGAGGAGGTACAGGCGAAGTACCCGCTGCTGAACCTGGAGGGCGCTACCGGCGGCGTCTTCCTGCCCAAGGACGGCCAGGCCGACCCGGCCAACATCGCCCATGCCCTGGCCAAGGGCGCGCGCCAGAAGGGCGTGCGGATCTTCGAGCAGACCAAGGTCACCGCGATTACGCAGGACAAGGGCCGCGTCACCGGCGTCGAGACCGACAAGGGCACAATCGCCGCCGACTATGTCGTGAACTGCGCCGGCATGTGGGGGCGGGAGGTGGGCCTCATGGCCGGCGTCGCCGTGCCGCTGCAGGCCTGCGAGCACTTCTACATCGTTACCGAGGACATTCCGGAGCTGCCACGCAACCTGCCCGTCCTGCGCGTGCCCGACGAGTGCGCCTACTACAAGGAGGACGCGGGCAAGATCCTGCTGGGCGCTTTCGAGCCCAAGGCCAAGCCCTGGGGCCTGGACGGCATCCCCGAGGACTTCTGCTTCGACCAGTTGCCGGAGGACTTCGACCACTTCGCGCCGATCCTGGAGGCCGCGGTCGCGCGCCTGCCGATCCTGGAGACCGCGGGCATCCACACCTTCTTCAACGGGCCCGAGAGCTTCACGCCGGACGACCGCTATATCCTGGGCGAGGCGCCGGAGCTGAAGAACTTCTACGTCGCCGCCGGCTTCAACTCGGTGGGCATCCAGTCGGCCGGCGGCGCCGGCAAGGCGCTGGCCGAGTGGATGGAGGGCGGGTCGCCGCCCTTCGACCTCTGGGACGTGGACATCCGCCGCCTGCAGCCGTTCCAGAACAACAAGAGCTACCTGGCCGCGCGCGCCGAGGAATCCCTCGGCCTGCTCTACGCCGACCACTTCCCCTACCGCCAGTTCGCGACGGCGCGCGGCATCCGCACTTCGCCGCTGCACGAGCGCTTGGCCGCGCACGGCGCCTGCTTCGGCGAGACCGCGGGCTGGGAGCGCGCCAACTGGTTCCTGCCGCCCGAGGCGCGGGCCCCCGGAGAGAAGGGTGGCGAGAAGGCCGAGTACCGCTATTCCTGGGGCCGTCAGAACTGGTTCGACCATGCCGCCGCCGAGCACCGGGCGGTGCGCGAGGGCGTCGGCCTCTTCGACATGACCTCCTTCGCCAAGATCCGCGTCGCGGGGCGCGACGCCGAGGCCGTGCTGCAGAAGATCTGCGCCAACGACATCGCCGTGGAACCGGGGCGCATCGTCTATACCCAGTGGCTGAACGCGCGCGGCGGCATCGAGGCCGACCTCACCGTGACGCGCCTCGGCGAGACCGAGTTCCTCGTCGTCACCGGCGCCGCTGTGGGCCGCCGCGACCTGGCCTGGCTGCAGCGCCACATCCCCGAAGACGCCCACTGCGTGGCCACGGAGGTGACGGCGGGCGAAGCGGTGCTCTGCGTCATGGGGCCCAAGGCGCGCGATCTCTTGCAGCCTTTGACGCCGTCACGCCTCGATAACGAGTCCTTTCCTTTCGGCACGGCGCAGGTCATCGAGATCGGCCTGGCCCAGGCCCGCGCCCACCGAGTCTCCTACGTCGGCGAGCTGGGCTGGGAGCTCTACGTGCCCGCCGACACGGCGCGCCACGTTTTTGACGTGCTCATGGAGGCAGGTCAGGAGATCGGACCCCAGGGAAGCCCGCGTCTGTGCGGGATGCACGTGCTGGACTCCTGCCGCATCGAAAAGGCCTTCCGCCACTTCGGCCACGACATCTCCGACGAGGACCACGTGCTGGAAGCCGGCCTCGGCTTCGCGGTGAAGGCGGAGAAGCCGGCCGGCAGGTACGGCGACTTCCTCGGCCGCGATGCCGTGCTGCGGAAGCAGGAGGAAGGCCTGACCCGCCGCCTGGTCCAGTTCCGGCTCCAGGACCCCGAGCCGCTGCTCTACCACAACGAGCCCATCTGGCGCGACGGTCGCATCGCCGGGCACCTGACCAGCGGCGCCTACGGCCACCATCTGGGCGCCGCCATCGGCCTGGGCTACGTCAAGTGCGAGGCGGGCGAGAGCGCGGCGGAACTGCTGGCCTCAGCCTACGAGATCGAGGTGGCGGGGGAGAGGTTTGAAGCGGAAGCCAGCCTCAAGCCGATGTATGACCCGAAGGGGGAGAGGGTGCGGGGGTAGGGGGAAATAGGCGCAACTACCCATCTAAACGCCTTGATTATTACATGTCTAAATTACTACGATCTTCTACTAATAAGAGAAGTGGTGATTTGGAGGCATATAGATGTACGTCCAGATTTTTAAGCTTTTCACAGAGCGGCCGATCCGGTCTGCGGTCATCATTCCCGATTTCGATCCGGAGTTATCAGACAGCGACGATGTCTTTCCCGAGGACGTTGAGTATCGGATTGATCCGGTGGCCGTGCTCATCGCCGACCAGCCAGCAGGGTTGGCCACCGATCTTGATGATGAAGCGATTGGTGGTCTGACTTTTGCGATGGAATACCGAGATTCGAAGAATGCCGTTTCCCGGCGACGTGTCACGATCAACGGATTTCGTGAGTCGAATGACGGCAACTACCTGATGCGAGCTTTCTGCCACGAACGCAAAGCGGTAAGGAGTTTTAGAACTGATCGAATTGTTTCCGTCATCGATTGGGACGGCGTGATATGGGAGCCCGTCGACTCTTTTGGTGATTTGGGTATCGATCTCCCACTGCCGGTGTCCGGTATGGCTATTTCTAGGAGCACGGAGGCGAAGGCGGGGGAGGTGCAGCGCGAGGTTTGCGCGGACGAACTATGCATACTGGCTGCGCTGAGCCAGAGCGATGGTCAGCTAGATGACCTTGAAGTGGAACAGATTCTGGATTTTTCTGCGGATGTCTGTGATCGAAAAGGGATTGGATTTCAGGAGTCCGACCGTAGTGCGCTAGATCGCTACATTCGAAGACTACGGCCAGATATCCATGCGATTGCTGAAAGCCTCTTGCGGCTGAAAGTTCGAAATGATCCGGAATCGGATAAGCGTCTGGTTCGTGCCATGATCGCAGTTATGGATGCCGATGAACGCCAGTCACCAGAAGAGCTCGCATTTATTTCAGAGGTACTCAACGAGTTGAGTGTGTGAGTCCGTTGGCACTGTTGGTAGGGACAACTACGTGCATCACCTGACGACGCCATTCGGCGAGCCGACGGCCTTGTCGGCCGGATAGGCGACGTATCTTAGTGGCTCACGAAAACGACATGTAGTAGAGGATCATGCAGGTCTGGCCCGTGCCGTCGACGAGGGGGAGGGCCAGGGTCGCGTAGTGCCTGAACTTCTTCGATGTCCAGGCCACGGGCGCCTGGGGCACGAAATAGGGGCGGCCGTTCTCGGCGGCCCAGCGGGCCCGCAGGGTGATGGTCTCGACGTTCTCCAACTCATCGAGATAGACGCCGGTCGTGTCGCGGCCGGTTTCCTCCACGATGCGCGTCCCCACCAGGCGCACGCGGAAGCGCCAGGGATCGCGCTCGACGTCGAAGATCGTGATGTTGCCGAGGGTGCGCGGAACTTCGACGGGGTCGAAGTCTTCCCGCCGTGGCGGCACGGGGTGCCTCTCCGCCGACGACCACCAGGACCACAGCCGCCGCGCACAATCGTCGGGGAGATCGGACGCCTCTATACGGGTGACCATTCCGGGGGGCGTGTCCGGGGCAGGTGCAGTGACCTTCCGCGGCGCATCGAGATTTTCCAGGTGAGCTGGATTCATACTTCAGATCATGCGAATTCGCCGCCCTCCGGTCAAGCTGGCCGGCTTGTTCGAGCGGCCTGCAAGGCGCCGAAGGGGCAACAGCCGGAGGAACTCCGGAAAGGCGCCGCCTCCGCTTGCTGAAGGCACACGCCGCCGTGGCGCAGGGGGCGGCCTTCGGCTAACCTTCGAAGCGCGCGGGTGGCCGGACCGTCTGCGGACCGGGCGGCGACAAAGCGGGGAGGGGGGCCATGAAGTTCCTGCACTGGCTGACTGACGAACTGAAGCTGCTGGCCGGCGTGACGGTCTACTTCGCCGCCTGCTTCACCTTGATCATGGTGCTGAAGCAACTGCTGCTGGCGCAGTACGGCATCCGCTTCAGCGGCCTCGCCACGGCCATGCTGGTCGCCTTGGTGACGGCCAAGGTCGTCATCGTGCTGCAGAAGGTGCCGATCGGACAGTGGCTCCAGCACCGGCCCCCCATCGTCGATGTGCTGGTGCGCACGGCCTTCTATACCGTGGCGACCATGGCCGCCCTGCTGCTGGAGAAGGCTTTCGAGGCGCGGGACGAATACGGCGGCTTCGGCGCTGCGGTGGCCGGCGTCTTCCAGCACCGCGACGTGCACCAGGTCTGGGCGACGATCATTTGGACCGGCGTCGCCTTCATGGCCTACAACGCCTTCGGCGTACTGCGCCGGGAGCTGGGCGGCCGCCAGCTCTGGCGGATCTTCTTCGGGGCTCCCTCGGCGCGGGGGTAGAAGGGACGGGGCGGCCGGGAAGCCCTTTCGGCGTCGCCCCTGGTGCCGGGCGCCGGGGAGAAAAGGTTCAGGCTCTTCCCGTTCGGGGTGTAGGCTGGGTGGCGCTTGCAGCCAAGCCTCGGGAGGATCGAATGAGACCTCTGACCACAATCATACTTTCCTTGATTCTTTCGGTCGCCGCCGGAGCGGGAACGGCCTTTGTCGTCGGCGACCTCCGCGGCGCCCCCGACGCGGCCGAGATCGCCAATTCCAGCGAACTCAAGGACGGCGATCTGTCGCTTGTCAGAATGGGGGCGGAAAGCCGCGCAATTCTGACGAAGCGCTTCGGCGATACGACGCTCGTCTGCGCCGAGCCGGCGCCGGACGTCGGGCTGGCCGCCCAACGCACGGCCCAGTTCATGGCGCGCGGCGGCGGCAAGAACTCCGCCGCCGGAGAGGCGGATGCCGAACTGGAGCTGAACTCCAACCAGATCGACAACATGCAACGCCTGCTTCGGCGCACCCAGGGACTGCAGAACCTGCGCGACATCCTGTTCCGCGCCTGCGAAGCCTATATCAATGGCGCGATCTATCGTGAAACCTATGCGTCAATCTACACGCAGGCCGTGGAGACGACGTCCGTGATCATGGGCATCGAGCTGATCGCCGGCAGCAGTCTCCCGCCGGAGCAGACGGAAGTGCTGGTCCGGGCCTTGATCGACCGCGGGTCTCTGGACTAGGCCACGGCTTCGCCGGCCGCCTGGCCGGCCGGTTCCGGTATCCCGCCCTGACGTGGCGCCGGCGTGCGGCGCCCGGTGATGGGCGCCCGATGTCCGCGGCATTCGAGTCAAATCCAATTCGATAGTTCCGCATGGTCACATCATCATGAACGATCGCTTTACCGCTTTAGGCGCAGAATGGCGGTCAGATGCGATGACGGGCCTGCCCGGACGAAGAACAAGAAAACCGGGCCGCCCCAAGGACGATGCGATGAGCGATATGATGGCGACTGCTTCCGGCGCCCTGCCGGAGGACGAGGAGTCCCTGGTCTGCATTCCTCTGGACCTGGCGCGGCTGCTGGTGCCCTATCGGCGCTACCGGCGCCTTCTGCTGCGCGTGGTGCAGTTGCCTTTCCGCGCGCGCCTGAACCGGGGCACCGGCAACGAAGACGGAAGCTGGTCGCTGACCCCCGACGACCTGGACGACCTGGAACTGCAATTGCCCGAGGAGGCGGAGCCGCCCATCGCCGTGGCGGTGCGCGTCGTCGGCATCGACCGCGACGAGAACGCCACCATCGTCGGCCAATTCGACCTGCCGCTTTGGGTGGCCCGGCGCGCGGAGGGCGGCCCTCCGGTTCCCCGTGCCCGCATGGAGCGGCGAGTGAAGGCGGCGCTGCGTCTTTCGGAACGCCGCGCGGCGAAAGCGCAACGGGAAGCCGTGGCGGAAGCCGAGGCGCGGCTGCGCGAGGCGCTGCACAACGAATGGCGCGAAACCGAAACCAGGCTGCATGAAGCCGCGGCGGTGGAGCGCAACGCTCTGCTGTCCGATCAGGCCGGCCGCCTGGAGCGGGATTGGCAGGAGAAGCTGGAGGCCGAGCGTGCTGTCCGCTCGCAGGCCGAGCGCCAGGCCGCCGAAGCGGGGAGGACTCTGGAAGCGATCGAGCGGCGCCTGGCCGAGAGCGAAGCGCGTGCGGTGGAGGCGTCGCAGACGGCCGAGGCGGCGGCGGCAGACGCCGGACGGAAGATCGCGGCCTTAACCGAGGAACGCGACCGCACGCACGCCGAGGCCGAGGCGGCCGGGCGGCGCGCGCAGGAGGCGGAGCAGGCTGCCGCCGCCGCGGGCGAAGCTTCACAGACCGCCGAGCGGGAGATCGCTGTCCTCTCCGAGGAGCTGGATCAGGCGCGCGCCGCTGCGGCCGCTGCCGCACAGGACGCGGAGGCCGGTACCGCGGCGGCTGTCGAGCAGGCGAAGCAGATCGCCGAAGCAACCGCCGTCGCGCGCCTGGAAGAGTCTTACGCGGACTGGAAGGAGGAGACGGAGCGCGTCTTGCAGGAGGAACGGCGCCAGCGCAGCGAGGCGGAAGCCCGCGTGCAGGACCTGGAAACCCGCCTGGTCCTGACCGAGGCCCGCGGCGGTGGAGCGTCCCTGGAAAAGGCCCGTGCCCGCTGGGAGGCGGAGGCGGCGGAAGAGCGCGCGGCGGCCGAGGCACGGGCCGCCGAGGCCGAGGAGAAGCTGACGGAGGCCGAACAACGGCGCAGCGAAGTCGCCGACGCCCTGGCGGCGGAGCAGGCGCGCCGCCGCGAGGCGGAAGCGCGGGTGGAGAGCGGAGCGCGGGAGCTGCAGCGCCGTCTGGACGAGGCGGAGGAGAAGCTGGCCGAGGCGGCCGCCGGGCCTGCGCCGGAGGAGATCGAGGCTGAAACCCGCGCGCGCATCGACGCGGCGGCGCAGGAGGCTGCCAAGCAAGCGAGACGCGATGCCGAGGCGCGGGCCGAGGCCCGGTTGGAGACGGCCAAGACGGAGTGGCGATACGACAGCGAGCGCTATGCGGAGACGGCGCGCCTTCACCGCGCCGAGGCCGAGACCGAACAGCAGCGCCTCGCCGCCCGTCTGGCCGAAGCCGAGGCGCGCCTGGCCGAGGCTCAGGCGAAGCTGGTCACCGTCGAGGTGAAGGCTGAGGCCGAAGGCAAGGCGAAGGTCGCCGCCGCGGTCGAAGAAGCGGTGGCGCAGGCGGTGCAGAGCGTGGCGCAGGAGGCCGAAGCGGCCGCCGAGGCGCGCGTGCAGAACGCCCGTGCGCGCTGGCAGGAGGAGTCCGAAGCCAAGGAGGCCCGCGTCCGCGAAGAACTGGCGCGCGAGCAGCAGCAGCGCTCCAAGACCGAGGCCGCGCTACAGGAGCTGCAAAGCCGCCTGGAAGATGCGGAAACCCAGGGACAGGCGACCCGCAAGGCCGAGATCCAGCAGCATCTCGCGGAGCAGAAGGACTTCCTGGAACAGGCCTGGGAAGAGAAGCTGGCGGTCGAGCGTTCCTACCGCGAAGCGGCGGAGGCCACCGCGGCCGCGGCCGAGCAGCGCCTGGCCGCGCAGGCGGGTGAGTTGGAGGCTTCGCGCACCCGTGCGGCCGCCGCCGAGGCGACGGCGCTGGCCAAGTGGAACAAGGAAGGCGAGGAGCGCATCGCCGAAGCCGTCTCCCAGGCGATTCTCCGCACCGAGGCCAAGGCCAAGGCGCAGCTCGAGGAGGCGCGCAGGAGCTGGGAGGAGGATACCCGCGAGCAGATCTCGGCGGCGCGCACGCAGTGGCACAACGAAGAGTCGAAGCGGCTGTCGTCGGCGCGCTCCGAGTGGCAGAAGGAACTCCAGGTCCAGAACAAGCAGAAGCGCGGGGTGCTGCGCTCGCTGGCGCGCCGCCAGCGCTTGGGAGCCTATCTCCAGCCCTTGAAGAAGATCCTTCTGATCGGCGGCGTCGCGGCGGGCGGCTGGTTCCTCTACCGCAGGTTCGGGGCAAGCCTGGATCTGACCGGTTTCGATCTGAGCGGCCTTGGCCTGGATGGCCTCGGCGCCTGGCTGGACGACGGCCAAGCGGCGGCCGGCGAGGCCTGGGCTTTCGTGAAAGCCCAGTTCGACCTGCTGCTGGCTTGGGTGCTGCAGTTCGCCGGCTGAGGCCGCGGCGTCGAGAGGGCCGCGCCGGCGGTGCGACGGACGCCCCCTGCGGCCAAATACGACCTTCCCCTCGCGGCTTTTTCAGCTATGGTGCGGCCTCTTTTACCTCCTCAAGAGTCCCCAAGCTGTCCCCAGTGGAGAAGCCATGACCGCCTTGCTGCCCAACGTCGATCCTGATGGGCTCCTCGAATACTCCGTGGTTTTCACGGACCGTGCCCTGAACCACATGTCCCAGGCCTTCCAGGGCGTTATGGTGGATATCTCCACCACCCTGAAAAAGGTCTACAACGTTGGCGGCTCCGGCGGCGTGGCCGTGGTGCCGGGCGGCGGCACCTACGCCATGGAGGCGGTGGCCCGCCAGCTCGCCACGGGCAGGAAGGCGCTGGTGATCCGCAACGGCTGGTTCTCCTACCGCTGGACTCAGATCCTCGAGGCCGGGAGCATTCCCGCCGAGACCATCGTCCTGAAGGCCCGCCAGATCGAGCAGGGACGCCAGGCCGCCTTCGCGCCGGCGCCCATCGAGGAGGTGACGGCGGCGATCCGCGAGGCGAAGCCCGACGTGGTCTTCGCGCCGCACGTGGAGACGGCCTCCGGCATGATCCTGCCGGAGGACTACATGAAAGCGGTGGCCGAGGCGGTGCACGAGGCCGGCGGCCTCTTCGTGCTCGACTGCATCGCCTCCGGCACGGTCTGGGTGAACATGCAGGCCGTGGGCGTCGACGTGCTGATCTCCGCTCCGCAGAAGGGCTGGTCCTCCTCGCCCTGCAGCGGATTGGTCATGCTGAGCGCCGCGGCAAAGGAAAAGGTGAAGGCGACGCAGAGCTCCTCCTTCGCCTGCGATTTGAAGAAGTGGCTGGAGATCATGGAAGCCTACGAAAATGGCGGCCATGCCTATCACGCCACCATGCCGACGGATGCGCTGCGCGGCTTCTGCGAATCGATGAAGGAGACCGAGGCTTACGGCTTCGAAAAGGTGATGGCCGAGCAGCTGGAACTGGGCGCCAAGGTGCGCGAACTCTTGGCCGCGCGGGGCTTCAAGTCTGTCGCCGCGGCGGGCTTCGAAGCGCCGGGCGTGGTGGTCTGCTACACCGACGATCCGGGCATCAAGTCGGGCGCCAAGTTCGCCGCCGAGGGTTTGCAGACCGCCGCCGGCGTGCCGCTGATGTGCGACGAGCCGGAAGATTTCCAGACCTTCCGCGTCGGCCTCTTCGGCCTCGACAAGCTGCACAACGTGGAGCGCAGTGTGACCAACCTGGCCCAGGCGCTGGACAAGATCACCGGCGGCACGAACGTCAGGTAGCGGATCTGGCGTTCTTCCTGGCGACCGGATGAGGGCCTCTCGGCCCGAAGGGAGGATTGAGCGTTTCTTTTGCCGGCAAATGCTCTAGGTTGCAGCCAGATGCGCAACCCGGACACGGACGCGGATCTCGCGTGTGCCGTAACGCCGGCCACCTCGCTCCCTTGCTGAGCGCTCGGCCATGAGCTTGCGCGAACTCTTCCGCTGCGGCACCCAAGCCCTTGTCGCCGGACTGTCCGAGAAACCAAACAGCGAGGACGATGATGGCGAGAAGGCCCAATTACGATTTTGAACGCAGGGAGCGCGAGCGGCTGAAAGCGGAGAAAAAGGCGAAGCGCGCGGCCGAGAAAAAGGAAGCGCGCGAAGAGAAAACGCGACAAGACGACGCGCCGGAGAGCGGCGATAGCCAGGATGCCGGATCACCGACGACGGAATAGTGGTCACGGATGTATTTCCAGAGCGGCGTTACCGCCTTACTTTGCCGGGCCCAGCGAGCGGGTCAGCGATGAACGGAGACTGCAAAATGGCTCGCAGAAAGACCAGCGGCAAAACCGCCGCATACACGACCTTTAACGTGACCTACGAAGACGGGTCGGTCACGTCGAACAGGCGTGTGCCGAACGAACTGCTCGACCTATCTTTCGGCGATCAGCTGCTGGACCTGGCGCGCACCGCCATTCAGGAACAAGATAACGAGATCGCCGCGCTTTCCAACCAGAGGCGGGCAAAGATCAAGGCGATCGTAAAGGTCTGAGGCATCAGACGAAGTATGGTCTGGGCGGACGCCGCGGCGCCGCCGCTCAATTGCCGGCCGCCGCTTTCTCCTGGAATTCCGAAATGGCCTGCAGAAAGGGCTCCGCGAAGTCGCGGACCTTGGCCTCGCCGACACCGAAGACGCGGGCGAAGGCGATGCGGTCGCCCGGCTTGTCGCGCGCCATCTCGATGAGGGAGCGGTCGCCGAAGATAACGTAGGCGGGCACGCCGCGTTCCTTGGCGAAGGTCAGGCGCAGGTCCTTTAGCGCGGCCAGCAGGGGCTCGTCGGCGGTGGAGAGTTCGGCCTCCGCCATGGCCTTTCTGGCGCGCGCCGTCGCCTTGCTGCCGCGCGAGCGCGCGGTGTCGCGGCGGAAGCGGAACTCGCCGTCGCCGTCCAGCAGCCGCCGGCCCGCCTCGGTGAGGCTGAGGCCGCCATGGCCGGTGATGTCCAGGCGCAGCAGCTCGGCGGCGGTAAGCTGGCGCAGGATCGAGCGCCAGGTCTCCTTGTCCTCGGCCTTGCCGGCGCCATAGGCGGGCAGGCGGTCGTGGCTCTGGCCGCGGATCTTCTCGGTGTCGGCGCCGCGCAGCAGGTCGACGATGTGGGCGGCGCCGAAGCGCTCGCCGCTCTGCGCCACCGCAGCCAGCGCCTGCTGCGCCATCACCGTGCCGTCTTCGGTGGCCGGCGGGTTGAGGCAGACGTCGCAGTTGCCGCAGGGCCCGCCGTTCTCCGCCAGATAATCCTCGCCGAAGTAGCCGAGCAACGCCTGGCGGCGGCATTGCGCCGTCTCGCAGTAGGAGATCAGGGCGTCGAGGCGCTTGTGCTCGCGGCGCTTGTGATCGGTATCGCCCCCCTTTCCATCTTGGCCATCGTCCTCGATGAACATGCGGCGCTGGCGGATATCGTTTAGCCCGTAGAGCATGAAGGCCTCGGCCGGGCGGCCGTCGCGCCCGGCGCGGCCCAGCTCCTGGTAATAGGCCTCCATGTTGGCCGGCAGGTTGGCATGGAAGACGTAGCGCACGTCCGGCTTGTCGATGCCCATGCCGAAGGCGATGGTCGCAGCCATGACGACGCCGGGCTCGGTCATGAAAAGGTTCTGGTGATGGGCGCGCGTGGCGCTGTCCAGGCCGGCGTGGTAGGGCAGGGCGCGCAGGCCTTCCCTGGCCAGCAGTTCCGCGGCCTCCTCGGTCTTGCGCCGTGACAGGCAGTAGACGATCCCGCTTTCGCCCGGCCGTGCCTTCACGTAGTCCAAGAGTTGGTGCTTCCATTCGCGCTGCAACTCCACGGCCAGGCTGATGTTGGGCCGGTCGAAGCCGGTGACGAAGGTCCGCCCTTTCCCTTGAAACAGTTTCGCCGCGATGTCCTGCTGCGTCGCCTCGTCGGCGGTGGCGGTGAAGGCGGCCAGCGGCACCGCTGGGAAGATCTCGGGCAGGCGCGCCAGGGCCTCGTACTCCGGCCGGAAGGAGGGACCCCAGCGGGAAATGCAATGGGCCTCGTCGATGGCGACGAGCGAAAGTGGCAGGCGGCGCAGGGCGGCGAGCATGCGCTCGGTCATGAGGCGCTCTGGCGAAATGTAGAGCAGGCTGAGTTCGCCGGCGGCCACCTTGCGCCAGGCGGCCACGTTGGTCTCCCGGCTGCGCGAGGAATTGATGGTCTCGGCGGCGACGCCGTCCAGCTTCAGGGCCGCAACCTGGTCCTCCATGAGGGCGACCAGCGGCGAGACCACCAGGGTCAGGCCCTGCTTCACCAGGGCCGGGACCTGGAAGCACAGCGACTTGCCGGAGCCCGTGGGCATCACGGTCAACACGCTCTCGCCGGCCAGGATGGCGGCGATGACCTCCTCCTGGCCCGGCCGGAAGCTGGCATAGCCGAAGGTGTCTTTCAGAACCTGGAAAGCGGGAGAATCCGGGGGGAGGACGTTGAGCGAAACTGACATGTTCAGGTTTTGGCACGCTGGGCAGAGTCGGGTCCAGGGGGGCACCCCCACCGGACGGCGGCTTATGGTCCACTATTTCGTTTTTTCCTTGGCCCCTAGACCCAACTGCCCGAACAGCGCCCCGACGATTGTCCCTGCGATCGCGAAAAGCCCTTCGTAGGGGACATGGTCACCGGGGAGCGCCAGGACGATGATGAAGACCCCGGCGATCAAGGAAAGTCCGACAACCTGGGTTGCGTCGGGCCCCCAGCCTTGCGCCCCGCCCTCGTTTCCTTGCGGCTTGTGATTTCGCATGGCCCGGCAGAGGTTCAGGATCGTGATCAGGTTGAGAAGGATGGCCGTAAGGCAAGCCGCCCCGAAAATGATGAAATCCACAGAGAGGAAGCCTGCGAAGGCCCCCGAGGTATCGATAGCGTCACCGGCCATTGTCATCTCGTTTTGCCAGGGGTACGGAACTGCGTCTTGCCGGCCATATTGTTGCAAATGGATCGTTGTTTGCAACCTCAAGGTGGGTTCTCCGGGTGTTGTCGCTTCGTCGCGCAAACCGAATCCCGCAATGGTCCGTCGAAGCTTGCGGCAGCCGCCGCGGATCGGGCGGACCGGCACAAAGCGGGGCGAGGCAGCGAGCCTCCTCCGGCCTGGCGCCGTCCTCAGTAACCAGGCGGCTCCTTGGCCCAGACGGTGCCGGATTTGCCGATTTCGTAGCCCAGGTCATACAGGGCTTTCATGTAGGCCTGATCGAATGGCTCGTTCAGAGGGACGTCGAAGGTCGGCGGGATGAACGCGAGGTTGAAGTCGACGCCGTCGCGCTGGGCCAGTGTGTAGATTCGATAGAGATCCCCGACGCCTTGATTCTGTATCAATGACGAGATCGCCCGGCTGCCGATGCTGTAGGTGACCCGGTCGGTTTCCGCCCACTGTGGATCGAGGCGTCCGTTGCGGATGATGTAGGCGCGCCGTTCTCGTTGCACTTTCTCTTCCTGCGACACGTCCTTCACATGCAAGGCGCCTGGATATACGAACACCTGGGCGCTCGCGCCGCCGTCCACATGCATTTCCTGGTAGCTCTGTCCGTCGACTTCGACGTCGATCATGGTCGGCGGAAAGGCCGCTGGAATCGCGGCCGATGCCACCAGCACGTCATGGATAAGATCCAGCGCACCCGGATGGCCGCTGGCGGCGATCTTTGTGATGTTCCAGACGACGGGCCGCCGTGCGTCGATATTGGTCGTGCCGATCAGAAGCACGCGCCCCTTGGCATGTTCTTCGGCTATGGCGCGGAGCATGGTCTCGTCGAAGTATCTTGCGATCAGCTTGCGCAGAGGCGCGTTGTCGGAAAGGGCGTCGTCGAAGATCAGCGCCGCCAGACCGCGCTCCACCAGAACGTCGCGTGCCGAGATCGTCGTGTAGACGTCCTTGAGCTGTTTGTCGTAGCTGCTGCCCAGAAAGGCGAAGGGCGCGGTCAGGGCACCTGTACTGATGCCCGTGACCAGCTTGAATTCGGGCCGGGTTCCGGCTTCGCTCCAGCCGACGAGCAGTCCCGCGCCGAAAGCCCCGTCCTCACCGCCGCCGGAGACGGCCAGGTAGCTGGCCGGGGGCAGTTCGCCCTGCTGCCCTGACGCCTGCCACAGGTCCAACTCGCGATAGTACGACTGCTTGCCGTCTTCGATGAGCATCGGAATGTCGGCTTCCTGCCAGTAGCGAATGCCGGGCATTCCGGCCACGGCCGCCGCGGACTGACGGTCTTCCGGCACCGCAGGCAAACGCGCCGGGGCAGCGCAGCCTTGCAGGAGGGAAGACCCAGCCAGGAACAAGACGAACAGAGACGCGGAGAAAGTTCTGCCGACCATCGAATATTCACCCCGCTTGAAGTTACACTTCGATGAAGTGAAACCACCAATGCGAGCATCATAGCCGCAATGGCGCCCTGGGTCAGCCTCGGCAATACTTGCCTGTCTCTTCGTGCAAGAGCCCGCTTCGGCCACGGTCTGCCGCCACAAATCCTGCCGGTGGCTGCGCCGTTGTTCCCCGCGCGCCGGGAGGAGCCTTAGACCGAAGGCTTCCCAAAGGCCACTGCGATGCCGGTGCGGGTCCGATGCAGATCCCGTCCGCCGGCCGGCTCAGGGGCGGCATGGCTTTTCCGGCGCGGCTACTCCGCCGCTTTGGCTCCGGCGGGGACGTACTTGTCGCGGGTGACGTGGTCGAGGTTCCGGCCTTCGATGCGGATCAGGCGGGTGGGGCCGCTGCGGTCGGGGGAGTGCAGCATGTCCTCGTTGTAGACCACCGCCATACCGGGTTTCAGTTCGTAGGTCTTGAGCGGCTCGACGACGCCCGGCTTGCCGTCCTCAGGATCCTTGAGCTTGCGCCATTCGGTCATGACCGTAGTGCCCACCGCCTGGCCGTAGATCGCCCAGGTGCCCGCGTGGTCGTGCGGCTCTCCGCCCTTCGCGTCCTCGTAGACGTGGGCCATGATGCAGAAGCCGAGGTCGGGGTCCTGGTAAAGAGCCTTGCGTGGCGTGGTGTTGTCCGGGCCCAGGTGGGCGGCGACGAAATCCTCGTCCTGCAGCGCCCGCTCCAGGTGCTTGCGTGCCGCCTCGCGTCCGGCGGGGCCGGCATCGGCGGCAAGGGCGTCGTGGCAGTCGGCGGCCAGCCGATCCAGGGTGTAGGTCATGGCGGTTGTCCTCACGGTCTTTTGCACATGTTAGGCCAAGCCGCGGGTGGGCGCCAAGCGGCAGGATGCCGCATTGCAGTAGACCTTTGCGCCCGGCTGTCGGATAAGGAGCCCATGGAATGGACGGGATTGATTCTCGGGGCGCTCGGCCTCGTCCTCGGGGGCGTGTTGAAGGGCGCGACAGGTGCGGGTGCGCCGCTTCTTGCCGTGCCTTTGTTGGCTGTCTTCTACGACGTGCCCATGGCGGTGGCGCTCTTCACCATTCCCAATCTGCTGTCGAACGTTTGGCAGGGCTGGCGGTTTCGCAGGCACCAGTTGAACCCGGCGCTGACCTGGGGCTTCGCCCTGGCGGGGGCGGCGGGTGCCGGCGTGGGATCGGCTATTCTCGTCAGCTTGCCGTTGGACCTGCTGCTGCTCTGCATGGCGGGTGTCGTCTTTCTGTATATCGCCTTTCGCCTGATGCGCCCCCATTGGGCGCTGGATCTCGGCATCGCCACCCGCCTGGCGGCGCTGGCCGGTTTCGCGGGCGGCGTGCTGCAGGGCGCCGCCGGCATCTCGGCGCCGGTTTCCTTGAGCTTCCTCAATGCGACACGGATGGATCGCACGGCCTTCATCGCCACGATCTCGGTTTTCTTCGCGGCGACATCCATCGTGCAGATTCCGCTGCTGGCGGCATGGGACATCATAACGCCGTTCAGGGCCGCGCTGAGTGCGCTGGCCCTTCTGCCGCTGCTCGCAGGAATGCCGCTCGGCGTCTACCTGGCCCGGCGGATGTCCAGGGAGTTCTTCGACCGCGTAATCCTGGTGCTGCTGGCTGCGATCGCCCTAAGGCTGGTGTTCAGCGCCGTCACCTGAGGTACCGGAAAGGCAGTGGCCCTAGAGTTCGCGGGCGTCGCAGAGGATGCGGCGTCCGGCCCCGACCCTGGCCGACTGTCGGGTATAGCAGTGCACGATCACCAGTTTCTCGCCGGAGCGGTCCAGAAACCAGTCGGTCACCGGCTCGAGGTCATTCAGCCCGATCTTTTTCCCGTCTATGTATGCCACTGGCTGAGCGGCCACGGCCTTGGCGGGCAAGAAGGTCGAGGAACCACGGACGACGGCCACTCCTGTGCCGCCCTCGTTGGTACTGACCGAAACCGCATCGGCCGGATTTCCGTAGAGAATCTCGACCCCTGCGTCATGAGCCGTCGCGGCCTGCGGTGCGGCGAGCAGGCCCGCGCCGAGGGCGATGGTGAGTGCTATCGACTTTCCTGTCATGCAGCGTCTCCCAAGCGTTCGTGCCAGGCGGAGGCGACTCGAATCGCCTAATCAACGAGGCTAGCACGCGATTGCATCCGGCGCTATTCGCCAGGGCAGGCTGAGGCCGGGGAGGGGGCCTCAGGCCAAGGTAACGCTGTAAACCTGGTCGCGGGTGTCGCAGAGGCTGATGCGCCACTCCACCGGGCGGCCGTCGAGGCCCAGGGCGATGCGGTCGATGTTCAGCAGGGGCGCGCCGACCTCCAGGCCAAGGTGCTTGGCGGCGTCGGCTTCGGCGGCGACGGCGCTGAGGCGTTCCTCGGCGCGGGCGATGGTGATGCCGTACTCGCGGGCGAAGAGCGTGTAGAGCGTGTTCGGCAGGTCGCGCTTACCGTGAAGGTCCGGGAACAGGTCGCTGGGCAGCACGATGCGCTCGAAGATCGCCGGGCGGCTGCAGATCGTGCGCACGCGGGTGATGCGGATCACTTCGCAATCCCCTTCGATCCGCAGCCGCGCGGCCTCAGCGTTGCGGGCGCGGCCTTGGGAGAGGCGCAAGACCCGGCTCTCCGGCACCAGTGGACCGCCGCCGCGATCGGTCATTTTGAAGAAGTGAAAGAGGGTGTGCTCCTGGTCGTGTTCGGCGACGTAGGTGCCGCGGCCCTGGCGGCGCACCAGCAGGTTTCCGGTGGTCATTTCGTCCAGGGCCTTGCGCACCGTTCCCTGGCTGACGCCGAGCTCCTCGGCCAGTTGGAATTCGCTGGGGAGCAAGTCGCCCGGTTTCCAATAACCGCCGATGAGGCGCTCTATCAGAAGGTCTTTCACCTGCTGGTAGAGCGGCTTGAATCCGGGAAGTGCAGATAGCTGCTGCGTCACGCCGGCTGTCCTTGTCGCTGTCGGTCGGGGTTCGAGAGATTCCCCTTGTCTTATATAAGACATAACATATAATTTCTTCATCTTGAACAAGAGATCGCGAAAGCCTCTCCGGGCGGCGGCTTCCCTGATGGTCCTGTAACGGAGAGGAGAAGGCGCCGGTCAGCGAGGCGCCCCATCGCGCAGTTACGGGAGAACATCCGAAAATGGCGGCACCTGATTTTATCGTGCACGATGCCAAGGACACGGTCGGCGTGATCGTGAAAGAAGGCATCGAGGCGCACTCCAAACTCACCGGTTGGGTGATGGAGGACGACTCCAAGGTCGAGGTGGAATGCATCGATGCCATTCCGCTGGGCCACAAGATCGCCCTGGGCGACATCGCCGAAGGCGACACCATCCTCAAGTACGGACATGACATCGGCAAAGCCGTGGCCAAGGTTTCCAAAGGCGGCCATGTCCATACCCAGAACGTCAAGACGAAACGCTGGTAAGCGGGGAGGGCGATAAAATGAGTGCGAAGAAATTCCTCGGCTACCGCCGTGAAAACGGCCGGGTCGGCATCCGCAACCACGTGGTCATCCTGCCCCTGGACGACCTTTCCAATGCGGCCTGCGAAAAGGTGGCCAACAACATCGAGGGGTGTCTGGCCCTGCCGCACCACTACGGGCGCCTGCAGTTCGGTGAGGACCTTGAGCTGCACTTCCGGACCCTGATCGGCACCGGGTGCAACCCCAATGTCGCCGCCGTCATCGTCATCGGCATCGAGCCGCAGTGGACGGGACGCGTGGTTGACGGCATCCGCAAGACCGGCAAGCCGGTCGAGGGCTTCGCCATCGAGGGCCACGGCGAGATCAAGATCGTGGCCGACGCCTCGCGGAAGGCGAAGGAGATGGTGCAGTGGGCCACCGAGCAGCAGCGCGAGCCTTGCGAGATCAACGAGTTGTGGGTCTCCACCAAGTGCGGCGAGTCCGACACCACCTCGGGCCTGGCCTCCAACCCGACGGTCGGCAATTTCATCGACAAGTTCGATGAACTGGGCGCGACGACGTGCTTTGGCGAGACCTCGGAACTGACCGGCGCCGAGCAGGTCTGCGCGACCCGCGCGTCGACGCCGGAAGTGGCGAAGAAGTTCCTCGACACCTGGCAGGCCTATATGGACGAGGTGATCGAGCCGCATAAGACGTCCGACCTCTCGGACAGCCAGCCGACCAAGGGCAATATCGCCGGCGGGCTGACCACCATCGAAGAGAAGGCCTTCGGCAACCTGCAGAAGATCGGCAAGAAGGCGAAGTTCATCGACGTCCTGAAGCCCGCAGAGGAGCCCGCCAAGGGCGCCGGCCTCTACTTCATGGACACGTCTTCTGCCGCGGCCGAGTGCGTGACCCTGCAGGCCGCGGCCGGTTTCGTCGTGCATCTTTTTCCGACAGGGCAGGGCAACATCATCGGCAACCCGATCGAGCCGGTGATCAAGCTAACGGCGAACCCGAAGACGGCGCGGGAGATGGCCGAGCACGTCGACCTCGACTGCTCCGGCATTCTGCGCGGCGAGATGAATCTCGATCAGGCCGGCGATGCCCTGATCGACATCACGCTCAGGACCTGCAATGGGCGCCTGACGGCGGCGGAGACGCTGAAGCACCGCGAATACGTGATGACCAAGCTGTATCGCAGCGCGTAACGCCTAAGGAACTAACGGCGCGGCGGCGGCCTGTCCCGACGGGCCGCCGCCTTGCCGGCGTCAGCGGAGCCGATCAAGGCCGACGGAAGACCGGTCCGGGCTCCGTTATTGGAAAATTGGGAGAAAATACCGAATGAAAACCTTCGTTTCCTTTGCCGGGACCGCGCTGGCGGCCCTGTCCCTCACCCTGACCGCCCCGGCCGTCGCCCAGTCCTACCCGGACAAGCCGGTCAACTACATCATCCCCTTCGGCCCCGGCGGCGAATCCGATATCACGGCGCGTCACCAGCAGCCCTTCTTCCAGAAGAAGTTCACCGAGGAACTGGTGGTGGAGTACAAGCCGGGCGGCGGCGGCGCCGTCGGTTGGTCGCAGCTGAACGACTACAAGGGCGACGGCTACACCTGGATGGGCGTGAACCTGCCGCACATCATCATCAAGCCGCTGCAGAAGGACGTCGGTTTCAAGACCGAGGACCTGACCACGGTCTATATGTTCCACTACACGCCCGACGCCATCGTCGTGCCTGCCGACAGTGACTTCAAGACGCTGCAGGATCTGATCGACCATGCGAAGGAGAATCCGGGCAAGGTGGTATTCTCCGGCTCCGGCAAGGGCACGGCCAACCACATCGCGCAAATCCGCTTCGACAAGCTGGCGGGCGTGAAGACCACCTACGTTCCCTTCAAGGGTACCGGGGCGGCCGTCACGGCCCTGCTGGGCAAGCAGGTGACGGCGGAATGGGGCTACACCTCCGTCGGCGCCAAGCAAGGCGACCAGGTGCGGATGCTGGCGGTCGCGATGGATGCGCGGCATCCGATGTTCCCCGATGTGCCGACCTTTAAGGAACTGGGTTTCGATCTGGTGTCGGGCGCCTATCGTGGCATCGCCGTGCCGAAGTCCACGCCGGAAGAGCTGCGCAAACAGATCTCCGACATGATCGGCAAGATCAATGCCGACCCCGAGTTCCGTAAGCGCCTGGAGAATGACGGCATGGCGATGCTCGACGTGCCCTACGAGGACATGGACGCCTTCCTGAAGGAGATGACCGAGACCTACACCGCCGCGGCCAAGGAAGCGGGAGTGCTGAACTAGATCCGGCATCGGCACTCTTGATGAAGAGGTGAATTCATGCTTCCGGGCATCGATTACTTCACGGCGGCGCTGACGCCTCTCAACATCATGCTCGCCCTCGGTGGTGTCGTTGCCGGCACCATCGTGGGCTCCCTGCCGGGACTGACGGCGACCATGGCGGTCGCCGTCCTGGTCCCGCTGACCTTCGCCATGGAGCCGGCCTCGGCGCTGATCCTGATGGGCGCGATCTATACCGGGGCGATTTACGGCGGCGCCTATGCCGCGATCCTGCTCAACACTCCGGGCACGCCCTCGGCCATCGCCACCACCTTCGACGGCTATCCGATGGCCAAGCGGGGCGACGGCGACCTGGCCGTGACGCTGGCCTGCCTGGCCTCCGTGGTCGGCGGCCTGGTGGGGGCCCTGGCACTGCTGCTGCTGGCGCCGCCGCTGGCCGAGGTCGCGCTGGCCTTCGGACCCATGGAATATTTCTGGCTGGCGATCTTCGGGCTTTCCCTGATCGCCGCGCTTTCGGAGCAGAGCCTGCTGAAGGGGTTGATCGGCGGCTGCTTCGGCCTCTTGCTCTCGACGATCGGCGTCGCGGACATCTCGGCCGACGTGCGCTTTACCTTCGGCAGCAAGACCCTGTTGGGCGGCATCGAAGTGGTTTCCGCCCTGATCGGCCTTTACTGCGTGCCCGTGCTGATCGAACTGGTCGCTACCGCCGACCGTCACCTGAAGGTCGAGGCGTCCTCGCGGGGCTTCCGCTTGCGCGAGGGCTTCGCGATCTCCTGGCGCGGCAAGATAAACCTGATCCGGTCCTCGGTCATCGGTACCCTGGTCGGGATTCTGCCGGGCGCGGGCGGTTCCATTGCCGGGCTGGTGGCCTATTCCGAGGCACGGCGCGCCGCCAGGAACCCGCAAGATTTCGGCAAGGGCGAGCCGGCGGGCATCCAGGCAACGGAGTCCGCCAACAATGCGACCGTCGGCGGCGGCTTCATCCCGACCATGGTGCTGGGCATCCCCGGTACGCCGCCCGACGCGGTGATCCTCGGCGCCTTGATGGTGCAGGGGGTGCGTACCGGACCGAACCTCTTCGGCCAGGAAGGCTCCATCGTCTATACCTTCATCTATGGCCTGTTCCTGGCGACGCTGCTGATGCTGCCGGCGGGCCTGGTCATCGGCCGCTATGCCTACCGGTCCATCGTGACGGTGCCCAAGGCCCTGCTGGTGCCGACGGTCGCCTTTATGACGATCATCGGCGCCTATTCGATCCGCAACAATACCTCCGATGTGGTGGTCATGATCATGTTGGGCGTTATCGGCTGGGTCCTGGGGCGGATCGGCTTCGCCGTCTCCCCTATCGTGCTGGGACTGATTCTCGGCTCCATCGCCGAGCAGGGTTTCGTGCAGGCCTGGACCATCGGCTCGGCGACAGGCGATCTGGCGGGCATGTTCTTCGGGCGTCCGATCTCGCTCGGCATCGTCGCGTTGACGCTGCTGTCGTTGTTCTATCCGCTGATGCGGGAATTCTACGCGCGCCGACGGAAGGTGAAGGAGGAGAACAGCTATGGCGAATGAACCCGCCCGTCCGCGTGACGCCGCGGGCAGCCTCGCGGCGGCCGTTTTCATCCTGGCGGGAGCCGTGGCCTGGTGGGACACGACGCAGATGTCCGACCCGGACTCCTATGTCTTCCCGCGCACCGTCGTGGTGTTGATGGTGGCTTTCTCGCTGCTGCTGATCCTGCGTAATCTCCTGCGCGGCGCCGGACAGCGGCATTCGCCGGTCGAGGGTTCCCAGCCGCGCCGCCTGGGGCTGGTCGCGGTGATGTTAGGCGGCGCGCTGGCGATGCCGCTGATCGGCTTTCTGCCGACGGGGATGATCGTTTTCCTGGCGATCATGATGCTGGCCATGTACGACCCTTGGAAGGGTGCGCGGTGCGTCGTCTTTCCCGTCGTCGGCGTCGCCGTCGTGGTGGCTTTCTTCGTGCTGTTCGCCGAGGTGCTGCGCGTGCCTCTGCCGGTCGGCAGCCTCTTCGAGTAGGAGTCCTTCGTTGTCCGATATCGTAATTTCCGAGTTCATGGACGCCGACGCGGTCGAGGGGCTGAGCAAGGATTTCGACCTGCTGTACGATCCGGAACTGGTCGACCGGCCGGACGACTTGCGGGCGGCGGTCGCCGGGGCCCGCGCACTGATCGTGCGCAACCGCACGCGGGTCACCGGAGAGGTGTTGGCGGCGGCCCCCAATCTGGTTTGTGTCGGGCGCCTGGGCGTCGGGCTGGACAACATCGACCTGGAGGCCTGCACGTCGCGCGGCGTGGCGGTCTTGCCGGCGACCGGCGCCAACGACCAGGCGGTGGCGGAGTACGTCATTGCCGCGGCGCTGCTGTTGCTGCGCGGCGCTTATCACGCGGGCGCCGACATGCTGTCCGGGGCTTGGCCGCGGCAGGCCCTGATGGGGCGTGAAGTGGCGGGCAAGACCCTGGGCCTGGTCGGTTGCGGCGGTATCGCCCGCCAGGTCGCGGTCCGGGCGCGGGCCTTGGGCATGGCGGTTGCCGCCGTCGACCCCTTCGTGGCCGAGGCTGATCCGGCCTGGCAGGAGATTACCCGTCATGAGACCTTGGAGAGCCTGCTGCCGGCGGTCGATGTGCTGAGCCTGCACGTGCCCCTGACCGAGGATACGCGCGGACTCGTCGGCGCTGCGGCGCTGCGGCGGATGCGGCCGGGCGCGGTGGTCGTCAACACCTCGCGGGGCGGCGTCGTCGACGAGGCGGCATTGGCCGCGAGCCTGAAGTCCGGGCACCTGGGCGGCGCGGCGCTTGACGTTTTCGAAGAGGAACCGCTAGGCGCGGAGGCCGCGTCGGTCTTCGCCGGCCTGTCCAACCTGATCCTGACGCCGCACATCGCCGGCGTTACCGTTGAAGCCAATGTTCGCGTCAGCGCCTTGACCGCCCGGCAGGTGCGCGCGGCACTCGAGGAGACAGCATGACCGCCCGCAGTGACCGAAGCAGTATACTTCTGAGCCTCGCCGAGGCCCATGACCTGGTCGCGCGGGCCCTGATGGCGGCCGGCACCTCGGTACTGAACGCCGAGTCCGTGGCCGCCGCCCTGGTCGCGGCAGAGGCGGACGGCCAGCGCGGCCACGGCCTGTCCCGCGTCGCCGCCTATGCCGGGCAGGCCAAGAGCGGCAAGGTCGACGGCAAGGCCGAGCCGGAGGTCGAATGGGTCTCAGACTGCGCGATCCGCATCGACGCCGGCGCCGGCTTCGCCTTCCCGGCGCTGGACAAGGCGCGCGCCGGGTTGGAGGCGATGGCCCGGGAGACCTGTATCGCCGTGGCGGGGGTCTATCATTCGCATCACTTCGGCCAGGCCGGCTATCACGTCGAGCGTCTGGCCGAGAAGGGGCTGGTGGCGTTGATGGTCGGCAACTCGCCGCAGGCCATGGCGCCCTGGGGCGGCAGTCACGGTGTCTTCGGCACCAACCCTATCGCCTTCGCCGCGCCGCGGCGCAGCGAGGCGCCGCTGGTCATCGACCTGTCGCTCTCCAAGGTGGCCCGCGGCAAGGTCATGGCTGCGGCCAAGAACGGGGAGACGATCCCCGAAGGCTGGGCCCTGGACCCCCAGGGTAAGCCCACCACCGACCCGGACGCCGCGTTGGCGGGCACCATGATTCCCATGGGGGATGCCAAGGGCGCGGCCCTGGCGATGATGGTCGAGATACTCTCGGCCAGCCTTATCGGCGCCAATCATGCCTTCGAGGCCAGTTCATTCTTCAGCGCCGAGGGACCGCCGCCGGGTGTGGGGCAGTTCCTGCTGGCGATCGACCCGGCGCCGCTGTCAGGCGGCACTTTCGCCGACCGCCTGGAGGTGCTGGTCGCCGCGGTGGAGGGGCAGGCGGGAGCACGCCTACCCGGCAGCCGCCGCCTCGCCAGCCGGGCCGCGGCGATCCGTGAGGGGGTCCAGGTGCCGTCGGTTCTGGTGGATGAAATCCGGGCTTTGGCCGGCTGACCCTACCCCCCTAGAGAAAAAGAGATCCTCGGCCGTTGCGCGTTAACCCACGAAAAGGTTGAATTTCCTTCTAAATATTCCGCGTAACGCAAAATACCCGGCATTCGATCTAATCAACTCGTTGAAATCCTCTCCCGGAGCCATGCTATCCTTTGGGTTGCAGTGAGCGCCGCCGGAGGCTGCGTGCGCGCTGGGCGGGGCTGTACGAAAGCGGCTTTGAGCACCCGGGTTTTCAGGTGTTGCGGGAAATTTTCCTGTGCAACGGCGCTGCTGACATTGTTTTCCGCCTTCGCTGGCCCTTGGCTGGATCGGGAGCTGTCGGTCAATGAGACCCTTGAGACTGTCGGCAGGTGCGGCCGGGTGGGTCAAACGGGGCATCGTTTGGCTGGCGCTCTGCGCGGTGGTCTTGCTGCGGTTCGCCGATCCCGAGCCCTTGCCCACCTTTCGCAACGCCTTCTTCGATTTTGCACAGGGTTTGATTCCGGCGGATCCGGCCGCCTCGCAGCCGCCGCTCACCATCGTCGACATTGACGAAGCCAGTTTGGCCGCCGTCGGTCAATGGCCGTGGCCGCGCGACACCCTCGGCGATCTGGTGAGTGCCATCGGCGCCCACCGCCCGCGTGTGCTCGGAATCAATATCATTTTCCCGGAGCCGGATCGCCTGTCGCCGGAGAACCTGCTGCAGCGCTTTCCCATGGACGCACCGCTGCGCGAGAGCTTGGCGGAGTTGCCGTCCAACGATGCGGTCTTCGCCTTCAGCCTCAACCAAGTGCCGGCGGTGTTGGGGGCGGCGGTGACGGAGGGCGCCGCGTCGCCCAGCAGCGTCTCGGAATTGAGCGCCCCGGTCCTGCTGCGCCTCGGCCAGCAGGGTGCCGCGGAGATTCGCCGCTACCCCGGATTGCTCCGCAATCTGCCGATCCTGGAGCAGGCGAGCCAGGGGATTGGCGTGGTAAGCTTGGAGTACTCCGGCGACGGTGTGGTGCGCCGTATGCCGATCGTCATGCTGGTCGGGGATTCCGTGGTTCCCAGCTTCGCGGTCGAGGTGGTGCGCGTGGCCAAGCAGGTGCCCGCTATCTCCGTGGAGATCGAAGGCCCGGGAATATCCAGCGTCACTCTGGGCGATCTGGTCATCCGCACGGCGTTTTCCGGCGAGGTCTGGCTGCATGAGGTGCGTTTGGAGGCCATCGACCGCGTGTCGGCGGTGACGCTGCTGCGCGGTGAGGCGGATGCGTCCCGGCTGGAAGGGCGCGTCGTCCTGCTGGGCGCCACCGGCAGCGGACTTTCGCACGGCTTCGTCACTCCCAGCGGTGCGGCGATGGCGGCCATCGATGTGCAGGCGGCCTTCGTTCAAAACCTGCTGTCGGACTCCTATCTGCTGCGCCCGCCGTTTATCGCGTTCTGGGAGACATCGCTGACGGCGGCCTTGTTTCTTGGGTTCCTCGCCGCAGTCGGGCGGCTGCCGGGCTACGTCAGTCTGCTGTCGCTGGCCGCGGTGCTGATGCTGTTGTTCGGCGGAGCCTTGTACGCGTTTGACCGGCATGGCCTGCTTGTCGATCCGACATATCCCTTCTTTATCTTTGCCATGACCTATGTGGTCATGACCGCTCTCGGCATGGTCGAAGCGCAGCGCCAGCGCCGGCGCAGCGAGCAGGAGCGGGAAATGGCGCTGATCCTTGCGGAAGCCGCCAACCGGTCCAAGACCAGCTTCCTGGCCAACATGAGCCACGAGCTGCGCACGCCGCTGAATGCCATTCTCGGTTTCTCGGAAATGATGAAGCGGGAGATCCTTGGGCCGGTCTCGCCGCCCAAATACCGCGACTACGTCCAGGACATTCACCACATGGGCATGCATCTGCTGTCGCTGGTGAACGACATCCTGGAGATGTCGAAAGTGGAGGCGGGCGAGAGTCAACTCAGCGAGAGCGAGTTTCAGGTGGGCGAAGTGGTCGATGACGGCATCCGCACCGTGTCTGCGGCCTTCCGCGATCACAGTACGACCATCGTGCTCGACCACCAATCGGTCTTGCCGAGCCTCTGCGCCGATCGGCGGATGTTCACCCAGATGGTGTTGAACCTTATGTCGAACGCCGTCAAGTACACGCCGAAGAGTGGGCGTGTCCGGGTGGTTGGCGTCTTGGCGGAGAACGGCTGCTTCCGCCTTTCGGTCTCCGACACCGGGATCGGCATGACCGATCAGGAAGTTGTTGAAGCCTTCGAGCCCTTCCGCCGGGTCGATCATGCCCTGGCGTCAAACTTCGAAGGTATCGGATTAGGATTGCCCCTGACCAAGGCGATGGTCGAAATGCACGGCGGCAAGCTGGAGATCGCCAGCATCAGCAACCACGGCACCACGGCGACCTTGGTGTTCCCGGCCGAACGGGTGCGTGGCCCATCTGAACGACAGAGGGAAAGGGCGTAAGTCATGGACAGCGAGACATACATCGACCACCGAAGGGTGGCGTTCGCCAGGGCGGGGGCGGCGGCTCTGCTCTGCATCGCCATCCTTCTTGGCGGGGCAGGGCGCGCGCAGGCACAGCAGGACCAGGTTGCGCTGGTAAAGGTCGTCGACGGCCAGGCCTTCGCGCTCCGCGCCGACCAGCGTAGCGAGTTGGGCATCGGTGCGCCGATCTTCGTTCAGGACGTGGTGGAGACCGAAGCCGGCTCTATCGGCCTGACCTTCAAGGACGGTTCGCGGATCTCCATAGGGCCCAATTCCCGCGTCCAGTTCACGCAATTCGATTTCACGCCAACCGAGGGGCGGTTAGCCTTCATCATCGATATCTTCCGCGGCACGCTGCATTACATTTCGGGCGTCATCGCCAAGCTGTCGCCGGATGCGGTTCAGGTGCGCACTCCGGTCGCCACCGTCGCGGTGCGCGGGACGCGCTTCCTGGTCGAAGTGGAGGGAGACTGACCATGTTGAAATTTCTGATGATCCCGCTGCTGTTGATCGGCCTGGCCGCCTGCGCCGGCGGCAACCGCTTCGTCCTGCTGGAGGAGGAGGACGGCAGCACCGGCGCCATTACCGTGCGGAACGAGGCCGGCTCCCGGACCGTCAGCGAGGCGGGCACCGTCACGCAGGTTGCCAGCGCCCAAGCGGCGCCCTCCGAGCCGGAGGCGATCAGCCAGGAAGAAATCGACAAGACTTGGGGAGCGACACTGCAGGCCAATCCGCTGAAGCCGCGCAGCTTCCTGATCTACTTCATCACCGGTACGGATATCCTGACCGAGCAGTCGCGTCGGCAGTTGCCGGATATCCTGGACAGCATCAAGGAATACCCGGCGCCCGAGGTCGCCATCATCGGCCATACCGACACCGTGGGCTCGGCGGCACGCAACGCCCAGTTGGCGCGCGACCGCGCCGCGGCGATCCGCGACGTGCTGATCGGCGAAGGGCTCGACCGCAACCTGATCGAGGTCGATTCCCACGGTGAGAGCAACCTGCTGGTGGCGACGCCCAACGACACCGACGAGCCGCGCAACCGCCGCGTCGAGGTGACGGTGCGGTAAGGGCGAGATCCCTCTAGGAGGATGGTGCTCCGTTGTGGATGGCGATGTCGAAGGCGGCCAATGCTCGGTCAATTGGGATAAAGAAGTTGATTCCCTGGGAGACAACTCCCCCAATCATGATTCCTGAGACTGCGATGCCGACAACATTGCCCTGCTCATCGAGAAGCGGCCCCCCAGAGTTTCCCGGATTGACATCTGCGTCGCTTTGAACATAGTCCAGGCCGCCCTCGATGCGGTAGGCGCTAACAATTCCCTGCCGTAGGCTACCGCTAAAATCCTCGCTGAGCGGTGCCCCATAGGAATACACGTTAGCCCCAACGTTCAGGCGCTCCGTACGCAGGGAAAGAGGCCTGCGGGTCGCGCTAACAAGTTCAATTAGCGCGACGTCCCGATAGTTGTTGCGGCTGACTACCTGTCCTTCAACTTCTGAGCCGTCGCCAAAGATGATGCGTACTTCTTTAGCGCCGCCAACAACATGCTGGTTAGTCAGCATGAACCGGGGAGTGATCATGAAGCCCGTTCCATGGCCGGTCGCGGATCTGACAACTCCTACGCTCTGGCTCAAGTGATTCGCATCGAAGCCCGTACCGGAATCAAGTGCCAGGCTCGCGAGCGTGAGCGAGCTTTTGCTGACCTCTGCGACAACGGGCGCTTCGACTTCGCCATGCCTGACGAGGGAATGGAACTTGCTCTGGGCCAAGAGGTTCCGCACTGAGATCGCAAAAGCTTCGTCCATCGTGATGGAGTCGCCGTTGGTTGTAGCCTCCTCCGTTTCCGCGGACCCTTCCGTAGGGATCTTCATGACGACCTCGCGGCGAAGGGTATCGTAAATCTGCCATTCAATGTTCATGTAGATCGAGGCGCTGGCAGTACTGAAGTTGCCATAGCCGGCCTGTGGAAAGCAGATGTTGGTTTCGATTTCTTTGATCGGCCCGGCAATGAAATAGTTGGCGCGGTTGATCTCCGGGTCGCCGAACAGTTCGTCGGGATCTCCAACGACTTCGTAGTTTGCGCTTTCAAGCTCCTCGCGGAAGATGTCGTTGAAGCGCTCTACGTCGAGAGAGTAGCGTCCGCTGCGAGGCATGTAGTCGTCGTGCTTGATGCACGCCAAGCCTGCACCGACGCTGCCAATGGGGGCGTTCCGCGGTACTCTGAGAACGATCTTCTTGAATGCGATCGGTTTGGGCTCTTCAAAAGTCGGCACTGCAATTGGCTGCAGCAATTCCGCTTTCTTGCTCGTCGTTGCTACGCATCCAGATACGAACGAAGCTACGATGACAATCACAGCAGCTTCCTTGAGCCCCCTCATTCCTCCCATTGACCATCTCCTAGATTTCCGAAATAAATTCAACCTGAGATATGGTTATATGTTAATGTAATCAATCTGAAATGGTGTTTGGCTGTGGCCGTTGGCTTGTTCGATACTGATCGTGGAGGCGGAACAGCGACCAGCCCAAACGGCTGATATCAGGCTCAGGCAACGCCCGCCGACGCCATGGCCCTGGGGCGGGGTTTTGATCTAGAATGGCGCTGCATGGCGTCTGAACGGCGGCCCTGAAGGGTTGCGCCGCGCGCTTTGTCCCGGGCCCCGACAAGAGGGCCGGTGAAGGGGAGGAGATGCGAGGAAGCGGTGCCCGTCACCTATGATCCCGCCATCATTGCCCTGTCGGTGGTGATCGCCGTCCAGGGCGGCTACGTCAGCCTGATGCTGGCGCGGCGGCTGGCCAGCCTCGGGCTGGGGCCGGACGGCTGGGCCACGGCCGGGCGACGCAAGGCGCTGCTTGCGGCCTCGGCCCTGGCGCTGGGCATCGGCATCTGGGCCATGCACTTCATCGGCATGTTGGCGGTGAAGCTGCCGGTGGCGGTGACCTACGACCTGCTGTGGACCCTGGTTTCGGCCCTGGTTTGCATCCTGGTGGTCGGCCTCGGCGTTTTCGTCGCCTCCTTCGGGCGCCTGACCCCCAAGCGCCTGGCCGGGGCCGGGCTGCTGATGGGCGCTGGCATCGCCATGATGCACTACGTCGGCATGTCGGCCCTGCGCGCCAACTGCATCGTCAGCTATTCGCCGGCCCTGGTGGCGGCCAGCTTCGCGGTGGCTGTCGCGGCCTCCGGCCTCGCCCTCTGGCTGGCTTTCTCGCCGACCCACAAGCCGCACCTCATGGCCGGCGCCGCCTGCATGGGCCTCGCCATCTCCGGCATGCACTACACCGGTATGGCGGCGGCCGCCTTTCTGCCTGCCGAGGATCTGGTGGCGATCTCGGCACCGGTCCTGAGCCTCGATCTCCTGGCCATCGTGGTGGCGGTCACGGCCTTCGTCATCTGCGGGCTGTTCCTGCTGGTGCTGCTGCCCGATGGGCTGGACCGGAGGACCGGCCTGGCGGAGGCTGGGCTGGCGGAAGATGGGACGGCGAAGGAAGAGACGGCCGATCCGGAGCCGGCGCGCGCCGCCACGGAGGAGAACAGGCCGTCGGAGGCGCCCGAGCCTGCTCCGCCGCCGGCGCGCATCCCGGTGAACGGCAACGGTGCCACCCGCCTGCTGACCCCGCAGGAGATCTACGCGGTTCATGCGGACGCGCACTATACCTACGTCTTCGACGGCCAGGAGACGCATTTCTGCAATCTCTCGATCTCCGAGATCGAAGCCCGCCTCGATCCGCAGACGTTCCTGCGCGTCCACCGCAGCCACATCGTCAACGTGTCCCACGCCGGGGCCCTGAGGCGGGTGCGCGACCAGGGTCTGCTGGAACTGGACTCGGCCAAGCGCCACCAAGTGCCGGTGAGCCGTAGCCGCCTGCCCAAGCTGAGAGCCGCCCTGGGACTCTAGGCCTAATCTCCCCGGGGCGGCGAATTTCGGAAGAAAACCCGAGGATTTCAGCGGGAATCGCCGTTCGTGCAGTTTGAGCCGCCATTCGTGCGGAGAGCGCCGGTTTCGTGCAGCGGACGTTGACCGCTTTTCACGCCCTGTGGCCCGATCTTTTCCAATGAAGATGTCCCCGCCGCGACTGCTGGCGGCGGATCGAAAACGAGCGGTGCCGGTGACGAGAAGGCCGCCGCAACTGGGAAAGGGAGGAGCCGACCCGTGATTCCGGGATCTTTCAGCTATCACAGCCCCGCGACGGTCGAGGAGGCCGTGGGCCTGCTTGCCGAACTGGGGGACGACGCCCGTCCGCTGGCGGGCGGCCACAGCCTGTTGCCGATGATGAAGCTGCGCCTGGCGCCGCTGGAGCATCTGGTGGACCTGCGCAAGATCGACGCCCTGAAAGGCATCGAGGAGGCGGACGGGGCCCTGGTCATCGGTGCCATGACCACACAGGCCGATTTGCTGGCCTCCGGCCTCGTCGCCGGGCACTGCCCGATCATCCAGGAAACAGCGGCCCTCATCGCCGACCCGCAGGTGCGCTACGTCGGCACCTTGGGCGGCAACGTGGCCAACGGCGACCCGGCCAACGACATGCCGGGCGTCATGCAATGCCTGGACGCCAGCTACCTGCTGACAGGCAAGGGCGGCAGCCGCGAGGTCAAGGCGCGCGACTTCTACGAAGGCGCCTTCTTCACCGCCCTGCAGGAGGGCGAGATCCTGACCGCCGTGAAGGTGCCGGTCCCGCCGGCCGGCCACGGCTATGCCTACGAGAAGCTGAAGCGCAAGATCGGCGACTACGCCACCGCCGCCGCGGCGGTCGTGCTGACCATGGCCGGCGGAACCTGCAAGTCCGCCTCCATCGCGCTGACCAACGTCGGCGAGACGCCGCTCTACGCCGCCGAGGCTTCCGCCGTCCTGGTGGGCAGCAGCCTCAACAAGGCGGCGGTGGACCAGGCTGTGAGCCTGGCCGAGGGGATCACCGCGCCGGCCTCCGACGGCCGCGGGCCCGCCGAGTACCGCACCAAGATGGCGGGCGTGATGCTGCGCCGCGCCATCCAGCGCGCCCACGAACGCGCCACGGGCTGAGCCGGCCGGGACGGAAAAAGGAAGACCGAAAAATGTCGAAAACCCAGATTACCCTGAGCATCAACGGCCAGCAGGTGGAAGCGCTGGTCGAGCCGCGCACCCTGCTGATCCATTTCCTGCGCGAGCAGCAGATGCTCACCGGAGCCCACATCGGCTGCGAGACCACACATTGCGGCGCCTGCACCGTGGACATGGACGGCAAGTCGGTGAAGTCCTGCACCATCCTGGCCGTCCAGGCCGACGGCGCCGACGTCACCACGATCGAGGGCATGGCCGCTCCCGACGGCACGCTGCACGCCCTGCAGGAGGGTTTCGCCGAGATGCACGGCCTGCAGTGCGGCTTCTGCACCCCGGGCATGATCATGCGCGCCCACCGCCTGCTGCAGGAGAACCCCAACCCCAGCGATACCGAGATCCGCATGGGCATCTCCGGCAATCTCTGCCGCTGCACCGGCTATCAGAACATCGTCAAGGCGATCCGCTATGCGGCGGACAAGATGAATGCTGCCACGAAGGAGGCTGCGGAATGAGTGACGCCCCCCAAACGACCGCTGGCGAGAAGATCGAAGACCGCGAAGCCAACCTCGAGGGCATCGGCTGCTCGCGCAAGCGCACCGAGGACGTCCGCTTCATCCAGGGCAAGGGCAACTACGTCGACGACGTGAAGCTGCCGGGCATGTTGTTCGGCGACTTCGTGCGCTCGCCTTATGGTCACGCCCGCATCAAGTCCATCGATACTTCCAAGGCACTGGCGGTGCCGGGCGTGAAGGCGGTGTTGACCGCCGCCGACCTGAAGCCGCTCAGCCTGCACTACATGCCGACCCTGGCCGGCGACGTGCAGGCGGTGCTGGCCGAGGAGAAAGTGCTGTTCCAGAACCAGGAAGTCGCCTTCGTCGTCGCCGAGGACCGCTACATCGCCGCCGACGCGGCGGAACTGGTCGAGGTCGACTACGAGGAACTGCCGGTACTGGTCGATCCCTTCAAGTCCATGGAGCCCGACGCCCCCCTGCTGCGCGAGGACATCAAGGACAAGACCGAGGGCGCGCACGGCGCGCGCAAGCACTACAACCACATCTTCACCTGGGAAGTCGGTGACGAAGAGGCAACCGACGCGGCTTTCGAAACGGCCGAAGTCACCGTCAGCGAGCTGATCAGCTATCATCGCGTGCATCCCTCGCCGATGGAAACCTGCGCCAGCATCGCCTCCATGGACAAGATCAAAGGAGAGCTCACGGTCTACGGTACGTTCCAGGCGCCCCATGTGGTGCGCACCGTGGCCGCGCTGCTCTCTGGGATCCCCGAGCACAAGATCCGCGTCATTGCGCCGGATATCGGCGGCGGCTTCGGCAACAAGGTCGGCGTCTATCCCGGCTATGTCTGCTCCATCGTCGCCTCCATCGTGCTGGGGCTGCCGGTCAAGTGGGTCGAAGACCGCATCGAGAACCTCTCCGCCACGGCCTTCGCCCGCGACTATCACATGACCGCCGAGCTGGCGGCCACCAAGGACGGCAAGATCACGGGCCTGCGCGCCCACGTGCTGGCCGACCACGGAGCCTTCGACGCCTGCGCCGACCCGACCAAGTGGCCAGCCGGTTTCTTCAACATCTGCACCGGGTCCTACGATATCCCGACGGCGCATGTGGCGGTCGACGGGGTCTACACCAACAAGGCGCCGGGCGGCGTGGCCTACCGCTGCTCCTTCCGGGTGACGGAGGCCGCCTACATGGTCGAGCGGGCCATGGACATCCTGGCGCATAAGCTGGACATGGACCCGGTGGAGCTGCGGTTGAAGAACTTCATCCAGCCGCAGCAGTTCCCCTATCAGTCCTGTCTTGGATGGGAGTACGATAGCGGTGACTATCCTACGGCCATGAAAAAGGCCATGGAGAAGACGCACTACGACGCCCTGCGCGCCGAGCAGAAGGAAAGGCGCGAAGCCTTCGCCCGCGGCGAGACGCGCGAGCTGATGGGCATCGGCGTGGCTTTCTTCACCGAGATCGTCGGCGCCGGACCGACCCGCAATTGCGATATCCTGGGCGTCGGCATGTTCGATTCCTGCGAGATCCGCATTCATCCGACCGGCGCCGCCATCGCCCGTCTGGGCACAAAGAGCCAGGGGCAGGGGCACGAAACGACCTACGCCCAGATCCTGGCGACGGAAATAGGTATCCCTGCCGACGACATCATGATCGAGGAAGGAGATACCAACACCGCGCCTTATGGTCTGGGAACCTACGGGTCTCGCTCGACGCCGGTGGCCGGCGCCGCCGCCGCTCGGGTCGGCCGCAAGATCCGCGACAAGGCCAGGAAGATCGCCGCGCATCTACTGGAAGTGGGTGAGGACGACCTGGAGTTCGAGGTCGACCGCTTCAGGGTCAAGGGCCTGCCGGAGAAGCAGAAGACCATGAAGGAGATTGCCTGGGCGGCTTACAACAACCTGCCGGAAGGCATGGAGCCCGGCCTGGAAGCGGTGGATTACTACGATCCGCCGAACATGACCTATCCCTTCGGTGCCTATGTCTGCGTCGTCGATATCGATGCCGACACCGGTGTGACCAAGGTCCGCAAATTCTATGCCTTGGACGACTGCGGCACGCGGATCAATCCGATGATCATCGAGGGCCAGGTGCATGGTGGTCTGACGGAAGCCTTCGGCATCGCCATGGGCCAGGAGATCAAGTACGACGAAGCCGGCAACGTCATGGGCGCCAGTCTCATGGACTTCTTCGTGCCGACGGCGGTCGAGACGCCGGAATGGGAGACCGATTTCACGGTTACGCCTTCGCCGCATCACCCGATCGGCGCCAAAGGTGTGGGCGAGAGCCCCAACGTGGGCGGCGTGCCGGCTTTCTCCAATGCCGTGAACGATGCCTTTGCGCACCTCGGCGTGACCCATATCCAGATGCCCCACGACCATTGGCGCACCTGGAAAGTCTGCGAGAAGCTGGGCCTGACCGGTTAGGAACGGCCCCTTCCGTGGCCCCGGCGCGGCGGTTTCTCCGGGAGCCGCCGCGCCACCGCCTTACGTCTTACGGGGATGCTCGATCATGGAGCGCAATCAGTTAGCGGATCGCCTGGCCGATGTCGGCTATGTCGCCGACGGCCAGTTGGCCATGGCGTTATGGCTCATGGAAAGCTTGGAGCGGCCTCTGCTGCTGGAAGGGGCCGCTGGCGTCGGCAAGACCGAAGTCGCCAAGGCCCTGGCGCAGATTCACGACACCCGGCTGATCCGCTTGCAGTGCTATGAGGGCCTGGACGCCAATGCCGCGATCTACGAATGGAACTACCAGCGCCAGCTCCTCGCCATCAAAGCCCGCGAGGGGCGCGGCGAGAGCGCCGAAGCGGTAGAGAAGCACATCTTCTCCGAAGAATTCCTGCTGGAGCGCCCGCTGCTGGCGGCAATCCGCGAGGAAAAGCCGGCGGTGCTGCTGATCGACGAAATCGACCGGGCGGATGAAGAGTTCGAGGCCTTCCTGCTGGAGATCCTCTCCGACTACCAGATCTCCATCCCCGAGCTGGGAACCGTCACGGCACGGTCGATCCCCTTGGTGGTTCTGACCTCCAACGGCACGCGGGAGCTATCCGACGCGCTGCGCCGGCGTTGTCTCTACCACTTCGTCGACTATCCCAGCGAGGACAAGGAGGTGCGCATCCTGACCGCGCGCCTGCCGCAGGTCGACGTGACCTTGGCCCAGCAGATCGCCGCCTTCGTCGCCAAGGTGCGCAAGGAGGACCTGCGCAAGGTGCCGGGCGTTGCCGAGACCCTGGACTGGGCGGCGGCGCTGGTCGGCCTGGACGTGCGCGACCTGGCCGCCGAGCCGGAGGTGGTGCAGGACACGCTGCTGTGTTTGCTGAAGACCCAGGAGGACCGGCTGGCGCTGGCGCCGGAAGTGACCCAGCGGCTGCTCGGCAAGGTGGCTTGATGGCGGCTGAAGTCCTCAGCTCCGAACCGCTTCCACTTGCGGAGGTCACGCCGGTCGCCGGCGCGCAGCTGCGCCAGCGCATGGCGTCCTTCCTCAGTATTCTCCGCGACAACGGCTTTTTGGTCGGCCTGGAGGAAACCCAGGACTGCCTGCGCTTCGCTTCGGCGGCGGATATCGGCCGTCCTGCCGTTCTGCGCAGCGGCCTGCGCAGCATTGCCTGCACCCGCCAGGCGGACTGGGACCGCTTCGACGAGATCTTCGACGCCTATTGGCTCAAGCGCGGCATGAAGGGCGTGCTGCGTGTCGCAGGGACGCCGCCCAAGGGCCGGGGCGCGCGCAAGCTGTCGGAAGCGGGCGCGCCCGGCGGCAGCCTGGGGACGCCGGAGCAGACCTCGCGCGAGGGCGACGAGGCGGTCGGCAATCCCGCCGACCGGCAGGGCCGGCGCGAAGGGGCCTCGGCCTCGGAGGCCTTGGCGGAGGCCGACTTCCGCCACCTGATGACGGCGGACGAACTGCAGCGGGTCCACGAACTGGCCGACCGGCTGGCGCGGCGCATGCGCCACCGCCTCAGCCGCCGCGAGCGGCAGCGCCGGCGCGGCCGGCGGCTGGACCTGCGGCGCACCATCCACCGCAGCATCGGTCGTGGCGGCCTGCCCATCGACCTTGCCTGGCGCAGGCGGCGCTACAAGCCGCTGCGCCTCGTGGTGGTGCTCGACGCCTCCGGCTCCATGAGCCAGTACAGCACCTTCTTCCTGCGTTTCATCCACGGCGTGCTGGACCGCTTCAACGAGGCCGAGGCCTTTGTCTTCCACACCCGGCTGATCCATGTTTCTCCCGCCTTGAAGGAGCGCAACGCGACCAAGGCCGTGGAGCGGCTGTCGCTCATCGCCCAGGGCTGGTCCGGCGGCACCAAGATCGGCGAGAGCCTGGCGGCCTTCAACCGCCACCACGCCGCGCGCGTCGTACACGGGCGGACCGTCGTGATGATCGTCAGCGATGGCTACGATACCGGAACGCCGGACGTCCTGGGCCGCGAAATGGCGGCCCTGCGCCGGCGCAGCAAGCGCATCGTCTGGCTGAATCCGATGATCGGATGGGAAGGTTATGAGCCGACCGCCGGGGGTATGCAGGCGGCATTGCCTTACGTCGACCTTTTCGCTCCGGCGCACAACCTGAAGAGTCTCGAGGCGTTGGCGCCTTTCCTGGAGCAGGTGTGACCATGAGCGGCGACTACGGAGATCTGTTGGACCTGATGGCGCAGCTACGTGGCGCGGCGCGGCCTTACGCGCTGGCGACGGTGGTGCGCACGGTGGCCGCCACCTCGGCCAAGGCCGGAGCCAAGGCAGTGGTCACCGCTGACGGTGAGATCCATGGCTGGATCGGCGGCGGCTGCGCACGCGGCGCTGTGCGCCGCGCGGCTTTGCAGGCAATGAAAGACGGCGAGGCGCTTCTCATCTCCGTGCAGCCGCAGGAAGCCCTGGACGCCGGTGGCGTGGCCGCTGGGGAGTCGAGGGGCGGGGTGGAGTTCCACCGCAGCGCCTGCCCCAGCGGCGGCAGCCTGGACATCTTTGTCGAGCCCATGCTGCCGCGCCCCGTTCTGGTGGTTTGCGGCGCCTCGCCGGTGGCCTGCGCCATCGCCGAGCTTGCCGGACGCAGTGGCTTTGCTGTCACCGTGGCGGCGCTCGCGGAGGATCTGGACAGTCTGCCGGAGGCAGAACGGCGCATCACCGGCTTCGAGCTGCCGCCCGAGGCGGCTGGAGAGCGCTTCATCGTGGTGGCGACCCAAGGCAAGCGCGATGCCGTGGCGTTGCGCGCGGCACTTTCGACAGAGACGCCCTACGTCGCCTTCGTCGGCAGCCGGCGCAAGGCGGCGGCCTTGCTGGGCAAGCTACGGGTCGAGGGGCTGGCGGCGGACAAGGCGGCGCGCCTGCGCTCGCCTGCCGGCCTCGACATCGGCGCCATCACGCCCGAGGAGATCGCCTTGTCGATTGTCGCCGAGGTGGTGGAGCTGCGCCGCCGCGGCCGCCGGGAACATGGACAGGCGAATGACGCCGGCGGCAATCACGATGCCGCGTGATGCTATCAGAGGCCTGTGAGGCGCGGCCATGTGCATCTGCCATGTGCTGCCGTCGCAGGCTTTTCTTGAGACAAGAGACTTTGGAGTTGAACCGACTATGGACATGACCGGCAGCGAACGCATCGCCGCACCGCGCGAGAAGGTCTACGCGGCCCTCAACGATCCGGAAATCCTGAAAGCTTCGATCCCCGGCTGCGAATCGATCGAGAAGCTTTCGGACTGCGAGATGACGGCGACGGTGGTCACCAAGGTCGGGCCGGTGAAGGCCAGGTTCCAGGGCGCGGTCACGCTGTCGGACCTGGACCCGCCCAACGGCTACACCATCACCGGCGAAGGCAAAGGCGGGCCCGCCGGCTTTGCCAAGGGCGGGGCCAAGGTGCGTCTGGAAGAGGACGGCGAGGCGACGGTGCTGCACTACGAGGTGAAGGCCGATGTCGGCGGCAAGCTGGCGCAGCTCGGTTCACGCCTTGTCGACGGCACGGCGAAGAAGCTCTCCGGCGAGTTCTTTTCCCGCTTTGCCGGGATCGTCGCCGCCCCGGCGGCGGCGCCCGCCGCGGAACCGGCGGCCGCCGAGGCGGCTCTCGCGGCGGCCCGGGAGTTCCCGGGCGCGGCGGCGCGCGGCGCGGGCGGGTCGCGGCTGTGGATCTGGGGCCTGGCGGCGTTGGTCCTGCTACTCGGTGCCTATATCCTCTTCACTTCATAATTCAACGAAATCGATATATTGCGGTCGAATTGAACCCTCGGCCGGGGCTGGCCGACTAACCCTCCGTAATCCGCCGTTTCGATGGAAGGGCCAGTGGGAGGGCCGTACGATGGCAGAGGGTTTACTGGCGCGACTCTATGCGCTGCGCGCACTCGCGGTCTTTGCCGGCGCAGCGCTTGTTCTCGTTTCCTTGGCCAGCGGCGCCTGGGCGGAGGAGGCCCGGGCCGGCGACGGTGCCGTCCAGCCTGCCGGTGTCGCGGGCTCCAGCGGCCTGAAGCTCTCCCAGGAAAAGATCAGCCGCGAGATCGACGGCTGGCTGAACGTCATCGTCGACGAGGAGGGGCGCGTGACCCGCGTCCTGTCCGAGGGGCTGGTCTGGCGCCTGGAGATCAGCAGCCTCCGGCGTCTGGATCCGCAGAGCTATATCTTCTCCGTGCGCCCCGCCGGGATGGCGGCAGCGGATCAACCCTGCGGGCCGGGCGAAATCTGCCCCGCCGGCTATTCGGTGGCCGGCAGCAGCCGTTCGGTGGTCCTGGAGCCGCTGCGCGAGATGAAAGGCGCCGCCGGCCAGACCGTCTATCGCCAGACCGCGAAAGTGGCGCTGCCTTTCGGTCTGAGCTGGGTCGAGTTCTACGACGACTTCCAGATCGCGGTGGCCGCGGCCTGCCGTGATGCCCTCCTGGCCGAACGGGGCAGGGGGCGCAGTCTCGCCGGGCTGCGCGACGGCTACCTGGACCCGGAATTGACTTTCCCCCTGAAGGCCGCAGTCTTTACCGACGGGCGAATCGCCGAAACCGACCTGGCGGTTCATCTGCGGTGCTGGGGCAAGGGCTTGACGCGCTGACACCCCAAGAACAAGGCTGCCTGGGCGGCGGTGCCGTCCCCCTAATGAAGGACCGATCTGATGGTGCCCGCCTGGACTGTGACCCTCTCCTATATCGGCTATGCCGCCATGCTGGCGCTCGGCGCCATCTGCTGGCTATTGGTGCTCTTCGAGCACGTCGTTTACGGCCGCGTCGAGGCCGGCGAACTCGACCGGGGTTGGCTCGATTTCGCCCATTTTCTGATGCGCAATCTGCATTTCGCCCTGTGGACCGGCCTCGCCCTGGCTGTCGCGGCCTTCGTTCTTGCCGCCTTGCCGGCCAGCGACACGACACCGGCGGTATCTTCGCACAAGGCCTATCAGATGAAGTTCGGCGCCTTCGCTCTTTGCTTCCTGGGCCTGATTTCCCTGGCCCAGGTGCGCATGGGCGCCTTCGACGCCGACATCGCTTCCGTCGCCGTCTTCGCCTGGGCGCTGTGGGCAGTCTTCAGTGGCTGGCGCGCCTTCGTCGGGCCGGTGGCGGTGACGGGCCCCGCCGGCTGGTGGGTCTTGGCCATCGTTGACGGCCTTGCCGTCCTGGTCTTCGCCGGCCTGGCCATCCTCATCAAGATCCAGGGCTTCCGGATGTTCTGATCCGCCGCTCTGCTCCCGAGAAAAGGAAAGCAGCCTGCCGATGTCGACACCTTGGACCTTGATCTACGCCTATCTGGCCTATGGCCTTGCCGTTCTGCTCGCGGTCGTGAGTTGGCTGGGCGGCCGGCTACAGGGCGCGCTCTACGGCCGCGCCGGCGACGGGCGGCTGGACGAGATCTGGCTGGAGCTGGCGCACTGGCTGGCGCAGTATCTGCGCTTCTTCACCATCGCCGGCGGCGTTCTGACGCTTTGCGGCCTGATTTTGGCTGCGCTGTCCTCGGGTGAGCCCGCGGAAGTCACCGCCTCTCATAGAGGTTATCTGCTGCGCTTCGCAGCGATCGCGTTTGCCGCGCTCTGCCTCGGTTATGTCGGACAAGGGGATCTGAGCAAGTATTACCTCGATCTCGCCGCGGCCGTTCTCTGCGGCTGGGCGCTGTGGGTGATCGTTGCCGGGGCGCGGGCGTTGGCTGGCGGCGCCGCCGTCGCCGGGCCGGCCTTGTGGTGGCTGGGGCTGGTCGTCGTCCTGCTGCTTTTCGTCCGGCTGGTCGTGTTGCTGTTCTTCGTCAGTCCCGACAATCCGAACCAGTTCTAGAGCCCGTGAAAGCGGGGGTGCGGGCGTCCGCAGGGCACCAATGGGTCACGCCCGTGCCCGAGTGGACCGTCGAAACGCACGGATATCGCGCGGAATGCAGGCTTGCAGAGGGAGGGCTCCTGCTGCACGGTAGAGCCACACCACGAAAAGCAGGCGCGGCGGGACATGAAAGTCCTGTCAGGGCCAGGGAGCCACGGAAGGAATCCGCTTGGTGGCCAAGGGGGAATCCCAGCAGCGTTCGAAGCCGCGCAGCGGTAAGACCAGGCCGGCCGCGCGGCAGAGCGGGCGGACAACCGACTCGACCGCGCCCCAGGCTTCGGAGAGCCAGAGTATCGAGGAGGCCATCGGCGCCCAGGTGCGCGAGCTGCGTAAGCTGCAGGATATGACGGTGGCGGAGCTGGCGAGCCAGGCGGGTCTGTCGGCGGGCATGCTTTCAAAGGTCGAGAACGGTGGCATCTCGCCGTCCCTGGCGACACTGCAAAGCTTGGCGCAGGCGCTCAACGTACCGATGACGACCTTCTTTTCGGCTTTCGAGGAAAAGCGCGACGCCTATCACGTGCGTGCCGACGAAGGCTTGTCGATCGAGCGGCGCGGCACCAAAGTCGGCCATCAATATCAGCTGCTCGGCTCTTCGCTGGGCGGTGACGTCGCCTGCGAACCCTATCTCGTCACCATCACCGAGGACGCGGAGGCCTATCCGAGCTTTCGTCACGAAGGCCAGGAGTTCATTTACTTGCTCGAAGGCGAAGTGGGATACCGACACGGCGAGAAGATCTACTCCCTGACGCCGGGCGATTCGCTGTTTTTCGATGCGCGGGCGCCGCATGGCCCGGAGGAGCTTCGCCGTCTGCCGCTGCGCTTTCTTTCGATTATCGTCTTCTCGCGCGAGTAGGCGCCTGCAGTCGGGCGGCGCTGGCCGCGCCTCTTCGATCCGTCACGCTGATTGTCGCCGGCCCGCCGGACCGGGCTTTTCGCACCTGGCGCTTTGCACGCTTGAAACTTCTTCGATGAATTGTTATCTCCTGACTCACCGTTGGGGTGCTCGCAAGGGCTGAGAGGCGCAGGTCGCCAACCCAAGGAACCTGATCCGGGTAATGCCGGCGAAGGGAACGGGTCACGACATTTCCAGAAATAAGCCTGATCCGCTTTTCCCTTCTCCGGCCCGCGAGGAAGGAGAGCAAGGTGGCGAAAATCAGCGCGCGGAACGGCGAAAGCATTCCGATCGCCTTGACCGTGGCTGGCTCCGACAGCGGAGGCGGCGCCGGGATACAGGCCGATCTCAAGACATTTTCCGCTCTCGGCGTCTACGGCGCCAGCGCGATCACCGCGGTGACTGCGCAGAACACCCGCGCGGTCACGGCCGTGCATCCCCTCCCTGAAGATATCGTCGCCGCTCAGATCGACACGGTCTTCGACGACCTGCCGGTGAAGGCCGTGAAGGTCGGCATGCTGGGCGGACCGCCGGTCATCGAAAGCGTGGCCACCGGCCTGCGCGGCCGTGGCGCGCCCCTGGTGATCGATCCGGTCATGGTGGCGAAGTCGGGCGATGCCCTGCTGCCGGACTCGGCGGTCATCGCCCTGCGCCGCGACCTGCTGCCGCTGGCCGACGTGCTGACGCCGAACCTGCCGGAGGCGGCGCGCCTGCTGGAAGGGCCGCAGGCCGAGACGGAGGTCGAAGCGGAGGCGCAGGGGCGCCGGCTGCTGGCGTTGGGCCCCAAGGCGGTGCTGATGAAGGGCGGTCACGCCAGCGGCAAGGTCTGCGTCGACCTGCTGATCATGGCCGGCGGCGAGACACTGCGGCTGGAGGCGCCGCGGCGCGACACCCGAAATACCCACGGCACCGGCTGCACCCTGTCCTCGGCCATCGCCGCCGGCCTTGCCAAGGGCCGGGATCTGCCCGAGGCGGTGGAGGCGGCACACGCTTACCTGCAGGGCGCCATCGCGGCAGCCGATAGGCTTGACGTCGGGTCGGGGCACGGACCCGTGCACCATTTCCATGCGCTGTGGAGTTGACGCCATGAAAGCGACCGTCAAAGTCACGGTTCTGGGGGCCGGCGTGGCCGGCCTCACCTGCGCCACTGAATTGCAGAAGCGCGGAGCCGCCGTGACTGTGATCGACCGTGCACCGGGCCTGGGGCCTGGATCCTGCTCCTGGTGGGCGGGCGGCATGCTCGCCCCCTGGTGCGAGGGCGAAAGCGCCGAGGAGCCGGTGGTGCGCCTGGGCGGCAGGGCGGCGGACTGGTGGCAGGAGCATGCCGGCGGCGTGGTCCGCCAGGGGACTCTCGTCGTCGCACCGGGCAGGGACACCGGGGAGCTGCGGCGTTTCGCCCGCCGCACGGAGAACTTCACCGAGATGGATGCGCAAGCCATCGCGACGTTGGAGCCGGACCTCGCCGGGCGTTTCCGCCAGGGCCTCTTCTTCGCGGGCGAGGCGCATCTCGATCCCCGCGCCGCGATCGGGTCCCTGGCCCGGAAGCTGTGCGAGGGCGGTGGCGAGCTGAGGTTTTCGACCGAGGCCGAAGACGCGCCAAGAGGCGAGGTGGTGGTCGACTGCCGGGGGCTCGCGGCGCGCGAGGTCTTGCCCGAGCTGCGCGGCGTGCGCGGCGAGATGCTGATGCTGCGCTGCCGCGAGATGGAGATGTCGCGTACGGTGCGGTTGCTGCATCCGCGAATCCCGATCTACATCGTGCCGCGCGGCGAGGGACTTTACATGGTCGGCGCGACCATGATCGAGAGCGCCTCGCGCACTGCAGTGTCGGCGCGCTCCCTCGTCGAACTTCTGAATGCCGCCTACGCGCTGCATCCCGCTTTCGGAGAAGCGGAGGTGGTCGAGATCGGCGTCGATGCACGCCCGGCTTTTCCCGACAACCTGCCGCGGGTTTGGCGCGAAGGTGACCGTATCTTCGTTAATGGCCTCTACCGCCACGGCTTTTTGCTGGCGCCGGCCATGGCGCGGCGCGCCGCCGCCCTGGCCTATGGCGAATCCCTTAGCCCGGAGGACAAGGATGCAGATCGTCTTGAACGGCAAACCGCGTGAGGTGAAGCGCGACCGCCTCGACCGCCTGTTGGAGGAGCTTGGCTATAGAGACGCCACGGTGGCAACGGCGGTCAACGGCAACTTCGTGGCGCGGCCGGCGCGAGCGGCGATGCGGATCGAGGATGGCGACCGGGTCGAGGTCATCGCCCCGATGCAGGGAGGTTGAGGCATGACTGATTTCTATGGCGTGGATCTGGGGAACCGGCTGCTGCTGGGTACGGCAGGCTATCCTTCACCAGCGGTTCTGGCCGAAGCGGTCGGTGTTTCCGGCGCCGAGGTGGTTACGGTGTCGCTGCGGCGTGAATCGGCGGAACGGCGCGACGGGCATGATTTCTGGAAGCTAATCCAGGGGCTTGGCGTCAAGGTTTTGCCGAACACGGCGGGCTGCCACACGGTGAAGGAGGCGGTGACGACAGCCCATATGGCGCGTGAAGTCTTCGACACCCCCTGGATCAAGCTGGAGGTGATCGGCGAGGACGACAGCCTGCAGCCGGATCTCTTCGGACTGGTCGAGGCGGCGGCGATCCTGACGGAAGAGGGGTTCCAGGTCTTTCCCTATACCACCGAGGATCTGGTGGCCGCAGGGCGCCTGCTGGAAGCGGGCTGCGAGGTGCTGATGCCTTGGGGCGCGCCGATCGGCTCCGGTTTGGGCCTCAACAACCTCTATGGCTTGCGCAGCCTGCGCGCGCACTTCCCCGAGGTGCCGCTGGTGGTGGATGCGGGCATCGGCCTGCCGTCCCACGCGGCGGCGGCCATGGAACTGGGCTATGACGCGGTGCTGCTCAATACCGCCGTGGCCAAGGCCGGCGATCCCGCCGCCATGGCCGCCGCCTTCGCCCAGGCCATCGCGGCAGGCCGGACCGCGCGCGCCGCCGACCCCATGGAGCCGCGCGACATGGCGGCGCCCTCGACCCCCGTTATCGGCAAGGCGTTCCTGGGATGAAGGCTTTGGCAGTGACCGTGCTAACGGTGTCATCGACTCCGACTGTCGCCCTCGGGCTTGACCCGAGGGTCCAGGGGCGGCCGCCGAATCGCTCGCCCTGGATGCTCCGATCAAGTCCGAGCATGACGAGAGGAGTGGGTGGCAGTGGCGGTGCGATATACCGCGGGGACGGACAATGACCCTAGATCCCTTTTATCCCATTTTCGACAGCAGCGATTGGCTGCACTGGCTGCTGCCCTGCGGGGTGAAGTTGGTGCAGTTGCGCGTGAAGGACCGCAGCGAGGTCGAGACGCGGCGGGAAATCCGCACCGCGAAGGGGCTTTGCGACGCGGCGGGCTGCCAACTCGTCATCAACGATTACTGGCGGCTGGCCATCGACGAGGGCTGCGACTTCGTGCATCTGGGCCAGGAGGATCTGGACAGTGCCGACCTGACGGCGATCCGCCGCGCCGGTCTTCGCCTGGGCGTCAGTACTCACGACGACGCCGAGTTGGAGCGCGCCCTGGCCACCGGTCCCGATTACATCGCGCTGGGGCCCGTCTATCCGACCATCCTCAAAAAGATGAAGTGGGATCCGCAGGGCCTCGGGAAGGTCACGGATTGGAAGCGGCGCATCGGGGAGGTTCCGCTGGTCGCTATCGGCGGCCTGACCGTCGAGCGGGCGCCCGGCGTGCTGGCGGCCGGCGCCGACATCCTCTCCGTCGTCACCGATATCACCCTCAATGCCGAGCCCGAGGCCAGGACACGCGCTTGGGTCGAGGTAACGCACGAAAACGAACTGCAGGAATCCCGATGAAGACCTTGACGTCCTCCCTCGCTCTCACCCTGTCGCTGACTCTTTCCCTGCTGCTGCTGCCGCCAGCGCCCGCGGCGGCTGCGGACAAGCTGACCCTGGTGCTCGATTGGTTCGTGAACCCCGACCACGGTCCCATCGTCATCGCTCAGGAGAAGGGCTACTTCGCCGCCGAAGGCCTGGAGGTGGAGGTGGTCGCGCCGGCCGATCCCTCCGACCCGCCGAAGCTGGTGGCCGCGGGTAAGGCCGATCTTGCGGTCTCCTATCAGCCGCAGTTGCATCTGCAGGTTCACGAGGGCCTCTCCTTGATCCGGGTCGGCACCCTGGTGGCGACGCCGCTCAACTGTCTTCTGGTGTTGAAGGACGGGCCGGTGAAGTCCCTGGCCGACCTCAAAGGCCGCAAGATCGGCTTCTCCGTTGCCGGGGTGGAGGAGGCATTGCTGGGCGCCATGCTGGCGCCGCACGGCCTGGCCCTGGACGACGTCGAACTGGTCAACGTCAACTGGTCGCTGTCGCCCTCGCTGATGTCGCGGCAGGTGGACGCGGTGATCGGTGCCTTCCGCAATTTCGAACTGAACCAGCTGGCCATCGAAGACATCGAAGGACGCTGCTTCTTTCCCGAGGAGGAAGGCGTGCCGGCCTATGACGAGCTGATCTACGTGGCCAACCCGGAAACGATGGACCCGGCTGTCGTGCTGCGGTTCCTCGCGGCGACCGAGAAGGCGACGCAGTTCATCGTCAACCATCCGGAAGAGAGTTGGGAGATTTTCGCCGGTACTGCCAAGGAGTTGCAGGACGAACTGAACGCGCGCGCCTGGAAGGACACCCTGCCGCGCTTCGCGCTGAGGCCCGCGGCCCTCGATGTCGGCCGCTACGCCCGCTTCGAGGCCTTCCTGGCCGAGGCCGGACTGGTGCCCAGCGAGTACCCGGTGACGCGCATCGCTGTTCAGGTGTCGGTGCAATGACCGCGCCCGAGCCGCCGCGCACCTGCGGCCCGGACTACGGCTCCGAGGTCTTCTGCGGCTGGCGCCGCGCCGCGGCGGAGGACTGGCAGGCCTACACCCGGCACGACTTCGTGCGGCGGCTGGGCGACGGCACGCTGCCGCGCCGGGCTTTTCTCCACTATCTGGTGCAGGATTATGTCTTCCTGACCCACTTCGCCCGCGCCTGGGGGCTGGCGGTGGTCAAGGCCGGCGACCTGGAGGAGATGAAGGCGGCGGCCGCCACCGTCGACGCCCTGGTGAACCACGAGATGAAGCTGCACGTGGAGATCTGCGCGGGGGAAGGCATCCCGGAGAAGACGCTCTTTGCTGCGGAGGAGGAGATCGAGAACCTCGCCTACACCCGCTTCGTCATGGACCGCGGCCTGGCCGGCGACTTCCTCGACCTGCTGGCGGCCCTGGCGCCCTGCGTCCTGGGCTACGGCGAGATCGGCGCCTGGCTGGGCGACCTCGCCAGCCGCGGCGGCGCGCGCGACAAGGCCTACGCCGACTGGATCGACACCTACGCGGCCAGCGACTACCAGGCGCTGTGCCACGGCGTCGGCAAGCTGATCGACCATGCCGCGGCGGCGCGTCTCGGTGCCGCGCCCCAGACCGTGCCGCGCTGGAACGGCCTCTGCCGCACCTTCCGCACGGCCACGCGCCTGGAGGTCGGTTTCTGGGACATGGGGCTGAGGGGCGGGCGGGCGGCGGGATGACCCTTGGGATGCAATTACATCCTGCGTCCTTCGAGGCGCGGTCCTGCGGACCGCTCCTCAGAATGAGGTAGGTTGTCGATGGCAGAAAGAAAGCTCCTCATGGTGAGGGGCGCCGCAGGCGCATCTCGAGCCACGCACGAAGGAGTTCCAGCTTCGCCTGCCGCCGGCGAGACTTGGCGCCGGATGCGCGACGGCGTCCTGGTCCTTGCCGCAGCGCTGGCTTTCTGGCAGGCGCTGGTGTGGCTGACCGACGTGCCCTCGTTCATCCTGCCGGGGCCGCTGCGCGTTGCGGGCATGCTCGTCGAGCAGTACCGGCTCATTCTCGGGCACGCCGCCGTGACCGTGGCTGAGGTGCTGCTCGGCATCGCGCTCGGCACCCTGCTGGGTGCGCTGACGGCCTTGCAGCTCATGATGTCGCGCGCCGCCCTGCGCTACGTGCTGCCGGTGCTGGTCTTCAGCCAGGCAGTGCCGGTCTTCGCCCTGGCGCCGCTGCTGACCCTCTGGCTCGGCTACGGCCTCGGCTCCAAGATCGCCATGGCGGTGCTGATCATCTACTTCCCCGTGGCCTCCAACTTCCTCGATGGCCTGCGGCACAGCGACGACAGCCTGATCGAGATGGCGCGCAGCCTGGGCGCGACGGACCGTCAGGTTCTGTTCCGCATCCGCCTGCCGGCGGCGCTGCCATCGCTGGGTTCGGGCTTGCGTCTCGCCGCGGTCTACGCGCCCATAGGCGCGGTCATCGGCGAATGGGTCGGGGCCTCCCGGGGCCTCGGCTACCTCATGCTGCTGGCCAACGGCCGGGCCAAGACCGACCTGATGTTCGCCGCGCTCCTGGTTCTCGTGATCTTCACCCTGGTCCTGCACAAGGTTGTGGGCCGCGGGGCCGACTACCTGGCGCGCCGCGCCAAGGGCCGGGTATGAATGTCCGCCTGCTAGCGGGTTGAGGGCGATATCCTTCGGGGATGGATCCGGATCAAGGCAGCGCGCAGCCGTCTCCTTGCGCGACACTGGCGGGCCGACCTCCGTGCCGGCAGGGGAGGCGGTTCTGGGGCGGTTGGTCACCTTGCGCCGCCGTGAGAACGCGCTGCGGGAGAAGGCCATCACCATGGAACTGCTGGACGTGGCCACCGGCTCGGAAGCGATCCTGGGATCATCCGATCGCTGAGGGGCGGGCCATAGCCTTGGGCCTGGGGCGTCCGCAGCGGCGGACCGTTTGTGTGCGGAGACCTTGCCAATCCTCGCTGAGGGGCGCTTCTTCATGCGGCGTTCCTGCGGGCGTCGGAGACAGCGATCGGCCGGGAATCATGGCCTTGGGCCAAAAAAGCCAAATAGGACTGCAATACTACAGAAGATCAACTTAAGGTTAACGATAAGCCTTAATAGAAGTTGAAAGTATCGTATATTGTATGAGTTTTAGCCCTAGAGTATCTGTTGCTGTTTTCAATCACTACTTCCTTGTGACAAAATTTAGTCAGTCCCGCTACCACGAGTTTACTAATCAATAAAGCTGGGATCAGGACGAACTGCAGGGTTTGAAGGGCATGACCGCGATAGCGAGAGTTCTCGTCGCTGACGATGAGGTCGACCTTATCGAGGACTATCACTCGGCTCTGGCCATGGCCGAGCCCAAGAGCACTGACACGCGCCTTGCCGAGCTGCAGGACGAGTTGTTCGGCCCTCAGCATTCCAACAGCAGCCTGCCGCCCATTGAGCTGGTTTCGGTGAACCAGGGCGAGGCGGCCGTGCAGGCGGTCAGTCGAGCACAGGAAGAGCACAAGCCCTTCTCGGTCGCCTTTATCGACGTGCGCATGCCCCCGGGCATCAATGGACTGGACGCGGCCGCCAAGATCCGCGCGATCGACGAGCGCCTGCCCATCGTCATCGTGACCGCCTATACAGATATCCAGATGATCGACCTGGCGAAGAAGGTGCCGCCGGCCGACCGCCTTTTCGTTCTTCAGAAGCCGTTTCACACGACCGAGATTCAGCAGCTGGCCATCGCCCTGACGGCGCGCGGCGAGTTGGACCGCTTGAACGAAGCCGGACCTGGCGTTGAGACGCTGCCGCGGCTCGACCGCATCCTGAGCGGACTGCCTGGCGGCATTGCCATATTCGACGAAAACGAGCGCCTGGTGCAGATGAACGAAGGCCTCGGGAAGCTGTTTCCGGATCTCAAGGACGAGGCCGGCCCCGGCATTCGCTACGATGCCTGGCGGGCCAAGATCGCCGAGGAACTGGCTCCGGACCAGGTGCTGAAGCGTAAGGGAGCGGACGAGAAGCGGTCGCAGCTTGTCGATGCCGGCGGGCTGGCGGCCCGCCGCATTTCCGGGAATCGCTGGGTGATGATCGCCGAGCAGTTCGAGTCCACCGGCGGAACCGTGGTGCAGTTCCTCGATGTCACCAGGATGAAAGTGGCCGAGCAGCGCCGGGCGATCGGCAACACCATGGCTCATATGTCGCGCCTGGCGGGCGCGCTGGTGGATCGCGCCGAAATGGGAGCGTTGGGCCGAGGTTCCGTCCCCTTTGAGCGAACGGACGATGGGACCGGGCAGCGCTCGGTCATGGAAGACCTCGCGGTTCTGGCGCATCGCCAGCAGCTCGCGCCGCGGCCGAGCTTCGCGGATGCCCTGGCTAACGAGACCGCAGCGATCCTGGAGCCGGTACTGCCCAAGTCCGTCAACATCGAGATGGTTTCCTCCATAGGCCTCTGGCCCGTCTTCGTAGACCCCGACCAGGCTCGCGAAGTGCTGCGCGCGCTTATGCTGAACGCCGCGGAGGCTATGGAAGGCAAGGGAACCGTCGTCGTCGAGACAGCTAACGTCAGGGCAACGCGGGAAGCGGCAAGCGAGATGCCCGGTCTCAAGCAGGGGGAGTATGTCCGCCTCTCTGTCATCGACAGCGGCCCCGGCATGCAGCCGGAGCTCATCGACCGCGCCATTATGCCCTTCTTCACCACCAAGGATCCCAAGGAACACAGCGGTATGGGTTTGACCGCGGCCTATAGCTTCATCCTGCAGTCGGGCGGGTATCTCTTCATCGACAGCGACGGCCAGAGCGGCACCACCATCAATCTCTTCCTGCCCCGCTTGCCCGAAAGCGCCATGGCCGGAAAGCGGGGACTGCGTCGCCACTAAGGCGGACGCGTTTCAGGGACCAGAGGGATGCACGGTATCAAACCAGCGGCCAGACTGGAGCTCTTCGGGGGCTTCTCGCTTCGCGATGCGACGGGAACGCAGGTATCCCTCACGCTCCGCAAGTCAGAGGCTCTCATCGCCTATCTTGCGGTCAATGGGCACAGTCAGCAGCGCGAGAAGCTCGCCACGCTGCTCTGGGGCGAAACCACACAGTCGAACGCTTTACAGAGCTTGCGTCAGGCACGCCTTACCCTGATGCGCAATCTCGAACCGCACAATCTGCCGATCCTCAGCTTCGACCGAAGGGAAGTGCACCTCGACGTCGGTTCTCTTCAGGTGGATGCGCTGGAATTCGAGCGGCTGCAAGAGGCCGGAGATCAGGACTCCCTGGCGCGTGCCGTATCGCTATATAGCGGAGAGTTCCTCTCGGGCATGGAAATCGAGTCGGAAGCCTTCGAGGAATGGCTGCTGCCGATCCGCTCCTGGTATCGCGAGCAGATGGAATTCGCGCTGGACAGGTTGCTCTCTCTCCAGGAACAGGCCGGGGCCCAGGAATCTTCAATCCGCACGGCCAAGCGGATTCTCGCGCTCGATCCGCTGCGTGAAGACGTCCACCGCTGGATCATGCAGGCCTTTGCGGCGGCCGGTCAGCGGACCTCCGCCCTGGCGGCCTACGATGCCTGCCGCACGGTCCTGCGCGAACAGTTGGACGTGGAACCCGAAGCCGAGACCGAAGCGCTCTATCAATCGATCCTGTTGCGGGCCGACCCGTTGCCGCGAGCGGCCCAGGCCGGAGGCGGGCGGGGGAAGAAGGTCTCCGAAGCGGTTCCGCCGGCCGGTCCGGCGCCACAAAGCGGCGAGACGGCGGTTGTGGCGGATTCCGGTCACGGCTTGGCGCCGATCAGCAATCTCAGCAATGCGGCCTTCGAGGTCCTGCAGATCGCCGCCGTTGCCGGCAGCCTCTTTTCGATGGACCTGCTGGAAGCCCTGACCGAGCGGTCGCCGGGGCAATGCCGAGCGAGCCTCCGCGAACTGGCCGCGGCCGGTCTGTTCGAGACCACGGCCGACGGACAGCCCGGCAACATCGCGCCGGCGGCCCGCGAAGCGGTTCTGGGCCAGATTCTGCCCTCCCACCGCAAACACCTTCACTACGCGGTGGCGGTGGCCCTGGAAGACCTGGCGGGCAGCGACATCTACGAGCTGTGCTACGAGATCGCAGGGCACTTCCGTGCCGCCGGCCGCTGGAACCTGGCGGTGCCTCACCTGCTGCGTCTTGCCAAGCTGGAAGCGGATCGCGGCAATCTGGATATCGCGGAAACCCAGGTGCGCCAGGCGACCGCCGACCTCAGCCTGCTGCCGCCCAGCGATGCGCGCGGAAAGCTGGAGGTCAAGATACTGGTGATCGCTGCCGAACTGGCGGAACTGAAAGGCGACCTGAAGCGGGCGGAGGAGACGCTCGCCCGCAAGTGGCCCGACTTGAAGCGCTACGGAAACTCCGAGCTCTGGATCAGCTACTTGCTGGCGCGCGCGCGCTTGCGCTACCGGCAGGGCCGGATCAAGCAGGCCTATTCGGCGATCCGGCGTATGCCGCGCACTTGCAAGGGCCGGCCCATGCAGAGCCACTGGCGGCTGGCCGAGCGCTTCGCGGATCTGGCGGACAAGATCACCGATGAAGGCTGCAATCCCGCTATGATGCTGGAGAGCCACCGCCTGACCGGCCCCCGCTCCAGCGAGGCGGACGCCAGTGCGGTCCAGGCCTTGTGTCATGCGAAGCGCGAGAAGTTCTCGGCCGCCTACGCCGCTTGTGCCAAGGCGATCAGGCTTTCCGAGAACCAGCCGGATACCACCTGCCTGATCGTCAGCCTACAGACACAAGGGATCATTCAGGTCTGGGACGGCGAGGCGGCCCTGGCTCTCGATGCCTTCGACCGGGCGTTCGGGTTGGCGGAGGCGCGCGGCGACCTGTTGAGGCAGTATACCTCCCGCGGTTACCGCGGCTTCGCGCTGATCAATGCCGGGCGCGCCTTCGAAGCGAAGGAGGAGTTGGCTCAAGCGGTGAGCATGTCGGAGAAGTTGCATCTGCCGTTCCTGCGCTCGATGTTCATGGCTTGGCTGGCGGAAGCCCTGCTGGGATGTGGCGAGAATGACCGCGCGCTGGAGGTCGCCCGCTGGGCCGCCCGCCTTGCCAACGAGGGCAACGAGCCTTGGGCCCGCTCGGTGGCGCTGCGTGTCATGGCGCAGGCGCTTTCGGTGTCCAATGCGGAAGACGGCAAGCTCGTCGACCGCATATTGCGCGCGGCGTTGGAGATGCAGAGCAGCCTCGGGCTGCCGTTCGAAACGGCCCGTACCGTCGGGACGAGAGCCGAGGTCGGCGCCGCCGAACTCCACTGAAAGAGGCACACCGCCCATGAACGCGCTGGACCTTCGCTGGATACTTCCGGTCCTCGCGATCGTCGGCCTTCAGTATCTTGTAGTGCTTCTGATCGGCATACAGGTCGATTTCATCTATGAGATCCCCTTCCGAAGCTTCGGTGTGATGGGGGTGAACTTCGCAATCATCGGCTTCTGCCTGCCCGTCGCCTGGCAACTGTTCCGCCTTTGGAGAGAGGGCGAGAAAAACCCTCTTCGCAGTATTTTGCCCCACCTTCCCTGGGCGCTCGCAACCGGCTTCTTGCTGGTCGCTTGCCAGTTCGCCGTCCTGAATTGGGCAAAAGTCATGATGCCACCGGCCGTGGGGTTCTGGGCGGATACCGCATTCGCCGATCTGGATCGCCTGCTGTTTGGGCAGGACCCCTGGCGCCTCAGTCACGAATACCTGGGCCAGGCAACGCCAGTGATCGACCGGGTTTATGCTTTCTGGGCGCCGGTCAATTTCGCCATTCTTCTCTTCCTGTTCTACCTGCCGCCTTCTCCCAAGAGGGCCCAAGCCCTGATCGCCTATTTTCTCACTTGGGCTGCCGGCACCCTGGGCCAGTACCTGGGAGCATCGGCCGGTCCAATTTTCTACGAGTCCATCCAGCTAGGCGACCGTTTCGCCGATTTGCCGCTCAGCCCGTGGACGGCCGCCGCCCGCGAATACCTCTGGACCAACTACCAGAAGGGGGGAGGGCTCATCGGCGCCGGGATCTCGGCAATGCCGTCGATGCATGTTGCCATCGCGTTATGGATTGCACTGGTGGTCCGGGCACTGCTGCCCAGACTTCAACTCCTCGGCTGGGCCTATTTTGCCGTGATCCTGGTCGGTTCCGTCCATCTCGGCTGGCACTATGCAGTCGACGGCATCGTCGCCTCTGCGTTGGTTACCATCGCTTGGACGGTTGCCCGGGCGATGGCAGCTACCACACTGATCGGGCGGATACGGACGACGCCATCCTGCGGAACCTGATCTCTTTATCCGGGCTGGCTCCGGGGTGCCGTGCCGATGGTGCCTCTCGAGCCCCGGGCGGTTGATCCGCCAGTCCTACGTCCGTTGGATCTTCCAGTCCTTAGACTGACAGGCTCTCCTTCTCAGAGAGCCTTTTGCCGTGCGATGAGAGCTGCACGGCCCTTGCGGTGCGATCGTTGCGACCTGTTGCGCCACGGCCACAGGACTACCACCTTTGGCGCAGCCATTGGTTACCTCTTCGTTAACACGCCCGCCGGGCGTTAACCTTTGCGCGATCTGCCGATTGATGGCGGAGGTCCCTGACGGCCGCTAAAAAACGCGAAAGCGTCAATCAAGACAAGTGGATGTAGGGAATTGAAGAGCCCTTGGGTGATGCAGGACATCAAGGGCCAATGGTTAATGCCGACCTTTCCGACAGAGATGACGTTCCGCCTCGCGCATCTGTTGCCGCGGCGCTGCATGACGTTTGGATCACGAGGCAATTGATACGAATTCACGTCAACTGGCGCAGGCACGTAGCTGCAAGGCCTCTTCGGGGAGCCGACGCCGAGTTAACGCCCGACAAGGTCAAGAGCCACGAAGCCAGACCGCGGGCCGGGGAACAACGAATGAACGGAGATCTAACGATGAGCAACTTTCTGAAATCACTTTGGAAGGACGAGAGCGGCGCGGCTGGCGCTGAGTACGCTCTCATTCTGGCTATCGTCGCGATCGGTATCGCAGTGGCCGCGGGGAACCTGGGTGACGCAATTTCCGGTTCCATGCAGGACGCTGCCGACTGCATCAACGGCACCACGGCCAGCTCCTGCTGATATTGGACGTGAGGACCGACGGCCATTCGACTTGGCCGTCGGAGCCTCTGTTTGAAGGACAATCCTTAACGTGGTTAAGGGTGCGCGAGCGCCTGACGCCCGAAAGGGCACTTTCTGACAGGACGAGGACAGAACCATGAGAGGGCGCGCAATTGTAGTCTTGGGCTTGGCTTTCGTCCTGGCGGCGGCGGCGGTCTTTCTGGCCCGCAACTGGATTCAGGAGCAGGCACGGCCGATCATTGTACAGCAGGCGACGCAGCCGGCGAATACGATCCAGATCGTGGTTGCCAAGGAACGCATGACGTTCGGCAATCCGGTGCGCAAGGAGCAACTCCGCCTGGTCAAGTGGCCCGGCGACGCGGTCCCCGAGGGCGCTTTCACCTCCATTGACGAGGTGATCGGCGAGAAGGAAGACCGGGTCGTTCTGCGCGCCATAGAGATCAACGAGCCCGTGTTGAAGAACAAGATTTCCGGCTTTGGCGGAAAGGCCAGTTTGGCGGCCATCCTGTCGCCGGAGATGCGCGCGGTGACCATCCGCGTCAACGATGTCGCCGGCGTTGCCGGCTTCGTGCTGCCGGGCGACCGGGTCGACATTCTGCTGACCCGCGACCGGACTGGCGGGAACGGTGGCAAGAGCGCCAACAACCTGATCACCGACGTGCTGCTGCAGAACGTCAAGGTGCTGGGCATCGACCAGGACTCCAATCAGGACAAGGAAAAGCCCTCGGTCGCCAAAGCAGTGACGCTGGAGGTCTCGCCGGAGCAGGCGCAGAAACTGGCCCTGGCCTCTCAGTTGGGCAGCCTGGCGCTGATGCTGCGCAATCTGGCCGATGCTGAGGCTGAGACCGTGCGGACCGTCAGCACCAACGATCTTTCGGTGGGCGAAGTGAATGAACCGGCACAGGTTGCCACGGCACCCAAGAAGAAAGTCACCAAAGCGGTGAAGATCACGAGAAAGCAGAAGGAAGACCCACTTTCTGCCGTACGGATCGTGCGCGGTACGGATGCGACCAACTACGAGGTTCAACCGGATCAGCAGCCGCTGTTCGGCAGCGTGCCGGCGGAGAAGCTGGCGCCTTCCGGCAGCGCCGCCGAAAGCGGCGAGGCGAAGACCGTGACACCCGCGGGACCGACCTTCGTGAAGCCGCAGACGGGGTCGCCGGGGTCCGGCACCCAGAGCAGTCCGTCTTTCGGCGGTGAGCGGGAGAGCCCCATCAACCTCCTGCCGCCCGATCTGGAAGCCGCCTTGAACTGACCAGGGAACGAGAAGAAAGCGAAAGGTAAGGGAGAGGGGCATGATAGAGCATCATCAAAGATGGATCGGAAATGTCATAGGTGCGCTGCTGGCGATCACTGTCGTCGCCGGGCTGGCAATGCCGCAGCAGGCGCGGGGGCAGGCGACGGTCACGACGGAGATCGGCGAGACCCGCCATGCAGGCGAATTCATCGTTCCCGTCAATAAGTCTCAAATTCTACGGCTGGACGTTCCCTTCGCCGACCTTCTGGTGGGGAACGCCGACGTCGCCGACGTTCTGGCACTTACCGATCGCTCGATCTACGTGCTGGGTAAGCAGCCCGGATCGACCAGCCTGACCGTCTATGGGCGGAACAAGGCCTTGATCGCCGTCATGGACCTGGTGGTGACCGTTGACGTCGAAGGCCTGAAGGCGCGGCTCTTCGAGCTGATGCCGGAGGAGGAGATCGAAGTCCGGGCGGTCAATGAGGCGGTCATTCTCAGCGGCATGGTGAGCAGCTCGGTGCGGCTGCAGCGGGCCCTCGAGGTCGCCGAGCGCTTCGCGCCCGATCAGGTCACCAACCTTCTCTCGGTGACCGGCAGCCAGCAGGTGATGCTCGCTGTGCGCTTCGCGGAGGTGCAGCGCCGGGTCGTCAAGGAACTTGGCCTCAACACCCAGGTTTCAGGATCCGATTTCGCGGTCACCGTGGGCGATGCGTTGCTGGGCGGCATGTTCTCTCCGACCGCCATCGCTACCGGTACGGTAACCTTCGGCATCGGGGCCACGACCATCGATCTGCTGTTCGATGCCCTGGAGGAGAAGGGTGTCGTCAAGACGCTGGCGGAGCCGAACCTGATCGCACTTTCCGGCGATACTGCCAGCTTCCTGGCAGGCGGGGAGTTCCCCGTTCCGGTCGCGCAGAACAGCGACCAGGACCAGACCACGATCACGATCGAGTTCAAGGAATTCGGGGTCGCTCTCGCCTTCACGCCCACCGTCTTGGACGACGGGTTGATCAACGTCGTGGTTAGCCCGGAGGTCAGCCGGATCGACCCGACCAACGCCGTGACCATACAGGGTTTTGAGATCCCCGGTCTGACCACGCGCCGTGCCAACACGACGGTCGAACTGCGGGACGGGCAGTCCTTCGCCATCGCCGGTCTGATTCAATCGGACTTCCAGGACACGGTGCGCCAGTTTCCGTTGCTCGGCGATGTGCCGGTTCTTGGAGCGCTGCTGCGCAGCAGCGACTTTCAGAACCAGCAGACGGAGCTGGTCATCATCGTGACGCCGCACCTTGTGCAGCCGGCGCCGGGCGGCAGCCTGGTCACCCCGGCCGACAACTTCGTGCCGCCAAGCGATTCCGACATCTGGCTGTTCGGGCGGATCGAGTCGCCGACTTCCGGAATGACCCCCAGCAATGCCGCCAATGCCATGGCGATCAATGAAGCCGGAGGCGTGCAGGGCGCCTACGGCCACATCATCAAGTGAGGTGCGCAATGAAGGTAATGGCAATTTCGATGGTGCTCACGGCCGCCGGCCTACTCGCGTCCTGTACACCGCAGGGGGACCTGAATCCCTCCTTCGGCGACTCCGTGCGGCACAACATGTCGGTTCACATCATCAATCCGACGCCCGAATACGGCGCCTCGCAGCAGATCGGACCCTTGGACGGCCCCCGCGCCGCCGGCGCCCAGACCCGCTACGACAAGGGCGAGGTGATCCAGCCGGAGCGCCTGCGCACTTCCGATACGGAGAGCAAGTAACTACGGCGCCGAGATCGAGGCGCGCAGCTTCGAGAGGAAGGAAATGGGTGAGAGTCTGAACGTTGTCGGAATGCTGCGAAGCCCGCAGCTCCGGTCTGCCTTGGCGGAAGTTTGCACGGATATGAACGGTACCAAGTTCGATCTGCGCATCGCTCCGCTCGAGGGGATTGCCGCCGGCGGCAGCTTGCCCGCTTCCGATCTTATCATCGTCGAGATCGATACCAGAAATGCCGACGACGTGGAGCGGCTGGGTGCCCTGGTCGAAGAGCTGACGCCCGGCACCGCCGTGGTGGCGACGGCAGCCGATGCCACCCTGGACGATGTTCGGAAGCTGATGCGGTTGGGCCTGGTGGACGTCCTTCCGCAACCGGTACGGCGTGATGACGTCCTGGCGGCACTGGAACATGCCGCCCGGGTACGCAGGACGGCGCAGCGTCCCCAAGCGTCCAAAGGGCGATTGGTTTCCGTGCTGAAAGGCGGCGGCGGGGTCGGGGCCACCACCGTGGCCGTGCAGACCGGGTGCTGCCTTGCTCAAGCTTTGGAGAAACGCGGCCAGGAGGTCTGCCTCCTGGATTTCGACGTGCAAGGCGGCACCGTGGCGCTGTACCTGGACCTCAAGGATCGTATGGGCCTTGCCGACCTGGTCTCCGCGCAGGACCGGCTGGACGGGGACCTGCTGCGCGGTGCCATGAGCCGGCACCCCAGCGGGCTTCACGTGATATCGGCGCCGCCGGAAGTGATGCCGTTGGACACTTTCGGCCTGGAGTTCGTCCGCCGGGTTCTGGATGTCGCCCGCCGGGAATTCGCCGTGGTGATCGTCGACCTGCCGCCGGTTTGGTGTCTCTGGTCCTTCGAAATCCTGCGCCAGTCCAACGAGATTCTTCTGGTGACGGAGATGACGGTGCCGGGGGTGCGCCAGGCCCGCCGGCAGATCGATACCCTGGGGGCTGAAGGCCTGGAGGAGTTGCCGCTTCGTGTCGTTCTCAATCGCTACGAGAAGCGTTGGGGCGAGGCGATCGGCGTCAAGGAGGTCGAGAAAGCGCTCGACCACAAGGTCGATTTCACGGTCGCCAACGACTACCGCACGGTCAGCGAGGCGCTCAATCAAGGGCTGTCCATTGCCGACCTTCGCAAGCGGTCCAAAGCGTTCAAGTCAATTGCCAAGATCAGTGAGGCGCTCGTCGCGACGGGGAGCCAAGAGGAGGGGCGGCTCGAACCCCACCTCTCCGGCATTCCCAGGCGCTAATTCAGGAGATCCAGAAAGATGTCGTTTTTCTCCAGACCGCAACCGCAACCCCAGGATGGTCCCGTTGCAGGAGTGCTGACCGGAGCCTCGTCCGACGCGCAAGTCATCGTGCCGCGCGGGCGTGACGACGCCGACGACCGGAAGCTGTCGAGCTACACGGAACTCAAGGTTTCCCTGCATCAGCAACTGCTCGACATGATCAACCTTTCGGTCATCGACAAGATGCCGCCGGCGGAGTTTCGCGCCCAGATGGGTGAGATGGTCCGCGAGCTGCTGCTGCGCGAGAACCGGCCGCTCAACCGGCAGGAACAAGCGCAGCTCGTCGACGATGTCCTTGACGAGCTTTTGGGGTTGGGACCGCTTGAGCCGCTGCTGAAGGATTCCTCTGTCACCGACATTCTGGTCAATTGCCACAGCAACGTCTTCGTGGAGCGCGGCGGGCAACTGCACCCCACGCCGGTGCGCTTCAAGGACGACCGGCATTTGCTCCGGATCATCGGCCGTATCGTCTCGGCGGTGGGGCGCCGCGTCGACGAGTCGCAGCCGATGGTGGATGCGCGCCTTGCCGACGGCTCGCGCGTCAACGCCATCATCCCGCCGCTCGCCGTCGATGGGCCGCTGTTGTCGATCCGCAAGTTCTCGAAGGACCGGATCGACATGGAGAAGCTGATTCAGATCGGCAGCGTTCCGCAATCCGTGGCGGACCTGCTGACAGGTATCGTGAAATCCCGGCGCAATGTCCTGATCTCGGGCGGTACCGGAAGCGGTAAGACGACGATGCTGAACGCCATGTCGGCCTTCATTGATGGACGCGAACGCATCATCACTATCGAGGATGCCGCCGAGCTGCAGTTGCAGCAGGTTCACGTCGCGCGGCTGGAAACCCGCCCGGCCAACATCGAGGGGCGCGGCGAGGTCACCCAGCGCGAGCTGGTCAAGAATGCTCTGCGCATGCGCCCGGACCGGATCATTGTCGGCGAGGTTCGCGGCGGCGAGGCCTTCGACATGCTGCAGGCCATGAACACCGGCCATGAAGGGTCCATGACCACGGTTCACGCCAATACCTGCCGTGATGCCTTGTCGCGCATCGAGCAGATGATCGGGATGACCGGCTTCGACCTGCCGACACGTTCGATGCGGGCGCAGATCGCGTCTGCGCTTCATGTGGTCATCCAGTTGGAGCGCATGAGCGATGGCAAACGCCGACTGGTCAGCTTGCAGGAAATCACCGGAATGGAGGGCGAGGTCGTCTCTATGCAGGAAATCTTCCGTTTCCGCCGGGAGTCCACCGACGCGGAGGGAATGATTCACGGCCACTACGTCACCACCGGTATCCGGCCGAAGTTCGTCGCGGAATTCGATGCCCGCGGCATAGCGGTGCCCGACCGCATCTTCGATCCGAATCACGTGCTCGAATAGGCCCGCCATGTCGATTGAACCGATCTACCTTCTATACGGCATCATCTTCATCGCCGTCCTGCTTCTGGTAGAGGGGCTCTATTACCTCTTCCTGCATTCGACACGGGCGAACCGGCGGACCAACCGCCGCCTGTCGATGCTGAACGCAGGGATGGAGAGCCGGGAGGTCTTGGGTCTCCTGCGTCGACAACCGGTGCGGGAGACCCGGGGGCTGGGCGGCCTGGTCCATCCTGTCGATTATCTCGAAGGCTTGATCTCCCACGCCGGCATGCAGATGACGCCCTTCCGGGTGGTCGTCATCATGCTGGTAGTCGCCTTCTTCGCCTTGATGGGGTTCCAGGTCGCCTATGCCACCGGACGGCTGCCTCACTTCCTGACGCCGCTCTACTATCAGGCGGCGCTCGCGGTGCTGGCAGGTGTCGTTCTGCCGATCTTTTATTTCTCCAGCAAGGCGAAGGAAAGGCGCAAGAAATTCGCCGAACAGCTCCCCGACGCTCTCGATCTCATCGTCCGCAGCCTGAAGGCCGGGCATCCGATCAACGCCGCCCTAGGTCTCGTATCCAAGGAGATGAGCGATCCGATCGGGACTGAGTTCGGGATCGCCGTGGACGAGATGACCTATGGGCTGGATTTGACTGAGGCTCTCGAGAACCTGAACGAACGGATCCAGGTCGAGGATTTCAACTATGTGGTCATGTCGATCAGCATCCAACACGAAACCGGTGGCAATCTGGCCGCCGTGCTGGCGGGCTTGGCCCACGTTATCCGCGCGCGGGCCCGCATGTTCTTGAAGGTGCGCTCGCTTTCGAGCGAAGGCCGGATGTCGGCGCTCGTTCTCTGCGCTCTGCCCTTCGTCGTGGGCTTTCTAATTTTCACGGGAAATCCGGACTACTACACGAAGTTCGCCAGTGACCCTCTGTTCCTGCCGATCCTCGCCGGAGCGGTCTTCAACATGGCGGTAGGCATTTACATGATCTATCGCATGGTCAATTTCCGGGTCTGACGGAGAGGAGGCCGACATGGATGTCACGAAAATCGCATCCGATCTTTACGCCTCGGGGTTCGATTGGATCCTCCAGAATCCCGGCGACGCCTTCCTCGTAGTGCTGTTCTTTACCGTTGTCCTGGCGGTTCTGGGGGTGGCGGGCATCTCCGGAAACCGGGGAGCCGTTTCCCGCCGCCTGGCTGGCGACACGGTGTCTGTCGGTGGCGTCGGAGAGGGTCCGCGGCTGCGCTACGAGAGCCGCGACGGCTTTTGGAATGACTTGGTCGGCGCCATCGAGAAGCGGGTTCCCCTTATCGATGAAATGAACCGCTCGCTGATCCAGCGCCGCCTGCTTCAGGCCGGTTTCGCGGGTCCCGGAGTCGTGCGCAACTACTATGCGATCCGCTTCATCATGACTGTTGGCTTGCCGGCGGTCTTTCTGCTGCTTGCGCCGCTGTTCGGAATTTCTCTCAGCAATCAGAACGTCCTTCTGGTGCCCTTGGCCCTCTGCATTGTCGGGCTTTACCTGCCGTCCTTCTGGCTCTCGCGCCGCATTGCGAGCCGGCAGCGGGCCATTCGCGAGGGCTTCCCTGACGCGCTCGATATGATGGTCGTCTGCGTCGAGGCGGGACTGGGCCTGGATGCGGCCTTCAACCGGGTCGGTTCGGAGCTTGTCCGGGCCCACCCGGCGCTTGCGACGCAGTTCGCCCTGGTGGCCCTGGAACTGCGTGCCGGTAAGACGCGGTCCGACGCCCTGAGAAACTTGGGCGACCGGGTGGGACTCGACGATGTGACGGGGTTCGTCACTCTGCTGATCCAGTCGGATGAACTCGGCACGAGCATATCCCAGGCCCTCTCGGTCCACGCCGACGAGATGCGCAACAAGCGAATGATGCGGGCCGAGGAATTGGCTCACAAGCTGCCGGTGAAGCTCACCATTCCGCTGATCGTGTTCATTCTGCCCTGCATGATCACCGTGATCCTGCTGCCGGGCATTATCGGGATCATGCGGATCATCCTGCCGGCTTTGCAGGGCGGATGAAGGGAGGGGAGGTGAAAATGGGTGCTTACAGGAACGCTCTTCTGTCCGCCGTGGCGCTGTCCGGCAGTTTGCTGCTCTCGGCTTGTGGAGCGCAACTGCCCGAGGCGCGGCCCGCCTTCGGCTACAGCGGCTTGGCGGGCCAGGAGGCCAGCCGGTCGAACTACGAACAGGGTCGCCTGGACTTTTCCGCCGGACGCTACGGCTTGGCGATAAAGCGGTTCCAGATGGCCATGGCGGAGCGTCCGGAATCGATCGAGGCCGTCAACGGCCTGGCCGCGTCCTATGACCAGATCGGGCGGTTCGATCTGGCCGAACGCTACTACCGCCGGGCTTTGGGTATGGATCCCAATTCGTCCCAGACCCTGAACAATCTCGGCTACTCCATGCTGCTGCAGGGCAAGACCGATCTCGCGCTGGCGCTGTTCCGCGACGCGACGCGGCAGTCGCCCGACGATCCGATGATCGCCGCCAACGCCCAGCTTGCCGTCGACGCCGGCGTCGAGAAGAAAGAAGCCGGTCAAGTGAGCGAGGCGGCACCGGCCCAGCCGCAGGAAGTCGCACGGCGGGCGCCGCCGGCGCCGCGGCCCAGTATCGTACGCATCAACCCCGCCGAACAGCGGTTGCGGTTGCGCACTCCGGTGGCGCCGTCGACGATGACCCTCCTGCCGCCCCAGGTGATCGCGGTGCCTCTCCCGGCGGTGGAAACCGTGCCGCTGCCGCCCCTGCCCGGTGACGGCGGCCGCGAGGAAGAAGCGCAGCCGGCCGCGACCACGCCGCTGGTGCGCGTCGCGTTGCGGGCCTCGGGAGCCGACGCGATGCTCCCTGCGGGGCCTTCGGAGGACCGGTGGCAGCCGGGCACGGCCGATCTGAGCGGCGATATCGAGGTCGCCAACGGCGCCGGCCGGCGCTACATGGCGGCGCGGATGAAGGCTTTCCTGATCGGCCAAGGCTTCTCGGTCGCCCGGCTGTCCAATGCCGACAGCTATGCCCACCGGTCCACCAGCGTTACCTACCTTCCCGGCTATCGGGAACTTGCGGAGGTTCTCTCTGCCTCCCTGCCTATCGTCCCCCGGCTCCGGCAAGTCGACGGCCAAGCGGCCGACGTCCGCCTTGAGCTGGGGGGCGACCTTCTTGAATTCGACAGCGATCTTGTCGAGGCGGAAAGGAGCATCTCCCATGCCGACCCAGTTTGAGACAGCAGATCCGCGGCGGTCGGGAGTGACCGCGTCGGGCTCCCGGTTTTTGGCCGTCGCCGCCGTTTGCGCCCTGGTTTTAACAGCCTGCGCAACTTCCGAGGAGGTCCCGCTCCAGGCGAAGCCTGAGCCGGTTTCTCCGGAAATCGTCGCCGCTGCGGAGCAGGCCATCGAGCAAGGCAACTACGCCGATGCCAAGTTGCTGCTGGAGCGCGTGCTTCTGGCCGATCCGGGGAACCTTCGGGCCCGTTTAGGGATGGCGGAATCCCAACTGGCTTTCGGCCAGCTTAATGCCGCCGCCGAGGCCTTCGAGACGCTTACCAAGGTTCCGGAGGTGGCGGCCCGCGCTCAACAGGGGCGCGGTATTGCCCTTTTGCTGAAGGGGCAGGAGCGGCCGGCGCTCTTCCTGCTGGAGCAGGCGGTCGCGCAAGACCCGAGCCTATGGCGTGCCTGGAACGCAATCGGCACGCTGCAGGATCGCGATGGCCACTGGGAAGCAGCCGGGCGGGCCTACGATCGTGCGCTCGAGCTCCGGCCGGACTCGGCGATGCTCTACAACAACCGCGGCTTCTCGCATCTCCTGCGCCGCGACCACGCCGCGGCGATCGCCGACTTCGATGCCGCACTCCAGCTCGAACCGGGCATGGAGGCTGCCCGCGAGAACCTGCGTCTCGCCTTTGCCTGGGCCGGCCAGTACGACCAGGCCCTGGTCGGGGTCGGCCAGAAAGATATCGGCCGTGCCTTCAACAACATCGGGTTCGTGGCTTTGCTGCGCGGCGACCTGCCGGCGGCGGAGTCCTATCTGCTGCGGTCCATGGAGATCGACCCGAAGTTCAACCGGGTGGCCAACAAGAATCTCGAATACCTGAAGAACCTGAAGGCCATCAACGCCAACAAGATAGCGGGGGAGGGGTGAGCGGCTGAGATCGCCGGTCCGGAGAATCGCAGATGGATGTGTTCCTGCTTTTCAAGATCTTTTTCTGGGCTTTCGTGGCGCTGCTCGTTATCGCTGCGGTCTTCGACCTGTGGAAGTTCGTGATTCCCAATTGGATTCCGGTCTCCCTGGTCGGGCTGTTCCTTGCGGCCGGATATTTCCTGCCGACCCCGGTCGACTGGCTGTCGCATCTGGGCGCCATGGGCGCGGTCTTCTTGGGAACCTTGGTGCTCTATCGCTTCCACATCATTGGCGGTGGGGATCTGAAGCTGCTGGTGGCGGTCGCTCTCTGGACCGGCCTCGGCGGGCTGCTTGAATTTGTGATCTTGACCGCTGTTGCCGGCGGGGTGCTGTCGTTGGGATTGCTCGGGCTGCGCCGCCTGCTTTCCGGCCTGCTGGTGCTCCAAACCGTACCCGACCGCATCGCCAAGGCGCCGCTACCCCGGATTCTGTTACCGGGAGAGCCGATGCCCTACGGAGTGGCGATCGCGGCCGGCGGCATCCTGGTGGCGCGGCATTTGCCGCAACTGGGCCTTTTCGCGTGAGGTGCAGCGATGAATCGTAGAACGGCTTGGCGAGAAGATTGGCGTGCGCGCTGGCGGCGCGACTGGCGCCGCCGGGCGGACAGCGGCTCCGCCGCCGTGGAGTTCGCTATCCTGCTGCCGATTTTTCTGGCGATCCTCTTCGGCATCATTCAGTTCGGCTCGGTGATGTTCCTTCACAACAACATGGTCAACGCCGCGCGCGAGGCGGCGCGGCGCATGTCGGTGGATGAGAGCTTCGATGAGGCACAGGCGGAGGCCTATGCGCAGAACTACCTGGCGGGCTGGAACCTTACTTTCTCCTTTCCCAACACGGTTGCTCAGCCGGGTTCCCCCGACGTTTCGATAGAGATTACCGTGCCGGCAGCCGATGCGGCGCTGATCAATTTCCCGATTACCTGGCCGGGAAATCTGGTGGCCCAGGCAAGCATGCGGCCGGAGGGCTGATCAAATGCGGTTTCTGCTGCAAATCTGGGATGACCGTGATGGCGCCTTTGCGCCGGTCGCGGCTTTGGTCATGGTCGGGCTGCTCGCTTTCGGGGCGCTGGCCATCGACATGGGCTACAACTACTACAACCGCAACAAGCTGCAAGTGGCGGCGGACGCGTCGGCCCTGGCGGGCGCATCGCAGTTGTCGGAATACCCCGACACAACGCCCATCGTGTCCGAAGCGCAGACTTATGCTCAGAACAACATGCCCGTCGCCCGCTACGGCACGGTGCTGGCCTCCGCCGACGTGATCGCCGGAAACTGGGATCCGGACACCCGCACGTTCACTCCGGCCCTGGATCCTGTGAATGCGGTGCGGACGACCACCCGGCGCGAAGACTCCGTTGGAAATCCCGTTCCGGCTTTCCTTGGGGGCATTTTGGGCTTTGACACCTACAACGTGGTCACCAGCGCGATCGCGACGGAGGCTCAGAACGGCAATATGACCCCCGCAGGCTGCCTCATGGCGACCAACGAGACGGAGGAGGAGGCCTTTCATATCTTCGGCACCGCAGACATCGCGACGACCGACTGCAGTATCGAAGTGGCCTCTGATGCCCCTTGCGCTTTCTACGCAAACGGAAACCCGACAATCACGACGATCACCGATCCCGACGGCGACGTGCCGGAAATCAATGTCGCAGGCACCTACTGCGAGAAAGGGTCGGTGGGGATCGATACCAGCGGGGTGCAGGAGAATGCGAACACTGGCGAAGATCCCTATGAAGACGTCGATCCTTGCGACGGTTGGGCGCTTTGCGAAGCGGCCAGGGATCCGACCTACTGCGACACCGCGGACCCGGCCTTCGTCAATGTGACCTTCGAGGGCGATGGCAGTCCGCCTTCCGGCGTTTACTGCGGCGGCATCAGCTTCAGCGGCAACGGCACGGCCATCTTCGATGGCGACTACATCATCAAGGAAGGGGCTCTGGATATCGGAGGTAACGTTGCTGTCGATGGTTCGTCCGGTGTCGGCTTTTACCTCATGGGCAGCGGCTCCGTCGTGAATTTCAAAGGCGAGTCGGATCTGACCCTGGTCGCGCAGAGCGGCGGCTCCAGCCCTATGGACGGTTTCATCTTCTATGAGGAAGACAAAAATCCGCAGGACTCTCATGTGCTGCGCGGAACCAGCGGGGGCGGTTATGACGGACTGCTGTATTTCGATGGCGATGTTGAGTTCAAAGGTACCGCAGATGGCTTTCTCTCGACTTACACAAGCGATTGCACCGTCCTGATCGCCGATACGATCTACTTCAACGGCACCACCGGTCTCGTGGCCGATTCGACCTGCTCGGGGTCCGGGCCGACCTTGCCGCCCGGCGCTCCGATAATGGTGTACCGCCTGGTCGATTAGGCGGTGCGAGAGATGAGGCGGCGGGGGCAACACGCGGACAAGGGATGAATGAGTTGAAAGGCGAGACGAGGCGGGGTGAGATGTCGCAGGAGCTGCCGAATGGAAGGCCGGCAGGGCAGCCCATCCGACTGAATCTCACCTGGAGCCGCTTGGGTGACGTTATCGAGCGGTTTGTCGTGCGCGAATGCACCGAGGCGACAGGGCGGCGGGTCGTTCTGCAAGACCGGGAGATCTTCCTGGCCACCGCCGACGTCTACTGGCGTGGCGATTCTCAGTCGGTCGACGACCTCATGGCCATGATCGAGAAAGGCTTCCGGATGGCGGGGGCGGAACCGGCCCACGAACCCTATTCCCGGGTCTCGGTTCGCTTGGTGACGGACCAGGACGACCGGCTGGCCGGCCTGGCGTTCTTCGCGGAAGACTGCCAGAAGCCCGGGGCGTGAACGCGCGCGCCCGATCGGGGATCGAACTGCTTCATCATGGATAGGCACCCGGGCGTTCGGCCCGGCGAGGGGGGCTGCGCCACCGAGGTGGTCTGGCGCCGTCGCGCCCCGGCGACTCCGTTTCAGATCCGAGGCAAAGCCCTGTGGATAATTTGCCGTCACAGGCGCGGCGCTGTGACGATTCTGAGGTAGATCCGAACGCTGCAGCCCCGGTTGCATGCCGGTGGCCGAGAAATCGTTAAAGATGACGCCCGGCGTTAACCATTTGCGGTTCGGGATCGAGGGTCATGAAGCCTCGCAGGAACGCCCGGCATTCCAATAAAATCCAATTATATCAATCGCTTGATTCGAATTAATGGCGCCCCGCACCCCTCTTTCCGCGCAGGCGAATGGTTAACGTTTGGCACCTTCCTTCCGGCGGCAGGTGAGGCTCAGCCACCGCGGCTGCCGGGTCAGATGACGTTCCCATCACGGGGCTTTTGATACGAAGTCTTCGCAATTGGAACCGGAGAGACCCCCCGGTACCTCCGGGTGTGCGTGAACGGCGCAGGAAAACGGTGGCCCCGGCCATGAAGGTCATGCGGACCAGAACCAAATTTTTGTCGCGGAGACCAGAGCGATGACTGAGGAATTCAAGCAGGTAGGCGGCGAGCCGGAAACCAGGACCGAGATCGAGGCGATGGACACCCCCGCAGCCCCGACGGTCGAGGGTTCGGCGGGCTCGGACTCCTTGACGGGTCAGGCGCCCCGCGTCATCTCGCCGCCGCCGGCCGGGCAGACCGACGTGGTGCGGCTGGAGCCGGGCGAACGTTTCGAGCTGGCCGCCAATCCGGCCACGGTGCAGCTGGTGGTCGACGGCAACAATCTGGTCATGGGTTTCGACCTGGACGGTGACGGTCAGCCTGACAGCTTCGTGGTCTTCGAGGACCTGGTTCTCGCCGCGGGCAGCGGCAATCCTCCAGGCCTGGTGGTGGCGGGCGAGGTCATCGGCATGGACCTGCTGCTGAGCAACGCGGTCGCCCTGGCGCAGGCTGAAGAATCCGGCGCCGCGCCCCTGGAGACCGCGGTAGGCGATACCGCTACGGGTGGCGGCAACAACGTCTATAGCGACAACCTGGGCGAGGCGATCGATCTGCTGGTTGCGCAGGGCGTCATTCCGCCCGTGGAACTGCAGTTCGGGCTGATCGAACTGGAAGACGAGATCGTCCTGCTGGAGCCCGAGAACGACCCGCCGGTCGCCGACCCGGTGCTGACGCCGGCCGAGCGGCCGGGTGACGAAGGTGAACTGCCGCCGGCTCTGGAAGCGGCCCTTGCTGCCGTCGGTTCCGGGGGAGGTCCGGTCACGATCAATTTTGAGGACCTTGCCAACGGCGAGGATGTGAACACCCAGTACCCCGGCGTCACCTTTTCCGTCGAGGCCGGCGGCGATCTGGAGGCTTATGGTAACGAGCCGGCTATCACCGATTCGCCGCCGAACGTCCTGGTCGACCGCTCGTTCACCGAGAAAGATATTACCGTCGAGTTCGATTCCCCCGTCAATGGCCTGACCTTCAAAGTGGCTGGCGATAACGTCGGCGCCTTGGGCTCGGTGGATGTCTACGAAAATGGCATCCTTTCGGCCACTGTCCCGCTGACCGGCGACGGAAACCCCTTCACGACAGAGCTCGTCGACCTGTCGGGATTCACCAATGTCACGAAGATCGTCATTCACGACACGGTTGACGGCGATCTCATCGCTTTCGACGATTTCAGCTACACCGGCGGAATCTCGCCGGACTCCGTTGTTTTCTTCAAGCAACTGGATGTTGATGGAATCATCGGCGACGACGATAGCGGCATCATTGCCGACTTCGGCGGCGCCGATAACGAGACCTCGCTGGAGAACCTTGTTTTCACGCTGCAGAGCGAACCGACCTACGGTCAATTGATCCTGGTCACTGCAGGTGGGGACACCTCGTTCTTGACCCCCGGGGACACGTTCTCCAGCGAGGACACCGTTTGGTGGATCGCAACCGAGGACGACATCAGCGATTTCCTGGCGCAGCCCGGCGCGCCGGAGTTCCTGCCGAATGTCGACTTCCTCTACAATGTGACCGACGAAGCGGGTAGCAGCGACACGGCACCGGTGGTGATCACCGTGCCGCCGCCGACGCCGCCGCGCGCCGCGCTCGGCGTGTTTGAGGAGACCTGCCTGAACGAGGACACCGAAGGACAGCTCCTGTTCTCGGCCCATCCTACCGATGGGGCCTCCAAGATCAGCCAGATCGTGCTCTCGGGCTTCCCGACGGGCGACGTGGCCGATGCCTGGGTGGTGGATGACACCTCCGTCGATATTTTCGGCTACACCCTGGGTGTCGACTATACGGCCGACTATGACGCGGTGAGCGGCGAGTTGACCATCACCTTCATTACCGCCAACTTCTCCCTGGGCGAAGCGGTGCAGGGCACAGTGGACGTCACGCCCAATCCGGACAGCGACGTCGACGAGGTCTTGACCATCGAGGCGACGGCGATCAACGGCGCCGGCCAGGCGACGGACATCGAGGACTCGCTGATCCCGGTCGATGCCGATGCCGACTCCGGGCCGGGGGCGGTCGGCGGCGCCGACGATGGCGATGGCGACGTGCTTTCGGTCTCGGCGACGGTGTTCGACGAGGATGGCGAGGTTCCTGAGAACTCCACCTTCCAGGCCGGAGAGACCGGGACCCTGAACGTTCAGGCGACTTTCGACGACTTTACGGACGGTTCCGAGACTCACACCATCGCGGTCTTCGCGCCTGGAGGCTTTACGATCCTGGCGATCGATCCCGAGGACCTGCCCGATGGCGTCACCCTGATCAGCAACAGCGGCTCCATCGCCGTCTTCGACGTGGAGACGGTGGATGGCGTTGGCTCGGTCGACTTCGACCTGGACATCCAGAACACCGGTGCCGGGGAAGGTGACTATAACTTCCTGGTCAGGGTCATCGCCGAGGAGACCAGCACCGGCGACGTCGAGTGCGTGGACGGCGGCGAGGGCGGCATCTTCCCGACTGGCGGCGATAACGTGGCCTATGACGAGATCCTTGCGCCGACCACCGTGGCCATCATAGAGGAGCCTACGGTCCTGCTGAGCCTGCCGCCGGAGGTGGAGTGCATCGAGGAGGACAGCAGCGGCGACGACCCGAATAACGAGGTCACTGTCGACGTTACACCGAATGGAAACGACCTGCTGACCCAGATCGTCATCTCGGGCTTGGACAGCAGCGGCGATTGGACCTACGACTTTACGGGCCTGGGCGGCGCCGGCATTACCGTCGACGATACCAACTTGGGCACGACCGGAGAGGTGCTGATTACGTTCGACACTCCGGCCAATGCCCAGTACATCGGCACTTTCACGGTGGAGCCGCCGGAGGATTCCGACCTCGATCACCCGACGATCACGGCCACCGCCACGGTGGTCGATCCGGAAGACCCGTTCCTTTCGACGACCGGTGACGGAACGCTCGATATCGTGGTGGACGCGGTGGCCGACGGCGGCGCCTACGTGGACGGCACGCCGGATACCTCGGACGCCGGCGCCGTGGCGGACCTGAACCTGACGCTGACCCCGCGGGGTCACGCCTCGGGGACGCCGGACGACGAGAACCCCGGCGGCTTCGACACCGATGGCTCGGAGGCGGTCTCCCAGGTGGTGGTCGAGCTGAGCGGCGACGCCGGGGCGGTGCTGACCAGCTCCAACCTGGTGCTGTTCGGCAATCTGCTGACCAGCAATGTGGGCCAGGTCTGGACCTTCGAAGGCTCGGAGGCCGAGCTGACGACGCTGCTGTCGACGCTGCAGGTGGACCCGAGTGACAGCTTCGAGGGCGACATCACGGTCGACATCGACGTGACCACCACGGAGTTTGCGACGGAGGCCGGCGCGCCCAACGACGATGGCGTTGTGGAGCATGGCGAGGAGTGCGATGACGGGAACAACGCCGTCACAGAGAGCTTCCAGTTCATCGTGCCCGTGGACAACGTGGCCGAGCCCGAGGCCCTGATCTTCATCGACCAGGCGGAATGCCTGACCGAGGATACCGAAGGGACGCTCGGCTTCTCGGCCACGCCGCTGGGCGCGGGTGACGCGATCAGCCAGATCGTGATCACCGGCTTCCCGACGGGCGCGGACGCCTGGAGCGTGGATGTCGGTTCCCTGTCCCTGACGGGCCTGACGCTGAACGTCGACTACACGGTCGACGACAGCAACCTGGCGAGCTCGGGCGAGCTGACGATCAACATGATCACCCAGACGCCCGACACGGCGGTGACCGGCACCATCAACGTGACGCCGGATGAGGACAGCGACATCGACGGTGCGCTGACCATCAATGCCACGGCGGTGGACGGGATCGCCTCTGCGACCTCGGACAACGACCCGACGACGATCCCGGTCGATGCGGCCGCCGACGGCGGCGCCTACGTGGACGGCACGCCCGGCACCTCCGACTCCGGTGCCGTGACGGACCTGAACCTGACGCTGACCCCCCGGGGTCATGCCTCGGGCACGCCGGACGACGAGAACCCCGGCGGCTTCGACACCGACGGCTCGGAGGCGGTCTCCCAGGTGGTGGTCGAGCTGAGCGGCGATGCCGGGGCGGTGCTGACCAGCTCCAACCTGGTGCTGTTCGGCAATCTGCTGACCAGCAATGTGGGCCAGGTCTGGACCTTCGAAGGCTCGGAGGCCGAGCTGACGACGCTGCTGTCGACGCTGCAGGTGGACCCGAGTGACAGCTTCGACGGCGACATCACGGTCGACATCGACGTGACGACGACGGAGTTTGCGACGGTCGCCGGCAACCCGACCAACGACGACGGGGTGGTCGAGCACGGTATCGAGTGCACGGACGCCAACAACGCCGTCACCGAGAGCTTCCAGTTCACGGTGACGGTGGACAACGTGGCCGAGCCCGAGGCCTTGATCTTCATCGACCAGGCGGAATGCCTGACCGAGGATACCGAGGGGACGCTCGGCTTCTCGGCGACGCCGATAGGTACAGGCGACGCGATCAGCCAGATCGTGATCACCGGCTTCCCGACGGGCGCGGACGCCTGGAGCGTGGATGTCGGTTCCCTGTCCCTGACGGGCCTGACGCTGAACGTCGACTACACGGTCGACGACAGCAACCTGGCCAGTTCGGGCGAGCTGACGATCAACATGATCACCCAGACGCCCGACACGGCGGTGACCGGCACCATCAACGTGACGCCGGACGAGGACAGCGACATCGACGGGGCGCTGACCATCAATGCCACGGCGGTGGATGGGATCGCCTCTGCGACCTCGGACAACGACCCGACGACGATCCCGGTCGATGCGGCCGCCGACGGCGGCGCCTACGTGGACGGCACGCCCGGCACCTCCGACTCCGGTGCCGTGACGGACCTGAACCTGACGCTGACCCCCCGGGGTCATGCCTCGGGCACGCCGGACGACGAGAACCCCGGCGGCTTCGACACCGACGGCTCGGAGGCGGTCTCCCAGGTGGTGGTCGAGCTGAGCGGCGATGCCGGGGCGGTGCTGACCAGCTCCAACCTGGTGCTGTTCGGCAATCTGCTGACCAGCAATGTGGGCCAGGTCTGGACCTTCGAAGGCTCGGAGGCCGACCTGACGACGCTGCTGTCGACGCTGCAGGTGGACCCGAGTGACAGCTTCGACGGCGACATCACGGTCGACATCGACGTGACGACGACGGAGTTCGCGACGGTCGCCGGCAACCCGACCAACGACGACGGGGTGGTCGAGCACGGTATCGAGTGCACGGACTCCAACAACGCCGTCACCGAGAGCTTCCAATTCACGGTGACGGTGGATAACACGGCCGAACCGGAGGCGGTTATCGGCGTCGACGGCGACGAGTGTCTCTTCGAGGATACCGAGGGGACCTTGGCCTTCTCGGCGACGCCGATAGGTACAGGCGACGCGATCAGCCAGATCGTGATCACCGGCTTCCCGACGGGCGCGGACGCCTGGGACGTCGACGTTCTGTCGCTGGTGCTGACCGGCTTGACGCTGAACGTGGACTACACCGTCGACGACAGCAACCTGGCCAGTTCGGGCGAGCTGACGATCAACATGATCACCCAGACGCCCGACACGGCGGTGAGCGGCACTATCGACGTGACGCCCAACGAGGACAGCGACGTCGACGGGGCGCTGACCATCAACGCCACGGCGGTGGACGGCATCGCATCCTCGACCTCGAACAACGACCCGACGCCGATCCCGGTCGATGCGGTGGCGGACGGTGTTTCGGGCTCGGGCGGCGACGACGGCGATTCCGATCATCTGTCGGTCGATATTTCCATCGTCGATAACGGAGGCGACAACAGCTTCCAGACCGGTGAGATGGGCGTGCTGACCATCGACGCCACCTTTGACGACTACCAGGACGGCTCGGAAGAGCATCTGGTGACGATCACGGCGGCGGACGGCTACTTCATCGGCTCGGCGATCAGCCTGCCGGCGGGGGTGACCGTCGACAGCAACGACGGCACGACCCTGGTGCTGCGGGTCGACTCCCTGGACGGGGACGGCCAGGACGGCGTCGGCAGTTTTACGGCGACCTTCAACATCACCAATGTCGCCGCCGACGAGGGGACGGTCAACTTCACCGCGGTCGCTTCCGCGGAGGAGCTTAACACCAACCTCGTCGTAGAGAACGGCGATGCCGAGTGCACCCTGGAAAACAACTATGCCGAGGACACCGACTCGGAGCCGGTGACGGCGGACGACCCCGACCGGGAGATCCTGAACACCGGTGTCATCACCAACACCAACTCCCAGGGTCAGAAAGGCATCATCACCTTCTACGATCAGGCGAACATCCTGATCAATGCCTTCGCCGGCTATGTCGTCTTCTCGGTGGAAGGCCAGGCCCTTTCGCAGGCCAACGACACCGGCTTCATCATCGAGGAGGACACCGAGTACACCTACGGCTTCGAGGCGGACCCCGGCAACGCCAGCCGTATCGGCCTCGACGAGCTGTCGTTGGAAGGCGTCGATCTGACCGAGCCGGCCAACATCTACGGCATGGGCCCGGACGGTACGCCCGGCGCCACCAACTTCGCCCTGACCGGGCGCTTCGAGCCCAACGGCACCGAAGTCCAGGTCGGGACGGAGTCCGAGGACGGCGATACCGGCGCCAATAATCTGAGCGATCCCAATGTATCGCCCACGGTGGACTACATCTGGGGCGATCTGGGCGCCGACACGGTGACCGGCGGCTCGGGAAGTGACATCCTGAATGGTGGCCCCGGCGCAGACTCCGTGTCCGGCGGCGCCGGTAACGATATCATCGTCTACGACACCGCCGATACCATCGATGGCGGCGCCGGCGACGACCTGATCCGCATCGACGCCATCGGGCCGACGATCACCACCTTCAACGACGGTGGCGATACCTTCATCAATCTCACCTCGATTACCACTGAGATCGACTACGTCTCGACGAACATCGACAATGTCGAGGGCCTGCTGATCACCGACCAGCCGACCTTCAAGGCAGGCGATATCGTCCAGGGCGTCACCCTCATCGACAATGACATGGATGGCGATATCGACGAAGACGACCACGCCTTCATGGCCGACATCGGGGTGAAGGTGAATCTGGAGCCCGCAGATGTGATCGACCACGCGGATGGTGACGGCGACGAACTCTGGATCCAGGGCAACGAAGGCGACATCATCAACCTGGTCGACACCGACGGCGGCGACGGTTCCGGCAACGACTGGCACTTCCAGAGCATCGTGGGCGATTTTGCCGAATACACCTGGGGCGCGACGAGCGACCCGGGCGACACCCTGGCGACGGTCTACATCGAGGTGGGGACCATCGGAGATTCCTCCATCGATGTGCAGATCGACGACATCGCCGTGCTGACGGACGGTCAGATCGTGCCGTAAGCGGAGCGCTACATATGGGCCGCCCACGAACCCTGGGGCGGCCCACCTTAGGGGGAAGCGTTGATCGCTTCCCCCTTTTTTATATGGGGCAGCGATGCCGGGAAGTGGGAAAAGCGGTGGTGCCTAGGGCTGCGCGGCGATAGGGCCGCCGCCGCGGCGCCTTCGATCCTACAGGTTCCTATGTCCGGGGGAGGATCAGGGGCGGTTCTCGGCGACTTCCTGGACGCCCTTGTAGATATCATTGGTCGTCAGTGAGGTCGTCTCGCTCGTGAGGCCGAGAATCTCGTTGATTTGCTCGATCTCCGACTGAGTGATTTCACTCTTTACGGAGGCCAGCGCAGAGGCCGCTGCTTGGAGGTCGTTTTTCAGGACCGCTTGGCGGTAAGCCTTGATCTTCACCACCGTGGCGCCGCCGCCGGAGCTACCAGGAGAACTGCTCCGCGTGCTGGCGGTCGACGCGCTGCTGCCCGGGGACCCAGGTCCGCCGGCGTTGCCGCTGTTGCCGCCGGCGTTGCCGCTGTTGCCGCCGGCGTTGCCGCTGTTGCCGCCGGCGTTGCCGTTGTTGCCGCCGGCGTTGCCGTTGTTGCCACCGGCGTTGCCGCTGTTGCCGCCGGCGTTGCCCCCGCCGGCGTTATCACCGCCACCGGCGTTGCCGCCGCCGCCACCGCCACCGGCGTTGCCGCCGCCGCCACCGCCACCGCCACCAGCGTTGCCGCCGCCACCGCCGGCATTGCCGCCGCCACCGCCGGCATTGCCGCCGCCGCCTCTGCCGTTGTCCTTGCCGTTGTCGCCGGGAGCGGCCGTGGCGATATCACCGCCGAGGCTGAAGCCGAGGTGCGACTCCGGACTCGAAGAGCCAAAGCCCACGAGTAAGGCCACCAAGGCGCCGGCTGTCAGATGGAAAGGGCGATTCATGCGGCCGCTCAACCGGGGTTGTTTTCCTCAGGGATCAAATAAACGGCCATCCAACTCTATCGTTGGACGGCGCAATAGTCGCTTGGCAGCCAGTGCACTCAAGCGTCTCAAAATACTACTTGAGTTGGTAAGAAAATCCAATCAAATCATTCGTTCATGAACTGTTTGCCAGTTCTTTAAGATATTGATTCTTAATGGAAAATATTCCGACAAAAACTGCGCCGACCTATCGGGACAACACGGTGGCCGCTGGTTGGGCCGCCCGGCCGTGGTGAATCAGGATTAACCATGCCGTGCGCCCGGCGCTGGCGACGGCGCGTGCTTTGACCGGCGCTTGCGGCTAGCATTTCAGGGGGTGGGGAATCCATGCTGAGGTGCGCCCGCAAGGTCGGTCGTCGGGGGTCGGGTCGTCCCCGGGCAGACTGAATTGGGATGGGGAGTGGCCAAACCCGATGAATGAGGAAGCGAAGACATCTCCGCGTTCGTCGGGTGGCGTCCCGGACTTGGAGGGGCAGGGCCCGCCCGGTTCGCCGCCCGAGCCGAAGGTGGCCCCTTCTTTGACGCCCAGAAGGGTGGGGCCGCTTCGATCGCTGGCGGTACAGGTGCCGGTCCTTCTGGTCATCGCCCTTAGCCTGGTGGTCTCGGCGGGCGCCTGGGGGCTGCGCACCATCGTGCTGCGCAGTTTCGAGAGGCTGGAGATCGCCAACGCGGAGCTGGATCTGAGGCGCTTCGCCAACGCCATCGACGACGAGGTCGGTCAACTCACCGTACAACTCGACCAGATTGTTTCCGGCAAGGCCGGGGGCGACTTCGACCCGTTGCCCCAGCCCGCGGAGGGCGCTCCGGCGACTACGGCCGGCATCGCCTGCATCTTCGACGCCGCCGGCGCGCTGCTGTCGACGGATTCCCGAGATCCTGCCGGCGAGCTGTTCCAGCAGGTCCATCCTGCCGAATTCTGCGGCCGGCTAGAGGGGCACGCCAGTCTGGCGCCCGTTTTCTCGGGGCGGCGCGTCTCCGGCCTGTACGATGCGGAGGGAATTCCGTTCTTCTTCACCGCCATGCCGACCGCCGAGGCCGGCGCGATCGCGTTGGCGCACTATTTCAGCCCCAGAGAACTGGCGGAACTGACTTCGCGAATGGAGATCAGCATCGATTTCTGGTCGATGCAGACACCCAACCTGGACATCCTGGAGGCGGCGGCCGGTGCCGCCCTGTCGCTTGGAGCGCCGATTATCATCAATCGCCGCAGCGAGGATGTGTTGCAGGTTTACTGGGCATTTCAGGACACGGCCGGTGAGCCGGCCTTCCTTGCCCGCGCCAACGTGTTTCGCGACCTGCGTGAGATCGGCGACGAAACGGTGCTGCTGTCCGCCCTCTCCATGGCCGGTGTCGGCGTCGCCACCATCTTTCTCGCCGTGCTCCTGGTGCGCCTGCTGATGATCTCTCGGCTGACCCGCTTGACGCAACGCCTGCTGGACATCCGCGACCGCGGGCTGGGAAGCCTGCGCGTGAAGGCCGGGCGCCGCGACGAGATCGGTGTTCTTGCCGAAGAATTCGACAATCTGCTGCAGGAACTCGCGGCAACGACTCAGCAGCTCGCCGATGTGTCTTACCGCGCCGGGCGTGCGGAGGTCACCGAAGGTAGCCTTCATAATATCGGCAACGCCTTGAACTCGCTGCTGGCGAGCGCCGATGCCGCGCGCAAACGCCTCAAGACCGATAGCAGCGGCAAGATTGCCCAAGCCGCGCGGGAGCTCGCAGAGGCGGGCAATCTGACGGAGCGTCAAGGCAAGCTGGCGCAGTATGCTGCGCTGGCTTCGGAGGAAGAGGCGGAGCGGCTCAAGACGTTGGGAGCCGATATCGAGCGTGTGCTGCTCCACACGTCGCGGATCGAGGACATTCTGGAGAGCCAGCGGCGCCAGGGGGCGGACGCCAACCTGGCCGTGGCCAGCGAGGCCCTGCCGTTGATCAACACCGCGGTGCGGGCCTTTTCGGATGGGCTTTCCAGGAATATCTCGCTGCAGCTGGATAACAGCCTCATGGGATTGCCACGGGTTATCTGCGTCCGCTCCATCATACTTCAGGTGTTCGCCAACCTGCTCGCCAACGCCGCCGAGGCCATTGCCCGGGGCGGGGTCGATAGGGGGGAGATCAGAATCTCCGCCGCCGAGACCGACTTCGACGGCACCGCGATGGTGGATATAAGGATTGCCGACAACGGCGCAGGCATGGAAGAGGTGGAACTGGTGAAGATTTTCCAGCGCTACTACACCACCAAGGTCGGCCGCGGGCACGGCATCGGCCTGCATTGGTGCGCCAACGTTGTCACCAGCATGGGCGCCCATCTCTACGCCGCCAGCCCCGGACCCGGCCAGGGGGCGACCCTGCATCTGCTGCTGCCTATCGCACCCAAGGGCTGAGGAGGGCCAGGACGGGCCGAGATAGGGCAGGCCGGGATACTGCGCGCTGATCAGGAAGGCCAAGCCTGCGGTCCGTCAATCGCCCTTGTCGGTCTCCTTCTCTTTATGTGGTTCTCCTCGATGTCAAACCGGCGCCGGCATCGAATCCATGGCCGGGGTGCCAAGACGCAGAGGCGCGTCTTGGCAGGTGCCCGTCATCCGCGGTCGGGTAAATGCAGGGAGGGTGCTATCCCGCCCGCTCGATCTCGCCGCTGTGGCGGTCGACGTTCAGGCGGTCGACGAGCGAACCGTCTTGGGTGAGGATCTCGATGGTGATGGAATCAGGGTCGGTCTGCGTGATGTCACCGAGCTTCAGGCGATCGTTACCGATCCGCTGCAGACGGTGCGTGAAGTAGTCACGGACATCGTCGGGGGATAAATGCCGGGCCGGCGTGACGATGCCTGAGTCCAACTTCGTGTCATCGCCGCCCATCATCGTTAACGCTTGGCCGCCACGCTGACCCATCATTGCGCCATGGCTGCCTCGCCCCATCATGCCGCTGCCGGACCCCATGCCGCCGTGCATCATCGACATCATTCCCGGATGCATGCGCATCATCTGCGCCATCATGGGACAGCCCGCCGATCCCATGTCCATGCCCATGCCGGCTCCGGCCCCCATCATGGGCATCCGGGCGCCGTCGGGCATCATTCCGCCCATCATTTGCCCCATCGTTCCATGGGGCATCGTTTCCTGGGACCGCGTCTGCATCATGCCGGGCTCCATCGGCCCGGGGGTCGCCGCGCCCGGCACGTCGGCCGAGGGTGCGGCGGGATTGCCTTGGCCTTGAGCATGGTGTTGCTGCTGTCCTTGCGTCTGTGCCAAGGCCGGGTGCGGCAGGCTCAGAAAGAGTGCCGTGGCGGCAACAGCGGCCGCGAGCAGTGGTTTGGTCATTTTCTGTCTCCTTTCGTTATCACTGTGGGCCTCGGCGCGTGGTTTCGGATGCGCCGGGCAATCGAAGCGTCATTGCGTTCCGCCTTCGGCAAGCCGTGCAAGCGACGGCAGGAATGCCGGCACGTTGCGGGCATAGTCGCGATAGCCGTCGCCGAAGCTGGCAAGGGATTCTCGCTCTTCCGAACGGGCGAGGCGTAGATACATCCAGACGAGGACCGGAAACATGGCCAGGGTGAGTAGGGTTGGCCACTGCAACAGGAAGCCGGCCATAACCATGACGAAGCCGTCGTATTGGGGGTGGCGGACCCAGGCATAGGGTCCGGAAGTGGCCAGCCGGCCTTGTTGCTGTGCGGCGTGCAGCTCCCGCCAAGCGACGGAAATGAGGACGAAGCCGCCGCCGATGAAGGCGAAACTCAGCAGATGGAAGGGTCCGAAATGCGGGTTGACTTTCCAGCCGAACAGCATTTCCAGCAAGTGGCCGGCATCGTGGGAGAACCAATCGATTCCGGGGTAATTGCTCTGCAGCCAACCTGACAGCAGGTAGAGGGTCAACGGAAACCCGTACATCTCGGTGAAGAGCGCCACGAGGAATGCGCTGAACGCACCGAAAGACCGCCAGTCGCGTCTCGTCCGCGGCTTGAAGAAACTGAGGGCAAAGAGGATGAAGATCGCCGAGTTGACGATGACCAAAAGCCACAAGCCATAGGCGGGGGTGTCCTCGCTCACGACCGGTCTCCTCGCCCCGAGTCGCCGTTGTTTCGGCCGTGATGTCCCCGGTGCATGAAAAGATGCATGGCGATGCAGGCGACCAGGAGGGCGATTAGCACGCCATCGCCACTGAAGATGTGAGCGCGGTGTTCGTAGCCGAGCAGCAGACCGCCGATCGCCAGAAAGGCAATGAGGACAGTGCCGCCGCGCGACCGCCAGAAGGGAGTGGGCGGCGGCGCCGGTGAATTGGGAAGGTTATCTTGTTCCATGGCAGGTCCCTTTGTGTGGCGACGAGATTTCCCTTGCGCCAGCCGGGGCCTCCGCGCCGCTGGCCGGCGCCTCCCCGTTGCCGGGCTGGCCGGAAGTCGTGGTCAGATCGCAAAAGCCCTGCGGCGGCACGCTCAGGGCGGCGTTGAACTTGCTCGAGAGGTTTTGAAAGGCGACGAGGGCGGTGAGCTCGATAATCGCGTCGTCGCTGAACTCCCGGCGTAGCGCCTCGAAGTGTGCGTCATTCACTCCCGCCTCAGAAAGCGTCATGGCATCGGCATAGGCCAGTGCGGTCCGCTCGCGCGGAGTGAAAAGATCGCTGTCGCGCCAGTTCCTGAGAGCCAGGGCTTTCTCTGCGGCAACCCCACGCTTGATCAGGGTCGCCGAGTTCAGGTCGACGCAGAAGGCGCAGCCGTTGATCTGGGAAACCCGCACCGTGACCAACGAGCGCAGCGCCGGGTCGATCGGCGAGGATCGGCGGTCGATCGCTCCGTAGAGCGCGGCGACGCCGAGGAAGAGCCGCGGCGATCGCGCCCAGAGCAGGGCGGCGTCGAGGGCCTTGCCATACTTGCGACGCTGGTTCCAGAAAAAGGGTTTCAGGTACCAGGCAAAGCCCTGGCCGGGTCTAGGAGCGATGCGCATTGCTGTTTACCTCCTTCGCCGTATCACATTCTGTGCTGCTTGTAGGTGATGCCGTTGGCCAACTGCAGTTCGCGGACGTACTGGACGATGTCCCTGATCTCGGTTTCGGAGATCTGCGGCTGCGGCGGCATGTTGCCGAAGCGCCAGTGGTGCTGGCGTACCCCACGCTGCGCCGCCAGGAGAAAGGCGTCGTCGGAATGGTGCCCCGGATTGTAGATGTCGTGGACGAGGGGAGGTCCCTTGTCGCTGCCCGCTGCGTTGGCGCCGTGACAGGTGGCGCAGACCGCGTCGAAGGCGACTTTGCCCTCGGTTGCCCGGTCCGAGAGCTGCGGCACCGTCACGTCCGCCATCCGGCCGTCCGCCGTCGAACCTGGCTCAAAGGCCTGCCACAGCAGCACGCCCGCGCCCAGTCCGACGACGGTTAGAACCGCATACTTCGCGATGTTGTCTGAAAGACTCATTGTATTCGACCCTCATGATCTCGTGGCGGCCGGGGCCGCGGCTGGAGTTTCGCAATCGCGCGCCACCAGTCGTGTCTCTCCGTCCGGGAGCCTGGCATTGATGGCGCCAATCGCGGCGCCGAGCGGCAACGGCGCGGTGCCGAGAACTGGCGCCAGCAGAACTTCCCAGGAAGAGGCGATGCCGGCTCCGGATCGCTCCGTTGGTTTGCCGCCGTTCGATCCATCCACCATATCCGGCGGTCTGGTCCGGCCTGTCTCAACCATCGGCGGCCCCCAGGCGCTTTACCTGCGGACCGGCTTCTGGAGCGAGGTGCAGATCGGGCGCCGCCTCGAAGCGTTCCCGGCATTCTCGCGAACAGAAATAGTAAACCATGCCGCCATGTACCGAGGGCTTGGCCTGGTCGGGACGGACCGTCTTGCCGCAGACCGGATCCGTATCCGTCTCCGGCGGGACCCAGCGGACGGTGTCTTGCCCGGCTTGCGGGTTCTGCCGGCCGCTTGAGCGATGTTGTCTATGGCCCATGACGTGAGCGCCGCAGCCGATCCGCATCATCAGAAAAATCATGCCCGCCCATAGGGCGAAGTAGATCAGGGTTTCCATAGTCTTGGCTTCTTCTGCGTGACTCCGGAAGGGTGCGGGGCACCTTTGCCGGGTTTCGTTGAGAAGATTCAGGACAGACCGAGGCGTGGCGCTCGCCTCGGAGGCGATGCGTTTACGGTCTAGACCACCGGATGCGGCCTACTGCGCTCAGGAGCGAAGTCCATGAGTGATTGCTGAGCTGGCCGCTATGCGGCCGGCCGGCCGCTTACAGAAGGCCTTGGAGCTTTGGAGGGTGGCGGTGGGGAGAAATAGCCCGGCTGTCGCCGTGGGCGTTCGCCGAAACGCCGAGGCGCCCGGCGGCGAGAGCGTCTGCCGTCGGCGGTAAGGGGAGTAGGGCGTGGAAAGAACACTGTACGTGTTGCAGGCAATGTTGCGGGACCGCGGCGCTGCTGCGTTCTGCCGGGTCGTCGGCGTGTATCAGCATCACGGCCATCGCCTTGCCGTCGGCCGGAACTGCCTCCGACGGGTCGACATGCCCGAGGAGCGCAAGCGTGACCGCCAGAAGGCAGGCGAAAACACCTAGGCGCAGGCGCCAGTGGGGGCGTCCTTTCAGGGTGCGGTTCTTGGCCGTCGCCATCATGCCGAATAAACCTGCCTTGCGTACATTTGCTCTCTATCGGCTTGTGCTTTCTATCGGCTTGGCCGCCTGGCGACTTTGATCTGCGTCAAGCCGGTCATGCCGATAGCCACTCCCTACCGGAAATTGGCCCGAGGCCGGACCGATTCAAGATGCGGAAGGCCATCCGGGGTCCTTGTCCTGGATCGCATTTCCCTGCTCGCAGCCTGCGCGCGGCGGCACAGTCACGGTGAGCATGAAGTTTTTGATAGACCTTCCAGCCGCTGTAAGGTCAAGGATAACCCGGCATCGTCGCCCGCAGTGGGACTTCGGCCTTTCTCCTGCGACAATCGCCGGGAGGATGCAGGCGCACTCGGCAGTGACGCCGAACAGGGGGAGGTCTTGCCGGTACCGTGAGCGGCGAGCAGTTCTTGGAGTGCGCAGTGATCGGCGAAACCGTGAACGGCGCCGACCGCCTCGGGCGACCGGGGTGGGGCGACCGGGGTGGGGAGACCGGCAAGAGAGCAAGACGGATGTCTCTGAAAATCACATTCCTCGGCGGCGTGGGCACGGTAACGGGTTCAAAGTACCTGCTTGAGAGCGAAAACGCGCGGGTGCTGGTCGACTGCGGTCTCTTTCAGGGCTTCAAGCAGCAGCGCCGGCGCAACTGGGCGCCGCTGCCGGTCGATGTGAAAACGCTCGACGCGGTTATACTGACCCACGCTCACCTGGATCACTCCGGCTACCTGCCGCTGCTGATCCGGAACGGTTTCTCCGGGCCGGTGATCTGCACGGGCGGCACCCGGGACCTCTGCGAAATCCTGCTGCCGGACAGCGGACATCTACAGGAGCAGGACGCGGAATTCGCCAACCGTCACGGCTTTTCGCGGCATCGTCCGGCCCTGCCACTCTACACCAAGGCGGACGCGGAGGAGGCCCTGCGATCCTTCAGGCCGATGCCTTTTCACGCGGAACGGGAGGTTGCCGAGGGGCTCTCCGTGCAATTCCTGCCCGGGGGCCACATCCTGGGCGCGGCGATCGTCAGGATTTCCTGTGCCGGGCGGACGGTCGTCTTCTCCGGCGATCTTGGACGCCCCGGCTCCGCCACCATGGTCGATCCGACAGCGGTGCGGGAGGCCGACTACCTGCTGGTCGAGTCGACCTATGGCGATCGGCTGCACGACCGGCGCGATCCCGAAGACGTGCTCGCCGATGCGATCTCCCGCACGGCCGCGCGGGGTGGGAGCGTGCTGGTGCCTTCCTTCGCCGTGGGCCGTGCTCAGTCCCTGATGTTCCACATTCAACGCCTCAAGGCCCAGGACCGGATTCCGGATCTGCCGGTCTTCCTGGACAGCCCCATGGCCATCGACGCCAGTGAGATCTTCTGCTGGCACCTTGGCGAGCATCGCCTTAGCGCCGCCGAGTGCCGCAGATCTTGCGATGCGGTGCGCTATACCCGCAGCGCGGACGACTCTAAGGCGCTGGACCGTGACGCCATGCCGAAGGTCATCATCTCCGCCAGCGGCATGGCGACCGGCGGCCGCGTGCTGCACCATCTGAAAGTCATGGCGCCCGATCCCAAGAACACCATCCTCTTCGCCGGATTCCAGGCCGGGGGTACGCGCGGCGCGGCGATGGTTGCCGGGGCCGAACGGGTGAAGGTCCACGGTGCCTATGTGCCGCTCCGCGCGCAGGTCGCCAATCTCTCGATGTTCTCCGCCCATGCCGATGCCGACGAAATCATGGCTTGGCTGAGCAACTTCCGGCAGGCCCCCAAGCACAGCTTCATCGTGCATGGCGAGCCGTCGGCGTCGGACAGCCTGCGTCACCGCATAGAGGAGGAGCTCGGCTGGGACGTCTCCGTGCCCGAGTATAGGGAAGAGGCGATGCTGCCATGACCGAGGGCCCCCTTCATCATAGCAGCACCGATGGGCGAGGGGTCCACAGCCTGCGCGCCCGGCGGCTTGGCATCGATTCCCAATACGAAGCCATCGTCTACATGCGCAAGGATTGCCACGTCTGCCGCGCCGAGGGCTTCGCCGCCCATACCCGGATCCGTCTCACCAACGGCAAGCGTTCCATCATCGCGACGCTGCACCAGGTGATCGGCGGTCTGCTTGCGCACGATGAGGCCGGCCTGTCGGAATCCGCCTGGCACCGCCTTGGACTTAGCGACGGCGCCACCATTGCCGTAAGCCACCCGGACCCGCTGGAGTCCCTCAGTAAGGTGCGCGGCAAGGTCTACGGCCGGGAGCTTGACGGCGCCGCGCTGAACGACATCATCACCGACGTGGTCGGCGGCCGCTATTCGGACATCCACCTGTCCTCCTTCATCACCGCCTGTTCGGCCCGGCCGTTGGATCTGGCCGAGATGATCGCCTTGACCCGTGCCATGACCGAGGCGGGCGACAAGCTGACCTGGCCGCAGCGGCCGGTGGTCGACAAACACTGCGTCGGCGGTCTGCCGGGCAATCGTACAACCCCCATTGTGGTGGCTCTCGCCGCTGCCTGCGGCCTGACCATGCCGAAGACATCCTCGCGGGCCATCACCTCGCCGGCTGGCACCGCCGACGCCATGGAGACCCTGGCGCCCGTCGACCTCGACATCCCGGCCATGCGCCGGGTGGTGGAACGGGAAGGCGGCTGCGTGATTTGGGGCGGCGCGGTGCGCCTGAGCCCAGCAGACGACACCTTGATCCGCGTCGAGCGGGCGCTCGAGTTGGACAGCGAGGGGCAGCTTGTCGCCTCCGTGCTCTCGAAGAAGATCGCCGCGGGCTCCACCCACCTGGTGCTCGATGTGCCGACGGGCCCCACCGCCAAGGTGCGCAGCGCCGCGGATGCCTCGCGGCTGTCGCAAAGCCTGAGCGCCGTGGCCCACGACTTCGGCTTGGAGGCGCGAATCCTCATCACCGACGGGCGCCAGCCGGTGGGACGCGGCATCGGCCCGGCGCTGGAGGCCCGTGACGTGCTGGCGGTGCTGCAGGGGCAGGCCGACGCCCCTGGAGACCTGCGCGAAAAGTCTCTGGCGCTGGCGGGCGTGCTGCTCGAAGTCGGCGGTGCCGCCGCCCAGGGCGCCGGTGCGGAAATGGCGCAGAGCACCTTGGAGTCAGGCGCGGCCTGGGCCAAGTTCCAGCGCATCTGCGAAGCCCAGGGCGGGATGCGGGAGCCGCCGAGAGCCCGCCATCGGCAGCCGGTCGGGGCGGCCCGTTCGGGCCGTGTGCTATCGATCGACAACCGTCGACTTGCGAAGGTCGCCAAGCTCGCCGGCGCGCCGGACGCCAAGGCCGCCGGAGTGGAGTTGCATGTCCGCCTCGGGTCCGAGGTGGAACCGGGCTCGCCGCTCTATACCGTCCATGCCGAGGCGCCGGGCGAACTCGCCTATAGCCTGGACTATGTGGCGGCCAGCCCAGACATCATCGCCGTCGCCGAGGCCACCTGATGGAGCCGTTGCTCGTTGCCCTCGACGAGGAAGATCCTCTGGCTTCACCGTTGGCGGCCGCATTGGGCGCAGAGCGCGCGCAAATGAACCGCAGGAGCTTTCCCGACGGCGAAAGCTATCTGCGCTATGACAGCTCGCCGGCGGGGCGCAGCGTGATTCTCCTTTGCTCCCTCGACCGGCCGGACAGCAAGTTCCTGCCGCTGGCCTTCGCCGCGGCGACGGCGCGCGAGCTGGGCGCCACCTCGGTGGGGCTCGTCGCTCCCTACCTCGCCTATATGCGCCAAGACCGCCGCTTCCAGCCCGGCGAAGCGGTGACCTCCACCTGTTTCGCCGGCCTGGTGAGCCGGGAAGTCGACTGGCTGGTCACCGTGGATCCCCACCTGCACCGCCATCATTCTCTGGCGGAAATCTACAGCGTGCCGGCGGTCACCCTGCACGCCGCTCCGCTGCTCGCGGCGTGGATCCGCGACAATGTCGAGCGGCCACTGCTGATCGGTCCGGACAGTGAGAGTGCGCAGTGGGTGTCGGCGGTTGCCGGGGCCGCTCCGCACGTGGTGTTGGAGAAGGTTCGCCACGGCGACCGCGACGTCGAGATCTCGATCCCGCACGTCGAGCGCTGGAGCGGTTACACCCCGGTACTGGTCGACGACATCGTCTCGAGCGGGCGGACCCTGATCGAAACGCTCGGGCACCTCCGGCGGGCCGGGCTGGCGCCGGCGGTCTGCGTCGCGGTGCACGGTATTTTCGCGGGCGCTGCCTACAGGGAACTGCTCGCCGCAGGCGCCAGCCGGGTCGTGACGACCAACACGCTATGCCATGAGAGTAATGAAATAGATGTGGTGCCGCTCCTGGCGGAAGGGGTCCGCCGGCTGGATGCGGGCTAGGCGCGGTCTGCCGCGGTCCGCGCGGGACAGGCCGCCGAAAAACGGGCCATGGCGGGCAATTCTTCCCTGGGCCATTCGATTTTTGTCGTGAAGACAATAACTTAAGGGGGGGATGGCTGGGGGACCTGGATTCGAACCAGGATTAACCATAACTATCTGATTTCGCAGCCATTTTGGCGAGCGCCGGAAGCCAATGTGTCACACCGTTGTGGCACAGTCCAGTGCCTTTGCCGCAAATGCGATCGTTCCGCGGAATCGCCGATCGAGGGCGCAGGTGCCGGGGTGTGCGGCCCGTTCCCGGAAAGGCGGAGTCCACGGCCGGAGTGCCAGGCGGGGAGGTGCGCACCTCGCATTGATCGAGCTGGGTCATTCGCGGCGGTTCCCTCCGGGCAGTGCTCTGCCTCCGATTGTACCTACGAGCGCCTGGTCGGCAGTGACTTCCGCTGAGGGGTGGAGAGTCGACATCACCTCCGGCCGTTGGCGACTTCCGTCTTTGACCCAAGGCGGAAATTCATTTGCGGGTGGCCTGCCAGAAGGGTGGGCGAAGACTGCCTCTAGATCACGCAGTTCTCCGACAAAAATCTTGTTGAGGAATAGGTCGGAGGATCTGACTTCAGATACCCGAAAGAATTCCAATGGCTCAAACCACCAAGTGGAAGTTGCAGGAAAGTGGTTTGGTTGAAGAACCTTTGCCGGTGCCTGTCAAGCTCCCGTTCATGATTACGGCATGCAGTTCACCGTCAGAGAGCTATCACGAGGACCCGCGCTGAGTAGATTCCGAGGCTATGTCAGTGGTTCGTCGCCTCATAGCCTGCGACGAATGGTGACGACCCTGTCGGCTCGCGGGAAGTGTTCCCCGGTAGACCTAAAGGGATACCCGTTGCCAGCGGAGAACTACCATGTCCCTCGGGACCATCCTGATCGTCATCCTGCTGCTCATGCTTTTGGGTGTCCTGCCCACATGGTCGCATAGCGCCAACTGGGGATACCTGCCGAGCGGCGGGATCGGCCTGTTACTCGTTGTGTTCGTCGTCTTGGTGTTGGTTGGGCGAATCTAGCGGACCGTGGCGCTTGCCTGCGAGTACGTACGGCATTGCTGACTGGCCGCCGCTGTCGGCGAGCCGCTGTCGAGTTACGGCCGGCAGAGAATCCTCGAACCCTCGACCAGGCAGCGAGTGATAATCGCCGGCATGAAACATCGAAAGCGCAGACCATGACGCTGACCAGGAAGTACGGGTTCGCGGCGGTGCCGGATGTCCACCAGGCGAGGGAAAGCACCATTGGACTGACACGCTACCTGACCGTCCTCATGGAAATGCATAGCGGCCGACGGTCGCCTAGGGTGGACTTGGCTTGTGCGAACGATTGGCCCGTTCCGGACCTGGTCACGCGGTGACGCGACGGAACAGCAAAGAAACCTTGTGAGTGTTTTCCGATGCTGTCCGGGAACACAGGCAAGGACTATTTTTGCTCCAGTTGATCTTTAAGACAACGAACAATCATGCTTAGCAGAAGGGGAAACTCAATGCTTACATACAAAATCCTCTCGTGTCTCACTGCTGCCCTGCTCGTCGGCGCCTGTTCCGATCTCGGACCAAGCTTCGTCGTCGGCGGCGATCAGGATAGGGCCAGGGCGCTTGCGCCGGTGGCCGATCCCTTTCAGCAGGCGCTGGTCGACGGCTATACGAAGAATGCCGACGATGAGTACTACCAAGGAAACTACCGCACAGCCGATTTGTACTATCTGAAGGCGATCGCGACGGCGAACGATAAGAACACCGTCATGGAGCAGCCGAACTCCTGGACCGTGGCGACCGGTGATCGCGCCCGGGGGCTGCATGGGGCCGACAAGCAGTCGGCGGAGACCATGCGCGATAACCTGGCGCCTTGGATCGCGGCCAACAGGCAAAGCAATCCACATGCGGCGGCAGCGCAGCAGCTGAAGTACGATTGCTGGATCGAGCAAATGTCCGAGCAGCAATACAATCAGGCAGCCATATGCGGCCCCACCCTGCAGACCGCGGCGGCCCCGGCCCCTGCCGCAGCGCCACCGCCGGCGCCGACAGCTTCACTTTGCATGCAGGATCCTAGCGGCTACAACGAGAGTGGCACGCTTTGCAGGGTCAGCGTCGTTAGGTTCGCCTTCGACCGCTATGGTCTGCTGCAGCCAGGGCAGAACAGCGTCGGCGGCCAGACGGCTGCGGATCAGGACGCGGCGCTCGACCAGATACTGAGCCAGGTGAAGACGATCAAGCCGGCCCGGATCGACGTCATGGGGCGTACCGACTCGAGCGGGACGAATGACTACAATTACGGGCTTTCCGACTGCCGGGCGCGCTCGGTGGTCGCTGCGCTGCGGGCCCGCGGCTTGCCGGCAAGTGTGGAAACCCGGATCATACCCATGGGTCAGACCGACCTGATCCTGCCGACCGGTAACGGTGTCCGTGAAGCGCAGAACCGAGTGGTCTTGGTGGCTTACCAGACCGACCGCAACGCCGCCTTGGCGGCACGGCCTGAAATGGCCCCGAAGCGGGACGCATTCGGGTGCGGCACGTCGCGCCATCCCTTCCCGCCGCTCAACTGAGCAGACTGCACAACTACCCCTCCGGGGCGGGCCGGTTCGCCGGCACGCCCCGGTCTTTGTTTGCGCCGGCCGCGAGGGTTTGGAGCAGGGCGAAGAATTCGGTGAAGGTGACGCAGATCCGCGCCTGGAGGCACCCGATTACTTAGCGTCGGTGGTGGCACTCGGTGCCGGGCCACACGCGCTTTCGCTCGCTTCCCGGAACGTCATCATCCTGCCGCGTTTCTCGTCCCACAAGACGAAGTTCAGGGCGCGAAGGCTTTCAAGGAAGGATAGTGTCGGAACGTCGCAGAACGTTGCGATCCTTTTATGGCATTCCTGGAGCCAGTAGTTCGGGACGCGTGGATTGAGGTGATGGATGTGATGGAATCCGATGTTGCCGGTGAACCACTGAAGGACCTTCGGGAGCCGCAGGTAGGTCGAGCTCTTCAAGGCCGCCGTCGTCGGATCCCAGGCGGCGTGTCGGCTCCACAGCGTTCTCTCCCCGCGGTGCTGTACCGAAAACAGCCAGACACCGATGATCGAAGCGATGACCAGAACCGGGATCTGCACCGCGGCCACACGGTCGTAGCCAAGCAGGAGGCCGAGGCCGCCCAGGGCCAGCACGAGCGCCAGGCTGGTCAGGTGTATCAGCCTGCGTTCCCGCCGCCAGGACTTCGGCATGTCGAAGGGCAGGCGATAGAGCAGGATGAAAATGAACGGCGGCAGCAGGACGTTGGCAACCAGCGGATGCCGTGTCACGCGGTACCACCAACGGCTTCGCGGGCTCAATGCCCGGTACTCCTCGACAGTCAGGCAGGAGGAATAGATGTCGGCCCCGCTCTGGCGGCGGTCGAGATCGTTCCAGACACCGTGATGACCCGCGTGCTGCCGGCGCCAGGACGCATAGGGCGTGAAGGTGAACAGGCTGCAGGCGAGACCGACGGCGTCGTTGGTGAGGCGCGAGCGGAAAAACGCGTGGTGGCCGCAGTCATGCTGAATGATGAAGATACGTACCAGGAAGCCGGCGGCCAGCGGTACGAGAGTGAGCGCCAGCCAGTACGAGACGTCGACGAGAGCATAGATGGCAGCGCAGGATATGCAGAATCCGCCGAACGACGTCACCACTTGGAGGACGCTCTTACGCAGCACGGGGGCTTGGAACTGTGCCAGCTCTCTGGCGATGGTCTTCCGATCGGCCATGGGTCCCACTTGTCATTACGGCGGCGGGGTGGTCACAAGAAGCAGACGAATGAAACGGCCCCGACCCTGGCGTGCAAAACGACGCCGCGGATGATTGCGTTGGCTTTTCGCCGCTGTAAGCACGGTTTTTCTAACGGCATCTCGCTCTCATTCTGCTCTGATGATAGCATATCCAGCAATAATTTAGGTCGCGCTTCTATTGACTTCTTCAATAGCTATACGCCCGGGTGGACGTTCCGAGCGGCAAGCGGGCATAGGTAGTTTCCGAGGGGTGTCGTGGCGTTTCTTGTGTCCGGGATTATCTCCCGGCACCATCGTTGAATGGCGGAGGTTATGCCGTTGACCTGGTTCAATGAAGGAACTCGCATCCGGGCCCGAGGCAGTGCTTGGCCGCGATTGTACGATGAGCCGGTCAGTGACGCGGCCGAGCCACAGGCGTCAGACATGCCGGTGGACCGGTCATTCGGGGCATGGCCGCTGTGTTGACTCGTCGTCAGATCCTCTTCCAGAGTGCCGCAGCGGGCGTGGCACCGCTTCTCAGTCCTGCCTCATTCGCTCACGCCGAGGAGCGGGACACGCTGCGATTTCGTGCCCTTTTGCAAGGGACGTCGATCGGTGAGCATCAGGTTGCTTTCCGTCGCGAGGGCGACCGCTTGACGGTCGAGACGCAGATCGACATCACCGCCCGGTTCCTCTTCTTCGACTTGTTCCGCTTGCAGCACGCGGCACTGGAGGTATGGCTGGGGGATCGACTGGTTTCCGTCACCAGCACAACGAACCACGATGGCGTCCACTTGGAAGTTTACGGCGAGGCGATCGAAGGCGGGTTCCGAATCGTCGGTGAAGGCGGTCCCTTTCTCGCTGCGGGCAACCTCCTGACGTCGAACTCCTTGTGGAACAGCCGGATCGTTCGTGAGACCCGGTTGATTGACGTCCAGCATGGAGGCGAAGTCGGCATGATCGCCCGACTGCTGGGTAACGAGCAGATTGTCACGCAGCAGGGTCTCATAGACGCGAGGCGGTACCAGCTGATAACGCCCTACTATGCCGGCAGCGTGTACTACGACGCCGATGAGCGCTGGGTTAAGGCGCTGGTCGAGTTGAAAGGAGAAACCCTCGAATATGTGCCAGCATCGTAAAGCGGTCCCGAGCGGCCGCCCCGCGAACCGGCTTGCGGTCATGCTGTGCGGCGTGGCCGCCTTGGTTGTCATCGAAACAGGTTGTGCACAGGTAACCAAGCGGCCGGACGTGGTGATTGGCACGGCTACGCCGGTCGATATCGACTATCCCTTCGGTGCCTCGATTTGCCGGCTGTTCAATCTCGAGATGGCGCGCCACGGACTGCGATGCGCCGAACAGTTCTCGGCAGGACCTGTGGCCAATGTTGAGTCGCTGCGGGGCGATCGAATCGATTTAGGTATCGTGACCTCTGACGTCCTCGCGGATGCCGTGGCAGGGCGGGAAACCTTTGCTGCATCGGGCGCCACCGGCGACTTGCGCGTTCTCTTCTCCGGGCATCTCGACGTCCTGACGTTGGTGGTACACCAGGACGCTGGAATCAGATCCGCGGCGGATCTGCGCGGCAAGCGTATCAGTATCGGACCGCCTGGGACGCGCCAGAGGTCTGCAATGGAGCGCGTCATCCCCGCTCTTGGCTTGGAAAGGAACGATTTTGCCGAGTCCTTGGAACTGTCATCCGCAGAACAGAACCGTGCGTTCTGCGCGAACGAAGTCGACGCGATTGTCTATTCTGTCGGCCATCCGAATGGTCTCATTCGAGATGCGACGCTTACTTGTCACGGCGTGCTGATCGACGTCAGCGGCCCGGCTATCGACCGGATGCTGACGGAGTATAGGGCCTACGAGCGCGTCGTAATTCCCGGTGGCACCTATCTTGGCAACCCCGCGGATGTCCAAACCATCGGTGTGCGTGCCGTGGTTGTCGCCACCACGCTCATGTCCGACGCCGTGGCTTATGAGGTCACCCGGGCGGTCTTCGACAATCTCGAGGATTTTCGAAGGCTGCACCCCACTTTCCAGGAGTTGACCGTCGAGGAGATGGCCCATGGGATCGGAGGCGCGCCGGTGCACGCAGGAGCCGCGCGCTACTATCGCAAACATGGTTGGCAGCCGTAAGTCCCTGTACCTATAAGAAAAGCCCGCCCGGCGCTTGCGCACCGGGCGGGTTTTTCAAAGACGTATTATAGGGGAATCGCGATCTACCTGGCGGAGATGAGCAGCAGATTGACCTGTTGGTTACGCCGCAGGAGGGGATCGCCGATGGCGCCCGACTCGATCTTGTAGGCCGGGACCCCCGCCTGGATCAGGGAGTTGCGGACGGCAGCCACGCGCCGAGCCTCCAGGTCCTGGTTGCCCAGTTGGCCGTTGCTATCGATCCCGAGACGGAGGGACGGATTCTGGGCCATGTAGGTTGAGATCTCTGAAGCCTGCTTGGCATCGAAGAGGCTGACGTTCGACTGGCCGCTGCCGAAACTGAAGGCACGATAGGCGGTCCAGGCATTGACCATCCCGACCGGACCTTGCGGGCCAGCCTGTCCGACCTGGCCTTGCTCGCCGGCGCTGCCGGCGGCCCCCAGCGCTCCGGTGCTACCGGCCATCGAAGAACCGGTCGATCCCGTCACACCCTGGGCGCCCTGCGCGCCGACTGCACCCTGACCACCCGCTGAACCAGCGGGGCCGACCAAGGTGGCGCCCTGTGTTCCAGCTGCTCCAGTCGGCCCCTGCGGACCAATCGGACCGGCAGGGCCGGTCGCGCCGGGCGCACCGATATATCCGGCACCCTGGGCGCCCGTGGCACCGGCGGCGCCTTGCGCGCCAGTCGGACCGACGGCGCCAACGGGCCCGCGGACGCCGACGACAACCTCACCCGGAACGCCGGCCGGGCCTGCCGCGCCGACCGGACCCACAGGGCCGGCAACACCGGCGGCACCGGATGGGCCGGTCGCGCCATATCCCATGGCCCCGGTGGATCCCACCGGGCCCTGGGCGCCGGTGGCACCGGTCGGTCCGGTCGGACCGGTCGGTCCGACGAGACTGTTGGTCATGGCGGGCTGGCTGGTCGCTGGAACTACGGATGGTTCAGTGGCCTGCGAACTGCAACCCGCTGCGATCACGGCGACGGCCGCGAGAGATAGAGGGGTTCTCATTGTGCTTCTCCTGGAAGTGAGAATGGGGGCTCGTTCGGCCTTTCGTTTACTCGGTTGGTCGATAGCCGGAAGCCCAGTGGTCGACCCTAGGGCAAGGCGCCGGGCTAGAGATAGAGCCGGAAATTACTCAGGAGACATTCCCGTTGTTTGCGAGTGGAAAGCATAGCGCCCGACCTTGTAGCAGGGAGCCGACCGGCAAACCTTGGGTGGCCCGCCCTTGCAGGCGGTAACCAATCAGCGGAGAGCCCTGCCTGAGTACAATCCGGCTCTATCGGGAGCCGGAGCCTTGGCCCAGAGTGGTGCATACAGCCGAAGAGGAGCCGCCGCCGATCATGGCGGCGAGGGTCGCTTCGCCTGCCACCCGGAGTACAGTCCATGAAATCGAATTCCTTGATTGCCTTGCTGTCCCTCTCGCTGCTCACCCTGAGTGCCTGCGGCAGCAGCACATCGGACCGCGCCCTCAGCGGCGCCGGAATAGGCGCTGGCGTCGGCCTTGTCGGCGGTGCGCTGGTCGGGGCACCGCTCACGGGCGCGGCCATCGGCGGCGCCGCTGGGGCTGGAGCCGGTGCGCTGACCGATGAAGACGACATCGATCTCGGCAAACCGTTCTGGCGCGACTAGGGGCGCAGGCGGCCGCACCTGCTGGCGGCCCAGCCCAGTGCGGATAACCGCGCATGCCGCAGTAATGACAGGATGGCTCATTGTTGCCGGGCTGGAGTGCCGGCCATCTTCTGGTCGTCCGGCAAAACGTCGGCGCCGGAGGCCCGGTCACCGTCGGCCGCTGTGAGGCGGCCATGAAGGGCCACTCGCTGTTTCAAGGCGACTGTGCTACCCTAGGTTCTCACTGTCCTTGCAGGGAGAACACATCAGGAGAGCCGATGCATGCCGGGCATCCGCCTGAAGAATAAAGCCAAGGCGGCTCAACCTAAGCCCAACCGCGGCGAGACGACACAATCGTGCCGCGCTGCGCGGCCTGGCGACTTTCCGGTCGTTGCGGTGGGGGCTTCTGCGGGCGGTCTTGATGCCTGCAAGAAATTCCTCGCTGCGCTGCCGGCCGATAGCGGCATGGCTTTCATCCTGGTTCAGCATCTCGATCCGACACATCAAAGTATGATGGTCGAGCTGCTGGCGGCCCATGCGCCGGTGAAGGTGCAGCAGGCAACCGATGGCATGCAGGTTGAACCCAACTGCGTCTACACGATTCCCCCCGGGGTCTATCTCGCGCTGCATAACGGCGCCCTTCGCATTTCCAAACCGAGTGAGCGACACGGCGCGCGCCTGCCGTTCGATTTTCTGCTGCGTTCGCTTGCGGGGGACGTTGGCGAGCGTGGGGTTTGCGTCGTGCTTTCCGGCATGGGAGCCGACGGCAGCCTTGGCGCGAAGGCCGTCAAGGAAAAGGATGGCCTCGTAATCGCGCAGGATCCCGACGAGGCCGACTTTGACGGCATGCCGCGGAGCGTGATCAAGACCGGCATAGTCGACCTCGTGCTTCCGGCAGCGGAGATCCCGGCGGCGATCATCAGGTATGATCGGCGGGCTATTCAAATCGGCGAGCAGGGTGGTTTTTCCGCGTCGGGCGACAAGCCGGATTGGTTGCACGAGATCGTCGAACTGCTCCGCGCAAAGACCAGCCATGACTTCAGGCTCTACAAGCCCGGGACCTTGCAGCGCCGGGTCGAGCGGCGCATGGCCATGGTGCCGATCGAGGCAGGTAGTATGGATCGCTATCTCGCGCTTTTGCGAAGCGATGCTCGCGAACTCGATTTCCTGGCCAAGGACCTGCTGATACATGTCACCAGCTTCTTCCGCGACCCGGAGGTCTTTGATGTCCTGGCGGACAAAGTCATCTCCGATCTGGTCCGGCACCACAGCTCCGATCAGCCCCTGCGGATCTGGATCGCCGGGTGCAGTACGGGGGAGGAGACCTACTCCCTGGTCATGCTCTTTCAGGAGCAGATCGAGGCGGCCAATCGTCATATAAGGCTGCAGGTCTTCGCTTCCGACATAGACTCGGGAGCCGTCGCCACCGCCAGGGAGGGTGTCTACCCGGAGTCCATCAAGGCGGAGGTGTCGCCCGCGCGTCTGGCGCGCTTTTTCACGAAGGAGGATCATGGCTACCGCGTGTCGCCGGATATGCGGGCAACGGTCGTTTTCACCGAGCAGGACGTGCTGGCCGATCCGCCGTTCTCGCGCCTCGATTTGGTTTCGTGCCGGAACCTGCTGATCTACCTGCAGCCCGAGGCGCAGGCGAAGGTCATCTCGTTGTTCCATTTTGCGCTTCGGGATGACGGTATCCTTCTACTTGGCGGCTCGGAGACGATCGGCGAGGGAGATGAGCGCTTCGAGGTTGTCTCCAAGGCCGCACCTATCTATCGGCACGTAGCGCCGAGTCGGCCGGCAACGGGAGGGTTCTCCTTGGGCGCCGGCGACGGCGTTCGCGCGCCCTTGCGGGTGGCCGCAGGTCGGACCGCCTTCCGCCAGGCTGCGCTCGCCGAATTGTGCCGCAAGGCGGTGCTGGAGAATTACGCGCCGGCAGCGGTGCTTATCAACCGCAAGCACGAATGCCTCTACTCCTTGGGGCCGACAGACCGTTACCTGCAGGTCGCGCCAGGATTCCCGACGAACGATCTACTGGCGATGGTGCCCGAGCGCACGCGGATCAAGCTGCGCTCGGCAATCCAGCGGGCGAGCCAGGATAACCAGCGCGTTGTGGTTGCTGGGGGAAAAAGCGACCGCACCGGCCCGGTGGAGTCCTTCAGTATTGCCGTCCAGCCGATTCGCACCAAAGGTGAAGAGCTTATGCTGGTCTGCTTTCTTGACAGACCGCGACAAGAGCAGGCGGCAGAACAGCCGGCCGCGGGGAAGACTCCGCCGCGGGAGCGTGCGCTCGAGCAGGAGCTCGAGGCCACGACGAGGGAGCTTGAAGACGCCATCCGCAGTCTTGAAATTTCTGGTGAAGAGCAGAGGGCGGTCAATGAGGAGCTGCTATCCGTCAACGAGGAATACCAGTCGACGAACGAAGAACTGCTGACGTCGAAGGAGGAACTGCAGTCACTCAATGAGGAGTTGACGGCGCTCAACAGCCAGCTTCAGGAAGCCCTTGAGCAACAACGAAGCACGTCCAACGACCTGCAGAATGTCCTGTACAGCACGAACATGGCTACGCTGTTCCTCGATACCAATCTCAACATTCGCTTCTTCACGCCGGCGACAAAGTCCCTCTTCAACATCATCTCAAGCGACATCGGGCGGCCGCTCTCAGACCTCAACTCTCCGGCATTCGACTGGTCGGTCCTCGCCGATGCCGAAACGGTGCTGCAGAATCTTGTGCCGGTCGAGAAAGAGGTGGAGGTCGCGGACAGCTGGTACAACCGTAAAATTCTTCCTTACCGCACACATGATGACGGCGTCGAAGGCGTAGTCATCATCTTTACCGACATAACGGAGCGCAGGCGCGCCGCCCGGGCGCTGGAGGCAGCCAAGCAAGAGGCCGACCTGGCAAACATCGCGAAGTCGCGCTTTCTCGCCGCCGCAAGCCACGACCTCCGCCAGCCGCTGCAATCGCTTTCCCTGCTTCAGGGTATCCTGTCCAAGATTGTGGTGGATGAGAAGGGGCAAAAGCTGGTGGCCCTCATGGGGCAGACCTTGGGGGCGATGACTGGCATGCTGAATACGTTGCTCGACATCAACCAGATCGACGCCGGAATCGTCCAGGCAGACGTCGACGACTTCATGATCAACGATTTACTCGGGCGGCTGAAAGACGAGTTTACCTATCATGCGACGGCAAAGGGGTTGTCCCTTAAGGTGATGCCCTGCAGCTTGTCGATTCGCAGTGACCGGCAGTTGCTCGAGCAGATTCTGCGAAATATCATCTCCAATGCGGTAAAGTACACGCCACAAGGCAGGATACTTCTGGGTTGCCGTCGGCATGCCGAAACCTTGAGCATCGAGGTCTGGGACACCGGCCTGGGAATTCCCGCGGACAAGCTTGAGGCGGTATTCGACGAATACCATCAAGTGGACAATGCAGCACGCGAAAGGATCCGTGGCCTCGGCCTCGGGCTCTCCATCGTGCGGCGCCTGGGGGCGCTGCTGGATCACCGGCTGCGTGTCCGCTCGCAGTTGGGGAAGGGCTCGGTCTTTGCCATCGAAGTCATGCTCTCCCCGAGTTCGGCCGAGGCACGGATGGAGCGTCCTCGGCAGGACGTTAGTGTCGGGAAGGGAGAGGGAGTCTTCCGCAGGGGTAATATTCTGGTTGTAGAAGACGATCCCGAGGTTTGCGCCATGCTCGATATCGTTCTGAAGGATGAGGGCTATGGCGTCGCGACTGCTGCGGACGGCAGCGGTGCCCTGGATCTTGTGGCGCTCAAGAACCATGAACCTGACCTGATTCTGGCAGACTACAACCTGCCAGGCGAAATGACCGGCCTGCAAGTCGCCGCAGCGCTCCAGGAGCAGCTTGGCCGGAGAATTCCAGTCATTGTTCTGACCGGCGATGTGTCGACAGAGACCCTGCGGGCCATTTCGCTGCAAGACTGCGTAAGGTTGAACAAGCCGACTGACCCGGGAGAGCTCTCCCGCGCAATCCAGGATCTCCTTCAGGGGCCGCACTCGGAACGATCGACGACTGCGCCTGGCGGTGCCGAACCGTCAGGTGAGGCGGCGGGCGAGTCTGGGCGACCGGTTATCTTCGTCGTCGACGACAACAGCCAGGTCCGCGACGGCATCGGCGGCTTGCTGGAGGAGCATGGCCACATCGTCGAGGCCTACGCAGACTGCGAGATCTTCCTGAAGGGTTATCGACCGCGCCGGGAGGCTTGCCTTTTGATCGATGCTTCGCTTCCCGGGATGAGCGGGCTCGAGTTGCTGCAGCACCTCAGGAATGCGGGCGATCGAATGCCGGCAATTATGATCACCGGCAAGAGCGACGTCGCGATGGCGGTTGACGCCATGAAGGCGGGCGCATCGGACTTCATCGAGAAACCTGTTGACCGGGACGAACTGCTCGGCGCCGTCGGGCGCGCTCTCGAGCTGTCAAAGACCACGGCCGAGCGCGCCGCCTGGCACGAGGACGCGGTGAGCCGCATCGCGGGCTTGACAGTACGACAGCGCGAAATCATGGATTTGATTCTCGCCGGCCATTCCAGCAAGAGCATTGCCGCCGACCTCGGCATCAGCCAACGGACCGTCGAACATCACCGCGCAGAGATACTGAAGAGAACAGGGGCGAAGTCACTTCCTGCGTTGGCGCGCCTGGCCATTGCGGCCAGCGGTAACGACGCCGAAGGGTAAAGCGCACTATGAAGCTGCTCTATGCTTTCGAGGTAGAGCGATTTCACACGATCTAGCGTAGGGAGCCCTGTTTCAACTCCGATACGAAACGGCCCATAAGAAAACTCGTCGTGCCATGGAGCATCGCCGAGGCAAATATCGTAAAGGCGACAAGCGCCCAAATCGGACGCTCGTCGATCAGCTCCACGTGGCCCGACGCATAGGCGATGTAGTAGATCGAGCCAATGCCCCGAACGCCAAAGAAGCCGACGATCCAGCGGTCTCCGGACACAAGGTCGGTTCCCTTCAACGCCAGCCAGCCGGCTACGGGGCGGAGGACCAGAAGCAGGCTGAAGCCGATAACGGAGTGGCGCCAGTCGAGCGCCGACCACAGAGCCGGCAGCGTGCTTCCGACAAGGACCAGAAGGATTGCAGTGCCAACCGGTCCCGCACTGGCTCAACCCCTGCTCACGCATAGTCTTCGTTCAGCGCATCCTGGTCTCCGGCACTAGCGCCGAAAGCGGCAACGAGGATTGCTCAAAGAAATCGCCTCACGATTCGCCACTTAATTCCCTGAATCCACTCTCAGCCGGGACACCTCACTATCAAGGTCACGCCCCGGAAACTGCGGAACTACTTCGTCTCGATGGATACGCCGTTCTTGTCGAGCTTAAGTTCTATGCTGCTGGCCGTCTGCTGTTCCTGATAGAGCAAGTATCCAGTAACAGCTGCAACGACGGCGAGCGAACCAATGACGAGGTAGAGAACATTGCGATTCATCGTGCTGGAGTCCCTATTGTGTCCAACCGGTGCTTTGAAACGGCCCAGAGATGGCGCATCGAAAGTCCATGCCTTGGTGAAATCATTGCGAGGTATTGCAGCGGCATTGCCGTGTTATCATCGACCACCTTCTGCGGTACCTTGCGGCAGGCTCTCTCGATGACCTGGCGCATGCTCTTGAACACGCCGATCTGTCCACACCGTAACGGTGGAGTGAATGTCAGGCTAAGAGGTGATTGCGATCATCAATTTTTGCGAGTGTCCTTAAAGCTGCCGTAAGTACTCTGGACCTTGCCTTCAATTTCTTCGACCTCTCCTGCGGACGCTAGCTTGGCATCGCCGTTAGCCCGGCCAATGGTCTTCCTGACAGAGCCCATGATCTTCTTCGCCGATCCCGTGATCCGGTCCTTGTCCATGGCGACATTCCTCTCCAAGGACGATGGGTTTACTGATGAAAGCAATCATATTTGCCCCGAAGCAGCGGTGACAGGCTCGGGAAACACCTATTGGCATGTATGATCCCGCGGCCTGCTCCAGGCGATGCAAGCCTTCCCAGGATGGGCGGCTCGATTTCAAGAGCAGCCGGCGGCGGACGATCGGTCGCCCGCCACAGTAATTCCCGGCAAGAGCGATAATTCGATGGCGGTTGACGCCATGAAAGCGGGCACGACGGAATCCATCGAGAGGCAGGCGCGCGGCCTACAGGGCTTGCAGCGCGCCGAAAGACCCGCATCTCTGCAATAAGTAGATTCCGAAGCTGTTTCTTAAGCGTTATCCCCTGATACGCTTTTCCTGCCGCCCGAAAGACCTGTCCACTGGGTCTCGCGGCGCGGGGAGACGGCGAGATGCAGAAGATTGTGTATGTCGCCGCATGAGGCGCGCAAAAGTCGCGTTCATCATTGGGCGCAGGCGGACTGAGCGACAGACAGGGTCGTCTGATGGCACCCGCGCCAGGAGAGTCGTCTCCGGCGGTTCGGCCACCGGCCCCGTTCGAATGGCGGCCTCGATGAAGTCAGGCGAATGGTGCCAGCATGAGGATTTGACAAATGAAGTGCATACCTTTGATTGTCCTGGTCCTACTGGTAGCGGCCTGCGCGCCGCGCGGCCCAGAGCGCACCAGTGAACAGAATCCGACGGTGTCCTACAGCTACAGCTATGACGACCTGGATGAGGTCAAGCAGACTGCGGCAAAGTATTGTCACGACAACTATGGTCGTTCCGCACGCGTCGTTGATGACGTGGAGAGCGGTGACGGTCGTGTGATGACTTTCGCGTGCGTTATCACGCCGTGATCGTCAGCGCCTGCAGGTTTGGCGAGCTGGTCGCTGCACAAGGGACGCCGTGCGGCCGATGATCGCTTGACACGTTCTGTCTGATCCAGAAGCGGAAGAAGGAGGGCGCAATGCCTATTGTTTACGATGACCGTGTGAAAGAAAGTCACTTGCGGTTCGTCTTTACTGATGCCGTGGTATCCATACCTCTTGCAAAGGACGCGACCTTTCAGGATGTCGCGCGAAAGTTTCGCAATCTAAGGCGCAGGAATCATGGCGATGTGGTCTCTATCGTTGTCGTCCTGAAAGCCGAAGAGGGAAGGTCAGCGGACGCCATGACGGCGTGACTTTCGTCGGGTCCGTGGACAGATTCTAGACTGGTTTCTCGATGACGACCTGGGCCACCTGATAGCCGAGCGCGTCGAATGCGGCGGCCGAGCCTGCAAGGTAGAAGTTCCAGAGGCGACGGAAGCGCTGGTCGTATCTCTTCTGGTCGAGCGATGCGAAGTTGTCGTTGAAGCGCCTTCGCCAATGCCGAAGGGTCGTGGCGTAGTGCCGTCCTTCGTGGACAAAGGGCTCGTGCGGCAGAAGCAGCCCGGCCGCCCTGGCGCTGTCCGTCATCTCGGCGAGCTGTGGAATTTGGCCGCCCGGAAAGACGTACTTCTTCATCCAGGCATTCGTCGGTGATCGGGTGGGCTTGATGATACTATGCACGAGCGCCCGTCCGCCGGGCCGCAGAAGCCTGTTGAGCGCCCTGTAGTAGTCCACGAAGTGCCGCCGACCGACATGCTCGAACATGCCGATCGAGACCACGCGATCGTAAGCCGCAGGGTTTTCTTCCGCGTGGCGGCGATAGTCCTCCAGCCGGTAGGATACCTTGCCTTGCAGGGCGCGCGGCGGGCGCTGCTCGGCCAGCGTCAATTGCTGTTCGCTCAAGGTGATGCCGACCGCCTGTGCATCGCGCATGGCGATAGCACGGGTCAGGGCGCCCCAGCCGCAGCCGATGTCGAGGACACGCATTCCGGGTCCGACCCCCAGGCGATCGAGCGTCGTTGCCAGCTTGTGTCGTTGCGCAGCCTCGAGGCTGTGCGCCTCGGGCGTGAAGAAGGCGCAGGAATAGACCATCTCTTGGTCGAGAAACGTCTCGTAGAGGTCATTGCCGATGTCGTAGTGATGGGCGGCATTCCTGCGGCTCTGCCGCGCCGTGTTGGCATGGAAGGCGCGCGATGCGAGGTCGCGGAAATCATTTAGCATCCGGACCGGCGTCAAGGCCTCGATGCGACCTTCATTCACCAGCAGGCAGCCGAGGAGGCGGGCAAGGTCCGCATCGTCGACTTCCCAGTCGCCATCGACATAGGTTTCGCCAATGGCAAGGCCCGGGTTGGCCATGACACGGAGCAGCGCCGGCAATCGGTGGATGTAGACCGTGACGACATCGCCTCGACCGTCCCCGAGAAGCCAGGGTCCCTCGTCGCGCAAATGCAGTTCGACATTGCCTGAGCGGAGAAAGAAGCGGGCGCCGGCCACCATCATGCGGAACAGCAGCATATCGGTCGCAGAGGTGGGCCAGCCGACTGCTCGCTCGTGTTCTCCAGAATCGCCCGAGTCAACCCACTTGAGCCAATCCGACATTTCGCAATACAACTCCCGCCTCAGCACAGGACTCTTGAGGCATCTCGTACGCGACAGCAGGTGGTAAAATCCTAGGGGCCGGCGGTTTGGCCGTCAAGTTGTTGAACGGCAGGCCATTCTCTGCTGCATGGGAGGCCTAGCGGCGCGGAGGAGGGATTTGCATACGCCGGCGTCACCCGGCGTGCATGACGAGTCGGATCAGTTCTGGCAAGGACTTTGTCTTGGTTCGCTTCATGACCGCAGCGCGATGGTTTTCCACCGTGCGCTGGCTGATGCCGAGCCGCGCAGCGATCTCCTTGTTGGCATGACCTGCGATAACCTGGTCCATCACCTGTTGTTGACGCACCGTGAGCCCGGCGAGGCGCTCTCCGGCCGCTTGACCCGATGGCGACCGACCGGGAGACGACCCCTGCGCCAGGGCGCGATCAATACTGGCCAGCAGGTCTGCGTGCCGCACCGGCTTCTCGAGGAAGTCAACGGCACCGGCCTGCATCGCTGCGACTGCCATAGGCACGTCACCATGGCCGGTGATCATGATGGCGGGAAGGCGTGTGCCCGCCTCCTTCAACCGACCGATCAGGGCATGTCCGCTCATCTCCGGCAGGCGGGCATCGACCACCAGGCAACCGGCGCAGTCGCGCAAGCAGATTGCCAGGAACGCTTCACTGCTGGCATAGGTCCGAACGTCATAGCCGTGTTCCTGCAGCATCTCACTTGCGGTCCGCCGTATCGATTCATCATCGTCGACTACGAAAACGGTAGCTCTGGGCGGCGTCGCGGACGCAGTCGGCGTTCCGGCGCGGCCCGTTGCCCGCGAAGGCGTCATAAGGGATTGGGTGAGTCGCGTCAGGTCGGCCGCCTTAACCGGCTTGTGCAGATACAGGCAGTTCTGCTGAGAAATCTCGCGCAGCGTGTCAGATGAAATATCACCCGTCAGTATGACGACCGGAACTTCGTCATGCAGCGTCGCGCGCAGCGCGGTAGCGACATGGATGCCGGTCAGGCCCAAGGGCAGATTGTAGTCGGCCACAACGACATCCGGCCTCAACGTCCCGCGTGCCGCAAGCGCGAAAGCTTCGTGACCGTCAGCGGCGGCGACCGTGCGGTGACCTTCCTGCTCAAACAGCAGGACCAGCATCTCGCGGACCGACGGATCGTCCTCCACAATCAGGATTTCGCCGGTCCGCGGCGCGACCTGCGCCGGGCCGGCGCGGGCGAGCGCCAGGCGCTCAGCCTGCGACAGCCGCCCGATCGGCACGCTGACGGCAAACATCGAACCGACGTCCGACTGCGACTGGACGTCGATCGGGTGGTCGAGCAGACCCGCGAGGCGCTGCAGGATCGAGAGCCCCAGCCCGATGCCGAGGCGGCGGTCGCGTGCCGGGTTGTCCAGTTGGTAGAACTCCTCGAACACCGCCTGCAGCTGGTGCTCGGGAATGCCGATCCCGGTATCCCAGACCTCGATCCGCAGCATGTCGCCGCGTCGCCTGCAACCGAGCAGGACCTTACCCCGGACGGTGTACTTCAGCGCGTTGGAAATTAGATTGCGCAGCATCTGCTCCAGGAGCCGCGGATCGCTCCGTACGGCAAGGCTGCTCGCCACAGTGCGCCAGGCGAGCTTCTTGGAAGTCGCCATGCCGGCGAAGTCGTTACTCAATCGCTCGAGCAAATCGCCGATCGAGAAATCGGATACCTCCGGCCGCACGATACCGGCCTCGAGCTGATTTATGTCGAGTAGGGTGTTCAACATGCCCGACATGACGCCCAGCGTCTCATCGATTCGGCCGATGAGCTGCAAGCAGGCCGGGTCTTTGATCCGTTTCGTGAGAATGCCTTGCAAGAGGCTCAGAGTCTGCAGGGGCTGGCGCAGATCATGGCTCGCGGCGGCGAGGAAGAGTGACTTGCCGCGGTTGGCCCGCTCGGCCTGCGATTTGGCCAGCGCCAGGTTGTGGTTGACGCGGTTGCGCTCGGTGACGTCGTCGATGGCCAGCAGTATCCAGGACGTCGGCGCTGAAGCGTCGCGCAGCCGCCGCGCGGACAGCAGCAGCTGCCGGTGGCCGAGGAGAGGAAGGTCTATCTCGGCCTCGAGATCCTCGATCCCCCCGGTTTCTGAGCGTAGCCTTTCGAGACAAAGCCCCATTGCGGGATCGTCGAACTGGCTGGCGAAGGGGTGGCCGATGATCCCGGCGGGCTCGACATTGAAGGCGCGGTAGTATGCGCGATTGGCCAGGACGACGCAGGTCGCCTCATCCAGTACGACTAGGGGGTGTCCAATGGCGTCGATGATGCTTTCGGAGAAGGCCGGAGCCGTGTCGCGGTCCGGAATCCGGGCCGGGACGATGTCAAGCGCCCTATCTCGCGGTGGCGCGATGGGGTCTTGTCGGAAGGGATCGGGCGCGCTTGCCGCGACGGCGGCGACAGCGATCAGCTCTTCGCGCGGCGCCCGATTGGTGTGTTCGGCATCTGCCGTTTTCCGCTTTGCCGATTTTTCAGTCACGGAGGGTCGGTGTAGTTGTTTGGTCATTCAGTCCCGCTTCTGTCTCAAGGGAGTGTTTCGAACTGCGGTAGAAGCAATATCAGCCCGATGTTTCACGCCAACGCGGACTGCCTGCGACTGGCGTGCGCAGGTTCACCTGACCACAAGGTCATTGCGCACAGATTTGACGCCGTCTACCGCCATGGCGATAGATCCGGCGTGGCGTTTGGCATCGTAGCTGTCGACGAATCCACTGAGCTGGACGACGCCCTTGTAGGTCTCGACGCTGATCTGCATCGACTTCAGGCCAGGCGCGGCGAGTAGGTCGGCCTTCACCTCCGCCGTAACTGCGCTGCTGTCGATGTACTCCCCGGTGCTTTCCTGCTTGGGGGACGAGGAGCAGCCGGGCGCGATCATAGTTAGGCTAAGGGCAATGGAAGAGGCGAATAGCAGGCTTCTGGGCATGGTCGGGCACTCCCGGTGGCTGGTATCGGGCGGGGCTTAAGGTCGCGCGGTCGGCCACCACTGCGGCGGCTATCGGCGTGAAGCATTGAAACTCCATGAACCTACCGGCAATCGGTGCCCAATAGCAGGGCCGGAATATACCTAGGTATCTGCTTTAGCCTGGCCGTGGCTTGAGAGTTCCTTGACTTGGACTCTGAGGGTGCAGCGGCCGTTCGAACGCCGCAGAGCCCAAGAGCGGGTTTCTCTTGTCAATCAGGCTTGGACGAGCGGGCGGGTCGATGCCTCTCGTCTCCTAATGGCACTTCGGTGAAGTACCCCGGCGTCGATAGGATGTCTGCAATATGACCTGGTGCGGACGCGGGCGAGCCATAGACACAGCCGGAGAACTCTGCGGTTCAACAGTAGTCGGCTCCACCCTCATCGATGTGGCCCCCAAGGTTGAACGAACGACCCGCGCTCCATGAGTACGGAGATTGATGCACGGGCGATCGCGAAGCCTGCAGTCGAGCGGCCATCCACCTGCGCCGGCGTTTGGAATAGCGCTCGCGCTCCAGCAGAGATCCGCCGAGACGGCGGACCACATCTCATCACCATCCCGCAGCGCCGCTCGTAAGTTCGCGCCAGGTCCTATCAAGTGACCTGGCGCATTCGCTGGGGAATGGTGATCAGGACGGGGAAAGAGAAACAATAGCGGGGGCTGGCCCCGTGGCTCCGCCGCCTCTCTTCGGGCAGAGGCGGCGGAGCCACGATGGCCTGCCGTCGATCTGAAGAGGAATAGATCGAAAGGCAACAGAAACAATGTTTCACGCCCTCACACCCAACCTCGGCGATCCCCTACTTCTTGCTGAAGCCTCGCTGCCGGCCCTTCAGGAAGTGCTCGGTATTCATCGAGGAGAAGCCAAGGTCACCTATGACCCGACACTAAAGAACCCGGTTCGGATCAGACCGGCACCCGGAACTATATTGGATGCCGAAGAGGCCAGAAACCGCCTCTCGGAGATGATCGGGACGCTGAGCACGGCGGCGGCGCCGTTTGAGGTCTCGTTCTTGAAGGCGCGGGTCCGCCAGGCCAATCGCGAGCCTTATCCGCTCGATCTTATGCGAGTCGCTGCCGGTCTCCAGCTGTTCTTTCTTCGTGCCCAGCATCACAACGAGCTAATCGGCGACACGCTGGAGGTCGATGTTTCGCTGTCAATGCCAAAGGGAGACGCGAAGGATGTCCGTGCCTATGTTGACTGCCGGCTTGCCGGCGACAAGTCCGCTGATCGAGAAAAGCAGCAAGCGCTTGAAGAGTATTACGCGGCGGTCCAGGCGTACTGGTCACGACTCTGTCGGACGGATCTCGGTTGTTGGGCCCTTGAGTCCGGAATCGGCGAGTTTCGGATGACCGCCAGGGTGCTTGTCGATCCCCGAGAAGCTCTGTCAGCGATCGGCTTGTCGCGCCCAGCAGCAGCGTGAGGTGTACGACAAGAGAAGGCTGAAGTACTTCGCTCCCGAGTGACCGCCATCGATGCCGGGCCGCTTCTTGAGAGGCGCGCCCGGCATCGGCGCCTAGGGCAGCCGCTCCACGGCCACGCCACCGAAGAAGATCCACCCGGAACCGAGGGCCGGTTGTTCGGCTCGCTCCTAAGGAGAGCCGAAGCAACGGGCCCACGATCCCGAGACTCTATGAGTCCAAGTGTTTGCTGCCGCTAACACTGGACGCGCATAGCGCCCCTGGCTCCCGGAGCGCGCAGCGCTCGCCTCGCGAGGCGGCCTTCCCGCTCGCGAGTTCCTGACTAACGAAATCCGTACGGAGAAAGCAAGAATGACCACCTACAGCATTGATACCTTCAAGCCCCAGAGGACGTGCTGGCACACCCTCAATCGCTCGACGCCAGACTACCGAGACATGCTGCCGCTGCCGCATGCCGTCCCCCCCAAAGATCGGCCGCTGGTCCTCGATTTCCTGGCCCAGAGAAAGGGGGCGTCGCCTTTACAGATTTCCCGGCTGGATTACGGTCGCTGCGTTGGCGGCTACCGGACACGGGTCCTCGAGTGGCTCTATCATCTCGCCGGCGTGCTTGCCCCGGCCCAGCTGATCAGCCTGAGAGCCGAGCTCTATCCGGACGATGATCCGATGCCGAGCCTGCCGGCGGTCCAGTTCCGCGAGCTCGGCGCGTCGATGTGGCAGTCAGTCACGTTTCCGGCTCTGTTCGACAACTACCCCGCAGATTTCTACCTCAGTTTCTCTGCTGAAGTTGAAGAGTCGGGGGTTGTCGTCAGGCCCGAAGCGCACCTGGCGAGAGTCGGTCCGGAAGCTATAACCGGTCCGCTCGAAGGCTTGGCCTTCGTAGACGAAGCGATGGAGCAGGCACAGCTGCGCTGGCAGCGTTTCTGCGATGAGAGCTGCCACTGGCTCCTCGACTGCGGGATCACCCACATGGAGATCAAAGGCAGCACCGCCACCGTGTCGCGCCGATGACAGGCAGGCACAACGCTACGCCAAAGATGTGGGCAATGTGACGATGCGCCGGGACAGGCTGGTCACGGCGCATCCTCTTTGGTCGCACTCCGGTTGTCCAGCTTGGTCCCGGGCTCAATGGACCAATAGCTGCAGTGTCCGCCCCCACGCAGACATACAAGCCGACCAAGCGGCGCGCTTCAGAAAGCACGGTTCAACAACGCCGGGGCCCTTTGGGTTCCGGCCTTCTCTTGACAAAACAGGCGACGCGACCGCCGGCAGAAGGCCGGCGGGCGCCAACCCGATTGGAAAAACGATGACAGATAAGATGAAACTCCTGCAGCGCATTCACGATGCGACCGAAGCGCTCGTCTGTCTCACGCGCGGCGAAGTGCCGAGCGCGGAAGAGTCGGCCGCAGCTCCCTGATTCGAGGGGCCGCCGGCGGCAAATGTGTCACAGGGATGTGTCACACCCGCGCCGGCAGCGTGAGGCGCTGCCGAAATGGCTAAAATGCGAGATAAATCAGTGGTTTGGCTGGGGGACCTGGATTCGAACCAGGGCTGCTCGGGTCAGAGCCGAGAGTTCTACCGCTAAACTATCCCCCAGCAGGCGGGCCTGAGAGAGCCCCAGGCGGGCCCTTCATAGCGCGGCGGTGCTTTACATAGTCCTACCACCCCCCTGATGACAACCATTTTTCGGGCGGATTCCAACCTCGTTCCGGCGATTTTTCCGTCGATTTCGCGCTGCAACGTGGTCTGGGGTGCTGGCGAAAAGCCTTGTGATCACGCTAAGATAGCCGATAAAGGCATGAACAAGCGGGACCGGAGGCCGAACCGGTACCCTCGGAACGAACGGGAACGAGCTTCAGGTGACCGCCTCCGTCAACGGGCAGGGCCGCACTTCTTGGAGGCGGTCGGACGCCAGCCGGCAGCGCCGCGGCGCTGCGGAAGCCGTTTCCCCGGGGCTTTACGCGGCCCTCGATCTGGGCACCAACAACTGCCGCCTGCTGGTGGCCAAGCCCTCCGGGGACGGGTTTCGCGTGGTCGACGCCTTTTCGCGCATCGTGCGCCTCGGCGAAGGACTGGCCGCCAGTGGCCGCCTGTCGGGGCCGGCCATGTCCCGCACCCTGGAAGCCCTAAAAATCTGCGCCGCCAAGATCCGCCGGCGCGGCGTGACCCGCGTGCGCGCCGTGGCGACGGAAGCCTGCCGCAGGGCATCGAACTGCGAGGATTTTCTGGAGCGGGTCCGCAGGGAGACCGGCATCGAACTGGAGATCATCTCCCAGAACGAGGAGGCGGCGCTGGCGATCTGTGGCTGCGCGCCTCTCATCGACCCCGACATTCCCGACATTCTGCTGTTCGACATCGGCGGGGGCAGCACCGAGATTTGTTGGTTGAAGGTCCAGCCCGCCCGCGATGCCGCGGCGGATGCCCTCCCCCCGGCGGCGGAGTTGTCCCTTTTCGCCTGGGCCTCGGTGCCGATCGGCGTCATCACTCTGGCGGAGCGCCACGGCGGCGGCGAAGTCTCGTCCGAGACTTATCAGGCCATGGTCACGGAGATGGCGGCCGCTGTGGCGGCGTTCGATGACCGTCACAAGGTGACGGCGTCGGTGACCGGCGGCGAACTGCAGATGCTGGGAACCTCCGGTACCGTGACCACCTTGGCCGGGGTCCACAAGGACTTGCCGCGCTACAACCGTTCGCGGGTCGACGGCAGCTACCTGGATATGGATACGGTGCATGATATTTGCGCGCGGATCACCGCCATGAGCTATGCCCAGCGCGCGGCCCATCCCTGCATCGGGCCGGAGCGTGCCGATCTGGTGGTGGCCGGCTGCGCCATACTTTCGGCGCTGTGCCGCCTATGGCCGGCACAGCGTCTGCGGGTTGCCGACCGGGGCCTGCGCGAGGGCATGCTCTATGCCATGATCCACGGCATCAGCGCGCCCGAGGGGAGTTGGGCCGACCTGGGGGCAGCCCCCGGGTTGGACTGAGGAGACCGGAACCTTGGCAAAATCCGGCGGCGGAAGATCGCGGAGCGGCCGCGGCGCGCGCTCCACGGGCCGTGGCGGCGGCGCGGGCGCGCGCGATACCTCGGGCCGCAACCTCAAGGTCAGGGTGAAGACCGCCAAGCGGCGCTCGACCTCCTCCACCCGCTGGCTGGAGCGGCAGCTCAACGACCCCTACGTGGCCGAAGCGCGCAAGCGCGGCTACCGGTCGCGGGCCGCCTTCAAGCTGGCTCAGCTCGACGACCGCTTCCATTTCCTCAAGAGCGGTGCGCGCATCGTCGATCTGGGGTGCGCACCCGGCGGCTGGCTGCAGGTCTTGGCGGAGCGCTGCGGGCGCAGCGGCAGGATCGTCGGCATCGACCTGCAGGAGGTCGAGCCGGTCGCCGGCGCCGACCTGCTGGTCGGAGACTTTCTGGACGAAGACGCTCCGGACCGCCTGAAGACGGCGCTGGGCGGCCCGGCCGACATCGTGCTGTCGGACATGGCGGCGTCCTCCACGGGCCATGCCAAGACCGATCACCTGAAGGTCATGGCGCTGGTCGAGGCCGCGCACCTCTTTGCCCGCGAGGTCCTGGCCCCTGGCGGAGCCTTCGTGGCCAAGGTGCTGCAGGGCGGCACCGAGCGCGAGCTGCTTGCGGAACTGAAGCGGGATTTCGCCAAGGTCAGCCACGTGAAGCCGGCGGCCAGCCGCGCGGACTCGGCGGAGATGTATCTGGTGGCCACGGGCTTTCGCGGCACGCCGCCGGCAGAGGACCGTGAGGACGGCCAGGCCGCCGGCTAGACCGCTATGACCTCGCCCAGGTGCTTGGCCAGTTCGTGGTCGGGAATCGGGGTCAGGTCCTTGGACAGCTCGCCGTCGATCTTGGCCGTGGCCTCTTTGTCCAGAGCCTGGCGCAGGTCTCCCAGGGTCTTGGCTGGGGCGACCAGCACCAGCCTGTCATAGCTCTTCAGCCGCGCCGCGGTGTTGAGGATCTCGGCGAGATCCTCGGCAAAGCGCCGCTTTTCCTCGCGGTGGGCATCGCTCGGCGGCTCCATGGCGTGGCGCTGGGGGCCCATGCGGTCGTGGCTGCGCCCAGGCCGGTCGGCGTCGAGCTCGCGGCTCGGCTTGTGGGGGCGGCGCATTTCCTCTGCCGGCAGGGGTGTAAGTCCTTTGCCGGGTCCGGTATTCTCCAAAATCCGTGCCCTTGCGCCATCGGCGATGACAATCCAGCTGCGGGTTGATCTCATAACGGACTTCCTGAGTTCGGCTTAGATTTCAGGGTGATATTCCCGCCACTTCGCGGACGGTGCGATGATCCAGGTCAATCTTGCCGGAGCGCGAAACCCCTGGACCGGGAACTCCGGCGCCAGCCATGACCGCAACGCGGCCCCCCTATGTTAACGCCGATGCGGGGGAGGGGCGCAATCCGCTTGGCATCGCGGGGCCTATGTGTATGATGCGGCGCCAATCACCGCCAAGGGGATAGGCATGGAACTCCGACAGGCTCTTACTTTCGACGACGTTCTTCTCGAGCCGGCGGAGTCCGCAGTCCTCCCAAATCAGACTGACACGCGCACCCGGCTGACCCGCTCCATCGAGCTGGGTATCCCGCTGGTGTCCTCCGCCATGGACACGGTGACGGAGGGCCGCCTGGCCATCGCCCTGGCCCAGGCCGGCGGTATCGGTGTGATCCACAAGAACCTGGATATCAGCCAGCAGGCCGACGAGGTCCGCCGGGTGAAAAAGTTCGAATCGGGCATGGTGGTCAACCCGGTCACCATCCACCCTGACGAACCCCTGGCCAATGCCCTGGCGCTGATGGAGAGTCACAGAATCTCCGGCATTCCGGTGGTCGAGCGCAAAACCAAGAGGCTGGTCGGCGTGCTGACCAACCGCGACGTGCGCTTTGCCGAGAACCCGCAGGAGCTGGTCTCGGCGCTGATGACCAAGGAACGCCTCATCACCGTCAAGGAAGGCGTCAGCAAGGAAGAAGCGCAGCGCCTGCTGCACCAGCACCGCATCGAGAAGCTGCTGGTGGTGGACGACGACTACGTCTGCATCGGCCTGATCACCGTGAAGGACATGGAGAAGGCGCAGGCCTATCCCCATGCCTGCAAGGACGACCAGGGCCGCCTGCGCGCCGCCGCCGCCATCGGCGTCGGGCCCGACGGCATCGCCCGGGCCGAGGCCCTGCTGGATGCGGGAGTGGACGTCATCGTGGTCGATACCGCCCATGGCCACTCCAAGGGCGTGATCGGCGCGGTCAGCGAGGTCAAGCGTCTGTCCAATGTCGCCCAGGTCATCGCGGGCAACATCGCGACGGCGGAGGGCGCGCGCGCGTTGGTCGATGCTGGGGCCGATGCGGTAAAGGTCGGTATCGGACCGGGCTCGATCTGCACCACCCGCATGGTCGCCGGCGTCGGCGTGCCGCAGCTTACTGCGCTGTTCGACACGGCGGAGGTCTGCAGCAAGCAAGGCGTGCCGGTGATCGCCGACGGCGGCATCAAGTTCTCCGGCGACCTGGCCAAGGCCATGGCGGCCGGCGCGAGCTGCGCCATGATCGGCTCGCTCTTCGCCGGCACCGAGGAGAGCCCCGGCGAGGTCTTCCTCTTCCAGGGGCGCTCCTACAAGTCCTATCGCGGCATGGGTTCGGTGGGGGCCATGGCGCGCGGCTCGGCCGACCGCTATTTCCAGCAGGAAGTGGCCGACAACCTGAAGCTGGTGCCGGAAGGCGTCGAAGGGCGCGTGCCCTACAAGGGGCCGGTCGGCGCCGTCATCCATCAACTGGTCGGCGGCCTGCGCGCGGCTATGGGCTATACCGGCAGCGCCACCATCCCCGAGCTGCAGAAGAACGCGCGTTTCCTGCAGATCACCAATGCCGGCCTGCGCGAAAGCCACGTCCACGACGTGACTGTCACGCGCGAGGCGCCCAACTACCGCAACGAGATGTGATCGGACGCGGGCTGCCATTTCCCACGCCGTCCAGGCCGCCAGTGTGTCCGCAGCGACCGGCCTTCTCCCGCCACGGGAGGGCCGCGCCATGATGCCGGCGGCGCGCCTGCAGGCGACCATCGAGATCCTGGACGGCATTGCCCAACAGCAAACCGCGCCGGAGTCCCGGCGCCCGGCCGAGCGGGTGGTGAACGACTACCTGCGCCAGCGCCGCTACATCGGCTCCAAGGACCGCCGCGCCGTCACCGCGCTGACCTATGACGTGCTGCGCCACCACGCGCGCCTGTCCTGGTGGCTGCGGCAGGGCGAGGGCAGCGCTGCGGCGCCGCGCCAGCAGCTGCTGGCCTACCTGCTGCTCTGCGAACATGAAGATCGAGAAGCGCTGAACCGGCTCTTCGACGGCTCGCGCTACGCGCCGCCGCCGCTGACGGCGGAGGAAGCGGCGCTGGTCGGGCGCCTGGAGGCGGCCGCCCGGGAAGCGGCGGCGCCGCCGGCCTGGGTCGCCAACGAGGTTCCGGAGTGGATCATGCCACGCTTCGAGGCGGCCTTTGGCGCCGCAGCGGAAAAGGAAGCCGCCGCCTTGCTGCAGGAAGCGCCGGTGGACTTGCGGGTGAACACCCTGCTGGGCAGCCGCGAGGAGGCCCAGGCCGCCCTGGCTGAAGAGGGCTTCGTGACCATGCCGACGCCGCTGTCGCCGCGCGGCCTGCGGCTTGCCGGGCGGCGGGCGGTGCGGTCCAGCACCGCCTTCGGTGCTGGGCTGGTCGAACTGCAGGACGAGGGCTCGCAGCTCGCCGCCTTGCTCTGCGGCGCGCGCCCGGGCATGGCGGTGGCCGACGTTTGCGCCGGCGGCGGGGGCAAGACTCTGGCCCTGGCGGCGGAGATGCAGGGCAAGGGGCGGCTGCTGGCCATGGACATGGAACAGGCGCGGCTCGACCGCAGCGCCATCCGGCTGAAGCGTGCGGCAGCGGAGTTCGTGGAGCGCCGCGCGGTGAAGAACCTGGCGGCGGCGGACGACCTGCACGGCGCCTTCGACCGCGTGCTGGTCGATGCGCCCTGCAGCGGCAGCGGCGCCTGGCGGCGCCATCCCGATGCCCGCTGGCGCCTGACGCCGGAAGCGCTGGAAGGTTACAAGACGGCGCAGCGCGAAGTGCTGCGCCGGGCGGCGGGTCTGGTGAAGCCGGGCGGGCGGCTGATTTACGTGACCTGCTCGCTGCTGCCGGAGGAAAACCGCGAGCAGGCCGAGGCCTTCCTGGCCGATAAGCCAAACTTTGCCGTGCGGCCGCTCGGCGAGGTCTGGGTGGAGACCCTGAGCGCACCCTATCCCGGCGACGTGCCTTATCTGACCCTGACGCCGTCGCGTCACGGCACCGACGGTTTCTTCGTCGCGGTCTTCCAGCGCGGGGAGGAAACATGAACGAGCTCTTTGTCCTCCGTCCCGCTTTGCCGCGCGATGCCGACGCCATCGCCCGGGTCCACGTGGAGACCTGGCAGAACACCTACGCCGGGCTGGTGCCTTCGGACTACCTGGCGCGCATGAGCGTGGCGCGCTCCTCGCCGCAGTGGCACCGCGCTGCCGCCAGGGCGGAGAAGGGCAACGACCTGATGGTGGCGGAGGTCGACGAGGAAGTCGTCGGCTTTGTCTCCTTCGGGCCGACGCGCAACCCGGAGATGCCCTATGGCGGAGAGGTCTACGCCCTCTATGTTGGCGTCGACTGGCAGGGGCAGGGGCTGGGACGGCGCTTGCTCGCCACGGCGCTGGAGGCGCTCTCGAAGGAAAAGCACAAGGGGGCCATGGTCTGGGTGCTGGCCGCCAACCCGGCGCGCTTCTTCTACGAGGCCATGGGCGGCGAGCGGGCGGGGGAGCGGCTGGAAGAGTTCGCCGGGACCTCTTTGGAAGAGTTGGCTTACGGCTGGCCGGACCTGGAGTCCTGGCTGGCCCAGACGAAGAGCTGAAGACAAGATGCAAGGCCGCCTCGCAGCGGGGCGCGATCAGGACGGAAAACCGCATGACAGACCGCATTCTCATTCTCGACTTCGGGTCCCAGGTAACCCAGCTCATCGCCCGGCGGGTGCGTGAGAGCGGGGTCTACTGCGAGATCTTTCCCTTCAACACAGACCCGCAGCGCATCGCCGACTTCGCGCCCCAGGGCATCATTCTGTCCGGCGGGCCGGCGTCCGTCACCGGCAGCGATACGCCGCGCGCACCGCAGATCGTCTTCGAGTCCGGCGTGCCCATCCTCGGCATCTGCTATGGACAGCAGACCATCTGCGCGCAGCTTGGCGGCGAGGTCGAGGGCTCCGACCACCAGGAGTTCGGCAAGGCCTTCGTCGAGCTGCAGGCCGACACCACGCTGACCAAGGGCGTCTGGGCCACCGGCGAAAAGCACCAGGTCTGGATGAGCCACGGCGACCGCGTCGTGCGCCTGCCCGAGGGCTTCAAGGTCTACGGCACTTCCGAGGGCGCGCCCTACGCGGTCATCGCCAACGAGGATCGCAAGATCTACGCCGTGCAGTTCCACCCCGAGGTCGTGCACACGCCCGACGGCGCCAAGCTGCTCGCCAACTTCACTCACGCGGTTTGCGGCTGCTCCGGCGACTGGACCATGGCGGCCTTCCGCCAGCAGGCGATTGACGCGATCCGCGCCCAGGTCGGCGACGCCAAGGTGATCTGCGGCCTCTCCGGCGGTGTCGATTCCTCGGTGGCCGCCGTGCTGATCCACGAGGCCATCGGCGACCAGCTCACCTGCATCTTCGTCGACCACGGCCTGCTGCGCCTCAACGAGGCCGAGCAGGTGGTGGACGTCTTCCGCGGTCACTACAACATTCCGCTGGTCCACCGCGACGCCAGCGACCTCTTCCTCGGCAAGCTGGACGGCGTCGACGACCCGGAGAAGAAGCGCAAGATCATCGGCGGCACCTTCATCGACGTCTTCGAGGAGGAGGCGGCGAAGATCGGCGGCGCCGACTTCCTGGCCCAGGGCACGCTCTATCCCGACGTTATCGAGTCCGTCTCTTTCACCGGCGGGCCGAGCGTCACCATCAAGTCGCACCACAACGTCGGCGGCCTGCCCGAGCGCATGAACATGCAACTGGTCGAGCCCCTGCGCGAGCTGTTCAAGGATGAGGTGAGGGAGCTGGGCCGCGAGCTGGGCCTGCCCGAGGCCCTGGTCGGCCGCCATCCCTTCCCGGGGCCGGGCCTGGCCATCCGCATCCCGGGCGCGGTGACGCGCGAGCAGGCCGATATCCTGAGGAAGGCCGACGCGGTCTACCTGGACGCCATCCGCAAGGCCGGGCTCTACGACGCCATCTGGCAGGCCTTCGCCGTGCTGCTGCCGGTGAAGACCGTCGGCGTCATGGGTGACGCGCGCTCCTACGACTACGTCTGCGCCCTGCGCGCCGTCACCTCCACCGACGGCATGACGGCAGAGAGCTACCCCTTCGACCACGACTTCCTGGCCGGCGTCGCCACCCGCATCATCAACGAGGTGCGCGGCATCAACCGCGTCGTCTACGATGTGACCTCGAAACCGCCGGGGACGATTGAGTGGGAGTAGGGCTCGTGGGAGTAGGGTGCTAGCCGCCCCTCACTTCGCCGTATGCACGCCGCTGTCGTCCCGGGGCTTGACCCCGGGACCCATTGACGTTGGTGTATGAAGATCCCGTCCCATGGTTGGTTTGGTGTCGGCTGCTAGCGCAGTACGTCCGATGTCGGCGTCGCAGTCAGGTGGCGAGGGCATTGGATCCCGGGGTCAAGCCCCGGGACGACAGGATTGCCTGTGGCGATCCTCGAGTGTGAATAGTCCGCCTACTCCGCTGCGCTGCGCTTGGGCAGGACCCAGTTGGGACGCACGAAGTGGCAGGTATAGCCGTGAGGGACGCGCTGCAGGTAGTCCTGGTGCTCCGGCTCGGCCTCCCAGAAGTCGCCGGCCGGCTCCACCTCGGTGACGACCTTGCCGGGCCAGAGGCCCGAGGCGTCGACGTCGGCGATGGTGTCCTCGGCGGTCTTCTTCTGCTCGTCGCTGGCGTAGTAGATCGCCGAGCGGTAGGACATTCCCCTGTCGTTGCCCTGGCGGTTCGGCGTGGTGGGATCGTGGATCTGGAAGAAGAACTCCAGCAGTTGCCGGTAGCTGATCTTCCCGGGATCGAAGAGGATCTCGATGGCCTCGGCATGGGTGCCGTGGTTGCGGTAGGTCGCGTTGGGCACGTCGCCGCCGCTGTAGCCCACGCGGGTCTCGAGAACGCCCGGCAGCTTGCGGATCAGGTCCTGCATGCCCCAGAAGCAGCCACCGGCCAGAACGGCTCGCTCGGTCATTGCGGTATCTCCCTGTGTGGAACCGATCCCAATATGGGATCAGGCGGCGCGCCTTGCCAATCCCGTTTTCGTGAAGCCCGGCGGGGCGGCGGCAGGCTGCCGGGGGCGGCGGGTATCCGCCCCGCGGCTGCCGATTTCGCTCGACGGCCCCGCTTGGCCGACGTATCTCAATCGGGCCGTTCGAACTGTAACTTCTACTGAAAAAGGAAACTCCATGACCGACATCAAGCGTATTGACGTAGGCCCGCGCATGTCCCAGGCCGTCGTCTACGGCAATCTCGTCTTCCTCGCCGGTCAGGTGGCGCAGCGCGCGCCGGGCGCCTCGGTCGCCGAGCAGACGAAAGACATCCTCGCCCGCATCGACGAGCTGCTGGCGCAGGCCGGGACGGACAAGACCAAGCTGCTGTCGGCGACGATCTGGATCACCGACATGGCGACCTTCAACGAGATGAATTCCGAGTGGGATGCCTGGGTGTCGCCGGGCAACACGCCGGGGCGCGCCTGCGTCGAAGCCAAGCTCGCGGCCCCGCAGTACACGGTGGAGATCGCCGTGGTCGCCGGGGTCTAGCTTCAGGCCATTCTTGGGTCAGCCAAGCTTCGCGCCGCGTTCGGCCAGCAGGTCGCGCAGCACGGAGCGGTGGCAGCGGGCCTCGTCCTCGCAATAGCAGCCGAGCGAGAAGTCCGCGCCATGAGAGAGCGCCGCCAGCAGGTCCAAGGTCCTGCTGGCGGCCGACTCTTTCATCTCCTTTTTGAACTCCCGCACGAAGGCGTTCCACTGCGCCGCCGTCTCCGCTTTCAGGGCCTGGGCGACCAGCGCCTGGCTGGGCGAGAGTTCCGGGTACCAGACGTCGTACCAGTCGTCGGCGGCGTAGCGTTCCTTCTTCACCCCGCGCGGCGGCCGCCGGACGGTGCCGATGCGGGTGCCTTCCCTGGGGCTGCGCCGGGTGCCGAGGCGGACGATACGAAGGGTCATGAGGTTAAGTCCGGCTATTGGACGACAAGGTTGTTGTGGACCTTCTTGACGCCGTCCACGGTCCTGGCGACCTGGGTGGCGCGGTCCTTGTCGGCCTGGGACTCGACGAAGCCGCTGATCTGCACCTCGCCTTTGAGGGTGGTCACGTCGATCTGGAAGATGTTGAGGTCCTTGTCGTCGATGAGCTTGGCGCGGACGGTGTTGCTGATGACCGAATCGTCGATGTATTCGCCCGCCGTCTCGCCGCTGCAGGCCGCGACCGGACCGGCCAGAAGGCCGATGAGAAAAATGGCTTTGAGCAAACGCATCATCATCATGTCTCCTAAGTTCGTTTTCCTGCTTCTTCACGGTCCTGGGACCCCATCCGCCGTCGGCAGCGGCGATGGCCCTCTTAAAGGGCGACTCTTATAGCATCCCGCGCGCCGGAATGTGTGTTCAGGTTATGCCCGTTCCCAAGGGGCGCCGGGCCGCGGACTCACGGCGCGAGGTGAGCGAGCTGCGCGCCGAACTCGATCGCGCCTTCCCTGAGCAGCCGGAATCGCGCGTCCCGCGGAACCGTACAGGGGAGGGGACAGTCGCCGTCCCGCACGCGGCCCAGCGCCAGGTCGGCCAGCCAGCGACCGAAGACCGTGCCTGGGGCGATTCCGCGCCCGTTATAGCCGCAGATCGTGATGACGTTATCGTCCAGGCGGTGGAAGCGGGGCAGGTTGTCGTCGGTCATTCCGATGGTGCCGAACCACTCGGCCTCGAAACGGACAGCCCCGATCTCCGGAAAGAGGCGGCGCAGGGCGCGTTTGGCCCAGGCCCGGTGGACGGCGACGCCGCTGCCCCGCAGCGCGCCCACGCTGCCGACGATCAGGCGCCCGGCCCGGTCGAGCCGTAAGGAGGTGAGCACGGTCCTGGTGTCCCAGGCCCCCTGCCGCTCGGGCAGGATTTTCCGCTGCAGGTCCTCCGCGAGCGGCGGCGTGGCAAAGTTGAAGAACGGCAGTTTGACCTGCTGGCGGCGCAGGTTGGACCAGGGCGCCGCGGAATAGGCATCGGTGGCGACGATGACCCGCGCCGCGGTCACCGATCCTTGAGCCGTGGCCAGGCGCCAGTCCGCTCCGCTCCGCTCCAGGCGGTCGGCCCGGGACCCGGTATGGAGCGTCGCACCGGCCGCGATGGCGGCCCGGGCGAGCCCGCGCGCGTAAGCCAGCGGCTGAATGGTGCCGGCGCGGCGGTCGAGAAGCGACGCCGCGAAGGCCGTGGTGCCGGTCTTCTCGGCGGTCTGGGCGGCGTTCAGCAGCTCGACGGCGGCCCCCCGGCGGCGCCATTGCGCCTCGCGCTCCCGCAATTCCCGCAGGCCGGAGGAGCCCACGGCACAGTGAAGCGTCCCGCTGCGCACGGCCTCGCAGTCGATGGCGTGCTTTTCGATCAAGTCGAAGACCGCGCGGGGGGCGTCGCCGAGCAAGTCCAGAAGCGCTTCGCCCCGCTCTGGCCCCATGGTTCCGACCAGGACGTCCGGTTGCACCCACATGCCTGCGTTGACCAGGCCGACGTTGCGCCCGGCGCCGCCGAAGCCGATCTCCGCAGCCTCAAGCAGAATGACATCGGCGCCGGATTCCGCCAGGTGCAGGGCCGCCGACAGGCCGGTATAGCCGCCGCCGACAATGACCACGTCCGTCCGGCAATCGCCCGCCAAGGCGGCCGTCGCCGGCGCGGCCGGTGCGGTTGTCTCCCATAGACCGTGGGATCGGGGATCGCCGAGCATGGAATCCTTTCGTCAGCAGCAGGTGTCCTGCCGGCCCGGTGGCAGGCCGGCAAGCCGCCCTGAGCCGAGGCCAGTTATAGCGACGGATGGGCCGGCGTTCATCTCTTGTGTCCGTCGCCACGCAAGCCGCGGCCGCGTCCCACGGATATACCCTTCATAGAGCAGGATGCCCGGTTTCAATTCACGGCGGTTGCACGCCCGCGGTGCCATTGAATAGATGCGTCCTTCCCCCGGTCCGGCTGCCTCTTTTGCGCTACGGATTCCGGCTGGTGTGGCATCCTGGAATCGGCTAGAGAACGCCGCCGCAATTAACAGGCGCGGCCAAAGCGCCGATTTTGAGGGATATTAGACATCATGCGATCGTATAGGGGGACCACCGCGCCGTGCCGTCTCGGGCGCCGGGGCTGGGCCGTTGCCTGTGCCGTTCTGGGGCTTGCCGCCATAGTGATCTCCGCTGCGGAGGCGCGCGCCGAAACCCTGCTGGAGCGGGGAACCTACCTGATGCAAAGCATCGTCGCCTGCGGCAACTGCCATACGCCGCAAGGCCCCGAGGGCCCGCTGGCGGGCATGGAACTGGCGGGCGGGCTGCGGATCGACGACGATGCCTTCACCGCCTATGGCGCCAACCTGACGCCCGACGTCGAGACCGGACTCGGCGGTTGGACCGACGAACAGATCATCGCGGCGATCCGCGAGGGGCGCCGCCCTGACGGCTCCATCATCGGGCCGCCCATGCCGATCAGCCTCTACCGCAGTCTCTCCGACCGTGACGTGCGGGCCATCGTCGCTTATCTGCGCAGCCTGAAAGCGGTGAAGAACCAGGTGCCGGCCTCCGAGTACCGGATCCCGCTGCCGCCGAGCTACGGCCCGCCGGTAACCGCGGTGGCCGAGGTGACGCCGGCCGATGGCGCCGCCTACGGCGCTTACCTGGCCGGCCCGCTGGGCCACTGCATCGAGTGCCACTCGCCGATGGGGCCGAAGGGTCCGGATTGGGAGCACCAGACGGGTGCCGGCGGCTTGGCGTTCCGCGGACCCTGGGGCACCAGCTACGGCGCCAACATCACACCGGCGAACCTCGGCGGCTGGAGTGACGCCGAGATCAAGATGGCGATCACCCAGGGGCTCCGCCCCGACGGCAGCCGGCTGCTGCCGCCCATGCCGGTCGGCTACTACGCCAATATCGCCGAGGCCGATCTCGACGCGATCGTCGCCTATCTGCGCAGCCTGCCGGAAAGATAGGCGCGGGAAGCGACGTAGGGGGCCTTGGATGGTGTGCTGTCCGGGCCCCCGCGTCTGAAGCCGGGGGCGTCGGGAAGGGGCCTCGGGGTCAGGCGTGGCCGACCTGCAGGCAGCGTTGCGGCAGCAGTGCGGCCATGATGGCCGCGACTTTCTCCGGATCGTCCTGGAAGCAGAGCCCCAGGGTCTCGCCGCGGCGCCAGACCACCTCGCCGCCGAAGTGTGCGGCGCCGGTCAGCAGCAGGGTGACCTTGGTGCCTACCGGCACTTCGCCCGCGGCCCAGACCTTCACGCCGTTGAGCGAGGCATCCAGGACCGTGCCTTCGACGGTGCCCTCAGGCGTCACCAGCCGGGCCTTGAGAACCGTGGCGGCGCGGATGAAGCGCCGCCGCTCGGAAGGATCCGAATCCTGCAGTTGGGATGCGCCGACGTCCTGGTCCCAGGGCATGTTCACCACCGTTTGTCTGGGGGCCTCCGGGACCGCCCAAGGGTTGCACTTCGGCCTCGCAGAGTGAATGAGCCAGCGGCAGTTGGGGGAATCTACCGCTGGCTCGATCGAGACAGATACTCTTCCTCAAGCCGATTGGGGAAAGCTAAGGAATTGCCTGATCGTCCCATTATTAGATTGCTTGCCGCTTAAGTTATTAGGTTAAGGAAGGCCTGCGATGGGAAGGCGGGCGACCGGTTAAGGTGGAGTGCCGCGAGCAAGAAATATTGTTTAAAAACAAATATTTTTAATGTTTTTCTTAGGTCGAACCGCGCACTTCTTCACTCTCTGCGCCGGATGGCGGGGCGCGAGGGAGCAGGGGTGGACGGCAATGACGGAGGATGCGTCAGGAAACCACGCGCAAACGTTTCCTAAAAACTTTAAGAGCATCTCTTAAGTTATTAGATCTTTTAATTTTTTCTCGGCCCGAAAATACGACATACTCAATGGAGCGATTGTTGCGCTGCTTGGCGATGGCGTAGAGCGGGGCGTCATGAGTATGGCGAAAGACTGAAAAGATCGCCGCCCCGCCCGCTTGATCGATGGCGTAGTCGCGCCACTCGCCACTGGCGACATTCCGGCTGTAGAGCGAGAGCAACTGGTTCAACTCGGCCCGGTCGAAGAACACGCGCCGCGGAGTCTTGCGGCTTTCGTTGAAGCTGTACAGCTGGCTCATGAAGGCGGCGGGCCTCCCGCGAAGCTCAAAGGGGGTCTCAAATCCGTAGCGAAGACCAGTTTTCCGCAATTTTCGGCTGCCGTCCAGCCATCACGACCGGGCCCGCGGGAGAGAATGGGATTCCTTAGTTGAGACCGGGAGCGGCGAATCCGGGACGGCTGGGAAGGGGGGTCAGCGGACCCGGGCGGCGCTGCTGGCCATCGTGTCCGGCTGGCGGAAGCAGTTGATGGCACCGAGGGTCCGGTAGCAGTAGGTGCCGGCCCGTTGCGCCGCGGCCTCGGCCTCGGCGGCCTTGCGCTGCTCCTCGGTCATGGTTTCGTGACAGTACCCCTCACCGTTGGCCAGGCTGAGGGTCGAGCAGTCCTTGTCGAAGGCCCAAGTGGCGACGTGGTCGCCGATGGTCTTGTCGGTATGGACGAAGGTCACGAGGGAAGCGCCGGCCAGCATCGCCTGGGAGCCCGGATCGCAGGCCGCGAGGGTCGCCATGAGAAGGGGGACGGCGAAGAGGGACTTGTGCTGCAGCCTCATACCTTGAGCTCCTGATTGCCGCGGTGCCTGCGGCCAACTGTCGTTCCTGACCTTGGCGTCCTGACAAGGGGGCCGTTGGCGCTTAGGATGGCGCCTGCAGGGGATGCTGCGCACGGCCGCCGGGCAGGGCCCGGAGTGTTGGATTTTCGCCAAACACCCAACTTCAGTCTGGCGGTCCGCGCTGAAGAATCTGTTAACGTTCCAGATGTTTGCTGATAGATTAGAAAACCGTCATAAGCATCTGTTTATACAATGAAGATGGAGTCGGGAATTCATGGCGAAATCGCCCCCTATCTGCGACTTCGGCTGGAGCGCGGCGGACTTCTCGCTGCAGGGCATCGACGGTAAGGCCTACAGCCTGTCCGACATCGCCGGCCCGAAGGGTGTGTTGATCGTTTTCATGTGCAACCACTGCCCCTATGTGCGCTCCATCGCCGGCCGCTTGGGCGAGGAGGCCAGGGCCCTGGCGGCGCTGGGGATTGGCGTGGCGGGCATCAACGCCAACGACCCCACGGCCTATCCGGAGGATTCCTTCGAGAATATGAAGGCCTTCGCCCGTGATCACGGACTGGATTTTCCCTACCTGGTGGACCCCACCCAGGAGACGGCCCGGGCCTACGGGGCGGTCTGCACGCCCGATTTCTTCGGCTTCAACAAGGATCTGCAGCTTCAGTACCGGGGGCGCCTGGATGAATCGCGGACGGCCCCGGTGCCCAATGCGCGAAGAGAGCTCTACGAGGCCATGAAGCTGATCGCGGAGACCGGCAAGGGGCCGGAGGATCAGATCGCTTCCATGGGCTGCAGCATCAAGTGGAAGGCCGCCTGAGGCCCGGAGGGCTGCGAGGGCGAAGCCGCCGCCGCAAAAGGCGTAGCGCCGAAAAGCGGTGAATCCGTGGTTGATGAAGCCGGGGAAGGGCTTTATCAACGAAGCGCCTTCGGGTGTTCAAGGGGTCGGCACGGAAGACCGGCAGCGGTTCCCGGAGTTGAATCGCCGGGACCGGCGCAGCCGGCGGGGCGAGTAATAGGGAGTGGCCAGTGGCCGATATCTTTCAGGAAGTCGATGAGGATCTGCGCCGCGACAAGGCGGCGGAGTGGTGGAAGCGCTACAGTCTCTTCATCTATGCCGCAGCGGTGGTGGTGGTGCTTGGCGTGGCCGGCTACAAGGGCTGGCAGGCCTATGACCAGAAGCTGCGCGGCGAGCGTTCCAACAGCTATGCCGAGGCTCTCGCCCTGATCGACGGCGGCGACGAAGCCAAGGCCCGGCAAGTGCTGGCCGCGCTCAGCGATCCCGCGGGCGATGGCTACGCGCTGCTCGCGGCCTTGACCGAGGCTCAACTCGCCGCTGAAAGCGACGATGCCGCCGCCGGGCAGATTTGGCAGCGGCTGGCCAGCGAGGGCACTTCCGGACCCGCGATGAGCCAGCTCGGGAGCTTGCTGATCGTCTTGGAACGGATGGACGACGGCGATCCGGCGGTTCTGCGGGGTGAACTGCAGTCCCTGGCAGGCCCCGAGGCACCTTACCGCTTTACCGCCCTGGAGCTGCTGGCGGTCCTGGCCTTGCGCGAAGGCGACCGGGAAGCGGCGCGCGAGCACTTGGTCAAGATCACCGACGATCCCGCCGCGCCTAGCGGCAGCCGCAGCCGCGCCGCGGAACTGCTCGCCTCCTTGCCTGGATGATTTTCCGATGTCTCTAATGTTCAAGCGCCTCCTGTTGCCGCTTTCCCTGCCGCTCGTGGTTTCCGCCTGCGGCATCAGCGACTGGTTCGGGGAGACCGAGGCTCCGCCGCTGCCCGGCCAGCGCATCGCCATTCTGGCCTACGAGCGCGGCCTCAGGGCCGACCCCACGATCGCTGACGTACCCGTGCGCCTGCCGGAGCCCTATATCAACACCGATTGGGCGCAGCCCGGCGGCAGCGCCGCCCACGCCATGTATCACCTCTCGCTCAGCGCCAATCCGCGCCGGGTCTGGAGCGCCGACTTGGGCGAGGGGTCGGGCGACGTGGCCCAGTTGCTGGCCCAGCCCATCGTCGTCGAGGACGCCGTCTACGCCATGGACGCGCGTTCCACCGTTTCCGCCTTCTCGGCCACCAACGGCAGCCGCCTGTGGCGGGTCGACCTGGAGGACGACGACGAGGACGGCATCTACTTCGGCGGCGGCATCGCCGCAGAGGGGGGCAGGATCTTCGTTTCCACCGGTTTCGCACGGATCTTTGCCCTGGACGCGAAGACGGGCGAGCTGCTGTGGATCCACAAGGCGCCGGGGCCCATGCGCGGGGCTCCCGTGGCCAGCGACGGACGGGTCTTCGTGGTCACCCTGGACAACCAGCTTCTGGTGCTGAACGCCGAGACCGGCGAGCGCCTATGGAACCACGTCGGCGTGCAGGAGACCGCCGGTCTGCTGGGGACGGCGAGCCCGGCGGTGTCGCGTAACACGGTCGTGGTGCCCTATTCCTCGGGCGAGGTCCTGGCGCTTCTGACCGACGACGGCCGCACGGTATGGAGCGAGAACCTCAGCGCCATCCGCCGGCTCGATCCGCTGGCCGACATCGCCCAGATCCGGGGCTTGCCGGTGATCGACCGCGACCTCGTCTTCGCGGTCAGCCATGCCGGCCAGATGCTGGCGGTCAACCTGCGCCAGGGCGTGCGGGCCTGGCAGGCGGACGTCGGCGGCGTGCAGATGCCTTGGGCGGCGGGGGATTTCCTCTACGTGCTGACCAACGACGGCCAGGTCGTCTGCCTGCAGCGGCACGATGGGCGCATCCGCTGGGTGACGCCGCTGCCGCGCTTCGCCGACCCGGAGGAGCAGGACGTGCCGATCCGCTGGCGCGGCCCGGTGCTGGCCGGCGACCGGCTGGTCATCGCCGGCTCGCACGGCGAGGTGATCTCGGTGTCGCCCTACGACGGGAAGCTGCTCGGCTTCTTCGACCTGGGCGACGGGGCCGCGGTGGCCCCGGTGGTCGCCAACAACAGCCTTTATCTGGTCACCAACGGCGGCGATCTGGTCGCCCTGCGCTAGCCGCTCCGGCCCGCCCCGCAGCGGCCCGTTCCCGGACGCCCGCCGGGGGCGGAGCGGGGCCCGGCCGGAAGGCGCCCCGCGATGGGGCTTGCGGCGGGGTCTTCCGCACCCTATTCCAGTGCCATGACCATCACCGTCGCCATCATCGGACGCCCCAACGTGGGCAAGTCGACCCTCTTCAACCGGCTGGTCGGGCAGCGCCTGGCGCTGGTCGACGACACGCCGGGCGTCACCCGCGACCGCCGCGAAGGGGAGGCCAACCTCTTCGGGCTGGAGTTCCGGGTCATCGACACCGCCGGCCTGGAGGAGGTCTTCGACGCCAGCCTGGAGGGCCGCATGCGCGCGCAGACCGAGCGTGCCGTGGCGGAGTCCGACCTGGCGCTGCTGGTCATCGACGCGCGCGCCGGGATCACCGCCCTGGACGAGCACTTCGCCCGCTGGCTGCGGCGCAGTGGCAAGCCCGTGGCCCTGGTCGCCAACAAGTGCGAGGGACGGGAAGCCGAAGCCGGTCTCAACGACGCCTACAGCCTGGGCCTGGGCCAGGCGATCCCGATCTCCGCCGAGCACGGCCTGGGCATGAGCGATCTCTACGACGCCGTTGTCGCGGTGGCGGAGAAGGCGGAGGAAACCCTGCCCGAAGAAGCGCCGGAGGGGGGGGAAGCCGAAGCCGAGGCGCCGGAGGAAACCGGCGGCGTGCTGCAGCTCGCCGTAGTCGGCCGGCCCAACGTCGGCAAGTCGACCCTCATCAACAAGCTGCTGGGCGAGGAGCGCCTGCTGACCGGCCCCGAGGCGGGCATCACCCGCGATTCGATTGCCGTGGAATGGGCCTACAAGGGCCGTCCGCTGCGCCTGGTGGATACCGCCGGGCTGCGCCGCAAGGCGCGGGTGGTGGAGAAGATCGAGAAGCTCTCGACGCAGGACACCCTGCGCGCCATCCGCTTCGCCCAGGTGGTGGTGCTGCTGCTGGACGTGGAGGAGGGGCTGGAAAAGCAGGACCTCACCATCGCCCGCATGGTGGTGGACGAGGGCCGGGCGCTGGTGATCGGCGTCAACAAGTGGGACTCCTGCCGCGAGCGCGACGCCGCCTTGGCGGCCATCCAAGACCGCCTGCTGCGCTCCCTGCCGCAGACCCGCGGCATCCCCGTGGTGACGCTCTCGGCGTTGCAGGGCCACAATATCGGCGCGCTGCTAGAGGCGGTGTTCCAGGCCTACGACGTGTGGAACCGCCGCGTCGCGACGGCGGACCTGAACCGCTGGCTGGATGCGGTGACCTCGTCGCACCCGCCACCGGCGGTGAACGGGCGGCGCGTGCGTCTGAAATACATGACCCAGGCCAAGACGCGCCCGCCGACCTTTGCCATCTTCTGCTCCAAGCCGCAGGAGCTGCCGCCCTCCTACCTGCGCTACCTGGAGAACGGCTTGCGCGAGGCCTTCGACCTGCCGGGCACGCCGATCCGCCTCAACTTCCGCAAGGGCGACAACCCCTACGCGGGCCGGAAGAAGCCGAAGAGCGACAGGAAGAATCGCTAGGCCGCCGGAGCCGCGCGCCAAGTCGCATCGGCCGCGGCCCGGCGGCGGCGTCAGCCCAGATCGGGCTCGGTTGCCTTGAAGTTATCGACGTCCTGCATCCGCTGCCACCAATCCGAGACGCCGGGCACGCTGAGGATTTGCTCGGCATCCGGGGTCAGCGAGACATAGAAGATGATCGGTCCGAGCAGGTAGTCGGCGAGACTCGGCTTACTGCCGGCCAGCCAGGGGGCGTCTCCTTTGTTCTCCATCAGCAGCGTCAGAAGCTTTGCGCTGTCTTGCAGGCAGACCTGGCGCTGCTCCTCGTTCTTGCCGCCGATGAAGTCGGGAAAGAGGTGATAACCGGCGACCCCCACCAGGGCGCCGTAGCCGTAGCTGTTGATGAGGCTGATCGCCTCGTTCATGCGCGCACGGTCCCCTGCGCTTTTCGGCATGCAGGAGGGATCCGGCAGGGTCTCTTCGAGATAGCGGCAGATGGCGTCGGTCTCCCGAATCCGCATGCCGTCGATATCGATCACCGGGACCTTGCCGAAGGGATGCCTGGCGAGGTGATCCGCCTGTCGCGGCTCGCCGGCCAGCACATTCACCGGCACCTGGTCGTAGTCGACTCCCTTGTCGGCGAGCACCATGCGGACGGTGCGCACGTAGGTGGATCCATCGAAACCATAGAGAACGGGTTTGTCGGACATTTCTGCTCCTTGTCGTCGTGGCTTCTTTTCGCTGGGGAGGAACCCGCGAAAACGCTGGTCCCGGCTGCGGCTGTCCCGCGGCCCAGGTATGGAAGTGCTTCCACGCTCAATTGAAGGCGGCGCGGAGTTCCCTGTCCGCCTTCCGCGCGATGGTGTCATCAACAGGTCTCAAACTAGGTCGCGGTCCGGCAAATCAAGGGGTGGGGCAGCGGCCGGCGCGACATGTGTTGCTCCTGCGGATCGCGGCTTCTGCTAAACTGCTTGAGGGTTGTCAGGATTGGGAGAGCGACAGTGGCGACGGTCGAGAACGAAGGTGCGAGCCTCTATTACGAAACCCACGGCGAAGGGCCGGCGGTGGTCTTCGCGCACGGGCGCGGCGGCAACTGTGCGTCCTGGTGGCAGCAGGTCCCTCACTTTGCGAAGCACTTCAAGGTCATCGTCTTCGATCACCGTGGCTTCGGGCGCTCGCGCTGCGACGGCGCGCACTTCGAGGCCGCCTATTTTTCCCGAGACATCGCCGCCATCCTGGATGCCGAGGGTATCGACAAGGCCGCATTGGTCTGCCAGTCGATGGGCGGCTGGGGCGGGTTGAAGCTGGCGGTGACTCAGCCGGAGCGCGTCGCCGCTCTCGTGCTGGCCAGCACGCCCGGCGGTCTGGACACGCCCAAGGCCACCGCGGCGATCGAGCATATCGCCTCCGGCGCCATCCCGCCGGGCACGGGGCAGATCGGCAAGAGCTTCGTCGCCGCCAATCCGGAAGGGGCTTACCTGGCCCGGCAGATCTCCGGCCTCAACTCCAACTTCCCGCGCAGCTTCAACCGACTCACCTCGGCCAAGGCGGTCTCGCTTCGGGAACTCCAGGGCTACGCCTTGCCGACCTTGGCAATCACCAGCACGGAGGACGTGCTGTTCCCGCCGGAAGTGATGGAAGAGGTGGCGGCAACGATCCCCGGCGCGCGGCTGGAGGTTATTCCCGGCGTCGGCCACTCGACCTATTTCGAGGCGCCGGAGACCTTCAATGCGCTGGTCTTCGGCTTTCTGAGGGACATCTTGCTCAACTAATAGGGAAGATGACGGGGGTGTCTATTAACCCTCGGTATGTCCACCACCCCCGCAAGAAAAAGCCGTGGCCGCAGAGGGCGAAGGCTACTCCGAATCCTATGGAAACCTTGGAAAGCTTGGCTGTTGGGCAGTTGCTCCGGCCGAACGACCCCGGTCCTGTTCGCAGGAATTACTTGCCTCAAGTAGGACAAATTTTCCGTGGTATTTGTAGTAACAGCCGAATTTAAGGCTTTGTGCATTCCTAGGATGCAGATTGCGTCTTGATCAAGCCGAGTATAAAGCACTGGCGGCTTTGTTCATGGAACGCAATTACATCCACGGCGCGAAGAAGTTCTAACATGTACTACGAATCGAAGAATATTATCATCTCCAAACGCCATATTTCACAGGACGCCTTGGAAAAACTCGCCATCGTCAGCGGCCGCTTCGCCACGCGGCGGCGCGACGGCCGGCGAATCATCATGCAGAAGTGCTTGTTGGCCGGGCTGAACTTCCAGGACATGTGCTTCGCCGAGGCCCAGTTCCTGGCCTGCAATTTCTCAGGCGCCGACCTGACTGGCGCGGATTTCAGCCGCGCGAAGCTCTTTGCCTCGAAATTCGAGGGGGCGAACCTGACCCGCGCCAACTTCCATCGCGCGGACCTGCGCGCGGCCACCTTCGACAAGGCGCTGCTGGATGGGACGTCGTTTGACCGGGCCGACCTTCGAAAGGGGGCGATCATCACCGGTGAGGACGACGACCTGCAGGTATCGCGCGAGCTTACGTCCTCGTTCCGCGATGCCGACCTCAGCCGCACCGATCTCAGCTATGCCCAGTTGAAGGACGTCGACTTCAGCGGCGCCAACCTGGACGAGACCAATCTGGAAGGCGCCGATTTGCGGGGCAGCCGCTTTGTCGGTGCGGCTTTTCGCAGCGCCCGCCTCAACAATGCCAGCCTGCACGAGGTGGACCTGCGCGGCGCGAGCTTCGAGGCAATGAACGTCGGCGAACTGGGTATCGAAGCCGCGCCGGCCAAGCCGATCGACGACGGCGAACTGAACGAGATCCTGGATCAGCACGAACGCTGGGTCGACAGCGGCGGCCGGTTGGGCAACCGCGCCGACTTCACGGCCCACAACCTTGCCGGCCGCAGTCTGGCGGAGCGGAACCTGGCGGCCATCTCCTTCGTCAACTCGAACCTCAAGGAAGTGGATTTCCGCGGCGCGGTGCTGGCCGCCTGCGACTTCACCAACGCCAATCTGCGTGCCGCCAATCTCTCGCACAGCGACCTTCGGGGCAGCAACCTGGCGAGCGCCCTCCTGGAAGAAGCCCGCTTTGAACGGGCCGATATCGGGACGCTGCCCGAAACCGGCATGCAGACCCGCTTTCCCGAGGGGTTCGTGCTCAGCGCCTAGAGTCTTCTCCAGTGCCATAGCCTGGTGCGCTGCCGGCCGCATCGTTTCCTGATGGGGACTCCGAGCGGAGGGAGGTCTTTCTCGCGCATAAAATAAACATATAAAACATGTAATTTAATTATTATTCCCTATTTGATATTGTAATTTGGCTTGGCCGGGCTATCTCAAGGCTCAGGTTTCTCCCCCCATGAAAGGCGCTGCGCATGCCCCGTATCCATGTCCTGCACGAGAACCCTGACTGGCTGCCCCCGCTGGCCGCGGCCCTGGACGGCAGCGGCGCGGCCTGGGAGGACTGGCTGCTGGTGGAGCGCGCCATCGATCTCTCGGTGGCCCCGCCGGAAGGGGTTTTCTACAACCGCATGAGCGCGTCCTCGCACACGCGCGGGCATCGCTACTCGGCGGAGCTGACGGCGGTCACGCTGGCGTGGCTGAGCCAGTACGGGCGGCGGATCGTCAATGGCCCTGCCGCGCTGGACCTGGAGATCAGCAAGGTGCGCCAGTACGCGGCCCTGGCCCGCGCCGGCGTGGCGACACCGCGCACGGTTCCTGTGGTCGGCAAGGACAAACTGGTCGCTGCCGCGCGGCAGGCCTTTGGCAAGGGGCGCTTCCTGCTGAAACCGAATCGCGGCGGCAAGGGCCTGGGCGTTCACCTCTTTGAGGACGCCGACGATCTCGCCGGGTTCCTGGAGACCTTCGACTACGAGGCGCCGCTGGATGGCGTACACCTGCTGCAGGACTACGTGGTCACGCGTGAGCCCATCGTCACGCGCGCGGAATTCGTCGGCGGACGCTTCCTCTATGCCGTCGAGGTCGATACCAGCAACGGTTTCGAGCTCTGCCCGGCTGATGTCTGCAGCCTGCCCGGCGCGGCGCGGCCGGCCTTCAAGGTGGTGGAGGACATCGACGCGGGCTTGAAGGCCCGGCTGGAACGTTTCCTGCAGCTCGCCGACATCGAGATTGCCGGCATCGAGTTCGCCGTCGGTGCGGACGGCTTGCCGCTGGTCTATGACGTGAACACCAACACCAACTACAACTCCGAGGCCGAAGCCGCCGCCGGCGTGGATGTCACCGGCATGGAGGCCATCGCCGGCTTCCTGAAGGGCGAGCTGAACAAGCGCCTGCGCGAAGCCGCCTGAACCGTCGACCGGTCCGGCCGGGCGCCGGCGGTTAGCGCACCTCGACGATTTCGCCGTTCTTCGCGCAGCCGGGTTCGGTCAATTCGACGAAGGCCTCGGTGATCGCCTCGGGCGGGCGCAGGCTCTCAGGGTCCTCGCCGGGGAAAGCGGCGGCGCGCATCATGGTGCGGATCGGGCCGGGGGAGATCAGATTGGCTTTCACCTTGGTCTTGGTGATCTCGGCGGCATAGGTGCGCACCAGGGCTTCAAGTGCGGCCTTGGAGACGGCGTAGGGCCCCCAGTAGGCATTGCCGCCGGCTGCCGCACCCGAGGTAACGAAGAGCGCCCGCCCGGCCTCGGAGAGCCGCAGCAGGGGATCGAGACTGCGGATCAGCCGGAAGTTGGCGGTCACGTTCACGTCCATGACTTCCTGCCAAATGTCCGGCTTGACGTGCCCGACCGGGGTCAGCGGCCCCAGTATGCCGGCGTTGCCCACCAGGATGTCCAGCTTGCCGTAGCGCTCGTGCAGGGAAGCGCCAAGGCGGTCCAGGCCATCGAAGTCGCGCAGGTCATGGGGAACCAGGACCGGCTGCTTGCCACCCTCCGCGCGGATCGCGTCGTCCAGTTCCTCCAGCGCTCCGACGGTGCGGGCGATGAGGATCAGCTGCGCGCCTTCGGCGGCGAAGCGCCTGGCCACGGCGGCGCCGATGCCGCGCGAGGCTCCGGTGACGACGGCGATGCGGCCCTCAAGGCGGCGGGACGAGGGGCCAGGTCCATTCGACATTATGCTTCCAACTCCTTGGGGCGCCGCCGGCGCAGGACGCGCCGCGAGCCGAGAACTAAGATCAGGCCGGCCAGCACGCCGCAGGCCGCGTAGGCGAGGCCTTCCGGCGTGAGCGGCACGGCGGGATTGAAGTCGCCCAGCGTGGCCTCGACAAGGCCCGTGTTCATGTGCTCGGCGAAAGCGAAGGGGCGCTGCAACGGCGGCGCGTCGCGCAACGCCCGGTAGGCGGCTTCCATGCGGTCGAGCTGGAAGATGCTCTCCGACATGCGCGCGCCTTCCAGGCTGTGCGGCGCGCTCTCCAGGAACTGCTCGATGTAATCCTCGACCGTGAGGCCTTTCTCCGCGGCGTCGGTCCGAATCTCTTCGGCACGCTGGCGCGCTTGGTCGATGCGCCCGCCCAGGCGCTGGACGTAGTGGGCGTAGTACTCGGGGAACTGCGAGAAGGCTGCGCCGCCTCCGGCGGCGCCGAGGCTATAGAACAGGCGGGCGAACATCCCGAAGCGGACTGCCCCGGGCCCTCAGGCCCGCTCCGCCAGCAGCGACAACTGGGCCGGCTTGTCGCGGCCCTCGAAGTCGGTCAGGCGGATGGGGTAGTCGCCGGTGAAGCAGGCATCGCAGAACTTCGGCAGCATCGCATCGCGTCCCGGCTCCCCCATGGCGCGGTAGAGGCCGTCGATGGAGATGAAGGCCAGGCTGTCGACGCCGATATGGCCGGCCATGGCCTCCACGTCCATGGCGGAGGCGAGCAGTTCGCTGCGCTCCGGCGTATCGATGCCGTAAAAGCAGGAATGGGTGGTCGGCGGCGCGGCGATACGCATGTGAACCTCAGTGGCGCCGGCGGCGCGCACCATTTCGACGATCTTGATCGAGGTGGTCCCGCGTACGATGGAATCGTCCACCAGCACAACGCGCTTGCCCTCGATGAAGCGGCGGTTGGCGTTGTGCTTCAGCTTGACCCCGAGGTTGCGGATCTGCTGACCGGGCTCGATGAAGGTGCGCCCGACGTAGTGGTTGCGGATGATGCCCAACTCGAAGGGAATGCCGGATCGTTCCGAATAGCCGATCGCCGCGGGGACGCCGGAATCCGGTACCGGAATGACCACATCGGCCTCGATGCCGCTTTCCTCGGACAGAACGGCGCCGATCCGCTTGCGGGCCCCGTAGATGCTGATGCCTTCCATCATGGAATCGGGGCGGGCGAAGTAGATGTACTCGAAAATGCAGGGCCGGCGCGGCGCCGGCGGGAAGGGGCGCAGCGAATGCACGCCGGACTCGTCCAGCACCACCATCTCGCCGGCCTCGATGTCGCGCACGAAGTCGGCGCCGATGATGTCGAGGGCGCAGGTTTCGGAAGTCACCACGTAGGCATCGCCCAGGCGCCCCAGCACCAGCGGGCGCACCCCCATGGGATCGCGCACGGCGAAGATGCAGTTGCTCGACATCGCGACCAGGGAGTAGGCGCCTTCCACCTGGCGCAGGGCCGCAATGATGCGGTCGATCAGGCTGCCGGCCTCCGACGTGGCGATCAGATGAAGAATGGTCTCGGTGTCGGAGGTCGACTGGAAGATGGCGCCCTGGTTCACCAACTCGCGGCGCAGGCGGCGCGCATTGGTGAGGTTGCCGTTGTGAGCCAGCGCGAAGCCGCCGAGGGAGAGATCGGCGAACAGCGGCTGCACGTTGCGCAGTGCGGTTTCCCCGGTGGTGGAATAGCGGTTGTGGCCGATGGCGGCGCGCCCGGTGAGGCGCGACATGACATCTTCGGAGGAAAAGATATCGCCGACGTGCCCGAGGTCGCGGTGAGCGTTGAAATGCTCGCCGTCGTAGGCGACGATCCCCGCCGATTCCTGCCCGCGGTGCTGCAGGGCATGCAGTCCCAGGGCGGCCATGGCCGCGGCATCCTCGCTGCCGAAGATCCCGAATACGCCGCATTCGTCGTGGAATTTGTCGTCGTCCCCAGTACGACCAACAGCGGGGGCCAGAGGATTGGTGGTAATCACTGCTTGGTCTCTCCCGGCGCGGTTTCGTCCGACATCAGGCCTTCGATGGCCTTCTCGATCTCGTCGCGCATGCCTTCGTTATACGCGGGTTGTTCTTCGGGTGCATCGGCTTTTCTGAGCGGTGACACCAACTGCTGATAGGTCTGTTCGGCGCGGCGCATTTCCTCGGCGCGACGCTTCGCGTCCTCGGCGGCCTGGTCGCCGCGCTCCAGCAGTTCGGCAGGCACCAGGGTCATCAACATGTCGGCGCCGCGCTCAACCAGGGGACGCGACTTGGCGTCCTGAATCCAGCCGGGACGTTCGTCCTCGACGACCACGTAGTCCAGGGCCAGCCAGGCCAGCACCACGATGACGGCGCCGCGGGCGAAGCCGAAGATCAGCCCGAGGGAACGGTCGAGGGCGCCCAGGCTGCTTTGCTGGATGCGGTTGGAGAGGATGCGCGTCAGCACCGAGAACAGCACCAAGGTCACCAGGAAGAGCCCGACGCCGGTCAGCAGGCTGGCGATGAATTCGACGGTGATGACGCCCAGCACCCAGGGCTGGACATGGGGATAGGCATAGAGGGTGACGAAGGCGGCACCGATCCAGGAGCCTACGGCCAGAACCTCGTGCACGAAGCCGCGCACGAAGGCAAAGATCCCCGACACCACCAGCACGATGATGACGATGAGGTCCGCCAGATTGATCGGCAAGCTGTCCATGGCGCTCCGCTGCGCTCGTTAACTCTAATCAGTAGGCCGACTGCTGGGCCCGGCCGCTCCGGGATCCCGATTGAGGCGACTCCGGCGCTGCCAGGCGCGCCACCAGATCCTGCAGATGGGCGATTTCCTCGACAGCAAGACTCTGCCCGCCGCCCGATCTTCCGCCCGACTTGCCTTTTGCCTGCTTGCGGCGCGGGGCGATCCAGGCGCGCGTGAAGCCCAGTTTCTCGGCTTCCTTGAGGCGCAGTTCCACCTGGCTCACCGGGCGAATCTCGCCGGAAAGGCCGATTTCGCCGAATATCACCGTCTGTTCCGGCACTTCCTGTCCCGTTGCCGCCGATACCAGGGCCGCCGCGACGGCCAAGTCCGCCGCCGGCTCCCCGATCCTCAGGCCGCCGGCAACGTTCAAATATACCTCTTGGCCGGCCAACGCCAGCCCGCATCGCGCCTCCAGGACCGCCAGGACCATGGCCAGGCGGCCGGAATCCCAGCCAACCACGGCCCGCCGCGGGGTCGCAAGGGGAGAGGCGGAGACCAGGGCCTGGATCTCGACCAGCAGGGGCCGGGTTCCCTCCAGGCCGGCGAAGACCGCGGCTCCGGCGATATTGCCCCGCCGCTCGGCCAGGAAAAGGGCGGAGGGGTTGGCGACCTCGCTGAGGCCTTCGTCGGTCATTTCGAAGACGCCGATCTCGTCGGTCGGGCCGAAGCGGTTCTTTACGGCTCTCAGAATACGGAAGTGGTGGCCGCGGTCGCCCTCGAAGGTCAGAACCGTGTCGACCATGTGCTCCAGGACCTTGGGACCCGCAATGGTGCCTTCCTTGGTGACGTGGCCGACCAGCAGCAGCGCGAAGCCCCGCTTCTTGGCCAGGCGGATCAGTTCCTGGGCCGCGGCACGCACCTGGGAGACAGTTCCCGGCGCCGACTCCAGGCTGTCGACATAGAGCGTCTGGACCGAATCGACGATCACCACGGCCGGTCCTTCGGCCTGGTCCAGGCTGGCCAGCATGTCGCGCACCGAGGTCGCCGAAGCGAGCTGCACCGGGGCCTGGGCCAGGCCCATGCGGCGGGCGCGCAGGCGCACCTGGTCGATGGACTCCTCGCCGGAGATGTAGGCGCAGTCGGCGCCTTTTACCGCCATGCGGGCGGCCACCTGCAGCAGCAGGGTCGACTTGCCGATGCCCGGGTCGCCGGCCACCAGCACCGCCGAGCCGGGCACCAAGCCGCCGCCGGTGACGCGGTCGAATTCGGCGATCTGGCAGTTCAGGCGCGGGCGCGGCTGACTCTCGCTCTGCAGGTCGACGAAGCGGATCTTGCCGCCGGTCTTGCCGCTGCCCCCTGACAGTCCACCGGGCGCGCGCTGCACGCTTTCCTCGGCCAGGGTGTTCCAGGCGCCGCAGCCTTCGCAGCGCCCGGACCACTTGGCCGCGACGGCGCCGCAGTCCTGGCAGACGTATTGCGAGCGCGGCTTCGCCATTCAGCGAGATCCTTCGATACGGTGGCGCCCGGCAGGAATCAAAGGGCGCGAACTTCCATCTGGATCGGGCCCTCGGCGCGCCCGTTGATGAACTGATCGACATAGGGGTTGCCGGATTCATCGATCCGCGCAGTCGCGCCGACCCAGATGATCTTGCCCTTGTAGAGCATGGCGACGCGGTCGGAGATGCGCCGCGCGCTGGCCATGTCGTGGGTGATCGACAGGCCGGTCGCGCCGAGCTGCTTCACGCACTGGACGATGAGGCGGTCGATGACGTCGCCCATGATCGGATCCAGGCCGGTGGTGGGCTCGTCGAAGAAAATGATCTCCGGCTCCGTCGCGATGGCGCGGGCCAGCCCCACGCGCTTGCGCATGCCGCCGGACAGCTCCGCCGGCGTCAGCCGGCCAACGTCCTCACCCAGGCCGACGGCGGCCAGTTTCTCGTAGGCGATGTCGCGGGCTTTGCCGCGCGCCATGCGTTGGCCCTGGACGAGGCCGAAGGCGACGTTTTCCCAGACCGTGAGGGAGTCGAAGAGGGCGGCGTTCTGGAACAACATACCGAACTTGCGGCGAATGCGCTCCAGGTCTTCGCCATAGAGTCCGACGACCTCTTCGCCGTCAACCTTGATGGAGCCTGCCTCCGGGTGCAGCAGCCCCAGAATGCATTTCAGCAGCACCGATTTGCCGCTGCCCGATCCGCCGATGACCAGCATCGACTCGCCCTTGTGGATGTCGAGGTCGATACCGTCCAGCACCACCTTGTCGCCGAAAGCCTTGGTCAGGCCGCGAATCTGGATTTTCGGCACAGCTTCCCCTGCCGCCGGTGCGGTGGCTTGGCTCATAGCCGCGGGCACTTCGGGAGAATCGTTCATCGGGCGAAGAACAGCTCGGTGATGAAGTAGTTGAAGCTGAGGATCAGGATCGAGGCGGAAACCACGGCGTTGGTGGTCGCGGCGCCGACGCCCTGTGCGCCGCCGCGCGAGTTGTAGCCGTGGTAGCAGCCCATCAACGTCACCAGAAAGCCGAAAACGGCCGCCTTCACCAGACCGGAGATCACGTCCTGGGCCTCGATGAAGTCCCAGGTGTTCTGCAAATAGGCGGCCGGGTTGAAGCCCAGCTTCTGGGTCGAGACGATGTAGCCGCCGAAGACGCCGATGATGTCGGCGATCAGCACCAGGATCGGCAGCATGGTCAGGCCCGCGATGAGGCGCGGCGCGATCAGGTACTTGAAGGGGTTGGTCGCCAGGGTGTCGAGGGCGTCGATCTGCTCGGTCACCCGCATGGTGCCGATCTCCGCGGCCATGGAGGCGCCGACGCGTCCGGCGACCATGAGGCCGGCCAGCACCGGCCCCAACTCACGGGTGATCGAGACCACCACCACGTTGGGGATTGCGCTCTCCGCCGAGAAACGGGCGAAGCCGGTATAGCTCTGCAGCGCCAGCACCATGCCTGTGAAGATGGCGGTGAGGCCGACCACCGGCAGGGAGTAGTAGCCGATCTCGATCATCTGCCGAAGGATCAGGCGCGGGTAGTAGGGCGGCCGCAGGCAGTGCGACAGCGACATGATCGTAAAAAGGGACAGCCGGCCGGTGGCTTCCAGGAAAACCAGAAAGGTGCGGCCGATCGGCTGGAGAATCGGCATTAATGACTAATCCAAATAGACCCGATGGTAGCGCGCTCCCAGGGAGGTCAGGATCTCGTAACCGATCGTTCCGGCTTCGTCCGCCAGAGCGTCGACGTCTTGCTCGCCGTTCAGCAGTTCCGCCCAGAGACCGGGGCGGACCGCGTCCGGTGCAACTCCGGTCACATCCAGCGCAAGCAAATCCATGGAGACTCGTCCAACCACAGGAACCCGATGACCGGCAACCCAGGCATGGCCGCGATTGGAAATCGACCGGAGATAGCCATCGGCGTAGCCGGCGGCGACGGTCGCGATTCGGGCCGGCCCCGTGGCGCGGTGCGAGGCACCATAGCCAACGGTCTGAGGAGCGTCAATCTGCCGGACTTGCAGGATTTTCGCCCGCAGTTGCACCACCGGTTGCATCGGATTCGGCGCCCCCGGCGTGGGATTCACCCCGTAGAGCGCCACCCCCGGGCGGCCCAGGTCGAAATGGTAGTCGCGGCCCAGGAAGATTCCCGAGGAGTTGCAGAAGGACACCGGGGCGCGGGGCAGCGCTGGGAGGGCCGCCTTCAGGGCCGCGAGCTGCCCGGCGTTCATCGGGTGGTCCGGCTCGTCGGCGCAGGCCAGGTGGCTGAGGATGCAGGTCGGCACCAGGCCGGCCAGGCGCTCCGGGTCGCCGCGCAACGCTTCCACCTCGTCGGGCGGCAGTCCCAGGCGGCACATGCCGCTGTCCAGGTGGACGGCGGCCGGCAGGGCCGCCCCGCGCGCCCGGCAGAAAGCGGTCCAGGCGTCGATCTCGCCCAGCGAGTTCAGCACCGGCAGGATGTTGTGCTCGGCGTAGTCCGCCTCGGCCCCGGGCATGAGGCCGTTCAGCACGTAGAGAGCAACGGCGGGATGGCAGCGGTCGAGCAGGGGGCGCAGCCTCAGGGCCTCGTCGAGCTGGGCGACGAAGACGGAACGCGCTCCGGCCTTGACCAGCACCGGGGCCACCCGCTCTGCGCCCAGGCCGTAGCCGTCGGCCTTCACCACCGCCGCCACCGCCTTCTCCAGGAAGGCGGCCTTGAGGCGGCGGTAGTTCTCGGCGATGGCGGCCAGGTCGACGGTCAGCACGCCGGCGGCGCGGGGTGAGACGTCCGACAAGGCAGCCGTCGCCGCCAGCTCAGTAGTGGTCGGGGAGGTGGTCATCGGCGACCAGGTCGCTGAAGCGCGTGGTGTCGCCGTCGAAGGCGAATTCGCGTGAGCCGATCGGGCCGTGACGCTGCTTGGCGATGATGATCTCAGCCTTGCCGTAGGCGCGCTCGCAACGTTCCTTCCAGCGCTCCAGGCGTTCGTGGAACTTGTTGTCGTCCTCGCCGTCGCGCTGGGTCGGCTCGGCGCGCTCGGCGTAGTACTGCTCACGGTAGATGAACATGACCACGTCGGCGTCCTGCTCGATCGATCCGGACTCGCGCAGGTCTGAGAGCTGCGGGCGCTTGTCCTCGCGCTGCTCGACGGCGCGCGAGAGCTGCGACAGGGCGATGACCGGGACGTCCAGGTCCTTGGCCATGGCCTTGAGGCCGCGGGTGATCTCCGAGACCTCCTGCACGCGGTTGTCGCTGCGCTTGCCGGCCGGCGGCTGCATGAGCTGCAGGTAGTCGACGACGATCATGCTGAGCCCGTGCTGGCGTTTCAGGCGCCGGGCGCGCGTGCGCACCTGACTGACCGAGAGGGCCGGCGTGTCGTCGACGAACAGCGGCAGTTCGAAGAGCTGGCGGCTGGCCTCGAAGATAGCGTCGAACTCCTCGTCGCGGATATCGCCGCGGCGCATGGAGTCGGAGCGGACGCCGGTCCGCTCGGCGATGATGCGCGAAGCGAGCTGTTCGGCCGACATTTCGAGCGAGAAGAAGGCGACCGGTTGGCGCTGCTCGATGGGGTTGCCATCGGCGTCCTTCTCGGTGCGCGTGTCGGCGGCGACATTGAAGGCGATGTTGGTGGCCAGCGCCGTCTTGCCCATGGAGGGGCGGGCGGCGAGGATGAGCAGATCCGAGGGGTGGAAGCCGCCGAGCAGCTTGTCGAGATCGTTCAGTCCCGAGGCCACGCCCGCGAGGCCGTCGCGCTTCATGGCCGCTTCCGCCATGTGCAGCGATTCCAGCACCGCCGATTTGAAGGGGGCGAGGCCGCCCTCGGTCTCGCCGATCTCCGCAAGCTTGTAGAGCTTGTCCTCGGCCAGCGCGATCTGCTGGCTGGCGTCGATATCCAGATCGTAGTCGAAGGCGTCGTTGACCATGTCCTCGCCGAGATTGATCAACTGCCGGCGCAGGTAGAGGTCGTGGATCGTCTTGCCGTAGTCGACGGCGTTGATAATGGTGACGTAGCTCGACTGAAGCTGCGCGAGGTACTGGGCGCCGCCGACCTCGGCCAGGGCGCTTTCCTGCTCGAAAAGGTTCTTGAGCTGGATGGCGTTGGCGATCTGGCCGCGCTCGATCAGCTTGCCGCAGGCCTCGAAGATGCGCGCGTGCACGCCGTCGGAGAAGTGCTCGGGACGCAGGAAGTCGGCGACCTTCTCGTAGGCGGCGTTGTTGGCGAGGATGGCGCCCAAGAGGGCCTGCTCGGCCTCGTCGTTGGCCGGCGGCAGACGCAGATGGTCTTCGCCCGTGTGGGGGTCGTGCAACTGCGTTAGAGAGGGCTGTGTCGATTCCATGGCCACAACGAATACCGGATGGCCGTGCAGAATAGCAGATCGTTCCGCCAAGCAAACCGCCCTTGCCGGGGTGAGTTGGCTGCAAAGCGGGGATAAGGCCGTCGAGTGCGTGCTTGACAGCAAAGGGAAAAAGCAAAACGGCGGCTCCCGCTGAGGGGAGCCGCCGTTCTGATCTCAAGCGGTGGGACCGGGCAGGGATTAGCCCTGCGTGGTCTCCTCGCCGTCCGAGTCGCCGCCCGACTCGGCGGAGGCTTCGGCGTCGTCCGCAGGCGTCGTCGCCTCTTCCTGCTCGACGGCTTCGACCACCGCTTCGAGCTCGGCCTCGGCGGCCTCTTCGGCCTGGCGCATCTCTTCGGCCGTAACGACGCGGCCGCTCTCGATCTGCACCTGCGCCTCTTCCTCCGAACGCGCCACGTTGGCGGTGACGGTCACGACGACCTCTGGGTGCAGTTGCACGCGAACCTTGTGCAAGCCCAGCGTCTTGATCACCGAACCCAGGTCGATCTGGCGGCGGGCCACGGTGACGCCGGCGGCGGACACCGCCTCGGACACGTCGCGGCTGTTCACCGAACCGTAGAGCTGGCCGCTCTCGCCGGCCTGGCGGATCACGGTGACGGTCAGGCCGTCCAGATCCTTGGCCACGCGTTCGGCTTCCTCGCGTCGCTTCAGGTTATCGGCCTCGAGCTGAGAGCGCTCACTCTCGAAGCGGGCGAGATTGTCCTTCGTCGCCCGCAAGGCCTTCTTCTGCGGCAAGAGATAGTTGCGCGCGAAGCCCGGCTTGACCGACACCACGTCGCCCATCTGCCCCAGCTTCTCGATGCGCTCCATCAGGATCACTTCCATGTCTGTTCTCCTGCTTGGCCGCTTATTTCAGGACATAGGGCAGCAGAGCGAGGAAGCGCGCCCGCTTGATGGCGCGCGCCAGCTCACGCTGCTTCTTGGTCGACACCGCGGTGATGCGGCTCGGCACGATCTTGCCGCGCTCCGAGACGAAGCGCTGCAGCAGACGGGTGTCCTTGTAGTCGATCTTCGGCGCCTTGGGCCCGGAGAACGGGCAGCTCTTGCGGCGGCGGAAGAACGGGCGACGGCCACCGCCGCCACCGACGACTTGAACGGTCATTCTGCAGCTCCTTCACTGGCAGGGGCGCTGGCCGGCGCCGCGGCGCCGCCTTCGCTTTCACGGGCATTGTCACGCGGAGGACGCGGGCCGCGGGGGCCATCGCCCCGGGGGCCGTCACCGCCGAAGCGGCCGCCGCCGCGGCGGTCGCCGCGGGGGCCGCGGTCGTCACGGGTGTTGCGCTGCTGCATGACGATGGAGGGGCCTTCCTCCAGCTCCTCGACGCGCACGGTCATATAGCGGATCACGTCGTCGCTGAGGCGCATGTTGCGCTCCAGCTCGTGAAGCGCGGCCGCCGGGGCTTCGATGCGCAGCATCTGGTAGTGGCCCTTGCGGTTCTTCTTGATCCGATAGGCGAGGGTGCGCAGTCCCCAGTACTCGGAACCCGCGACACGGCCGCCATTGTCTTCGAGGATTTTGGTGTAGTCCGCGACCAGGCTCTCGACCTGGGACGCGGAAACGTCCTGGCGTGCGATCAGCACGCACTCATAGAATGCCATGGTTTACTCCCTCTGGCTGTTCGCGGACCGGCGCTGGTCGAAGTTCAGCCGCCCGGCCCTAGCCGGTTCCCATAAGCAGGATCCCGGCAAGGAGTGTTCCGCCGCCCCCGAAAGGGCTGCGAAGCGGCGGGACTATACACCTTATCCCCAGGCGCGCAAGCGCCATATCCCCAGGGCGCAAGCGCCAAATCCTCAGGGTGCAAGCGCCGTATCCCCAGGCGCGCAAGCACCGTGAAGGGGCCGCGCGGGCGCCGGAGCGCCGGGCTGCCGACCGGGGTGAGCGGGGGGGGGTCGGGAGGCTCCGGCGGGTGGCCCTAGCCTGGACGTTTACCTTCGTGATCCGCCATTTTCCGCCGTTTGCCCGCCGATCCGGCTTGACAGGCAGGGCTGTGTGGCTATGTCTGGGCGGCATTTCGTTCGCCTTTCCCATTTCTCGCGGAGTTGCCATTCATGAGCCTGGCGTTTGTGTTTCCGGGGCAGGGGTCCCAGGCCGTCGGCATGGGCCAGGCCTTGGCCGCCGCCTTTCCGGTGGCGCGGCACACCTTCGAAGAAGTCGACGATGCCCTGGGCCAGAAGCTGTCGCGGATCATGGCCGAAGGGCCGGAAGAACAACTGCGGCTCACCGAGAACGCCCAGCCGGCGCTGATGGCGGCCAGCCTGGCTGTGGTCCGGGTGCTGGAGAGCGAGGGCAACCTGAGCCTCGCCGACAAGGCGGCCTATGTGGCCGGGCACTCCCTGGGAGAATATTCCGCCCTGGCGGCCGCCGGCAGCCTGCAACTGGCCGATGCCGCGCGCCTGCTGCGCCGCCGCGGCCAGGCCATGCAGCAGGCCGTGCCGGTGGGCGAGGGCGCCATGGCGGCGGTCCTGGGCCTGGACCTGGAGGCCGCCCAGGCGGTGGCCGAGGAGGCGGCTCAGGGTGAAGTCTGCCAGGCGGCAAACGACAACGCCCCCGGCCAGGTGGTGCTCAGCGGCCACGCGGCGGCGGTGGAGCGTGCCATCGAGATCGCCAAGGAAAAGGGCGCCAAGCGGGCGATCCTGCTGCCGGTGAGCGCGCCTTTTCACTGCAGCCTCATGGCGCCGGCCGCCGAGGTCATGGCCGAGGCCCTGGCCGGCGTCGAAGTGAAGATGCCGGCGGTGCCGCTGGTGGCCAACGTCACCGCCAGCCACCTGAGCGACCCGGAGGAAATCCGCCGCAAGCTGGTGGAGCAGGTGACCGGCATGGTGCGCTGGCGCGAGAGCGTGGCCTATATGGCCGGCCAGGGAGTTGAGACCTTGGTGGAACTGGGGGCCGGCAAGGTGCTGAGCGGCCTCAGTAAACGGATCGACCGCAGCCTGAGCGCCTTGTCGGCGGAAACCCCGGAAGAAGTGGAAGCGGTTCTGGCACAGCTCTAGCCGCCGGGGCTGCCGCGTAGCCTCAACAGAAACGGGGCAGGTTCAAGCTTTATCGTCGTGGAGACGTCTTGATGTTTGATTTGACTGGAAAGATTGCGCTGGTGACCGGCGCTTCGGGCGGCATCGGCGGGGCCATCGCGCGGCGCCTGCACGGGCAGGGCGCCACGGTCGTGCTGAGCGGCACCCGGGCCGAGGCCCTGGAGGCGCTGGCCGGCGAACTGGGCGGGCGCACGCACGTCATGACCTGCAATCTGGGCGACCCCGCCGAGACCGATGCGCTGGTCGGACGGGTGGAGGGAGAAGCCGGTCAACTCGACATCCTGATCAACAACGCGGGGCTGACCCGCGACGGCCTGGCCATGCGCATGAAGGACGAGGACTGGCAGCAGGTCCTGGATGTGAATCTGACCGCCGCCTTCCGCCTGACCCGCGCCAGCCTGAAGGGCATGATGAAACGGCGCTGGGGCCGGGTCGTCAGCATCAGCTCCATCGTCGGCGTGACCGGGAATCCGGGCCAGGCGAACTATGCGGCTTCCAAGGCGGGCCTGATCGGCATGACCAAGTCGCTGGCCCAGGAAGTGGCGAGTCGCGGCATCACCGTGAACTGCGTGGCGCCGGGCATGATCGAAACCGCCATGACCGACGCACTGAACGACCAGCAGCGCGAGCGCATCCTCACGGCTATCCCAATGCAACGCCTTGGGAATGCAGAGGAAATCGCTTTCGGTGTGGTTTATCTCGCGAGCGAGGAAGCCGCCTACGTGACCGGCCAGACCTTGCATGTAAATGGCGGAATGGCCATGATATGACTCCTCCTGGGGGACACACTCGAAACAGGCGTCTGTAGGGCGTTGGCAAACCTTCAAGAACTGTGATAAGAGGCGGCGCCTTGCGCAGATGCGAGGTCGCCATTCATTTGGACGGTACCCGCTTCCCGCCAAGAAGCGTCTAAGAACCTGAGGGCTAATTCTTATGAGCAACGACATCGCCGAGCGCGTGAAAAAGATCGTCGTCGAGCATCTGGGCGTCGATGATGCAAAGGTTTCCGAGACTGCAAGTTTCATCGATGATCTGGGCGCCGACAGCCTGGATACGGTCGAACTGGTGATGGCTTTCGAGGAAGAATTCGGCTGCGAGATTCCCGACGACGCGGCGGAGAAGATCGTCACCGTCAAGGACGCGATCGACTTTATTCAGGAACACTCCTGACCGTAGGCGAAGGCGGCAGCTGCGCGCAGGCGTAGGCTGTCGCTCAACCGCCTCGCCGTACATAAGGTCGTTTGCCGTATGAGACGCGTTGTCGTTACAGGACTGGGACTGGTAACACCGCTGGGAAGCGGTGTTAGCCATGTTTGGGATCGGCTTCTCAATGGCCGCTCGGGCCTGCGCAGCATCCAGAGCTTCGATGTTTCCGATCTGCCGTCGAAGATCGCCGGCCAGGTGCCTCTGGGGGAGACCTCTGAGGGGCTGTTCAACGCGGACGACTATGTGGAGCCGAAGGACCAGCGCAAGCTGGACCGTTTCATCGTCTTCGGCATGGCCGCGGCGCAGCAGGCCATCGAGGATTCGGGCTGGAAGCCCGAAGCCGACGAGGACCGCTGGCGCACCGGCGTGATGATCGGCTCCGGCATCGGTGGCCTGGAGACCATCTTCGACGGCTCCATCACCGTGCACGAGCGCGGGCCGCGGCGGCTGTCTCCTTTCTTCATTCCGGCAGCGCTGATCAACCTGGTCTCCGGTCAGGTGTCGATCAAGCACGGCTTCAAGGGGCCGAACCATGCGGTGGTGACGGCCTGCTCGACGGGGGCGCACGCCATCGGCGATGCCGCCCGCCTGATCATGCTGGACGACGCGGACGTCATGGTCGCCGGCGGCGCGGAGGCGGCCGTCTGCCGCCTGGGCATTGCCGGCTTCTGCGCTTCGCGGGCGCTGTCGACCAAGTACAACGATACGCCGGAGCAAGGCTCGCGGCCCTGGGATGAAGGCCGCGACGGCTTCGTCATGGGCGAGGGCGCCGGCGTCATCGTGCTGGAAGAACTGGAGCACGCCAAGGCGCGCGGGGCGACGATCTACGCCGAGGTGGTCGGCTACGGCCTGTCCGGCGACGCCCACCACATCACGGCGCCGCCCGAAGACGGCAACGGCGGCTACCGGGCCATGCAAGCGGCGCTGAAGCGGGCCGGCCTGGACCCGAGCGACATCGACTACATCAACGCCCACGGCACTTCGACGCCGCTGGGCGACGAGATCGAAGTGGGCGCGGTCAAGCGCCTCTTCGGCAACGCGGTGGCGGAGCTTTCCATGTCCTCCACGAAGTCGGCCATCGGACATCTGCTCGGCGCAGCGGGCGCGGTGGAGGCGATCTTTTCGATCCTTGCCATCCGCGACAACGTGGTGCCGCCGACCCTGAACCTCGACAACCCCTCGCCGAGCTGTGCGAACATCGATCTGACGCCGCATACGGCCAAGGAGCGCCCGGTCCGCCGCGCGCTTTCCAATTCCTTCGGTTTCGGTGGCACCAACGCCAGTGTCGTCCTGGCCGAGTACCAGTAGCGGCCTCCCATGATGCGACGACTGGGCGGTATCGCCGTTGCTGTCGTCATTCTGCTCCTGCTCACCGCCGGCGGCGCCTGGGTCTATCTGCAACAGCAGTTCGAGGCGCCGGGGCCGCTTCAGGATGAGACCGTCCTGATCATCCCGCGCGGCGCGGGCCTGTCGGCCATCTCCGAAGACCTGTCAAAGGCCGGCGTCGTCGCCGATCCGCTGATCTTCAAATTCGGCGTGCGGCTCTTTGCGGACGCGACGGCGTTGAAGGCGGGGGAATATGCCTTCGCCGCCAGGAGTTCGATGCGCGAGGTGGCGGCTTTGCTCGCCAGCGGGCGCACCCTGGTGCACCGGCTGACCGTGCCGGAAGGCCTCACCAGCGCCGAGATCGTGGCCTTGCTGGAAGAGGCCGAGGCGCTGGAGGGCGAAACCGGCGAGGTGCCGCCGGAGGGAACGCTGCTGCCCGAGACCTATCATTTCCACCGCGGCGATCCCCGCGCCGACGTGCTGGCGCGGATGCGCCAGTCGATGGACGAGGCGCTGGCCGAGATCTGGGATCGGCGGGCGGAAAACCTGCCGTTGAAGAGTCCGGAGGAGGCGCTGGTGCTGGCTTCCATCATCGAGAAGGAGACGGGTGTCGACGGCGAGCGGGCGCTGGTCGCCGGGGTCTTCGTGAACCGCCTCGATAAGGGCATGCCGCTGCAATCGGATCCGACGGTCGTCTATGGCATCACGCTGGGCAAAGCGCCGCTGGGGCGGTCGCTGACGCGTAAGGATCTGGCCCAGGCAACTCCTTACAATACCTACCAGATCAATGGCCTGCCGCCGGGCCCCATCGCCAATCCGGGGCGTGCCGCCCTGGAGGCGGCGGTCAACCCGGCGCAGACCGAGTATCTCTACTTCGTTGCCGCCGGCGATGGCGGCCATGCCTTCGCCAAGACCTTGGCCGAGCACAACCGCAACGTCGCCAAGTGGCGCAAGCACCTGCGTTCCCTTAAGAAAAAACAGACGAACTAGCAGCCGTCCGTTATCCCGGCTCGGCCGGTTTCTCCGGTAGGCGGCGCAGCAGCGGATCGGTCCAGCCCGGGGGGAGCAGGGAGAGCAGCCAGACCGCCGCGAAGAGGCGGCGCGGAAAGACGATCCGCGCCTTGTCGGCGGCCAAGCCGCGCCGGATGATGCGGGCGGCCCGCCCGGCTTCCATGAGGAACGGCATGGGAAAGTCGTTCACCGCGGTCATACGGCTCTTCACGTAACCGGGGCAGATCACCGTTACCTGCAGTCCCTGGCGGTGCAACATGCCGCGCAGCGCCTCGCCCCAGACCCTGATGGCGGCCTTGGAGCCGCAATAGGCGGGGGCGCCGGGGAAGCCGCGGAAGGCGGCCAGGGAGGACATGATGGCGATCTGACCGCGCCGGCGCGGACGCATCAGGTCCGCCGCCGCCAGGCAGGTGTTGACGACGCCGTCGACGTTGACCGCCAGGATGGCGCGGGCCTGCTCGCCCGACTCGCCGAAGCTCCCGGTGCCCGCCGAGATGCCGGCATTGGCGATCACCAGGTCCAGGGGGTGGCTGCCGTCAATTTCCGCTATCCAGTCGGCCAAGGGCTCGCGGTGGCGCACGTCCAGGATGGCGGTGGCGACTTCGGCGCCGGCGGTGCGGCAGGCCTCGGCCACTTCGTCCAAGCGTTGCCGGTCGCGGCCGGTGAGGGCGAGAAAGACACCGGGCGCCGCATATTCGCGCGCCAGGGCTTCGCCGATACCGCTGGAACCGCCGGTGATGACGATGGATTTCGGGTCCTTCATGGGTCTTCCAGTCTCCGGGGCTTGGAGTTCCCGACTTGTTGAGAGTCGGGCAGCCCAGTATATAGGGGCACCGCCGGTGCGAGGGCAGGGTGTTTTCCCGCGCCGGCCGGCAGGGTAACGCAAAGGGCATCGGGGGCAAGGTGACGGGCGCCAGCAAAGCGGTTCACAGCATGACCGGCTTCGCCCGCCGCGACGGCGGCGACGAGGCAGCGAGTTGGACCTGGGAGGTCAAGAGCGTCAACGGCCGCAGCCTCGATATGCGCGCACGCCTGCCCCAGGGTTACGAGAGCCTGGACCCGGCGGTGCGCGCTGCGGTCAACGCCGCTTGCGCGCGCGGCAACGTCCAAGTGAATCTCTCCATGAAGCGCGGCGACGCGCCGCTGCAACTGCAGGTCAACGAGGCACTGCTTCAGCAGATCCTCGACCTCATGGCAGACCTGGAGAAGCGAACCAAGACGGCACCGGCGAGCCTGGACGGCCTGCTCGGCCTGCGCGGTATCCTGGAAGCGGTGGAAGAGGAAGAGTCGTCGGAACGCCAGGAGGCGCGCCTTGAGGCGCTGCAGTCCGACCTGCGGGCCGTGCTGGAGGCCCTGGTCGCCATGCGTGCGGCCGAAGGCGCCCGCCTGCAGGAACTGGCGCGCGGCCACATCGACGAGATCGAGCGCCTGGCCAGGGCGGCGCGAAGCTGCGCGGCGACCCAGCCGGAAGCCCTGCGCCAGCGCCTGAAGGACCTGCTTGCCCTGCTGCTGGAGGAAAACACCGGCGTTTCCGAGGACCGGCTGGCCCAGGAGCTGGCGATTCTTGCCGGCAAGGCCGACGTGCGCGAGGAACTGGACCGTCTCGCCGCCCATGTCGCCGCCTCGCGCGAGCTGCTTGCCCAGGGGGGCGCTATCGGGCGCAAGCTCGATTTCCTCTGCCAGGAGTTCAATCGCGAGGCCAACACGCTTTGCTCCAAGTCCGCAGACGTTGAACTGACGCGTATCGGCCTCGATCTCAAATCGGCGATCGAGCAATTGCGCGAGCAGGTCCAGAACATCGAGTAGGCAGATGGTCGATACCGACATAAAGCGGCGGGGATTGATGCTCGTGCTTTCCTCGCCTTCGGGCGCCGGCAAGACCACGATTTCGCGGCGTCTTCTCGAAACCGACGACAACCTCTCGCTCTCGATCTCGGCGACGACGCGTCCGGCACGGCCGGGCGAGGTGGAGGGCAAGGATTACTATTTTGTCGATCAGAACCGCTTCGACGCAATGGTCGCCGGCGGAGAGATGCTGGAATACGCCCAGGTCTTCGGCAACAACTATGGCACGCCGCGCGCGCCGGTGGAGAGCGCGTTGGAAGCCGGCCGCGACGTGCTGTTCGACATCGATTGGCAGGGCACGCAGCAGGTGCGTGAGGCCGCGCGCGAGGATCTGGTGAGTGTCTTCATCCTGCCGCCCTCGACCGAGGAGTTGGAGCGCCGTCTCTATGCGCGCGCGCAGGATAGCGAGGAGGTGGTGCGGGCCCGCATGGCCAAGGCCGCCGACGAGATGAGCCACTGGGCCGAGTACGACTACATCATCATCAACGACGACGTGGACAGGAGCGTCGAGCAGGTCGAGGCGATTCTCACCGCCGAACGCCTGAAGCGCGAACGCCGCATCGGCCTCGGCGCTTTCGTCAAAGGACTTCAGACCGGCAGCTAGCCGCCTGCGATACAGTCCGCCAAGGCACAGAAATCTTCCACCGACAGCTCTTCGGCCCGCGCCGTCGGCGCGATGCCCGTCGCCTCGAACCAGGGCGCGGGGTTGCCGAGCGACTTCAGGCTTTGGCGCAGCATCTTGCGGCGTTGGCCGAAGGCGGCAGCAGTGACCTTCTCCAGGCTCTCCAGCGAGGCCGGTGCCAGCGGCTCTTCGCGCGGGACGATCGACACCACGGTGGAGGTGACCTTGGGCGGTGGGGTGAAGGCCCTGGGCGGGATGTCGAACAGCGCGCGCGCGCGGCAGAGCCACTGAGTAAGGACCGAGAGGCGGCCGTAGTCGCGGCTGCGTGGCGCGGCGACCAGACGCCCGGCGACCTCTTTCTGGAACATCAGCGTCATCGCCGAGAAGGCTTTGGGATCGGCTGCAAGGGCGATCAGCCATCTCACCAGCAGGGCGGTCGAGATGTTGTAGGGAAGGTTGGAGACGATCTGGCGCGGCGCCGTGCCCAACTCCGCCAAGTCGATCTCCAGGGCGTCACCCTCCACCACCTCCAGCCGGCCGGGATAGGCCGCCGCCAGCTCGGCCAGCGCTTCTAAACAGCGGCTGTCCTTCTCCACGGCGACAACCTGGGCGGCACCCTCGGCCAAGAGGGCGCGGGTCAGGCCGCCGGGGCCGGGGCCGACTTCGATGACGCTGCCTCTGTCGATGCCGGGGGCGGCCCTGGCGATACGGCCGGTGAGGTTGAGGTCCAGGAGGAAGTGCTGACCTAAGGATTTGCGTGCGCCCAGGCCGTGACGCGCGATTACTTCGCGGAGAGGAGGCAGGCCGGCGGGTCCGCTCATCGGTGTGTGAAGGCCTGCGAGGCCGCCGACATCTCCGCAGCCGTCCTCAAGGCGGCTTCCAAGCTGGCCGGTGATGCGGTGCCTTGGCCGGCAATGTCCAGCGCCGTGCCGTGGTCGGGCGAGGTGCGGATGATCGGCAGCCCCAGGGTCACGTTCACGCCGCCGTCGAAGTCGATCGTCTTGATCGGGATCAGCGCCTGATCGTGGTACATGCACAGCGCGGCGTCGTAGTTGCGGCGTGCGGCGGCATGGAACAGGGTGTCCGCCGGGACCGGGCCGAAAGCGGCAATGCCGTCCTCCTGCAGCCGGCGAACCGCAGGCGCGATGATGGTGCTCTCCTCGTTGCCCAGCCTGCCGCCTTCACCGGCGTGAGGGTTGAGGCCGCTAATGGCGAGGCGCGGGGCCGCAATGCCGAAACGCCGCTGCAAAGCCTGGGCGGTAACGCGGCCGGCTTGAACGATCCCCTCGGTGGTCAGCACCTCGGGAACCCGGCGGAGCGGCAAGTGCACAGTGACCGGGACCACGCGCAATGCGGCGCAGGCCAGCATCATCACAGGCGGCTGTTCGCTGGCGCAGAGCTCGGCCAGAAATTCGGTGTGGCCGGGATGCTCGAAACCGGACTCCATCAGGACCAGCTTATGGATTGGATTGGTGACGACCCCGGCGGCCGTGCCTTCCAGGGTCAGGGCGACGCCCTGGCGGATCGCTTCCAGCACCGCTTCGGCGTTGGCCGGGTCTAGGCGGCCCGGCTCCGAGGCGACCGGCTGGGGCAGGGGCAGCACTGGCAGCGCGTCCGCAAAGACCCGCATGGCGTCGTCGGGGGCGCCGATGGCCTGGATCGGCACCTCCCAGCCCAGGAGGCCGGCAAGACGGCCCAGGCGCTGTGGGTCGTCGATGACGAAGAACACGGGGGATCCGGTCTCGTACCGGCGGCGCCAAGCAAGCAGCGTCGTTTCTCCGCCGATGCCGGCTGGTTCTCCCATGGTCACCGCCAGAGGCGGTGCCGCCGGTGATGGCCGGGTCAAGGGACCGGACGGAGCGGGGCGGGCGGGCCGCCGAACACGGTGGCTTCAGATGCGGACATCGACGTTCGCCAGACGCCGCAGTTCCTGGAGGGACCTCTGGGCAAGCTGGTCCGTGCGCTGATTGGCCAGATTTTCTTCGATGCGCGTGCGGTCGATGTTCTGGCCCTCGTTCTTGCGCATGTCACGCAGCAACAGGATATGAAAGCCGGAGATCGTGCGGACCGGGCCGGCGATCTCTCCCGGCCCCATGCGGGCGAGAGCGGTGTTCAGCGGCTCTTCGAGCTCGCCGTCGCGGACCCAGCCCAGATCCCCGCCCAGAGAGGCCGTGCCCGATTGGGAGAACTGGCGGGCGAGCCCTGCGAAGTTGGCGCCGCGGCGCAGTTCCTCCAACAGGCGGTTGGCGTTGTTCATGGCCTCGGCTTCCTTGGCGGCCGTCTCTATAGGCACGAATATTTCCGCGACGCGGCGCTCGATGGATCCGCGCCGGGCCGCCAGGCGGTTGGCGACTTCTTCGATTTCCTCGTTGGAGACGACGACGTTCGGCCGGATACGCCGGAGAATCACGCTCCGCCAGGCGATCTGAGCGCGGATCTGGTCGATGAGAGTGGTCGGTATGACGCCGCGATTACGCAGCATCGTTAGGAACTGGCCCTCGGTCATCTTGTTTTGCTGGGCGATCTGCTCCAGCGCGCCGGCAACCTGGACGTCCGGCACCGAGATGTCGAGGCGCTTGGCCTCCTGCATTTGCAGCCGCTCGTCGATCAGGCCGCGCAGAACCTGAGGCGTCAGCCTGCGGCGGACTTCCTGGGTGTCCTCTACACCGGCGGCGATGATGACCAGTTGCAGGCGCATGGCAAGGTCGAGAACCGAGATGATGTCATCGTTCACGACCGCCGCCGGGCGGAATAGATCGGATTGCGCATGGGCCCGTTCGACAGGCCAGCTTGTCGCCAGGAGCAGCAGGCAGGCGGCAAAAAGGGCACCGCGCCGCGCAACCTGGAATGGTCTTTGCATCATAGTGAGTGGCATTACCCGGAAATTCCAAAGAAGCAGGCCGCAGTATATCCCGCCGGGTCCGGTCGGTTCAAACGGAAGCTGAGGGCCGCGGAGCCCCGGCGCGCGAGGGTTCCCGAGGCGGGTTCCCCGGGGCCGAAGGCCGCCGGCGCTTTTTCGGCGGCTTCCGGGTCAGCCGCCGGAGGCCTCTCCGAGATGCCGGAAGACGACTCGAACGAAGATGCTGTCGTCGTCCTCGATGTCGCGGTCGCGATAGTTGCTGCGCTGCGCGACGCCTTCTATGAGGAAGCATTCGTCCTGGTAGGCGAGGCTGATCGCCGAGCGCAGAGACTGGTCGCTGATCAGGTCGCGGCGATGGCTGAAGCCGACCGTCCAGTTCTCGGAAATGCGCGAACTGATCCCGAACCGGATTTCCTCGCGGTCGCCGAACTCGTCGGTGCCGCCGTCCTTGTTGATGAAGAAGTAGGAGAGATCGAGATTGAGGGCCGGCGGGCCGATATTCGCGTCAAGCTCGCTGCGCTGTGCGTTGAGATCGTCCTTGTCGAGACGGAACCGATAGAGCAGGTCCAGATCCTTCAAGGGCTTCACTTGCACGCGGCCGACGATGTCGGAGAACTTGTCCTCAAGGCCGGAGCCTTCCGCGAAGACGTCGCGATTCTCGTTCAGGCGGTAGCTCTGGCCGATGAAAGCGCCCGCAGAGCCGCTCTCGCCGAAGGCCCCGGTCCATTTGATGCCGTAGTCGAAGCGGGTGCCGGAATCCACCCTGTCATGGCCGGCAAAGCGGTTGAGCTTGAATAGGTTGGTGTCGTCGAACTCGAAGTCCTGGCTGTCCTCGTTGGGGATTTCGCTGGGGTTCGAGCCGTTCGGGGCCAGAACCGCCTGCACGATGGGTTCGACGACCTGCCGGAACGAGCCATCCTGTCGGACCCAGGGATAGCGCCATTTGACGGCGAACTGGGGAAAGACCCGGCCCGTAGTCTCGCCGCCCGGTGCGTTGGACGGGTTGACGCTGCTGGAGCCCGGGACCACGCCGTGCGTCCAATAGCCGTCGGCCTGCACTTGCGCGGTGACCTCGTAAATGTCGCCCAGAGGGCTCGTATAGGGCAGGTGATAGCCGCCGACGAAGGAGAGGCGCCGGCTGTCTCTGCCCTCGATGCGGGTCAGCGCCATGAGACTGGTGTCGGCAGTGATGTAGCCGCCCGGCAGGCCGAAGAGGTTGGGCTCGCTGACGAAGTCGTATTCGGCCAGAGGAGCGACGATGGGAAGCTCGTTGTTCCTATCGCTGCTGCGCTGGCCCTGATAGGCGAAGCCGCGGACGGCGGCGTAGTTGCGGCCCTTCAGGCCTTCGAGATAGGCGGTGCTGGTCAGGGTGCGCGACGAATCGAAATCGTAGGCGCGCAGATAGGTGTCGTCGCTGCTGCGTTTGGCCTCGAAGCCCCAGCGCCAAGTCTGATCGAGCTCGAACTGGCCTTCGGCGTCGATGTGGCCGCGGAACCGGTCCTTGGCGACGTTCCCGCCGCTTTCCTCGCGGTCGGCGATGGTGGCGCTGCCGGCCGCGCGCAGTTCGCCGTCGGTGAAGAGCTGGCGGTACTCGCCGGTCAGGTTGACGCCCTGTTCCGTCGACAGGATGGGTGCGACCGTCAGGTCCTTGTCGTCGTCCAGCACCCAGAAATAGGGAACCTCCAGCGCATAGCCGAGAAAGTCGCTGCTTCCGACGGTGGGAGCCAGGAAGCCGCTGCGGCGGTCGACCGTGGGGTCGGGATGCTCGAGGTAGGGAGTGTAGAGGACCGGAATACCGAAGAATTCCAGCCAGGCGTCGTAGTAGATGACGTCCTTGGCTTCTTGGTCGTGAATGACTTCGGCGGCCTTGATCTGCCACAGGGGCGCGCGGGTGGGATCGTCCCGGCAGAGCTCGCAGGGGCTGAAGACGCCTTTGCTGAACTCCGTACGATTGCCGCCCGTTCGGGTGCCGCTGGCCGCGGCGATTCGCGTCTTGTCCGCCATCAGGATGCGGATATCGCGGATGAAGCCTTCCCTCAGATCGCCCGTAAGCTCGACGAAATCGGCGAAGACCGTATCGCCGCTCGGCTCGACGAGCGTGATGTTACCCTCGGCCGTTACGATGTCCTGGTTGATGTCGTAGGTGACTTCGTCGGCGAGCAGCACGCGGTCGGACTGACTGATTTCCACGTTGCCCCGGGCGATGACGAGGCCGTTTTCCTCGTCGTAGGTCAATTCGTCGGCGGTAATCAGCGCCGGCGTGTTCTCCAGCGCTTCGATGTTGACATCCTGCGCAAGCGCCGCATCCCCGAAGGCGGCAAGCAATGCATATAGCGCGGCAGCCATGGCCGCCGTTCGCCCCGATCCCCCCCGTATCATTATTTGGCTATCCGTCCTCCAGGTGAAGCAACATCGCCACGCCAAGCATCAACGACACACCGGCCGGAGTCCAGGCTGCGAGCACGACCGGGATAGTACCTGAAAGACCGATCGCAAACACGAAATTGGAGAGGAAATATAAAAGAAAGCCGGTCAGCATGCCCGCCAGAATCACCAAGCCCACCCGTCCCCGGCGTTGCGGGCGCAGCGAAAAGGTGGCCGCGAGCAGGACCATGGCGGCGAAGAGCATCGGCAGGGCCAGCAGCCGGTGGAACTGCAGACGGTGGGGGATGGCCGAGAATCCCGCGGCCTGCATGAGCTCAATGAAGTCCGGCAGCTCCCAGAAGGCGATGGTTTCCGGGGGCGCGAAGCTCTCCTGGATCTTGTCCACGGTCAGGTCCGTGGGCAGTTCCATCTGCTCGTGGAATTCCGAGGCCATGCCCGGCCGCGACAGCCAGGCGTCGAAGAGAAGCCAGCGATTCGCCTGCAGCTGGGCTTCGCGGGCGTCGATCCGGTCGACGAATCGGTCCTCGTCGGCATAACGGAAGACCATGACCTGCTGCAGCGAGACCGATCCAGGCTTCACCCGCGCGGCATGGATGACCGATTGTCCATTCTCGTCGGCCTGGCGCAGCCACAATCCGGTCTTGGAGACCGCCAGCATGCTCGTCTGGTTGTGGATATAGCTGGCCTCCAGGTGTTCGTAGCGGCTCAGCAGAATCGAAGCCAGGGGGTTGAAAGCCGTCATCGTCAGGGCGCCGATGACGACAGAGCTGCCCAGCACCGGCAGGAGGAACTGCCACACGGAGATACCGGCGGCGCGCGCTACCACCAATTCGTTGGAGCGTGTCAAGCGCCAGAAGGTGGTCATGGCGGCGAAGAGCAGGGTGAAGGGCATAACCTCCTGGCTGAGGTACGGCAGCTTCAGGAGCGCCATCTGCAGAGTGACGCTGAGAGAGACATCCTTGGTCGCCAGGCGGTCGAGCAGGTCGACGATGGTGGCCAGGAAGATGATCGCGACGATGGCCAGGAAGAAGCTGCCGAACCAGAAGAGATATTGGCGGGCGATGTATTTCGTCAGTGTCGGCGACAGGCGCAGCCGGCGCATGGCCGGCAGAATCCCGCTGTTGATGGAGGTGCCGATCATGTCGGCGCCTCGCTGAGATCCTGGGTTGCGGCGCGCCGGTGCGGCCGGCGCAGCAACACATAGAGACTGAGGCCCGCCGAGATCAGCACGGCGGCATACATGGCCGGGACGGCCGCGGCGCTCCGGGTTGCCAGGTCGTGCAGGGCCAGGGAGACGCCCTCCAGCACCGCTACGCAGGCGATCGCCGCCAGGACGCGCTTGGCCTGGCCGCGGCGGTTGAATTCGCCTGCCAGCAGGGCCGCCATGCCGATCAGCACGAAGACCAGGGTATAGAGCGGGCTGACCAGCCGCTGATGCCCCTCGGCGATCAGTTCCTGGTGGTAGCGCTGGTCGCGCCGGTCGTCGCTGGGGAAGAGCAGTTCGTTCAGGAAGCGTTCTTTCGGCTCCCGCCAGCGCGACTGCGCAGCTTCCCCGAACTCGCTCAACTCGACCGTATAGCGGTCGAAGTACAGCAGCGAGAAGCGGCCGCTCTCCGGCGCCACCTCCTGGCGGTTGCCGTTCTCCATCACGACCCGCGGGCCGTCTTCGCTGGCCACCAGCGCACCGCGCTCGGCCATCATCGTCACCGGCTTAGCGGGGTCGCGGCTGTCGTGTACCAGAATACCCCGCAGCTCGCCGTCGGCGGAGCGCTGGCGGACGTAGACCGTGATCTCGTCGGTGAGTGCGGTGAACACGCCTTCCTGTAGCAGGACTGTTGAGAAATCACTGCGGAAAGCGTTCTGTAAGTCTTTGAAATTACGAAATGATACCGGCAGGAAATAGAGCGAGATCGAATAGACCGCGAGGGTCACCAGGACCCCCAGGAGGATGGCCGGTCGGGCCAACTGGAGCTGCGACAGCCCGGCGGCGCGCATGACCACCATTTCGCTGTCCATGGCCAGCTTGTGATAGATGAACAGTGCCGCGACGAAGGCGGCCACCGGCAGCACGACCCCCAGGAAAGACGGCAGCAGCAGGCCGACGAAGGTGAGGAAGGTGGAAGCCGGCAGCCCGCGATTGACGATATAGTCGATCAAACGCAGCGACTGCGTCAGCCAGATGGCGAAGGTCAGGGCCAGGGTGACGAAGATGGTCGCCGTCACCAACTGCCCGAGAATGTAGCGTGTTATCCAGGGCATCGGGCCCAATCGCTGCGGTGCGGGAATAGGGAAGAAATAGCGCGCCGCCGCGACCCCAGTCCAGTCAAAATCCCGGTCTGCGGCGGGTGGGCCCGCCGCCGGCGGAGATGCGAAAGGCCCCTTGAACTTGCCCGCTGGCACTGACAGGCTGTTCGGCCTTATCTTTGTCCACCCAGAGTCATTCCATGGCTGGCCCGCCGTTTCCGGCGCCGCGCCGGCCGCGTTCTTTCCGTGAGGGGATTGATGAATATTTCCTTTGCTTCGCCGAGCGTTCCGTCGTCCGGCGCCCTGGTTGTCGGTGTCCTGGAGGGTGGCAAGCTCACCCCCACGGCCGCGAGCCTGAACAGTGAAACCGACGGCGCGCTGGAGCGTGCCATCGCCGCCAGCAGTTTCTCCGGCAAGAAAGGGGAACTGTTGGAAGTCGTAGCCCCCGCCAACCTGACCAACAGCCGGATCCTGATGGTCGGCTTGGGCGCTCCCGCCAAGCTGAGCGAAAAGGATCTTCAAGACCTCGGCGGCTCCGCGGCAGCGCACCTGCTGCGCAGCGGCGAGGGCACGGCGGCGTTTTGCGTGGACAAGCTGCGTGGTGGTAAAAGCGCGCCGATCCGCGCCGCCAACTATGCTTACGGCGCGCTGCTGCGCAGCTATCGCTTCGATAAGTACAAGACCAAAGAGGCGGCGGACAAGAAGCCCAAGCTGAAAGACATCAAGGTCATGGTCGAGGACGCGGCCGCGGCCAGGCGCCAGTATCAGAAGCTCGAGCATATCGCAGCGGGTGTCTTCACCACCCGAGACCTGGTCAGCGAGCCGGCCAACGTCATCTTCCCCAAGTCGCTGGTGGCCGAAGCCAAGAAGCTCAGCAAGCTGGGCGTGAAGGTGCAGGCCTTGGGCCAGAAGGAGATGGAGAAGCACGGCATGGGCGCGCTGCTCGGCGTCGCCCAGGGCTCGGCCCACGAGCCGCAGCTGCTGATCATGGTCTGGCAGGGCCTGCCCGCCAATGCCAAGGACAAGGCGCCGCTGGCCTTCGTCGGCAAGGGTGTGACCTTCGACACCGGCGGCATCTCGCTGAAGCCTGCGGCGGGCATGGAAGACATGAAATGGGACATGGGCGGCGCCGGCACCGTGGTCGGCCTGATGCACGCCCTGGCCGCGCGCAAGGCCAAGGTCAACGCCGTCGGCATCTGCGGCCTGGTCGAGAACATGCCTTCGGGCACCGCCCAGCGGCCCGGCGATATCGTGACTTCCATGTCCGGTCAGACCATCGAGGTGCTGAACACCGACGCCGAAGGGCGCCTGGTCCTGGCCGATGCCCTCTGGTACACGCAGGAGAAGTTCAAGCCGAAGCTGGTTGTCGATCTGGCGACCCTGACCGGGGCCATCATCATCTCGCTGGGCAACGAGCATGCCGGCCTGTTCAGCAACGACGACAAGCTGTCGAACCAGCTCACCGCTGCCGGCAAGAGCGTCGGCGAGCCGCTGTGGCGTCTGCCCATGGGCCCGGAATACGACAAGCAGATCGATTGCGACGCGGCCGACATGAAGAACATCGGCGGTGGCCGGGCCGGCGGCTCGATCACCGCCGCCCAGTTCCTGCAGCGCTTCATCAAGGACGGAACGCCCTGGGCGCACTTGGACATCGCCGGCATGGCCTGGTCGACCAAGGAGAAGGCGACGGTGCCGAAGGGCGGTACCGGCTTCGGCGTGCGCCTGCTGGACACCTTCGTGGCCGACAACTTCGAAAAGTAGCGTGAGAGGCGGCGGGCCGGGAGTCCGGCCCGCCGCCCCCGGCGCGATCTCCAAGCGGTGATGCCCGATCCATGACTGGCGTGCGATTCTATCACATGACCCGGACCACGCTGGAGCAGGCCCTGCCGCAGATGCTGGAGAAGACCTTGGAGCGGGACCAGCGGGCGGTAGTGAAGGCCGGCTCAGAAGCGCGCGTCGAGGCGCTCTCCGCCCGCCTGTGGACCTACCATGACCGGGCCTTCCTGCCGCACGGAACGGCCAAGGACGGCCGGGCCGCGCGCCAGCCCGTCTGGCTGACGGTGGAGGACGAGGCGCCGAACGGGGCGGAAGTCCTGTTCCTGACCGACGGTGCGTCTTCGGAGAGGATCGCCGACTATGCCTTGTGCGTTCTGCTGTTCGACGGCGGCGACGAGGAAGCCCTGACCCAGGCCCGCGGCCAGTGGAAGATCCTGAAGGATGCGGGCCACGACGTTACCTACTGGCAGCAGGACGAGAGCGGGCGCTGGAGCCAGAAGGCCTGAAGCTCAGGCCTCCTCCAGGGCGGCCTGCAACTCCAGCCAACGGTCCTCGGCCTTCGCGATCGCCTGCTTGATCTGACCGAATTTGATCTGCAGTTCTTGCAGCCTGGCCGTCGGACCTTCGTAGATTTCGGGATCGGCGAGCTTGCTTTCCAGGTCGGCCTTCTGCCGGTTCAGCTTCTCCAGCCCGGCCTCGGCCTGTCTGGCCGCCTTGCGCAGGTCGGCCACGGCGGCGCGCGCCTCGGCGGCGGCGCGGCGCTTGTCCTTCTTGGAGACGACCTCGTCGCGCTGGGGCTTGTCGTCGCGCTGGCGCGAACGTTCCTGGCGGCGCTGCTCCAGCAGCAGCTTGCGGTAGTCGTCCATGTCGCCGTCGAAAGAAGCGACAGCACCGCCGGCGACCAGCCAGAGGCGGTCGGCGGTCAGTTCGATCAGGTGGGTATCGTGGCTGACCAGGATCACCGCGCCCTCGAAGGCGCTGAGGGCCTGGATCAGGGCCTGGCGCGAGTCGACGTCCAGATGGTTGGTCGGCTCGTCGAGGATCAGCACGTGGGGCGCGTCGCGGCTCATCAGGGCGAAAAGCAGGCGCGCCTTCTCGCCGCCGGAGAGCTTGCCGACCTGAACCTCGGCGCGGTCCACGCCGAAGCCGAAGCGGCCGAGTTGGGCGCGCAGCTTGGTCTCGGTCTCCAGCGGCATGAGTCGCTGCATGTGGGCCAGCGGCGTCGCCTGAAGGTCCAGTTCCTCGGCCTGGTCCTGGGCGAAGTAGCCGATCTTCAGCTTGCCCGAGCGGGTCATGCGCCCCTCCATGCACTTCAGCCGCCCGGCAAAGAGCTTGGAAAGGGTCGACTTGCCGTTGCCGTTGGCGCCCAGGAGGGCGACCCGGTCATCCATGTCGAGACGCAGGTTGAGGCGCGACAGGATCGGCTTGCCGGTCTCGTAGCCCACCGACGCGTTCTCCAGCGTCAGGATCGGCGGCGAGAGGTGGGAAGGGGAGGGAAAGTCGAAGGTGACGGTGCGGTCCTCCATCACCGCGGCGATGGGCTCCATGCGCGCCAGGGCCTTGAGGCGCGACTGCGCCTGGCGGGCCTTGGAGGCCTTGTAGCGGAAACGGTCGACGAAGGCCTGGATGTGCCGGCGCTGGGCCTGCTGCTTGGCCTGCAGGGCGGCCTGGTGCTCCAAGTGCTCGCGGCGCAGGCGCTCGAAGCGATCATAGTTGCCGGTGTAGGCGGTCAGCTTGCGCTGTTCCAGGTGGATGATGCGGTTCACCGCCCGGTTCAGCAGACCGCGGTCGTGGGAGACCAGCAGCAGCGTGCCAGGGTAGCTTTTGAGATAGCCCTCTAGCCAGAGGGCGGCTTCCAGGTCCAGGTGGTTGGTCGGCTCGTCGAGCAGCAGCAGGTCCGGGGCCCGGAACAGCAGGGCGGCGAGGGCGACGCGCATCCGCCAGCCGCCGGAGAACTCGGCGCAGGGGCGCTGCTGGGCCGCCTCATCGAAGCCCAGGCCGGCCAGGATGCGGGCGGCGCGGGCAGGCGCGGAATCGGCGCCGATGGTGGCCAGGCGCTCGTGCAACTCGGCGATGCGGTGCGGGTCGCTGGCGTGCTCGGCCTCGGCCAGCAGGGCGCTGCGCTCGGTATCGGCGGCCAGCACGGTGTCGATCAGGCTGGTCTGGCCGGAAGGGGCTTCCTGGGCCACCTTGCCGACCCGGGTCAGGCGGGGGTAGGTGATGCTGCCCTGGTCCGCGTGCAGTTCGCCGGAGATCAGCTTCAGCAGGGTGGTCTTGCCGGAGCCGTTGCGGCCGACCAGGCCCACCCGCTCGCCCTTGTTGACGGCGACGGTGGCGTGGTCGAACAGGGGGGCGCCCTGAACTCGGTAGACGAGATCGTTAATGTGCAGCATGGGCCCCGTTCAGCTCCGGCCTCAGGTGGCGGCGGGCGGGTTGATAGCACAGCGGGCCGGCGGGCGAAAGTCGCGGCGGGGCCGGCCCCGCGCGGGCGTTGCCCTGGCCCGGCAAAGGGTCTATAAGCCCGGCGCGGAACGCTAAAATGGGCGGAAGAGCCGGACTTTCCAGGTGGGAGCCGGCGGGGACCGCCCGCGAACGAGCAATCTACCCGGTAACGAGCAATCTAGAGGAGAGCCGGAGTCCATGGCCACCCAACGTACCTTTTCGATCATCAAGCCGGACGCGACCAAGCGCAACATCACGGGCAAGATCATCGACCGCCTCGAGGAAGCCGGCCTGCGCGTCGTCGCCAGCAAGCGCATCCACATGACCCGCGAGCAGGCCGAGGGCTTCTACGCGGTGCACAAGGAGCGGCCCTTCTTCAACGACCTCTGCAGCTTCATGACCTCCGGCCCCGTCGTGGTCCAGGTGCTGGAAGGTGAAGACGCCATCGCCAAGAACCGCGAAGTCATGGGCGCCACCAACCCGGCGGATGCCGCGCCGGGCACCATTCGCGCCGATTTCGCCGAGTCCATCGAGACCAACTCCGTGCACGGCTCCGACGGCCCCGACACGGCGGCCGAGGAGATCAAGTTCTTCTTCGGCGACGACGAAATCGTCGGCTGAGGACGGCAGGAAATGCGCTCCGCAGCGGGGCGCGGCTTGCGGAAGAGCGGGGCCTTGGGCCCCGCTTTTTTTGTGCCCTCGCGCCCCTGAGGAACAAATGGCTGCCAACGGGTGTCTATGTTGGCAAAGGCGGTGGGTGCATCCGTCTTTCGAGCAATCGAAACAACGAAGGAGCACGAGCTATGCGAACCCCGAAGATCCTCGCTGTCGCAGCCGTCGCGGTTCTGGCCGCTGCCCCGGTGGCCGTCGCCCAGCAGGCAAAGCCGTACTTCCTCACCGAACAGAAACCCGGCGAGAAGCTCTCCGACAGCTATATCGGCGCCTCCGTCGTCGCCCGCTCGCCAGAGGGGTTGGAAAGCGTCGGCAAGGTGACCGACCTGCTGCTCGGCGATAACTACAAGATCGTTGGCGTGGTGGTCGACATTGGCGGCTTCCTGGGTGTGGGCGCCAAGTCTGTCGGCCTTTCCTGGACCGTGCTGAGTGAGCAGCAGTCCGAGGGCGGATTGCTGCTGCTGACCGAGTTGACGCGGGCGGAACTGGAGGCCGCCCCGACGTTCAAGACCGCCGCTCAGAAGCAGCTTGAGCAAAGCCGCCAGAAGATGGAGGAGAGCTCTCCGACGGAGAAGATGGAGCAGCCGGCCCAGTAGCGGCCAAGGGCTGCACAGAGACCCTACACATTGCGGGACCTCCCCCGGCCCCGACCTGCGGATGAGGTATCCAGACACTGGTTGTGGAAACCGGCGATCAAGGGGCTGTGATGAGACACACAAAAATCCTCTTGTCTGCGGTCTTCTGCGCCGCCGGGGCCCTGGGCGCCCTCGGCCAGGACAAGTCGGCGGACGACACGACCAAGCTGGCCGAGGAGCTCATCGACTGCGGGGGCCTGGACGACGAGGCCAAGCGGCTGGCCTGCTACGACGGTGTGGCCGCGCCGCTGGTCGGGTTGGAGAGAGCCTCCAGGAGCAGCGATGCGCCGTCGGCGCTTCACAAGTTCACGGGCAAGGACAACTGGGACTCGGATATCCTGGACGTCGGCGGGCCGTGGCGCCTGGTCTGGCAGAGCCAGGGCAGTCTGCTGACCGTGGAACTGTATACGCCCCAAGGCGAGCTGGTTGACGTCGTCGGCAACCAGATCGGCGAGGGCGGTGGGCGCTCGCAGGTGCTCGGGCCCGGCAGCTATCGCCTAGCCGTGCGCGGGCTGGGCGGCTGGCGCCTGCAGGTCGTCGGCGAAGGGAAATAAGGGAAAGACCGGGCCGCCTCCGGCAGCCGGCAAAACCGCTACAGCAGGAAGAGCGCCATCAGGGCCAGGGTCAAGATCACCAAGCCCGTGGAGATCGTGATGAAGCGCACGAAGCCCTTCCAGTTCTGCTGATGCTCGCGAAGCAATTGATCGTCTGACATATCTGAAAGCCCTGCTCGTTACGTGCCAACTGCGACCGCCCCGAAACCATAGCGGCATATGGGCGGGGCGCGCGATATGATCGCTTGCCGTTTCTTCTAGCCTGAGACGCAGCGGCGGGCAAGCCCCGGAGCCCGCCAGAGGCCCGGCGGCGCCGGCTCGATCAATCCTCGAGCGGCGGGCTGAAGAGGCGCTCCGAAGGGTCAAAATCCGCGGAAATTGCGACCCTGCCGTCCCGGCAACGCACCTTGCCCTCGGCCACCAGCCGCAGGCAGGCGGGATAGAGCCGGTGCTCGGCCGTCAGCACCCGGGCGGCCAGGCCGGCCGGGTCATCGCCCGGCAGCACCGGCACCGCGGCCTGGCCGATGATCGGACCGCCGTCGACCTCCTCGTTCACGTAGTGCACGCTGCACCCGTGCAGCCGCACTCCGGCCTCCAGGGCCCGGGCGTGGGTGTCGAGGCCGGGAAAGAGCGGCAGCAGGGAGGGGTGGATATTGATCATGCGGCCCTGCCAGTGGCGCACGAAGCCGGCGCTGACTACCCGCATGAAGCCGGCCAGACAGAGCAGGTCGACCCCCGCCGCCTCCAGTGCTTTCGTCACCTCGGCCTCGAAGGCCTCGCGGCCGTTGAAGTCCTTGTGGTCGATGGTCTCCGCGGCGACGCCCGCCGCGCGCGCATGGTCGAGGCCGCCGGCCCCGGGGCGGTTGGAGATCACCGTGACGATCTGCGCGGGGAAATCCGGTGTGGCGCAAGCATCCAGCAGCGATTTCAGGTTGCTGCCACGCCCGGAGATGAGGACGCCGACTTTCATGTTCCTGTCCTCATTGGGGCCAGGTTGCCTCCAAACCCCGAATGGTGACCTGGCCGCTCTCGCCGTGGTGGGCGGTGATGTGGCCGATGGCGAAGACCGTCTCGCCGGCGGCCTCGAAGGCGGTGCGCACGGCCTCGGCCTGCCCGGGGGAGACCACCACGGCCATGCCGACACCGCAGTTGAAGGTGCGCACCATCTCCTGCGGGGCGATGCCGCCGAACTCGGCCAGCCAGCGGAAAACCTCCGGCACCGGCCAGGTGACGCCGTCCAGGACGACCCCCAGGCCCTCGGGAATGACCCGCGGAAGGTTCTCCAGGAAGCCGCCGCCGGTGATGTGGGCGAGGGCCTTGACGCCCCGCTGGCCGTCCTCGACCGTCTCCAGCGCCGCCAGGCAGCTCCTCACGTAGATGCGGGTCGGGGTCAGCAGGGCCTCGCCGAGGGTTTTCTCCGGCGCGAAGGGGGCCGGTTGGGCATAATCCAGCCCCAGGGTCTCGACCACCCGGCGGACCAGGGAGAAGCCGTTGGAGTGCAGGCCGGATGAGGCGAGGCCCAGGACCACGTCGCCGGCCGTCACATCGGCCCCGGTCAGCACCCGGTCGCGCTCTACCGCGCCGACGGCGAAGCCGGCCAAGTCGTAGTCGCCCGCGGCATAGAGCCCCGGCATCTCGGCGGTCTCGCCGCCGATCAGGGCGCAGCCGGCCTGACGGCAGCCCTCGGCAATGCCCTCGACGACGGCGGTCCCGGCGGCCACCTTGAGCTGCCCGGTTGCGTAGTAATCCAGGAAGAAGAGGGGCTCGGCGCCCTGCACGACCAGATCGTTCACGCACATGGCGACCAGATCGATTCCCACGCTGTCGTGGCGGTCGGCCGCAATGGCGATCTTCAGCTTGGTGCCGACGCCGTCGTTGGCGGCCACCAGCAGCGGATCGCGGTAGCCGGCCGCTTTCAGGTCGAAGAAGCCCCCAAAACCGCCAAGGCCGGCGTCCGCGCCGCTGCGGGCGGTCGAGCGGGCCAGCGGCTTGATCGCCTCCACCAGTGCGTTACCGGCATCGATGTCGACACCCGCATCCTTGTAACTCAACTGGTTGTCACGCGAATTCCGGCTTGTTATGGCGTCCTCCGGTCACATGAGGTATTTAAGGTATGAGGCTTTTCGGCCCGCTTTGCCGGGCGAAGATAGAGAATCCGGGACGGTTTGCAATGTGGTTTCGCCGGCTGAGCGCGCTTCGAATGCTGGCCCTGGCCCTTGTTGCCTGTGGAGGCCTGTTTCTGGCTCCGGCAGTTCTGGTGCTGCTGGGCGCGGACACTGCCCACGCCCAGGGCGCCAGCGATATCTTTACGGTGCGCCGGGTGCCGGTGGACGAGACCGCCGGAACGGCCGCCGAGGCCCGCCAAGTGGCCCTCGCGGTGGGTCAGCGCCGGGCCTTCCGCCGGCTGCTGCGGCGCCTGGTCCCCGAGGACCAGCTGGACCTGGTGCCTGAGCCCGAGTCCAGCCTGCTGCAGTACTATGTGCTCGATTTTTCGGTGGCCAACGAGCGGGCCTCGGCAGTGCGCTACCTGGCCGATCTGACTTTCCGCTTCAACGGCGAAGAGGTCCGCAAGCTGTTGCGCAACAACAACGTCGGCTTCGCCGAGACGCGCAGCAAGCCCGTGGTGGTGCTGCCGGTTTTCGAAGGGGGCGGGGCCGCTGCGACGTTGTGGCAGTATCCCAATCCCTGGCGCGACGTCTGGGCGTCGCGTCCCGGAGATGACGGGCTGGTGCCCCTGGCGGTGCCGCTGGGTGACATCGGCGATGTCGCGGCCATTGACGCGGCGCGCGCGCTGGGGGGCGATTCGGACGCCTTGCGTGAGATCGCGGCCCTGTATGGCGCCGAAGACGTGCTGGTGTCCGAGGCCAAGCTGAGCGGCGACCCGGCGGCGGGCTCGGCGGCGTTGACTGTGGTGACCACCCGGTTCCGCGACGGAGACCGGATCGGCACTCTGCGTGACAAGCTGGTGCAAGTGTCAGGTGAACCTTACGACGGCTTCCTAGCGCGGGCGGCGAACCGCATTGACGGTTCCGTCCAGGAGAGCTGGAAGCAGCAGAACCTGCTGCAGTTCGGCAGCGAGCGCTCGATCGTGGTTTACGTGCCGCTCGACGGCCTCGATGACTGGTTGAACGTGCGCCGCCGCCTGCACGGCGTCGCTGCGATCCAGCAGACCGGCGTCAATTCCCTGACCCGCTATGAAGCGCAGTTGGAGATCACTTTCTTCGGCGACGAGCAACGGCTGAGCCGTGCCCTGGAGCAACGTGATCTCTTTCTGGCTCTGCGTCCGGACAGCAACTGGGAAATGATGCTGTCGGAGAAGCGCAACAGGCTGCCGCCCGAGCCTGCCCTCGACGGGCAGAGCATCTTCACAACGCCCGCGCCGCAATGAGCGATCAGGAACCGCAGGGGCGGGAGACGCCTGCGCAGGAAGGGCAGGGGCGCCTCCTGGCGCATGCGCCGACCGCCAGCCAGATACGCTTCTGGCTGGTTCTGCTGATCATCACCCTGATTTGCGTCTACCTGCTGCGCAGCGTATTGCTGCCCTTTGTGGCAGGCATGGTGGTCGCTTATCTGCTGGACCCGATCTGTGACCGCATGGAGAGGTGGAAGCTGTCGCGCACTTGGGCGACCGCCATCGTCACCGTCTGTTTCGTCTTGATCTGCATTCTGGTGCTGCTGCTGGTGATTCCTGCGGTGATCGGCCAGATCGCGACGCTGATCGAAAGGGCGCCCGACTATCTGGCCGCCATCCAGCGGGAGGTCGCGGTCCTGGTCGAGATGTTGCGCGACCGCTTGGACGCCGGCACCGAAGAGAAGATCAAATCGGTGCTGGGCGGCTCGGCCGACAAGATATTTACCTGGGTGACGGAGGTTCTGGGCGGCATCATTTCCGGCGGCGTTGCCTTCTTCAACTTCGTGGCCCTGCTGGTCATCACTCCGGTGGTGACCTTCTATCTGCTGCGCGACTGGGACCGGATGGTCGCCAAGGCCGACGACTGGCTGCCCCGCAAGCATCAGGAGACGATCCGCCGCCTGGCACAGGAGGTGGACGAAACCCTGGCGGGCTTCCTGCGCGGCCAGGGCATGGTCTGCCTGTCGCTGGCCGTCTTCTATGCGATCGGCCTGACGCTGGCCGGGCTCGACTTCGGCCTGGTGGTGGGGCTTATCGCAGGCTTCCTGTCGTTCATCCCCTACGTCGGCTCCCTGGTCGGGCTGGTGCTTTCTGTCGGGCTCGCTCTGGCGCAGTTCGACAGTTTTCTTTCGGTCGGTATCGTCGCCGTCGTTTTCTTCGTCGGCCAGGCCATCGAAGGCAATGTGCTGACCCCCAAGCTGGTTGGCGAAAAGGTCGGGCTGCATCCGGTCTGGGTGATGTTCGCGTTGCTGGCCGGCGGCGCCCTCTTCGGCTTCGTCGGCGTGCTGCTGGCGGTGCCCGTCGCGGCCATCGTCGGCGTGGGGGTCCGCTTCGCCCTTTCCCAGTATCGCCTCAGCGCCTACTACACCGGCCATGAAGGCACGCGGAGCGACGGGCAGGACGCCACACCTTGACCCCGCCGGCGCAGCTCCCCCTGGACCTGGGCCATCGTCCGGCCCTGGCGCGCGAAGACTTCCTGGTCGCGCCGAGCAACGAGGTGGCCGTCGCCTGGATCGACCGCTGGCCGGACTGGCCGGCCAACGCCTTGGCCCTCTTCGGTCCGGCGGGCAGCGGCAAGACGCATCTCTGCCAAGTCTGGCGCCAAGCCTCCGGCGCCATCCAGATCGACGCCGATATGCTGCGCAGTGACGAGCCGCCGGCCTATCTGGGCGATCCCGAGGGCGGCGTGCGGGCCTGCGTGGTGGAAGATGCCGCAGGCTGTCTGAGCGCGGAACCGGAGGTCGCGCGCCGCCTGCTGCACCTTTACAACATGATGCTGGAGCGGCGCGGCTTTTTGCTGCTGTCGGACCGTGAGGCGCCGGCGCGCTGGGATTGCCCCCTGGCCGACCTGCGGTCCCGGCTGTCGGGGATGCAGGCCGCCGCCCTGGGGGAGCCGGACGATGCCTTGATCGAGGCGGTGCTGGTGAAACTCTTCGCCGACCGCCAGCTCCCGGTCAACGCGGAGGTGGTGCGCTTCGTGAGCGCGCGCATCGAGCGCTCTTTCGCGGCTGCGCGGCGCGTCGTTGCGGCCATCGACCGGATGGCGTTGGCCAAGCGGCGCCAGATCACCGTGCCTTTGGCGCGCGCGGTGCTGCAGGACATGGATGCTTCTCAGGAAACGGAAGACAGGACTTAAGGAGATAAGCGATGGATCTGGGTATTGAAGGCCGCAAGGCGCTGGTTTGCGCGGCGAGCAAGGGATTGGGGCGAGCCTGTGCCATGCAGCTCGCCATGGAGGGCGTCGAGGTGACCATCGTGGCGCGTACGCAGGGACCCCTGGAGAAGACGGCGGAGGAGGTCCGCGCGGCGACGGGAGGCAGTGTCAATGCCGTCGCCACGGACATTACCACGCCGGAAGGCCGGCAGCTCGCGCTGGCCGCCTGTCCGCAACCCGACATCCTGGTCAACAACGCCGGCGGGCCGCCGCCGGGCGATTTCCGCGACTGGGATCGCGAGGACTGGATCAAGGCGCTGGACGCCAACATGCTGACACCCATCGAGCTTATCAAGGCAACGGTCGACGGCATGATGGAGCGCCGCTTCGGACGTATCGTCAATATCACATCCGGCGCGGTGAAAGCGCCCATCGACATCCTGGGCCTGTCCAACGGCGCCCGCGCGGGTCTTACCGGCTTCGTTGCCGGTCTGGCGCGCAAGACAGTGGTCAACAACGTCACCATCAACAACCTGTTGCCCGGACCTTTCGATACCGATCGCCTGCGCCAGACGATCAAGGCTGTGGCGGACAAGTCCGGCCGCTCCGCAGAGGAGGTGGCCAAGGAGCGCGCGGCGGGCAATCCAGCCGGCCGGTTTGGCGACCCGGTGGAATTCGGTCAGGCTTGCGCTTTCCTGTGCGGCGCGCAGGCCGGATTCATCACCGGTCAGAACTTGCTGATGGACGGCGGCGCCTTTCCGGGAACGCTTTAGCAGCCCAACTTCTGTCACAGCCGTGACAGAAGTCAGGTAAATTATGACCATTCGGGGGCGCCGGGGGAGGACCTCGGCGCCCCTTGCCGTAGCACCGATCTCACCAATGCATCGAGACAGCTTTGGAAGGATCGGAAGGATGTCCAGGAAGTTCTTGTTGGCGCTTGCCGCGCTATTTCTCCTCACCGCAACACCGGCCGTCGCCGACGACGACGACCGCGATGACCGCAGAAGCCGTTGGCACGGCGATCACGACCGCGGGCACGGCAAGTATCACAAACACAGGAAGCATCACCGCGCGAAGCGGCATGGCCATCGGGTGATCTGGCATGGCGACCGCCACTGGGAACCGCGTGGTCACCGCAAGCACCGGCACAGGGTCGTGGTGCATAAACATCACCACGAGTACAGGCGAGGGAGCCATCACCACCGCCGCTACCGGGACCGCGACGACGATTGGGCGATCTATGCCATCCTGGCTCTGCAGATCGTCGACGTGCTGAACGACAGCCAGCGCGACCACGCCATCTGGGCGCAGAGGCGCGCCTATAGCGCTCCCTTGGGCGAGACGATCCAATGGAATGATGGTGCCGCATCGGGCCGCATCGTGCCGACGCGCGAGGGCCAGGACACGGCCGGGCGATACTGCCGTGAGTTCCAACAACAGATCGTCGTCGGCCAGCGCAGCCAATCCGGTTATGGCGTGGCCTGCCGGCAGCCGGACGGAGCCTGGGAAATCGTCTCCTAGGCTGGGCGCCATGCGTTTATGAGGCATGGAACAAGCTGGGGGGCCTTCCCGTCGGCCGTGAGGCCAAGACGGGAAGGCCCTGGCTCATGGGGCTGGGTAGGGATCTCCCACGGGCCAAGACCTGTGTAGCCAAATCGATTCTACGGTGCTTTGATGTAAATCAAGCCCGCGTTGGCAGCCGTTCACGGATGCCGGATACCTTGCCGGCCCGCCGGGCCGGCCACATATAACTGTAATATTTCGGTATGTATGACTGTGCTATGAAGGCGTCGAACCGGAGCCGCCTTGCGCGGGTCGCGGCGGGAGCGGAGTGGAAAAGAGTGGAAGAAAGCAAGATCGTCGCGCTTGAAGTGGAGCCGCTGGAGCAGGAGTCCGACCTGCCGGCCGGGGCCGAGGTGGCCGCGATCGATCTGTCTTCCTCCGAGCGCTTCATCAATCGGGAAATTTCCTGGCTGGCGTTCAACGAGCGCGTCCTGGAGGAGGCGTATAACGCCAATCATCCCCTGTTGGAGCGCTTGCGATTCCTGTCGATCTCCGCCAGCAATCTCGACGAGTTCTTCATGGTGCGCGTGGCCGGCCTGCGCGGGCAACAGCGGGCTGGCGTGAAGACACCCTCACCCGAGGGGCTGACCCCCGCCCAGCAGCTCGCGGCGATCAACGAGAGGGTCGCCAAGCTGATGCGCTGGCAGCAGGAGAAGTGGCTGGAACTGGTTGGCGAGCTCGGCGCGGCCGGTCTCTCGGTGGTCGGATCCGACCAGGTGACCGCCAAGGAGCGGCTATGGCTGGACGACTACTTCACGGACCATCTCTATCCGGTGCTCTCCCCCATAGCCATCGACCCGGCGCACCCTTTCCCGTTCATTCCGAACCGCGGACTGTCGATCGTCGTCGAGCTTCTGCGCGGCGACGACAAATCGCAGATCAACGGCCTCATTCCCATTCCGACGCTGGTCGACCGCTTCATTCGCCTGCCGGGCGGGGAAGCGCGCTTCATTCGCCTTGAGGAACTGCTGCGCCTCTACTTCGACGAACTCTTTCCGGGGTTCGAGGTGAAGTCCAGCGGCTTTTTCCGCGTGCTGCGCGACAGCGATCTGGAGGTGGAGGAAGAGGCAGAGGATCTGGTGCGCGTCTTCGAGAGCGCCTTGAAGCGCCGGCGCCGCGGGTCGGTGATCCGCCTGACGGTGGACGCGGAAATGCAGCCGACCTTGCTGGACTTCGTGGCGCGCGAACTGCAGGTCGAGCCCGAGAACGTGTTCCCTCTGGACGGAATGCTGGGCCTTTCCGACACCAAGGAACTGATCATCGACGAACGCCCGGACCTGGTCTTCGCGCCCTACAATCCGCGATTTCCGGAACGGATCCGCGATTTCGGCGGAGACAGCTTCGCGGCCATCCGCACCAAGGACATCGTGGTCCATCATCCTTACGAAAGCTTCGATGTCGTGGTGCAGTTTCTGCGCCAGGCCGCCAACGACCCGGCCGTGATCGCCATCAAGCAGACGCTCTACCGGACCTCCGAAGACTCCCCCATCGTGAAGGCCCTGGCGGAAGCTGCGGAGGCCGGCAAGTCGGTGACCGCGCTGGTTGAGCTGAAGGCGCGTTTCGACGAGGAGCGCAATATCCGCTGGGCGCGCAACCTGGAGCGGGCGGGTGTGCAGGTCATTTACGGTTTCCTGGAACTGAAGACCCACGCCAAGATTTCCCTGGTGGCCCGGCGCGAGAAGGAGGCCGTTCGCACTTACGTCCACTACGGTACCGGCAACTACCATCCCATCACCGCACGGATCTACACCGACATTTCCTTCTTCTCCTGCGATCCGGTGCTGGCGCGCGATGCCACGCGGCTCTTCAACTACATGACCGGCTATGCGACGCCGAAGGAGATGGAGAAGATCGCCTTCGCGCCGCTGACGCTGCGCCAGACGCTGTTGAAGCTGATCAAGGGCGAGATCGCCCACGCCAAGGCGGGGCGGCCGGCGACCATCTGGGCCAAGCTGAATTCCTTGGTCGACCCGGAGATTATCGACGCCCTCTACAAGGCTTCGCAGGCGGGGGTTTCCATAGACCTGGTGATTCGCGGGGTCTGCTGCCTGCGCCCCGGCGTTCCGGGCCTGTCCGACAGTATTCGAGTGAAGAGCATTATCGGCCGCTTCCTGGAGCATAGCCGAATCGTTTGCTTCGGCAACGGCAAGCCGCTACCGTCCAGGGAGGCCAAGGTGTTCATATCCTCAGCGGACTGGATGCCCCGCAATCTTGACCGCCGGATCGAGACCTTGGTGCCAATCGAGAACGCCACGGTTCACCAACAGGTCCTCGACCAGATCATGATCGCCAATCTCAACGACGAAGCGCAGAGCTGGCATTTGGAACCGGAAGGGACCTACCGGCGCGTGCGCTCCACGGCAAAGTCCTTCAGCGCGCATACTTACTTCATGACGAACCCCAGCCTCTCCGGCCGCGGCTCGGCTCTGAAGAAGTCGAAGAAGGCGCCCCGGCTGGTGCTCAAAAAGTCCTGACGTTCCCATGAAAGCCCGGCATCAGGCGGCGGTCGTCTCCCTGGCCAAGGGAAATGTCCACGATCAGCGAGTCGCCGTCATCGATATCGGCTCCAACTCCATTCGTCTCGTGGTTTTCGACGGGTTGAAGCGTGCTCCGGCCACAGTCTTCAACGAAAAGGTGCTCTGCGGCCTGGGCCGTGGACTGCATTCGAGCGGCCGGCTGTCGCCCGAAGGCGTGGAACTCGCCGTGCCCAACCTGGTCCGCTTCACGGCGCTGGCGCGGGCCATGGGGGTGGGCCGCATCGAGTTGATCGCCACGGCGGCGGTGCGCGAGGCCGAAGACGGTCCCGCCTTCCGCGAGACCGTGGAACGGCAGTGCGGCCACCCGGTCCGCGTGCTGAGCGGAGAGGAAGAGGCGGAACTCTCGGCCCTGGGCGTGATCGCGGGCAACCCGACCGCCGACGGCATCATGGGGGACCTCGGCGGCGGCAGCCTGGAACTGGTGGAGGTGAACCAAGGCAAGCTCGGCCGGTCGACGACCTTGGGGCTGGGGCCCCTGCGCCTCATGGAAAGCTGCGGCGGCGACAGGGAAAAGATGCGCAGTGCGATCGACAAGGCCTTCTCCAAGGTCGACTGGCTGAGCGTGGGGAAGGATCGCACCTTCTATCCGGTGGGCGGCGTTTGGCGAAACCTGGCCCGCCTGCACATGGAGCAGAGCAAGCACCCGCTGCACGCCATCCACGAGCACACCATCTCCAGCGGGGAGGCGATCAAGCTGGCGCGGCTGCTGGCCCGTCAAGGCAAGTCCTCGCTCGCCGGCCTGCAGTACATCTCACGCCGGCGGCGGGAAGCCTTGCCCCTGGGCGCCCTGGTGCTGGCGCGCCTGCTACGCAAGCTGCAGAGTAAGCAGGTGGTCTTCTCGACTTACGGTGTGCGTGAGGGCTTTCTGTTCAATCAATTACCGGAAGAGGTCCGCCGTCAGGACCCCTTGCTGGTCACGGTGGCGGAGATGTCCGAACGGGAAGGGCGCTTCGGCGATGTCGGCGAGGCCCTTATGAAGTGGTGCGACGCATTGTTTCCAGAGGAGAGCGAGGAGGAGCGTCGGCTGCGGCTGGCGGCGTGCCACGTCTCCGATCTGGCTTGGCGCGAGCATCCGGACTTCCGCGCCGTTCAGGCCTTGCGCCGCGTCCTGCACTATCCGCTGGTCGGCATCGATCATCCGGGGCGCGCCTTCCTCGCCTACACAGCCTTCCTGCGCTACGGCGCACCGGCGGATTCGAAGGACGCGCGCCAGGCGGTGGCGGTGCTGGACGAGCGCTGGCGGGAGCGGGCGATCCTGCTGGGCCTGGCCTTGCGCCTGGCCTATCGGGTTTCGGCGGCGACCCGCTGGGTGCTGGACCACAGCGGTCTCAGCGTCGACGGCAAGGTGCTGGAGTTGAAGCTGCCGGACGACGGCTCGGTGCCGGACGGCGAGGCGGTGCAGCGCCGCCTTAAGACCCTGGCCCAGGCCGGCAATTTCGAGGACACGCGGATCGTCGTGTAGAGCAGATCAGGGTCGGCTGGAATCGCCGAAGGTGATCCACCGTCCCTGTGAATCCGATCTGGCGGCGGCCGCTCAGCGGACCTCGACCTCGCGCTCGATTTCGAGGACTATGCTCCTTCCGTTACCGGATTCCCGCTCCACCCGGTAGAGGCCGCGATAGGTCCCGGCCGGCCAAGTCACCTTGGTCAGCTTACGCCCCACCCAGCGGGTGAGCACGGCGCGACTGCGTTCCAGAACTTCGTCTTTCTGGAGGAATACCGTTCCGTCGGGCGCCAGGATAGTCAGCTGCTGGATGTCCCCTTCGCGCAACCCCCAGGCGCCGGTGTAGAAGATCAGGACCGGAGATCTGGCGGAAAGCGGGCCGGGTTCCTCGATGCCCTCCAGCACCTCGCGGTGTGTCGTGGTGCGGCCCAGGAACCCGGCCGAGAGCAGGCCGCCGACGCGGTAGGGAAGCTGGGCTTGCGCTGCCGGCGACCACAGGCTTTGCGCCGCCTCACCGCAGGCCGCCGAGGGCTCAAGGCCAGTGAAGGGGTCGAGCAGCTTGTTGCGGTGGGTGACGGCAAAGTGGACATGGGGAAAGTCGCTGTTGCCTGAGAGACCGATGAGGCCCAGCTTCTGGCCGCGCTCCACACGCTCGCCGCGCTTCACCGCGACCGTGCCCTTCCTCATGTGGGCGTAGGTGGTGACCCAGCCGCCGTCATGCTTGATGGCGACCCAGTTGCCGTTGCGCTCCTGCCGGGTCTTGCCCGGTCCGGTATCCTGCATCAGCAGGTCGGGCTGGCCGTCCTCGGCGATGACGACCTCGCCGGCCGCCGCCGCCACCACCGCGACGCCCCGCCGCATCTCGATCTGCGTCGGAACCCGGATATCGATGCCGCGATGGCCGTCGTAGGAGAGGCCGCCGCAGGTGTGGTCCCTCCAGCCAGGGCCGGGGTCGTAGTCGATGTAGTTCTGGACGGTGCAGACTTCGCTCATGGAGCAGTCGACGGGAAGGCCGAAGCCGCCATCGGGCGGAGGAGGGATTTGGGGAGAGGCTTGGGCCGCTGGCGGCGCGGCGGCAAGAGTTCCGGCCAGAAGGCCGACGATGCAGTATAGCGCAAGGCGCAAAGGGGCGCGAAGCCGCGGGCTTATACGGCCCAAGGTGATCATGTATTGCCGGACTGTCCGAGCGGCACCACCAGGACCTTGTTGCCGGAGGCGCTGAGCGCCACCGTCCCGTGCTTCAGTGCCAGGGCGTCGCGGCCGAAAATGTCGAAACGCCAGCCGCGCAGGGCCAGAACATCGGCGTCATCGTTCGTCGCGATCTGCTCCAGGTCGGAACTGCTGGCGATCAGCTTCTGGGCAACGTCGTGTTCCTCGCAGCGCAGCTTCAGCATCACCTTCAACAAGTCCATCAGCGGGCCGATGCCGTTGGTCGACTGCTGTTTGGGCGGCGGCTTGGGCAGGTCGTCGTCAGGCACTTCCAAACCTTTGGTCACGGCCTCCAGAATGGCCTTGCCGATGCGCCCGCGGGCGAGATCGCGGTTGATACCGCGGGACCGGGCCAGTTCTTCCTCGCTGGTCGGGCGGTGGGCGGCGATGTCGAAGAGCTGTTCGTCGCGCAGCACCCGTCCGCGGGGCACGTCGCGGTACTGGGCCTCCTCCTCGCGCCAAGTGGCCAGGGCGCGCAGGACGGCCAGGTAGCGCCGGTCGTTGGAGCGGGTCTTGAGGCGCTTCCAGGCCTCCTCCGGTTCCAGGCGATAGGTTTCCGGTGACGTCAGGATTGCCATTTCCTCGTCCAACCAGGAGGCGCGGCCGGTTTTTTCCAGGCGGCGCGCCAGCTTCTTGTACACCTTGCGCAGATGGGTCACGTCGGCCAAAGCGTAGGTCAACTGGCGCTGGGCCAGGGGACGCCGCGACCAGTCGGTGAAGCGCGAAGATTTGTCAATCTGCGCCCCGGTCATCTTGCGCACGAGGGTGTCGTAGCCGACCGATTCGCCGAAGCCGCAGACCATGGCCGCCACCTGGGTATCGAATATGGGGGCGGGCAGCCGGCCGGTCATATGGAAGAAAATCTCCATATCCTGGCGCGCCGAGTGCAGCACCTTGACGATCTTGGGGTCGTCGAAGAGGGCCAGCAGGGGGGCCATGTCCAGGCCCTCGGCCAGGGTGTCGACGGCCGCAACGTCGTCTTCCTCCGGTCCCGCAACCTGGAGGAGGCAGAGCTTCGGCCAGTAAGTGGAATCCCGCAGGAATTCTGTGTCGACAGTGATAAAATCGGCTGAAGCCAGCCGCGCGCAGAACGCTTGGAGTTCCGCGCTGTCCGCTATGAGGTTCATGGCAGCGGTATACACTCAAACGCGCAGCCGCGAAAGCGCGTAGGAGGCCTCCGCAGGGCTTTCACGGGCGCTCCCTGGGCGCTCCCTGGACGCTCCCTGGACGCTCCCGGGGCGCCCGGGGAGGACGCCGGGGGGCTCTGAAGAGCCGTGCCCTGGCACGCCTCCAGGCTTGACAAAAGACCAGATTCCCGGCCTCTTGCGCGCTGATTCCAAGCCCTCGCAGCCCTAATTCCGGAAGCTTTTCAATGCACGCCTACCGTTCCCACACCTGCGGTGAACTGCGCTCATCCCACGCCGGCGAGCGGGTCCGCCTCTCCGGCTGGATTCATCGCAAGCGCGACCATGGCCAACTCCTCTTCGTCGACCTGCGTGACACCTATGGGATCACCCAGTGCGTCATCGATGTTTCGAGCCCGATGTTCCAGGAGTTGGAGAACGCCAGGGTTGAGAGCGTGATTACGGTTACCGGCCCGGTGGTGAAGCGCACGGCGGAGACGGTGAACCCGGCCATGCCGACGGGCGAGGTGGAACTGCAGGTCGAGGAACTGACCGTCCAGTCCCGGGCCGCGGTGCTGCCGCTGCAGGTCAACGCCGACGAGGACGCGGGCGAGGAGACCCGCCTGCGCTTTCGATATCTGGACCTGCGCCGCGAGAAGATGCAGGCGCGCATCCGCCTGCGCGGCCAGGTGATCCAGGCGATCCGCGAGGGCATGGTAGGCCAGGGCTTCCAGGAGTTCCAGACCCCGATCCTGACTGCCAGCAGCCCGGAGGGCGCGCGCGATTACCTGGTGCCGAGCCGCATCCACCCCGGCAAGTTCTACGCCCTGCCGCAGGCGCCGCAGATGTTCAAGCAGCTGCTGATGATCGCCGGCTTCGACCGCTATTTCCAGATCGCCCCTTGCTTCCGCGACGAGGACAGCCGCGCCGACCGCTCGCCGGGCGAGTTCTACCAGCTCGACTTCGAGATGAGCTTCGTCACCCAGGACGACGTCTTCAACGCCATAGAGCCGGTGCTGCACGGCGTCTTCGAGAAGTTCGCCAACGGCCGCAGCGTGACCCCGGCGCCCTTTCCGCGCATTCCCTTCCGCGAGGCCATGCTGAAGTACGGCTCCGACAAGCCGGACCTGCGCAATCCCATCGAGATCGTCGACGTGACCGAAGCTTTCCGCGGCTCCGGCTTCGGCATCTTCGCCAAGGCGGTCGAGGCGGGCTCGGTGGTGCGCGCCATCCCGGCGCCGGGCGCCGGTGCGCGCCCGCGCAGCTTCTTCGACAAGCTGAACGACTGGGCACGCGAGGAGGGCGCGGCGGGCCTGGGCTACATCATCTACGGCGAGGACGGCACGCCCAAGGGCCCCATCGCCAAGAACCTGGACGAGGCGCGCACCGCGCAGATCAAGGAGGCCGCGGGCCTGAAGGACGGCGACGCGGTGTTCTTCTCCTGCGACAAGGAAGGCGCGGCGGCCAAGCTGGCCGGGCAGGTCCGCAACCGGCTGGGGGGCGAACTGGATATCCTGGAGCAGAATGCTTTCCGCTTCTGCTGGATCGTCGATTTCCCGATGTTCGAGCTGGATGAGGACAGCGGCAAAACGGAGTTCAGCCACAATCCCTTCTCCATGCCGCAGGGCGGCCTGGAGGCGCTGGAGACCAAGGACCCGCTGGAGATCCTGGCCTACCAGTACGACATCGTCTGCAACGGCGTGGAGCTGTCGTCGGGCGCCATCCGGAACCACCTGCCGGAGGTCATGTACAAGGCCTTCTCCATTGCCGGCTACAGCCAGGAGCAGGTGGACAGCGAGTTCGCCGGCATGATCTCGGCGCTGAAGTTCGGGGCCCCACCGCACGGCGGCTCGGCCCCGGGCATCGACCGCATCGTCATGCTGCTGGCCGACGAGCCAAACATCCGCGAGGTCGTCGCTTTCCCGATGAACCAGAAGGCCGAGGACCTGATGATGCAGGCGCCGGCGCCGGTCAGCGAGCGCCAACTGCGCGAACTGCACATCAAGCTCGACCTTCCGCCGGAATAACGGCGGCAGGCGCGGAGGAGCGGCCATGGCGGAGCGGGTCCCGGTCGACGACGGTTTTTTCATGCCGGCGGAGTGGGCGCCGCACGACCGTTGCTGGATGGCCTGGCCGTGCCGCGGCAGTCTGTGGGGAGACGGCTTGGCGGCGGCCCAGGCGGCCTACGCGGCTGTCGCCAGGGCGATCTCCGGCTTCGAGCCGGTAACCATGCTGGTCAACGCCGACGCCATGGAAGACGCACAGGCGCTGAGCGGCGGTGCGGTCGGTTGCAGCGAGATGCCGCTGGACGATTCCTGGATGCGCGACAGCGGACCCAGCTTCGTGATCGACGGCAAGGGCGGCCTGGCCGGGGTCGACTGGCGCTTCAATGCCTGGGGCGGCAAGTTCCAGCCCTATGACCAGGATGCACTCACCGCCGAGCGGCTGCTGACGCAGCTTGCGCTGCCCTGCTATGCCGCGCCTCTGGTGCTGGAGGGGGGCTCGATCCATGTCGATGGGGAAGGGACGCTGCTGACCAGCGAGGAGTGCCTGCTCAACCCGAACCGCAACCCGGACCTGACACGCTCTGACATCGAGGAACTGCTGCGCCGCTATGCCGGCGTCGAACGCTTCGTCTGGCTGGGCGAGGGGTTGGACAAGGACGACACCGACGGCCATGTCGACAACATCGCCTGCTTCGTGCGCCCGGGTGTGGTCATGGCGGTCACCTGCGACGACCCGGCGGACCGCAACCACGTCATCATGAAGGACAACCTGGCGCGGCTGGCCAAGGCCCGCGACGCCAAGGGCCGGGCGCTGGAGGTCATCGAACTGCCGCTGCCGCGCGAACCGCGCTACCTGGACGGCCACCGCCTGGCGCTGTCCTACGTGAACTACTATATCGCCAACGGCGGCGTGGTCATGCCCTCCTTCGGGGACGCCCACGATGCCCAGGCTTTCGAGATCGTCTCCAAGGCCTTTCCCGAACGCAAAGTGGTGCAGGTCGAAGCCAGCGCCATTCTGGTCGGCGGGGGCGGTATCCACTGCATCACCCAGCAGCAGCCACGCCCCTGAGGCGTCGCTCCGGAGTCCCGAAGGCGATACGGCCGGGGTGGCAGCCGCGGCTTTCCGGCGGTTGTCCGGGTCTTGCCAGCCGGCGGTTTTCGCCAAAAAGTATGTAACTTAAGGTCGCGAGCATCCTGAACGAATAAGTTCAGGCCGTGCTCCTGCACGGCTATGCAGGCATTGGAATGCCAATTTTACAGTTATAATTCATATGGATATCGTTTTCTTCGGGCGGCCCCGAAGAATAGCGTCTCGCAACTGCAGCGGAATATTCTCATGGTCTGCAATTAATACAACATTTACGGGCATCTACTAATGGTTTGGTACAAACAACCGGCCTCGCGCCCGAATTTCACCCGATTTTCAAGGGTGCGCAGGGCCAAGCCGAACAAATCAAAGAGGGGATCCCGGGATCATGACGAATTATTTTTTCCGCAGGGCTCTGGTTCCGAGCCTGGCGCTTGCCTTCGCGGCCACCACCGGCCTTGCGGCCAAGGCCGAGACGGGCGTGACCGACAGCACCATCACTTTCGGCCAGTCGGCCGCACTGGACGGCCCCGCCGCGGCGCTGGGCACTGGGATGCGCGAAGGTATCCTGGCGGCCTTCGCCGAGGTCAACCGCAGTGGCGGCGTCGGCGGCCGTCAGCTTGAGTTGACCAGCAAGGACGACGGCTACGAGCCGGATCGCGCGATCAGCAATGTTCAGAGCCTGATCAGCCAGGACCAGGTCTTCGGCTTGATCGGCGCCGTCGGCACACCGACCTCCAAGGCGACGCAACCGATCGCCACCGATGCCGGCGTGCCCTTCATCGGTCCCTTCACGGGCGCCGGCTTCCTGCGCGCGCCGGAACTGACCAACGTGATCAACGTGCGCGGCACCTATGGCCAGGAGACCGAGGCCTGGATCAAGCATCTGACCGAAGACCTCGGGTACGATCGCATTGCCATCCTGTATCAGGACGACTCCTTCGGCCGCGTCGGCCTGGCCGGCGTCAACAAGGCGATGGAGGCGCGCGGTCTGAAACTGGTGGCCGAGGGCACCTACAAGCGCAATACCACCGCCGTGAAGTCGGCGCTGCTGGAGATCCGTAAGGCGGAACCGCAGGCGATTGTCATGGTCGGCGCCTACAAGCCGATTGCCGAGTTCATCAAGCTGGCCCGAAAGGTCAAGCTGAACGCGACTTTCGTCAACATTTCCTTCGTCGGTTCGAAGGCACTGGCCAAGGAACTGGGCGCCGACGGCGAGGGCGTGGTGATCACCCAGTGCGTGCCCTTTCCGTGGGATACCTCGATCCCTCTGGTCCAGCAGTACCAGGCGGCCTTGAAGGCCAACAGCGCGAGCGCGGAGCCGGGTTTCGTCTCCCTGGAAGGCTATATGGTCGGCCGGGTCGCTATCATGGCGCTGGAGCGAGTGCAGGGCGAATTGACGCGCGAGTCTTTCCTGAAGGCCGTCGCGGATACGGGCACCTTCGATCTCGGCGGCGTGACGCTGACCTATGGTGCCGGTGACAACCAGGGAATGGACGAGGTTTTCCTGTCGGTCATTCAGGCCGATGGTTCGTTCAAGGCGGTCCAGCGCCTGGGCGGTTCCAGCTAAGACCTGGAGAGGGGGGCGTCGGCCACAGGCCGGCGCCCCCCTTTTCTCAACGGCCGCGATCGCGGTAGATCTGCACGACGTACTTGGGGACTAAGTCTATGAGCGAAGCGATGAATGCGGGCTCAAGGAAGGGCGAAAAGACCGGTTGGATCGAGAGGCTCTTGAAGGCCAGGTCGGCGAAGGGAAAGCAGCCGGCGAAGCTCAAGTTCAAAGGTGTGGGGATCGGCCCCCGGCTGTTCGGCGCCTTCGGCGCAGTCGCTTTTCTGACCTTGGCGGCAAGCGCCATTGCCTGGTTCTCGTTCGCCAACGTGGGCAACGTTCTGTATCAGGTGACGGACCGCAGCGTGCCGGCGATGACAGAGGCGCTGCGCCTCTCGGCGGCCAGCGCATCGCTCTCCGCCGAGGCGCCCGCCCTGGTCGCCGCGCGGGACGACGAAGAGCGCCGCAGACTGAATGCCAGCTTGTTTCCAAAGATCACTGCGATGGGATCGACGCTCAGCGCGTTGCGGGAGCGTCTCGGCGATTCCGAACAGCTGAAGGCCGTCACCGAACTGACGCGGCAGACAACCGACAATCTCCAGAGCCTCAACGGCGCGGTCACCGAGATGCTGCAGCTGCAGGCAGCCCGTGAAGCGAAGGTCGGCGAAATCGCAGCAGCGCATAACGAAGTCCTCGGCATCACCGTGCCCATGGTCGACGACGTGAACTTCGAACTGGTCATCGAAGCCGAAACTGCCGCCGAGGTGGGGGGAGCCGCCGTCACTGAACTCTTCGACAACGGTGTCGGCGGACTTATGGCCGTGCTGCGGACCGAGGCGCATGCGAACCTCATCGAGGGGATCCTTCGCGACGCCGCCCAGGCCAGCGAGCCGAGCCGCCTGCAGCCGCTGCGGGAGCGTTTCACCGCGGCGCAGGAGGCGCTTCTGGAAAGTGTCGAGAAGATGCCTGCCGGACATCAGGCAGGGGCCCTAAAGAGCCAAGTGGAGACTCTGCTGGGATACGGCCGCGAGCCGGGCAACATTTTCGAGATCCGCGAAGCCGAACTGAAGGCCGCGGCGAGAGCGGCTGAGGTATTGACCCGTACCCGGCAGTTCTCGGCCGATCTGACCACCGAAGTCGACCGTCTGGTGGCGGCCGCGGGCGATGACCTCAACGCCGGAATCGAGTCGTCCGACGCGGCGATCGCCGGCGGAAAGCTCTGGCTCTTCGTGATCGCCGGCGTCAGCCTTGTGTTCTCCCTGGCCATCGCCTGGCTCTACGTCGGCCGAAACCTTCTGGCGCGCCTCTCCGCCGTAGCCGTTTCCATGCGCGAAATCGCCGACGGCAAGCTGGACACCGAGGTCCAGGTGACCGGCAGCGACGAGATCACGGAGATGGCCAAGACGCTCAGCGTGTTCCGCGACGGCCTGGCCGAAGTGGAGCGGGCCAACGCCAAGATTGCCGAAGAGCGTGAGACGGCGGCGCGCGAAAGGCGGGAGGCGATGGTCAAGCTGGCCGACGACTTCGAAGCCAGCGTGATGAGCGTGGTGGAGTCGGTCACTTCGGCATCGAACGAGGTCCAGACGTCCTCGATGCGCATGACAGATACGGCAAAGGGGGCGAACAGCAAGGCCAATGCGGCCGGCTCCGCGGCGGAGCGGGCGGCCAACAACGTGCAGACGGTGGCGAGCGCCGCCGAAGAACTGGCTTCTTCGATCAAAGAGATCGGGCGCCAGGTCAACCAGTCGTCGAACATCGCCACGAGCGCGGTGGAGAAGGGCGAAAGAACCAACCACCAGGTCGAAGGCCTTTCGGCGGCAGCACAGAAGATCGGCGAGGTGGTGGAGCTGATTACCGACATCGCCGAGCAGACCAACCTGCTGGCCTTGAACGCCACCATCGAGGCGGCGCGCGCCGGCGAGGCGGGCAAGGGCTTTGCCGTGGTGGCCAGCGAGGTCAAAGGGCTGGCGACACAGACGGCCAAGGCGACCGAGGATATCGCCGGCCAGATCAAGGATATCCAGAACGCCACCCGCGACGCGGTGACGGCGATCAGGGACATCACCGAGACGATCTCGGAGATCGACAGCATCGCCACGACCATCGCCGCGGCGGTGGAAGAGCAGTCCTCGGCGACTCAGGAGATATCCCGCAACGTGCAGGAAGCGGCCGCCGGAGCCCAACAGGCCGGCACCAATATCACCGGCGTGCACGAAGCGATCACCGAGACCAGCTCCGCAGCAGACCAGATGCTCGGCGCTTCGACGACCTTGGCCGAACAGGCCAATGGACTGAAGACGCAGGTCGGCGATTTTCTCACGCAGGTGCGCAGCGCCTGACCGGCGACATTGGCCGGCGGCGGCTTACTCGCCGTCGGCCGTGTCGTCTGTGACGATACTCCAGATCTTGGCGTGATCTCCGGCGCGCGCCGGCTCGATAACCCGGAACCGCTCGACGAAGCCTTCGTCGCCGGGTTCGCGCTCGACCGCCAGCAGGGTGCCGAGCTTGTGTTCACAGAGACCGGCGGCGTCCTCTAGCTCCCGGCGCGCCGCAGCCAGGGCGTCGCCGAAGCTGGGCGCCCGATAGGCTTCCTCGATGTGGCGCGCAAGGCGCTCGACCGCGGCGAAGAAATCGGCCTCGCCGATCTCCGCCACCTCGACAAGCGTCGTGTGGCCGAAGCTCGTCAATCCGAGCCAAGCGGATTTGAAGACGATTTGTGCCTTGCCCTCCAAACGGGCCGGCTCGACATCGGCATAGGCGAAGCTGCCCGGGATGGCCCATTCGCCGATCTCGCAGGGTCTCTCGAAGACGTGCAGGTCGGACTGGTCCAGCCGGATGGCGCGGGGCAGGCGTGTCGGCGTCTCGGTCATGGCCGGTCGATTCTACACGAGCGGGCGGTCACTGCCAGGGCTGCTTCACCCGGTCAGATCCAGCCTGGCTGTTTCCGGCCTACTTGAGCAGCCGGGGGCCCTTGTTCTTGTACAGATTCTGGTCGGCGAAAAAGATCAGGGTGTCGGGCCGGCTGTCGTGATCGTAGGGCGTCATGCCGAAGCCTGCGGAGACGGGGATCTGCTTATCCTGCACCTCGACGGTCAGGGAGTTGACCAGGCAGGAGAGTTTGTGAGCCAACTGCTCGCTCTGGGCCAGTGAAGTGTGGGTGATGATGACGGCGAACTCGTCGCCACCGACCCGCGCCACGTAGTCGCTTTCCCGGGTATTTCGTTTCAGCGTCTGGCCGGTCGCCCGCAAGATGGCGTCGCCGGCGGGGTGGCCGTGGGTATCGTTGATGGCCTTGAAGGCGTTGAGGTCGCACATCAGCAGCAGACCGGTTTCATCCATCCGGCGCGCCCGGGCGAGGGCGCGCGAGAGCTCGGTTTCGAAGCCGCGCCGATTCAGCAGGCCGGTCAGCTCATCGGTGACGGAAAGCGATTCGAGGTAGCGGATGCGGGCCCGCTGCAGAGCCATGGACTGTTCCGCCTCTGCTGCCGCGGCCAGCAAGTCGTCCAGTAGCTTGAGGCCGGAAGCGCCCAGTGAGTCGGGGGTCATCCTGGCCAACCGCCGCAAGCGGTCCGCCGCCGAGCAGAGCTGCGGCAGATTCTCCTGCCGGATCAGGCTCTCGATCTTCACGTCGTCGAGGAGGCTGGGAATCATCGTATGGTTTCCTGCAACGGCGGCTCAGTGCTATCGCTGATCGAGTTGCAAGGGGCGGGCCAGTTTTGAGCGAAGCAAAATCAAGGGGTTATCCCGCCAGGGGTTTGGGAAGCGGGCAAATTTTGCCGCCTTCCCGGCAGGCTTTTCTGCTTTGCCAGCAATTGTTTGTCCCATTCAGGGCCCGGCGCCCCCCTTTCGCGCGCTTGATTTTTAGCAGAATATCAATCACTTGGGGCTTATTTCCTAAGACGGTCTGGGGTAGACTGCAGGCCTATCGGGGGTGTGAATGCGACGGACTACCGCGGCGCTTCTGGCAGCGCTGACAATCGGCTGTGGCGGCGGAGGTTCCGCCGTGGCGGCGATGGCCGGTGAGCGGCTGTCGCCGCATAGGGCCACCTACGCGCTCTCGCTGGGCAGTCTGCAGTCGTCCAGTTCCCTGGTCGAAGCGGCCGGTCGCTTCGAGTTCGAATGGCAGGACGTTTGTGACGGTTGGGCGGTAAGCCAGAAATTTCGCATCGCGCTGTTCTACGAGGATGGGGTCTCGGTGAATTTCGGCTGGAGCCTGTCGTCCTGGGAGGCGAAGGATGGCAAGAGCTACCGGTTTTTCGTCCGACGCTTCGACGGCACCGGCCTGACCGAGTTGGTGCGCGGGGAGGCCGTGTTGGGCGAGGACGGCAGCGGCCGGGCCGTGTTCATGGAACCGGAAGCGCGTGAGATCGACCTGCCCGCCGGGACGCTGTTTCCGACCCAGCATACCTTGCATGTGCTGGCCCGTGCCGAAGCCGGCGACGTGCCGGTCTGGACCTTGGTCTTCGATGGTTCGGGCGATGAAGGCCTCTTTGGAGTTTCGGCGGCCTTGTCGCGCCGGATGGCGCCCGACGCCCCGGCGCGCATCTCCAGCCCGCTACTGGACGGTGTGCCGTCCTGGCGGGTCGATCTGGCGTTCTTCGATGCCGATCAGCGGGAGGCCGAGCCCGAACAGGAACAGGGCCTGCGCCTCTTCACCAACGGCGTGGTCGACGAGATGCGGCTGGATTACGGCGATTTTGTGCTGGATGCCGATCTGACCGGGCTGACCGAACTGCCGAGCCCCGACTGCTGACCGACTTAGGTTTTTCCCCGCGGCGATCCTTTGGAAGGTGCTTCGCCGTGGAGGCGAAGGGCGCGCCCCTTGCCGATAGCCTGGTCGCCCAGCTTGGCCCGCACCTGATCGATCGCGCGCTCGACCTGCGCGCGTTTGGTGCGGTCCGGGTCCAGCAGGTCGGGCAGGTCGGCCTCTTCGGCGGCAACGAGATCGGCCGCGCCAATGCCGATAAGGCGGAAGGAGCGGCCGTTGGCCTCCTGCTCCACCAGGGGCCGGGCGGTCCGATATAGCTCTTCGGCCAGTTGGGTCGCGGCGCCGAGGCGCCGTGAGCGGGAGATCTGCCGGAAGTCGGCGGTCTTCAGTTTCAGCTGGACCGTGGCGCCCGCCAGTCCCGCCTTCTTGAGCCGCCGCGCGACGGTTTCGCAGAGCGGCCAGAGACGTTCAAGCAGCGGCTTGGCGGAGGCGATATCGTGGCTGAAGGTGGTCTCGGAGGAGATGCTCTTGGCCGGAGAGCGCGGATTGACGCCGCGGTCGTCCTCACCGCGGGCGAAGTGGTAGAGCCGATCGCCGATACGTCCGTAGTGTCCCACCAGTTCCACTTTGGAATAGGGCAACAAGTGCCGCACCAGGGTGATCCCCTCACGCGCCAGAGCCGCGCGCAGCGACTTGCCGACACCCCAGATGATGCCCACCGGCTGATCGGCCAGGAAGCTTGATGCCGCATCGAAGCCCAAGACGGCGAAGCCGCGGGGTTTGTCGAGGTCGGAGGCGATCTTGGCGAAGAACTTGTTATAGCTGAGGCCGATCGAAGCGGTGAGACCCAAGTCGCGCTCGATGTCCCGGACCAGCCTGGCCAGGCTGCGGGCGGGCCAGCCATGGTGCAGGGCCTCGGTGCCCGAGAGGTCAAGGAAGGCTTCATCGATGGACAGCGGTTCGACCAGCGGCGTCAGTTCCAGCATGCGTTCGCGGATGGTCCGGCCTAGGGCTGCGTACTTGGCCATGTCCGGGCGGATCACCACCGCGTCTGGACAGGCCTTGAGCGCCTTGAACATGGGCATGGCCGAGTGCACGCCGTACATCCGCGCCACGTAGCACGCGGCGGCGACCACGCCGCGCCGGCCGCCGCCGACGATCACCGGCTTGTCGCGCAGTTCCGGACGGTCGCGTTTCTCGACGCTGGCGTAAAAGGCGTCGCAGTCGATGTGGGCCAGGCTCAGACGGTCGAGGTCGGGGTGCCAGACCAGGCGCGCGCCATCGCAGGCGGGGCAGCGCCGCGGCGCGGGTTCGCCGGGCGGTGGGCCATGGAATGTCTCGAGGCAGTCGCGGCAGAGGCCTGGTATGGCTCGACCGGGCATGGATCAGGAGGCCCTGGCCAGGGCCGCCGGCAGTTCCTCCGGGCGCCACAGCCGGGCGGCGCCGAAGACGCCGCTGGAATCCCCGTGGCGCGCCTTCAGCACTCGGGTGGCCACTTGGTCGGAGAAAACGTGGCGTGGCAGCAGGGCGGGCACCGTTTCGTAGAAGCGGTCGACATTGGAGAGGCCGCCGCCCAGGACTATGGCGTCCGGATCGAGGACGTTGATGACGTGGGCGAGGGCGCGGGCCAGGCGATCCTCGTAGCGGGCAAGGGCGGCTTCAGCCGCGGTGTCGCCCGCTTTGGCCCGCTGAACCACATCTTCCGCGGATCCCTCCCGTCCTCCGAATTCACGGTAGTCGCGGGCCAGGCCGGGGCCTGAGAGAAAGGTCTCGATGCAACCTTGCTTGCCGCAGTAACAGGAAGGTCCTGGAAGCTCCTCCGCGCCGGGCCAGGGCAGGGGGTTGTGGCCCCACTCGCCGGCGATGGCGTTGGCGCCGACCAGCGGACGCCCGCCGACCACGATGCCTCCGCCGACCCCGGTCCCGAGGATTATGCCGAAGACGACGTCAAGGCCCGCCGCAGCGCCGTCGGCGGCCTCTGACAGCGCCAGGCAGTTGGCGTCGTTCATCAGGCGGACCGGGCGGCCGAGGGCTGCGCTCAGGTCACGGTCCATCGGTCGTCCCAGGACCCAGGTAGAGTTCGCGTTCTTCATTAAACCGGAGATTGTCGACAGCGCGCCCGGGATGCCCACGCCAACGCTGCCGCGGCATCCCAGGTGATTTTCAACCTCTTGAACCAGAACGACAATCGTACGCAAGGTCGCGGCATAGTCGCCGCGCGGCGTCGGCAGTCGTTTGCGGAACATGACCCTGCCGTCGCCGTCCAGGGCGGCGACCTCTATCTTGGTGCCGCCGAAGTCCACACCGATCTGCATGAATTTCCTATCGCCGCTGAAGGTTGCTCTGTTGTGCCATAACAAGGAATGCTACCAAAGCTTACCAAAAATTAACTTTATTCCTCTATCTATGAGCAGATTCCGGTGGTGTTGCCTGGCCGAGTTCAGGCAAGGCCGGAGTTGGAAGCTCAGGAACTGTCGGTGCCGTCTTTCACCAGGACTGTGCCCTTCACTCACGGGGAAATTTCGGGCAGGGCAATCGGATGATGAATGGAACGAATATCGTTAAAGAGGCAGGCGTGGCCAAGACCGTCCTGATCGTCGAGGACAACGAGCTCAACATGAAGCTCTTCCACGATCTGCTTGAAGCGCACGGCTATAACATCCTCCAGACCAAAGACGGAATGGAAGCTCTGCGACTGGCGCGCGAGCATCATCCCGATCTGATACTGATGGATATTCAGCTGCCGGAAGTGTCCGGACTCGAAGTGACGAAGTGGATCAAGGAAGACGACAATCTGAAGTCGATTCCCGTGGTCGCCGTCACGGCCTTCGCCATGAAGGGCGATGAGGAAAAGATCCGCGAGGGCGGTTGCGAGGCTTATATCGCAAAGCCGATTTCCGTCACCAACTTCCTGGAGACCGTCGAGCGGTTCCTGAACTAGCCACGGCGGGACTTTCTGCGATATGACCGCCCGGATTCTGGTCGTTGATGATATTCCGGCGAATGTCAAATTGCTCGAGGTCAAGCTGACCGCAGAGTACTTCGACGTCATTACCGCCGCCGACGGTCCCAGTGCAATCGAGCTGGCGCGGAGTCAGGCGCCCGATCTCATTCTCAGCGACGTCATGATGCCTGGCATGGACGGCTTCGAGTTGTGCCGGCTGCTGAAGTCGGACTCGGAGACCAGCCACATCCCCGTCGTCATGGTTACGGCGCTGAGCGATGTGACCGACCGCGTGCGCGGCCTGGAAGCTGGTGCCGACGACTTCCTGACCAAACCCGTCAACGATATCGCGCTGTTCGCCCGCGTCCGCTCGCTGGCGCGCCTCAAGCAGATGATGGACGAACTGCGCGTGCGGCAGGCCGCCAGCAGCAATGACGAGATCCTGACCGAGGCAGATCTGGAAAATGCGGGCGGACTGCGCGACGCCCGTATTCTGCTGGCAGACTTCAGCGAGACCATAGCCGGCAGGGTTCAAAGCTATCTCGGCGAAGACGGCCACAAGGTGCATCACGTAAGGGCCGCCCAGGATGCGCTGGCCGCGGCCCAGCGCGAGGACTTCGACCTGCTGATCGTCAGCCTCCACCTGGGCCAGGAAGACGGCCTGCGGCTTTGTTCCCAGTTTCGCTCGCAGGACGACACGCGCCATGTGCCGATCCTGCTGCTGCTGGATGAGGAAGACCTGCCACGCCTGCCCAAGGGCCTTGAAATCGGCGTCACCGACTACCTGATCAAGCCCATCGACAGGAACGAGCTGCGTGCACGCACGCGCACCCAGATCCGCCGCCGGCGCTATCATGACAAGCTGCGCGAGATGCTGCAGCGTTCGGTGGCGCTGGCCTATACCGATACTCTGACCGGCGTCTACAACCGGCGCTACATGAACGCCCACCTGGACCGTAAGATCATGGAGATCGCGGAGACGGTGAAGCCGGTGTCGGTGCTGATGTTCGACATCGACCACTTCAAGAGCATCAACGACACCTACGGCCATAACGCCGGTGACGAGGTGCTGGTCGAACTGGCTCAGCGCGTGTCCCGCGGGGTGCGCGACATCGACCTGCTGTCGCGCTACGGCGGCGAGGAGTTCGTCATCGTGATGCCGGATGCCGACGTCGAGGTGGCGCTGAACGTGGCAGAGCGCGTCCGTGCCCTGGTCGCCGATCAGGCCTTCCAGTTCAGCGGCGCGGCGGGGGCGCAGCAGGTGACGGTCTCGGTGGGCGTGGCCACCACCCGCGACCCCACGGAGACCGTGGAATCGCTCATCGGCCGGGCCGACGGGGCGCTGTACAGGGCCAAGGGACGGGGGCGTAACTGCGTCAGCTCGGCGGAGTTGGAGCAACTCTCGCAGCGCGCCGCTTCCCTGGGTGGCAGCGACTGAGGCCCGACCGGCCGGCGGCGCTGCGGCGCAACTCCCGAAATCCAATTCCGGAATCGAAAAGCGGCCGCCGAGGAGGCGACCGCCCGATGTGGCAAGACAGGGAAACCCCCGCTTACTTCATCTTGGATTCCTTGAAGATCACGTGCTTGCGCGCGACCGGGTCGAACTTCCGCAGTTCGAGCTTTTCGGTCATCGTGCGCGGGTTCTTCTTGGCGACGTAGAAGTAGCCGGTGTCCGCGGTGCTCACCATCTTGATCAATTGCGTGGCTGGCTTGGCCATGTCCGCTATCCTTTACCTGAACTCATCGAGGTTGCCGGGAAAATACTGCGCCGTGGGCGGCTGTCAAGCCCGGTGGGCCCGGGATGCCTGGCGCAGGGATATTTAGGAAAAGATACCTTGTAACTTTCAGGAGCCAGAAGTGGCCCGGTGCTGATGGCTGCTGGCCGCCGTATCGGGAATGCCGTGCAGGGTGCGGGCATAGAGGCCGGGCTCCTCCAGGAGCTGGCGGGCGACGGTTAGGTCGATCTCGGCGTTGTCGTCCTCGCGCGCAGGGCAGTGGGCGCGGAATTCCTCGACCGCTGCATCGTCATTGATATCGACGTCGCGGCGACGCAGATCGGCGGCCAGGGGCAGGGCGCCGCTGTGAATCAGGGTCAGAACGTCAGCCGAAGTCTGGGCATTGTTGGAGGTGGTGCAGACGTCCGGCAGCACGCCGCGGCGGTGCAGGGCGTAGCCCGAGGGCGCGTGGAAACGGGCCCAGGTCAGAATGAACTCGCCGGTGTTCGGCAGGGGAAGGACCGTCTGCACGGTGCCCTTGCCGTAGGAACTGCTGCCGACCAGGACGGCGCGCCCGGAGTCCTGCAGCGCGGCGGCAACGATCTCCGAGGCTGAGGCGGAGCCACCGTCGATCAGCACGACCAGCGGCAGGTTCTCCGTCAGATCGCCACTCTTGGCCGGATAGTATTGGTGGCTGTCGGTGTGACGGCCGTGGATCGAGACGATGCGGCCGTGGGTCACGAAGACGTCGGAGACGGAAACCGCCTGTTCCAGAAGGCCGCCGGGATTGCCCCGAAGATCGAGGATAAACCCGCGCAGGTCGCCGCCGATCTCGTCCTGGGCCTGCCGGATGCTCTCACGCAGGCTGTCGGCGGTGCGCTTGTTGAACCCGGTCATCTTGATGTACCCGAGGTTCCCCTCGCGGTGATAGCTGACGGTCTGCGGCACGATGTGGCTGCGCACCACCGCCAGGGTCAGGGGCTCGGGCCCGGCATTGCGTTCTATGGCCAGTTGAACTTCGGAGCCGATGCGGCCGCGCAGGCGATTGACCGCTTCGTGCTGGGACAGGCCTTCCACGCTTTCGCCGTCGATAGCGACGATCACATCGTCTTCGTGCAGGCCGGCGGCCATGGCCGGAGTGTCTTCCATGACGGAAAGGACCAGCACGCCTTCCTCGATCAGGCGGATGCGAACGCCGATGCCGCCGAAGCCGTCGCGGCTGGCCCGGTTCTCGCGGGCTGTCTCGCGCCCGGCATAGCGGGAGAAGTTGTCGAGTTGGGTCAGCAGGCCGTCGAACACAGCCTCGTAGATGATTTCCGGCTCGGCGGTTTCGAGGTCGCGGGAGTGATAGCGCGATACCGAGATCACCGCCGCCGTCAGAGCCCCCCAGGATTCGGCATCGTCCGGCGCGGCCAGCGGGAAGCTGGCCATGGCCTGACCGTCGTAGCTGACCCGCAGGCGCTCGCCTTCGAGCTGGACCCCGAGGGCCGGATCGATGCTGGCCAGGCTCTGCATCCCGGCAACCGCAAGATCCTGGACCGGGACTTCGTCGATGTAGATGTCGCTGACATTGCCGTAGCCGGCGGTGAAAAGGCGCTCGGCCCGGGCTTCGTTGTAGCCGACCTGCACCGTGCTGTCCTGCGAGGCGCAGGCGACCATCAGGAAGGCCAAGCCAAGCGGACCGGCGCGTCGGGCCAGACCGTGAAGATCAAAGACCGGTGGTCGAAGGTGGCGGAACAACCCCTGTGACGTCCTCAAGCTTCGCAACCTCTAGCGCTCCCTGCGGCTTAGACAATAAACGAAGTCATTAACTATGCGCAAAGCGCAATTTCGTTTGTTCAGAGCCGTTTGGCCCAAAATTACGGGCCTATTAGGCACCAGCCTGAGTCAAAGATTCGTTAACACCCGAGTAACAATTCGCCGGCTAACGCTTGCGGCCGGTGCCTCCCTTGCGCCCGTTTTTGCCCGGTTTGCCGCTCTTGGCCTTGGTAGGGCGGCTTTGTGGCTTTTTTCGGGATGTTTTGGAGGCCCGCTTTCCGGGCGCTTTTTTGGGGCCGTTTCTGGCGGATTTTAAGGGTTTTTGGGAAGTGTTCGGTTCGTCTTCGGAGGCGTCCAGGGCGAGGATGAGGCCGCCGGTCATGGGTTCTGCCTCGAGCAGGCGGACCCTGAGCCGGTCTCCAAGACGGTAGACCCGGCCCCAGCGCTCCCCCTCGAGGCTGTGGCGCGCCTCGACGTGGCGGTAGAAATCGTCCGGCAGGGTGCTGATGGGGATCAGCCCGTCGGCGCCGCTGTCGTCCAGGGTGACGAAGAGCCCGAAGCGGGTGACGCCGTTGACCCGCCCGGCAAAGGTGGCGCCGACCTGCTCCTGCAGGAAGGCGGCGGTGAAGCGGTCGACGGCGTCGCGCTCGGCCGCCGCCGAGCTGCGCTCGGTCGAACTGATATGGCTGCCCATCTCCTCGAACTGGCTTTCGCTGCCGGGCGGCAGGCCGTCGTCACCCAGCTTCAGGCCGGAGACCAGCGCCCGGTGGACCAGCAGGTCCGCATAGCGCCGGATCGGCGAGGTGAAATGGGCATAGTGGGTGAGGGCCAGGCCGAAATGGCCGAGGTTCTCGGGGCTGTAGATGGCCTGGCTCTGGGCGCGCAGGATGAGATCGTTGACCAGCGGCGCTTCGGGCTGGCCCTCGACCCTGGTGAGCAGGCGGGTCAGGTCGCGCGGGCGCACCACCTGGGCGGCGTTGAAACGCAGGCCAAGGTCGCGCAGCACCTCCGCCAGGGCGGAGAGGCGCAAGGGGTCCGGCTTGTCGTGGACGCGGTACATGCAGGGCTGGCGCAGGCGCTCCAGCTCCTTGGCCGCGGCCACGTTGGCGGTGATCATGAACTCCTCGATCAGCCGGTGGCTGTCGAGGCGGGTGCGCGTTTCGATGGCCGCGACCCGGCCATCCTCGGTGAGGCGGATCTTGCGCTCCGGCAGGTCGAGCTCCAGGGTGCCGCGCTCGTGGCGGGCGGCCAGCAGCGCCTCGAAGGCGCCGTAGAGAGGCGGCAGGATCGCCTCCAGCACCGCGCCGTGGTCGCCGCCCTTCTGGCCGTCGCGCGCCGCCTGGACCTCCTCGTAGGTAAGGCGGGCGGCCGAGCGCATGAGGCCGCGCACGAACTTGTGGCGCAGCAACTTGCCCTGGGCGTCGATCCAGAGGTGCGCCGCCATGCAGGGGCGGTCTTCCTGCGGATTGAGCGAGCACCAGCCGTTCGACAACGCCGTCGGCAGCATCGGCAGCACGCGGTCGGGGAAGTAGGTGGAGTTGCCGCGCAGATAGGCGGACTTGTCGAGGGCGCTGCCGGGCGTGACGTAGTGCGACACGTCGGCGATAGCGACCAGCAGATGCCAGCCACCGGGGTTCTTGTCGTCCTGGTCCGGCTCGGCGAAGACGGCGTCGTCGAAGTCGCGGGCGTCGGCGCCGTCGATGGTGACCAGCGGGATGTCGCGCAGATCCTGGCGCTTGCCCAGCGGCGCCGCCTCGGCGGCCTCGGCCTCGGCCAGGGCCTTTTCCGGAAACTCACTGAGCAGGCCGTGCTCGTGCAGGGTGATGAGGCTCAGTGCCTTGGGGTCGTCGCCGCGGCCCAGGCGTTCGGTGACGCGCACGCTGCGCAGGCCGAGGCTGTCACGGCGCTGGCGGCTCGGGATGATCTCGGCCAGCACCAGTTCGCCGGGTTCGGCCCCCTTGGCGTCGCCCTCGCGCAGGATGAAGTCCTTCTTGGCGCGCTTGTCGGTGGGGCGCAGGCGGCCGCCTTCGCCGCCGACTTCGTAGACGCCCAGCACACGCTGCGGCGGGCGGTCCAGCTTGCGGATGATGTGGGCTTCGTAGGTGCCCTCCTCGACAAGCTGCAGGCGGACCAGCGCCCGCTCGCCCATGGCGAGGACGGCGCGGCTGCGCTTGTCGGGGGCCACGTAGATGCGCGGCGGCTTGACTTTGTCGTCATCCCAGACGGCAGGCCGGGCCAGCAACTCGCCGTCCTCGTCCATCTCCGTCACCTCGACCACCAGCACGTTGGGCAGGCGTCCGGGCGCAGAGAGGCGCCGGGCGGGCTGCTTCTCCAGCAGGCCGTCCTGCTTCAACTCCTTCAGCAGGGCCTTCAGGCGGATGCGGTCGGCGCTGCCCTTGATGCGGAAGGCGCGTGCGACCTCGCGCTTGCCGACGGGCTCGCTGCTCTCGTTGATGAAGGCGAGAACCTGTTCCTTGCTGGGGAAGGGGGCGGTGTGGGCCGCTTTTGGCTTTTGAGAGCCGGCCTTTTCCTTCTTGCCGGCCAAGATCAGTCGGCCGCCGTTTCGCCGGCCGGCTTTTTCTTCGGTGCGGCCTTCTTCTTGGCAGCCGATTTCTTGGCCGCCGTCTTCTTCGTGGCGGCCTTCTTGGTCGTCGCCTTCTTCTTGGCCGCCTTTTTCTTGACGGCCTTCTTCTTCGCGGGCGTCTTGGTGCCGGCCTTGGCGGCTTTCTTCTCCGCCTGGACCCGCAGCAGTTCCAGGGCCTGCTCAAGGGTGACGGTCTCGGGATCGATGTCGGCCGGGATGGTGGCGTAGAGCTTGCCGTGTTTCACGTAGGGACCGAAGCGACCCTTGCCCTGACTGACCACCTTGCCGTCCTCGGGGTGCTCGCCGAGCTGGCGGCCGGCGGCGCGGCGCTGGGGCGCTTCGGCGATCAAGGTGACCGCGCGGTTCAGGCCGACGGTGAGGACGTCGTCGCCCTCGGTCAGCGAGCGGTAGGTGGAGCCGTGCTTCACGTAGGGGCCGTAGCGGCCGATGCCGGCGGTGATCGGCTTGCCGTCGTCGGGGTGGGGGCCCACGTCACGCGGCAGAGCCAGCAGCGCGAGCCCGGTCTGCAGGTCGAGCTCTGCCGGCGCCAGGTTCTTCGGCAGGGAGGCGCGCTTGGGCTTCTCGTCACCCTCGGCCTCGCCGAGCTGCAGGTAGATGCCGAAGGGGCCCTTGCGCAGGGTGACCTGCTTGCCGCTCTCCGGGTCGTCGCCCAGTACCTTGGGGTTGGTCAGATCGATGCCGATGTCTTCCTCGGCGCCGGGCACGGCCAGCGGCCGGGTGTAGCGGCAGTCGGGGTAGTTGGAGCAGCCGATGAAGCCGCCGTTACGCCCCAGGCGCAGGCCGAGGCGGCCCTCCTTGCAGGACGGACAGACGCGCGGATCGACGTCCGGCTTTTCCGAATCCACCGGGAAGAAGTGTGGGCCGAGATCTTCATCCAGCGCGTCGATGACCTGGGTGATGGAGAGGTCGCTCGCACCTTCGACGGAGGTGTGGAAGGCCTCCCAGAAATCGCGCAGCACGCGGCGCCAGTCGATGCGCCCGCCGGAGATGTCGTCGAGCTTCTCCTCCATCTCGGCGGTGAAGTTGTACTGTACGTAGCGTTCGAAGAAGCTGGCGAGGAAAGCCACGACCAGGCGGCCGCGGTCTTCCGGGATGAAGCGGCGGCGGTCGAGGCGCACGTAGTCGCGGTCCTGCAGCACCTGTAGGATGGAGGCGTAGGTGGAGGGGCGGCCGATGCCCAGCTCCTCCATCTTCTTCACCAGACTGGCTTCGCTGTAGCGCGGCGGCGGCTGGGTGAAGTGCTGCTCGGGCAGGATCTCTTCGCGCTCGACCGCGTCGCCCTCGTTGAGCTTGGGCAGGCGGCGGTCGCCCGGCTTGCCGTTCTCCTCGTCGCCTTCCTTGTCGTCGCTGCTTTCCTGATAGAGCTTCAGGAAGCCGTCGAAGGTGACGATGGAACCGGTGGCGCGGAGCTGCGCCACGCCGCCGTCCACATCGATGTCGACGGCCACCTGGTCCAGCTCGGCGCTGGCCATCTGGCAGGCCATGGTGCGGTTCCAGATCAGCTCGTAGAGCTTCAGGCCGTCGCTGTCCAGGTAGGAGGCCATCTCCTTCGGGCGTCGGGCGACGTCGGTGGGGCGGATGGCCTCGTGGGCTTCCTGGGCGTTCTTCTGCTTCGACTTGTACTGGCGCGGTGCCGAGGGCAGGTAGGCATCGCCGTAGTCGGCGGAAATCAGCGCGCGGGCGCCGTCCAGGGCCTCCTGCGCCATGGTGACGCCGTCGGTCCGCATATAGGTGATGAGGCCGACGGTCTCGCCACCGATGTCGATACCCTCGTAGAGCTTCTGCGCCACCCGCATGGTGCGCGTCGCCCCGAAGCCGAGCTTGCGCGAAGCCTCTTGCTGCAGGGTCGAGGTGGTGAAGGGCGGGTAGGGGTTGCGCTTGGCCTGTTTGCGCTCGACCTGGGCGACGGCGAGGCGGCTTGCGGATTCCAGCTTCTGCACCGCCGCCTTGGCGCTGGCTTCGTCGGGCAGGTCGAACTTGTCGAGCTTCTTGCCGTCGAGCTGTGACAGGCGCGCGGTGAAAGGCGCGCCTTCGGCGTTCAGCAGCTTGGCTTCGATGGTCCAGTATTCTTGCGGCTTGAAGACCTCGATCTCCGCTTCGCGCTCGCAGATGAGGCGCAGCGCCACCGACTGCACGCGCCCGGCCGAACGGCTGCCGGGCAGCTTGCGCCACAGCACGGGGGAGAGGGTGAAGCCAACCAGGTAGTCCAGGGCGCGGCGCGCCATGTAGGCGTCGATCAGTTCCTGGTTCAGATGGCGCGGATGCTCGAAAGCCTCGACGATCGCCTTCTTGGTGATCTCGTTGAAGACGACGCGCTCGACGTCGACCCCGTCCAAGACGTTGCGGCGCTTCAGCTCGTCGACGATGTGCCAGGAAATCGCCTCGCCTTCGCGATCCGGGTCGGTCGCGAGGTAGAGGTGCTTGCTGTTCTTCACCGCCGCGGCGATCTCGCTGAGGCGCTTCTCGCCGCGCTCGTCGACCTGCCAGCTCATGGAGAAGTCTTCGTCGGGTCGCACGGAACCGTCCTTCGGCGGCAGGTCGCGCACGTGCCCGTAGCTGGCGAGGACGTAGTAGTCCTGACCCAGGTACTTGTTGATGGTTTTCGCCTTAGCGGGCGATTCGACGACGACGACGTTCATGAGGGGCGGATGATTCGCTCAGTTCGTTACCAAGTTCCTAACGGGAGCAAGTCGCCCCCGAACAGTCCCCTTAAATGGGGTGCGGCGGTTCCCGGTCAACTCGGTCCCTTCGACTGGGCCGGGTCAGCAAGGCTAGCCGTCATAAAGGGTCGGCGGGGGCTTTGTAAAGCCGCGCAAAACGGTTGCCGGGGTGACGCTCGACCTTTCCGGCCAGCTCCAGTTCCAGCAAAACCCCGTTTACGACGGCGACCGGCAGGCCGCTGAGGCGCACGACATCATCAACCAGAATGGGGTTTGCGCCGAGGAGTTCTTCTATGTCCGCGCGCTCTGTCGCGCCAGCCTCGGGCGGGATCGGTCGCTCCGGCGCCTGATCGAATCCTGTGTCCTCTCGGCCGGTCCGCCGCAGCGCGCCGAGGCTGGCGAGGATATCGGCGGCGGATTCGATGAGGGTGGCGCCGTCGCGCAGCAGCTGGTTGCAACCCGCGGCGCGCGGGTCCAGCGGCGAGCCGGGCACGGCAAAGACCTCGCGCCCCTGGTCGCCGGCAAAGCGGGCGGTGATGAGGGAGCCGGAGCGCTTGGCCGCCTCCACCACCGCCACGCCCAGGGAAAGCCCGGAGATCAGGCGGTTGCGGCGCGGGAAGTGGCGCGCCTGCGGCACGGTGCCCAAGGGCAGTTCGGAGATGATGGCCCCGTTTTCGGCAATCTCGGCATGGAGAGCATCGTTCTCCGGCGGGTAGATAATGTCGACCCCGCCGGCCAGCACCGCCACCGTGGGACGGGGCAGGGCGCCGCGGTGCGCCGCCGTGTCGATGCCGCGGGCCATGCCGGAGGTGACGGCCAGCCCGGCCCCGGCGATGTCTGCCGCCAAACGCCCGGCGAAGCGCCGTCCGTTGGCCGAGGCGTTGCGCGCGCCGACAATGCCCACGGAATCCAAGGCGAGGGCCGCCGGGTCGCCGAGGACGGCCAGGACTGGCGGCGCATCGTCCAGGGCGCGCAGCAGAGCGGGGTAGGCGGGTTCGCAGAGGGCGAGGAGGCGCACGCCGGCCCTGGCCGCGGCCTCGGCCTCCGCTTCCGCCTCTTCCGGAGGGCAAAGGCGGATTTTGCGCTTGGCGCCGGCGCGCCGGGCCAGCTCCGGCAGCGCCTCCAGGGCCTTGGCCGGGGAGCCGTAACGCTCCAGCAACTGGCGGAAAACCACCGGCCCGACATTCTCCGAGCGGATCAGGCGCAGCCAGTCGAGGCGCGCGGCATCGGTCAGGAAATCTCTTTTCGGTTTAATTTCATCTCCGGACATCGACTTAAAATCGTCGTGACCGGGGGCTCAGGTCAAGCTTTTCGCGAGGGGCCGGACGGCAGCCGGTCTTTCCGGTCACTCTTTCTTCTGGCCGATCTTCGATTCCTGGCCGGTCGCCAGGCGGCGGATGTTCTCATGGTGGCGCAGCCAGATCAGGACCGCCATAGCGCCGGTCATCTGGACCATTTGCAGGTCGCCGAGAATGAACCAGCTCAGCACAGGGGCGGCGGCGATGGAGACCAGGGAGGCGAGCGAGGAAAATCGAAAGACGACAGCGACCAGAAGCCAGAGGGCGCAGCAGGCGGCGCCGAGCCGCCAGTCGAGCGCGAGCAGCACGCCGAGGGCGGTGGCCATGCCTTTGCCGCCCTTGAAGCTGAGCCAGACCGGGAAGAGGTGGCCCAGCACCGCGCCGAAGGCGGCGGTGATGGCCATGTCCGGGCCCCAGAACTGGGCGATGAGCACGGCGGCCGCGCCCTTGCCGCCGTCGAGCAGCAGGGTGGCGGCGGCCAGGCCCTTGCGGCCGGTGCGCAGCACGTTGGTGGCGCCGATGTTGCCGGAGCCGATCTGGCGCACATCGCCCAGGCCGGCCAGCTTCGTCAGCACCAGCCCAAAGGGGATCGAGCCCAAGAGGTAGCCGCCGATCAGCGCGGCGGTGATGTAGGGCCAGGCGTATTCCCAGGAGATCGGATCGGGCATGTCGTTCCCCGGCGCCGTCAGGCCGCTTCGAAGAGGGCGCGGCCGTCGACCACGGTGCGGACGACGCGGCCCTGCACCGGCAGGCCCTCGAAGGGGCTGTTCTTGGATTTGCTCTCGAAGCTGTCGGGCTGGATCTTCCAGGAAAGATCCGGCTTGAAGATCAGCAGGTCAGCGGGCGCGCCCTTGGCCAGGCGGCCGGCGTCGAGCCCCAGGATTCCGGCGGGCTTCACCGTCAGGTGGGCGAGCAGGTCCAGCAGGCCGCATTTCTCCCAGTGGTAGAGCTGCAGGGACAGCGGCAGCAGGGTCTCCAGGCCGACGATGCCCGGCTCGGCGAGGCCGAAGGGCAGGCGCTTGGATTCCTGATCGTGCGGACTGTGGTCGCTGGCAATCGCGTCGATGGTGCCGTCGGCGATGCCCTCCAGGATGGCGATGCGGTCGTCCTCGCTGCGCAGCGGCGGCGAGACCTTGGCGAAGGTGCGGTACTCGCCCACGGCCAGCTCGTTGAGGGCGAAGTAGTGGGGGGCGGTATCGCAGGTGACGTCGAGGCCGCGGTCCTTGGCGCGGCGGATGGCCTCGACGCTCTCGGCGGTGGAGACGTGGGCGACGTGGTAGCGCCCGCCGGTCATCTCCACTAAGCGCAGGTCGCGCTCGATCATCATCACCTCGGCCAGCTTGGGAATGCCGGGCAGGCCGAGGCGTGTGGCCAGCTCTCCGCCGTTCATGGCACCGCCGGCCAGGCTCGGCTCCTCCGGGTGCTGCACGATCAAGAGGCCGAAGGTCTTGGCGTAGGCCAGGGCGCGGCGCATGACCTGGGCGTTCTCGACCGGCTTCAGCCCGTCGGTGAAGGCGACGGCGCCGTTCTCGGCCAGCAGGCCCATCTCGGTCAGTTCCTTGCCTTCCAGCTTCCGGGTCACGGCGGCGTAGGTGTAGACCTTCACGCCCTTCGCCTCGCGGGCGCGCCGCGCGATGAACTCGACGCCGGCCACGTCGTCGATGACCGGCTCGGTGTTGGGCAGGCCGACCATGGAGGTGACGCCGCCGGCGGCGGCGGCGCGTCCGGCGGTAACCATGGTCTCCTTGTGCTCCTCGCCGGGCTCGCGGATCTGCACGCGCATGTCGACCAGGCCCGGCGCCAGGCAGGCGCCGCCGCAGTCGACCCGCTGCGCGCCTTCCGGCAGGCCGTCCTTGAAGAGGCCGGGGCCGAGGTCGGTGATCTTGCCGTCCTCGGCCAGCAGGCCGCCGGGCGCGTCCAGGCCGCTGGCGGGATCCAGCAGGCGGGCGTTGACGTAGGCGGTGCGGTGCTTGGGTGGAAGGACGGTCACGGGAGATATCTCATTGGGCAGCCTGTTCCTGCCGGCTGCGCGCTGCATGCAGGTTGTGGTTCAGGGTCTCGAGGCAGGCCATGCGCACGGCGACGCCCATCTCCACCTGCTCGCGGATGACCGAGCGGTGGATGTCGTCGGCCAGTTCGCTGTCGATCTCGACGCCGCGGTTCATCGGTCCCGGATGCATGATCAGGGCATCGGGCTTGGCCGCTTGAAGCTTTTCCTGGTCGAGCCCGAAGAAGTGGAAGTACTCGCGGGTCGAGGGTACGTAGCTGCCCTGCATGCGCTCGGTCTGCAGGCGCAGCATCATGACGATGTCGCAGTCCTTCAGCCCCTTGCGCATGTCGGAGAAGGTCTCGACGCCCATGCGGTCGATCTGGCCGGGCATCAGCGTCGGCGGCGCGATGAGCCGCACCCTTGCGCCCAGGGTGGTCAGCAGGTGGATGTTGGAGCGGGCGACCCGGCTGTGGGCGATGTCGCCGCAGATGGCGACCTGCAGCCCCTCGATGCCGCCCAGCCGGCGGCGGATGGTGAGGGCGTCGAGCAGGGCCTGGGTTGGGTGCTCGTGGCTGCCGTCGCCGCCGTTGATGACGGCGCAGTTCATCTTCTCGGCCAGCAGTTGCACGGCGCCGGAGTCCGGATGGCGCACCACCAGCACGTCGGGGTGCATGGCGTTCAGCGTCATGGCCGTGTCGATGAGCGTTTCGCCCTTCTTGATCGACGACCAAGCCACCGACATGTTGATCACATCGGCGCTGAGCCGCTTCGCAGCCAGCTCGAAGGACGTCCGCGTTCTCGTTGAATTTTCGAAGAAAAGATTGATGACCGTGCGGCCGGTCAGGAGGTCTTTCTTCTTGTCGGCGCCGCGGTTGAGGGCGACATAGCCGTCCGAGAGGTCGAGAAGAAAGAGGATTTCGCTGGCCGTCAGCCCCTCGATGCCGAGGAGGTGACGGTGCCGGTAGCCCTCGTAAGAGGCCGTGGTGCCGTGGGTCGAAGTCATTAAAGCCGTGTTATGACACCGCCCTTGCCCGGCGGCAAGCGGCAGTGTTCCACCGCCGGGGCAAGGACTGCGAATGAGTTGCCTAAATGATGCCTTTTCCGCGCAATTGGGCGCGTTCCTGCGGGCTCAAGCCGAGCAGTTCTTCCAGCACCGCGTCGCTGTCCTGTCCGGCGCGCGGCGGGGCGAATCGGTATTCCACAGGGGTCTCGGAGAACTTGATCGGGTTGCCGATGAGATCGACCTTGCCGTTCTTGCTGCCGCGGTAGGGCATGGAGATCTTCATGTCGCGGGCCAGCACCTGGGGATCGGCAAATACCTGGTCCAGGGTGTTCACGGGGCCGGCCGGCACGGAAAGTTCGGCGAGGCCGTCGACCCAGTGTTTCTGGGTCATCCGTCGGGTGATCTCAGGCAGGATTTCATAGAGGGCTTCACGATTGCGCACGCGGTCGGCGTTGGTCTTGAAGCGCGGATCCTGAGCCAGTTCCGGGCAGTCGGCGAAAGTGCAGAAGCGTTCGAACTGGCCGTCGTTGCCCACCGCCAGGATGAAGTAACCGTCGGCGCAGGGCATCACCTTATAAGGGACGATGTTGGGGTGCTCACTGCCTTGGCGCTTGGGCACTTCGCCGGAGGTCAGGTAGTTGAGCCCTTCGTAGGTCAGCCAGGCCACCTGGCTGTCGAGCAGCCCGAGGTCGATGTGCTGGCCCAGCCCCGTCATGCCGCGGTAGTGCAATGCCGCCAGGATGGCGCTGACCGCGTACATGCCGCACATGATATCGGCGATGCCGACGCCGACCTTCACCGGCTCGCCCTCGGGCTCCCCGGTCAGGCTCATGATGCCGCCCATGCCCTGGGCCAGGTAGTCGTAACCGGCGCGCGGAGCGTAGGGGCCGGTCTGGCCGAATCCGGTGATCGAACAGTAGATCAGCCCCGGATAGCGGTCCTTCAGGTCGTCGTAGCCCAGGCCGTACTTGGCGAGGCCCCCGACCTTGAAATTCTCCACCATGATGTCGCAGAAGCCGATGAGGTCACGGGCCAGTTCCTGCCCCTCGGGCTTGGAGATATCGATGGCGACCGAGCGCTTGTTGCGGTTGGCGGAGAGAAAATAGGCGCTCTCCGTCGTATCCTCGCCTTCCGGGCTCTGAACGAAGGGCGGTCCCCACTTGCGCGTGTCGTCCCCCTGGCCGGGGCGTTCGATCTTGATCACTTCGGCGCCGAGATCGCCCAGAAGCTGGGTTGCGGTCGGGCCGGCCAGGATGCGCGTCAGGTCGAAGATCCTGAGGCCGGAAAGCGGAGCGGTCATCGGGTAAGTATCCCCTGCGGCGGTATCGGTTGCCTGGGTTTTGCCGATCCAAGCTCAGGCGGTCAAGTGCTGCCGCTGCAGGGCTGCCTCTCGCGTGGCAGCCCGAGGCGTGGGCAGGCGTCAGAAGAGGAAGAGCACCAGCAAGGGCAACGTGAGCGCGGCCACCAGGGTTTGCACGGTAAGGATGTTGGCGACCAGGGAGGGCGCCCCGCCCATCAGGCGTGCCAGGATGTAGGAGGAGGTGGCGGCGGGCAGGGCGTTGAAGATGACGGCGACCGTCAGCGGCAGGCCGTGGACCCCGAGCAGCAGGCAGAAGCCGGCGGTGAGCAGGGGCAGGCCCGCCAGCTTCAGCGCGACGGCGGAGACCACCCAGCCGCCGCTGGTCCGGGCGGCGCCGAAGTCGAGGCCGGCGCCGACCGCCAGCAGGGCCATGGGCAGGGCCGCGCGGGCGAGGATGGTGAGGGTCTCGCCGGCCACTGGCGGCAGGCCGAGGCCGCTGAGGTTCAGTGCCAGGCCCAGCAGGCAGGCGAGGATCAGGGGGTTGCTCACCAGGGCCTTCACCAGGCCCGGCCCCGACCCCGCAGTCCCCACTCCCGCAGTCCCTGGGGCGCGGTCGCCGAAGCGCAGCAGGGCGGCGATGCTGACCACGTTCACCGTCGGCACCACAACGGCGACGATGAGGGCGGCGATGGCGAGGCCGGGCTCGCCGTAGAGGGCGAAGGGGATGGAGAGGCCGATGTAGGTGTTGGGCCGGATCGAGGTCTGCAGCACCGCGGTGACGGCCGGGCCGTTCTTGCGGGTGACGAGCTGGAAGGCGACCAGCAGGGCGGACATGGCGGCGATGGCCAGGATCACGGCGCCGGCCATGGCGGCGGCCGGCAGGGCCGAGAAGTCGGCGCGGGCCAGGGTGGTAGCGAGCAGGGCCGGCAGCAGGAAGAGGTAGGTGAGGCGTTCGGCCGGTTCCCAGAAGCCGGCGGGAAGCCAGCCGCGGCGGCGGATGACGTAGCCCAGCAGGATCAGCAGGAAGACCGGCAGGACGGCGGTGGCGAGGGCCTGCATCGGGGCCTAGCCCTGCCGCTGCCGCGAAATGGCGTCGAGGGCGCCCTGCAGGATGTAGGCAGCGGCCATCTTGTCGACGACCTCGCCGCGGCGCTTGCGGGTCATGTCGGCCTCGTCCACCAGGAAGCGCTCGACGGCGGCGGTGGAGAGGCGCTCGTCCCAGAAGGCCATGGGCTGGGTGAAGCCGGCCTTCTCCGCCAGGTTGCGGGCCAGGGCGCGCACCGACTGGCAGCGCGGCCCCTCGGTGCCGTCCATGTTCACCGGCAGGCCGATGACCAGGCCGCCGACCCTGTAATCCTTGCAGACCGCCGCCAGGCGTTCGGCGTCCTGGGTGAACTTGCCGCGTTTGATGGTCTCAAGGGGGGAGGCCACCCTGAGCGCCGAATCGGAGATCGCCAGCCCGATGGTTTTGGTCCCGGGATCGAGCCCCAGCAGGCGCTCGCCCGGCGCCAGGCGCGCGGCCAGATCTGTGACGGCAAGGTCCATCGAGCGCGCAATCCTCTTTCGGCCCGGATCAGGAAAAACAACCCCTTATAGGCAGCCCCCGGCCGGGCGGCAAGGAGCCCCAATCTTGCGGCTTCCGGGGGCCGGTGCTAGGTTCCGGCGGTTTTTGATCGCTCCGGCGACCGCAGCGGCGGGGCGGAGCACTTTCCGGAAATGAGGGTTGAGGCCGATGTCGGTCGACAAGGAAACTGTCGCGAAAATCGCGAGACTGGCGCGCGTTCGCGTCGACGAGAGTCACAAGGAGCCGCTGGCCAAGGAATTGTCCAACATCCTGGGCTGGATCGAGCAGCTTTCCGAGCTGGACACCGAGGGCGTGGAGCCCATGACCTCCGTGGTTTCCATGAAGCTGCCGCTGCGCGACGACGAGGTGACCGACGGCGGCTATCCGGACCGGGTGACGGCCAATGCGCCAGAGGGCGCCCACGGCTTCTACGCCGTGCCGAAGGTGGTGGAATAATGAGCGACCTGACCAACCTCACCCTCGCCGAGGCGCGCGACCTGCTGGCCAAGGGCGAGGCCTCCTCCAAGGAGCTGACCGAGGCCCATATCGCAGCGGTCGAGGCGGCGCGCTCGCTCAACGCCTTCATCACCGAGACGCCGGAAAAGGCGCTGCAGATGGCCGAGGCCTCGGACAAGCGGCGCAAGGCGGGCGAGGCGGGCGTCCTGGAAGGTTTGCCCATCGGCATGAAGGACCTGTTCTGCACCGAGGGCGTGCTGACCACCGCCGCCTCCCACATCCTGGACGGCTTCCACCCGACCTACGAGTCGACGGTGAGCCAGAACATGTGGGACGCGGGCGCGGTGCTGCTGGGCAAGACCAATCTGGACGAGTTCGCCATGGGCTCCTCCAACATGACCAGCCACTACGGCGGCGTGGAGAACCCTTGGCGCAAATCCGGCGACAACCGTCCGCTGGTGCCCGGCGGCTCCTCCGGCGGCTCGGCTGCCGCCGTTGCGGCGCGCTGTGCGCTGGGCGCCACGGGCACGGACACCGGCGGTTCGATCCGTCAGCCGGCGGCCTTCTGCGGCATCGTCGGCATGAAGCCGACCTACGGGCGCTGCTCGCGCTGGGGCATCGTCGCCTTCGCGTCCTCGCTCGACCAGGCGGGACCCATGGGGCGCACGGTGCGCGACACGGCGATCATGCTGGAGGCCATGGCCGGCTACGACGCCAAGGACTCGACCTCTGTCAATGCGCCGGTGCCGAACTACGAGGCGGCACTGACCGGCGACATCAAGGGCATGAAGATCGGCATTCCCAAGGAGTACCGGATCGACGGCATGCCCGCGGAGATCGACCAACTGTGGCTGCAGGGCATTAAGTGGCTGGAAGAGGCCGGTGCCGAGGTCGTGGAAATCTCGCTGCCGCATACGCACTATGCGCTGCCGACCTACTATATCATCGCGCCGGCGGAGGCGTCCTCCAACCTGGCGCGCTACGACGGCGTGCGCTACGGCCTGCGCGAAGGCGCCGACGGCAGCCTGGACGAGATGTACGAGGCGACCCGCGGCAAGGGCTTCGGGATGGAGGTGCAGCGCCGCATCCTGATCGGTACCTACGTGCTGTCGGCCGGTTACTACGACGCCTACTACAACAAAGCGCGCAGGGTGCGCAGCCTGATCGCGCGGGACTTCGCCCAGGCCTATGAAAAGGTCGACGCGATCCTGACGCCGACGGCACCTTCGGCGGCCTTCGGCATGGGCGACAAGATGGACGATCCCATCGCCATGTACCTGAACGACGTCTTCACCGTGCCGGCCTCGCTGGCGGGGCTGCCGGGGATCTCGATCCCGGCGGGCCTCTCCCAGGACGGTCTGCCGCTGGGTCTGCAACTGCTGGGCAAGGCCTTCGACGAGGAGACGGTGTTCAAGGTGGGCGGTGTGCTGGAAGAGGCGGCGGGCTTCGACGCGACGCCGGCCTTCCTGGCGGCATAGGTCAATGGCGGCGGGCGCAGCCATCGCGGGTCTTGAGGTCCGGCTGGCCGAGCCGGCGGACTTCGACGACCTGCTGCAGCTCTTCGAGCGCTTCTATCGCGAGGAGGGCTTCGAGGCCGCGATCGGCGGCTTGGCGAAGAACCTGCGCCAGATTCTGTCGCGCGACGACACCGCCGCCCTGGTGGCGCGGATCGAGGGAAAGGCGGCGGGCGCCGCGGCGATGAGCAGCGCCTTCGGCCTGGAGGCAGGGTTCTACGCGGAGCTGGAGGACCTCTTCGTCGATCCGGCCTGGCGCGGCCGGGGCGTCGCCTCGGCGCTGGTCGAGGCCGCGGCGTCCTGGGCCAGGGCCCGGGGCTGCCGAGACCTGGAGATCGTGCTGACGCCGCATGCCCAGGCCAAGGACGACCTGGCGCCTTGGTACGAGGCGCGGGGATTCGTGAGTACCGGACGGATTATTTACGAGCGGGCTCTTTAAGGAGCCGGTTGCGGAGAAGAGAAGATGGCAACGACGATCAAAGGCAAGACGGGCGAGTGGGAGATGGTGATCGGGCTGGAGGTCCATGCCCAGGTGATCTCCAAGTCGAAGCTGTTCTCGGGGGCCTCCACGGCCTTCGGGGCGGACCCCAACAGCCAAGTCTCCCTGGTCGACGCGGCCATGCCGGGGATGCTGCCGGTGCTGAACAAGTACGTGGTCGAGCAGGCGGTGCGCACCGGTCTGGGCCTGAAGGCGCAGATCAACCTCACCTCGGTCTTCGAGCGTAAGAACTATTTCTATGCCGATTTGCCCCAGGGGTATCAGATCTCGCAGTACCTGCACCCCATCGTCGGTGAAGGCACCATCGTTCTGGACCTGGAGGACGGCGAGACCCGCGAGGTGGGCATCGAGCGGCTGCACTTGGAGCAGGACGCCGGCAAGTCGATCCACGACCAGCACCCGACGCAATCCTACATCGATCTGAATCGGTCTGGGGTGGCGCTGATGGAGATCGTCTCCAAGCCGGACATGCGTTCGGCGGAGGAGGCGGGCGCCTATCTGCGCAAGCTGCGCACCATCCTGCGCTACCTCGGCACCTGCGACGGCAACATGGACGAGGGCTCGATGCGCGCCGACGTGAACCTTTCGATGCGCCGCCCGGGCGAGCCGATGGGCACGCGCACGGAAACCAAGAACGTCAACTCCATCCGCTTCGTGCAGCAGGCCATAGAACAGGAGGCCAGGCGGCAGATCGACGTTCTGGAGGCCGGCGGCGAGATCGTGCAGGAAACGCGCCTCTTCGACGGCATGACCGGGAAGTCGCGCTCCATGCGCTCCAAGGAAGAAGCGCACGACTACCGCTACTTCCCCGATCCCGACCTGCTGCCGCTGGAGTTGGACCCTGATTGGGTTGAGAACATCAAGGGCAGCCTGCCGGAACTGCCGGACGAGAAGAAGGCGCGCTTCGTGAAGGACTTCGGCCTGCCGGTCTATGACGCCGGGGTGCTGGTCGCCGACCGCGACACCGCAGCCTTCTACGAGACGGTGGCCGAGGGGCGCGACCCGAAGCTGGCGGCCAACTGGGTCATCGGCGATTACTTCGGCGCCCTCAACAAGAGCGGCGCCGATCTGGAAAGCGCGCCGGTCGACGCCAAGAAGCTGGGCGGCCTGCTGGACCTCATCGCCGACGGCACGATCTCCGGGCGCATCGCCAAGGAAGTCTTCGAGGAGATGTGGGACAGCGGCCAGGAGGCCGGGGCCATCGTCGAGGCCAAGGGTCTGAGGCAGATCAGCGACTCTTCGGAGATCGAAGCACTGGTAGACGAGATCATCGCCGGCAACCCTGGTCAAGTCGAACAGTTCAAGGGCGGCAACGAGAAGATCCTCGGCTGGTTCGTCGGCCAGGTGATGAAGGCCACCCAGGGCAAGGCCAACCCGGGGATGGTCAACAAGGTGCTGCGCGAGAAGCTGGGCTGAGGCCCGGTCGACCGGACAGGCTTACCCCAGCAGGGCGTCGGGATTGTCGGCTTTGAGGCGGCTCAACTGGTAGATCACGCTCTCGAGGCTGTCAGGGCTGATCTGGCGATAGGCGTGCACCAGGTTAGAGATGATGCGCTGTTCCATTTCGGCCTGCGGCCCGGTGTGGCCGGCGTGCCGCCGTTCCAGTACCTCCTCGAGCATGATCTGAAAGGCCGGCTGTAGTTGCGCCGGCAGCCGCGTGCGTGCGTAGAGGCTGTTGAGCGCCGGCGTGCCGGCCTTGCGAAGAGCATTCTGCGCATTGGCGCTGGGGACGCGGGCAAGGGCCGCCATGCCGGCGCCAAAAAACTCCAGCAAACCCGCTGAGAGCGCCCGCAGCAGCAAGGTCGGCGTCAAGCCCTTGGTTCGGGCCAGGCGGGAGACAGCAGTATCGATCTCCCGGCCGCCTTTCAGTGCCGCCAGACTCTGCAAGAGGGCGCGCTCGCGACCGTGCTGGCCGAGTTGCTCGACCAGGGCAGGAGGTAGGGCGTGCTTCTGAATGATCCTGGCCTGAAGCGCCTTGGACACAAGGCAGACCAGACGCTCTTTGACGGGGAAGGGAAGCACAGGACGTTCGACCATCAGCTCCTGGATGGCGCCGTCGCCGCCGAAGGCATCGAGGAGGCTGCGGTATGACACATCGGAGATTTCGGCGCTGTCGTTGGCCAGCAGGATCTCTATGACGCTCTTCTGGCCGGTATCGATGAGTGCACCGGAGACCGCCTCGCTGAGCGCGTCGCGCCCGGCAATGGCGCGCTGTTTGGCGGGGTCGCCGTCAGAGATAATGGAGAGGAGATCTTCATCGGTGAGAACCGGAGAACTCTGAAGGATCGGAACGGCCACCGCCTCCACGTCCCGCGCCAGGCGCAGGGCGATTTCGCGGGGCAAGAGGGGGCTGGACTTGATGTGCTCGGCCAGAGTGCGCCGCACCTCGACTTCGGTGTCGCGGATGAGTGTCTTCAGAACCTCAAGCGCGACTGCTTTTTCCTCCGCCGTCAGCCCGCCTTTGGCCATGGCCTTGCCCAGGCCGGCAGCCAGTTGGGGCCGGCAAGTGCCCCAGCGGGCATAGACCAACTCTCCGCGCCCGCGGGGGGCGGCTGCGGGTTCATCGCGCTTCTTGATCTGAGGCGCAGCGCTTGCGAGAGACATCTTTGTATCGGCCAAGGAAGGTTTATCAATGATGAAATGATAAAGGATTCCTTTACCGCCGACAAAAAGTATCGTTTCAATATTTATTTGATTTTATTTAAATATCTAGAGGAATGTGTTTCAAATTTTATATTATCGGCGGCGGGTGTTCTATGCCGCCAGGTGGTTGCGCTTCATGTAGAACGTCGTGTCGGCCGTGGCGACGAAGCTGTGCCCGGTCGAGCGAGGCGCGCGCAGCCAAGCGCCCGCACCATAGCGGCTGTCACCGCTTCTCAGTTCCCCGGACACCACAAAGGTCTCAAAGCCTTTGGCCGCGGCCTCCGCGTCGATGTAGCCGGTGGGCAGCAAGGTGCCGGCGGCGAGGCGGATCATCGAAATGTCTTCGGGATAGCGCGCGTCGCGATACAGCGGCAGGATCTCCACACCCGGAGCCGCGCCCTGCCATTCCGCGTGCGCGGTATCGACGACCACGTGCTCGCGATCATCGCCAGCGAACTGGCAGAGCTTCACGAAGATAATGCAGCCGTCTTTCGAGAACGGAGCATGGCGGAAGCCGGAGGGGTTCAGAAGAAAGGTGCCTGCGGGATAGTCGCCGTGTTCGTCGGAGAAGGTACCGTCAAGAACCAGGATCTCCTCGCCCTGCGGGTGTCCGTGCTCATGGAAGGCGGAGTCCGCATCGTAGCGCACGACCGAGGTGACGCGGCTGAACTCGCCGTCGACCAAATCCAAGCGCTTGCGCCACACCGTCGGACTGGGGCTCGCCTGCCAGTCCATTTTGGCCGTATCCATGGCGGCCGGGCGGCTGAAATCCGCATTCAGACTGTCGCTCATCTCAACTCCCTCCATCGTCCACCTCCTGATAGGTAGAATTAGATAGGTCGATTCCCGGCGGGTCACAAGAGATTGATCCGCAGGTTGCGCGCGACCTCTTGTAATCTCTTGCCGCGCTCGCATTTGTGCAAGGTGCGGCGGCGAGGTGCCGCCATCGATCGGGGCAAGGGAGATCCGGATGACCATCGAACTTTATTCTTGGGCGACGCCGAATGGCCACAAGGTGCATATCATGCTGGAGGAGCTGACACTGCCTTACAACGTGCATGCCATCAATATCGGAGCTGGCGACCAGTTCGATCCGGAGTTCCTTAAAATCAGCCCCAACAACAAGATGCCGGCGATCGTCGATCCCGAGGGGCCGGAGGGTAAGCCGATCTCTGTCTTCGAAAGCGGCGCCATCCTCATCTATCTTGCGGAAAAGACCGGCCGGCTGTTGCCGGCAGGCGCCCGGGCCCGCTATGCGGCGCTGCAGTGGCTGATGTGGCAGATGGGCGGCCTGGGCCCGATGCTGGGTCAGGCGCATCATTTTCGTCAGTATGCGCCAGAGCAGATCGATTATGCGGTTGAGCGCTATACCAATGAGGCGAACCGACTGTACGGCGTTCTGGACAAGCGCCTGGGCGAAGCGCGTTTCCTGGCCGGCGATGAATTCTCCATCGCCGACATCGCGGCCTGGCCCTGGACACGTTTTCCCGAACGCCAAGGTGTCGAAAGGGCCGATTACCCGAACTTCCAGCGCTGGTTCGAAGAAATCGCCGAGCGCCCAGCAGTCAAGCGCGGTGTCGAAGTGCTGGCTGACCAGCGCACCGAGGGGTTCGATTCCAAAGCCAGGGATGTCCTTTTCGGGGCCACGCAGTACGCCCGGCATTAGCCGATCGATCCTGTCCGCGGTCCGCGCCGGCGTGTCGCGCGGCTACGGGGAGAGGAGCGGAAAAAAGGGGCTGGTTCCGATACCGGCGTGAACCGATATTAGCACTGCCTGGGAGTTCGTCCGGGTGGCAAGCGGGGGCTCGTATCATGCGGGCTCCCGTTTACGGGTAGGTCAAGACCAGGGGAGAACGGGCCGGTGGCCATTGAACTGTATACTTGGAGTACGCCGAACGGCCGCAAGGCTTCGATCGCTTTGGAGGAGATGGGTTTGGACTACAACGTCCATCCGATCAACATTGGCCAAGGGGACCAATTCGCCCCGGAATTCCTGAAAATCAGCCCGAACAACCGAATTCCGGCGCTTGTCGATCCGGCGGGTCCGGACGGCAAGCCGATTGCCCTCTTCGAGAGTGGCGCCATCCTCATCTATCTGTCGGAGAAAACCGGTCTGTTCATGCCAGAGGATGCGCGGGCGCGCTATACGGCCCTGCAGTGGCTGATGTGGCAGATGGGCGGCTTCGGGCCCATGCTGGGGCAGGCACACCATTTCCGGCGCTTCGCCAAGGAGCAGGTTCCCTACGCGATCGAGCGCTACACGAACGAGACCAGGCGCCTCTACGGTGTTTTGGACAAGCGCCTGACCGAAGCCGAATACCTGGCTGGCGGGGACTACTCCATCGCCGACATGGCCACCTATCCCTGGGCGGCCCGCCATGAATGGCATGGAATCGCCCTGGAAGATTTCCCCGCCGTGAATCGATGGTTCGACGCCGTCGGATCGCGGCCGGCTGTGGAGAAGGGAATGGCGGTTCCCGGCTGACCGGGCCGGAACCTCATTTCCCGAAGGTTGTCTGTATCAGGCGGAGGGACGACGTCCGCGGCGGCGCCCTTTCGGCATGGCGAGGAGTTCCGCCGGCACCTTCTGCCCCATTCCGACGAGATCCATCAGCTCTTCCTTGCAGCGCTTCAGATTGATCAGCTCGCGGGAGTCATCGCGGTCATAGACTTCGACACAGCTCAGCTTGATTTCGACCAGATCGATGAGGGTTTCGACAGACGATCGCGAAAGGCTCATGAGATTCCCCTGTATGTTTTGATTAGCTCTCTGAGAGACATTTTTTAGGCGGAAGGGTTAAGGGGGCGTAAAGGATAACAAAAAGTTCTGTGCAAAAAGGTGCGGGGATGGAGGATTAAAGTCTGAAGGTTCGGGCGGTGGCGAGCCCCGCGCCGCTTTGTCTCTCAACAAGGTTCCGATGAATCCTCGTGCAGTCGAGAAGCGAGAGTTTGTCCGACGGGAGACGACGGAGATACGCTTGGCGATTGCGAGACGCCGTGGCGGATTTGGAGCCGAACATCCGGGCCGGCCCCAAGGACACTTTGCCGGAGTTCCGTGCTCAAGGAAGCGGTGCTGGAACACGCACTTTTGCCGTCTCGACGAAAGTGGTTTCCGAGATTGGCGACGGTAAAGCTGCGGATGGCATGCCTGCCCGTGAGGCGCTCAACCACGAGGACCGTTCGCGGCCCTGTGCGTTCCGTCTCCATTCTTCTGCAAGGGGGGAGGCGGGCCGCCGCCCGTCAGTTCGGCAAATATTGAGACCAGAAAACGCGTCTGCAGATCGACGCTGCTGACGGCCGCGCCTGGTGGGTCTGGGGCCGCACTTCGGCCTTCGCACGGCGCCGCTCGGGCAGATGGTCGATCTGGTCGTGGCATGCCTGTTCTCCTCGCCCTTCTTCTGTCATCACCTGCTGTAATACATGTTACGTAAATCGCAATTTATTGCAATCCTAAAATGACAGACATTAAGAATACTCGACTTCTAGATTAGAGGCGTCTGGGCCGCGTGTTCGCGTGCCGGTCGATCGCTTTGTGAATTCCGCAATAAAGCGGCGCGGCTCTAACCGCGAGGACGCAGCTTCACCCAGGTTACGGGCGCGACCCACTCGATGGGCACATTCTGTTCGATTGGGGTCGACGAGTTGACGGAAACCAGCGTGACCTGGCCCACGGCGTTGCCGGGCTCGACGATCTTCACGAGCTGACGGCCGTCCTTGGTCTGCACCACGCATTCACGTCCGTAGCATTTTGCCGGATCGAGTCCTTCTTCGCGGGAATAGCCGAGGTGCTCGCCGTCGCGGAAGCGCGGCGACATCGAGTTGCCCCTGACCACAACGCAGACGCCGCCACCTTCTCCCTGCGGGGCCTCGATCTTGTATAGGCCGGACCCTTTTTCGTGATCGTCGACGGAGTAAACGGTTTCCCCGGCGCCGACGTAGCCGACGACCAAGCTGGACGCCTTGGCTTCCCGGTTCACGAAAGCGCCAAGCTTGGACACCACGTCTGCCAGCGAGGTCTCCAGGTACTCGGCCATTTCCACCGCTTCCTCGATCTTGATGCTGCGGCTTTGATTGAGGATCTCCGTGATGCGCGAGGGGTCGAGCCCCATGTGCTTGGCAAGGCCACGTTGGGTCTTGCCGAGCTGACGCAGGCGATCTTGAAACCATCGTTTTTCCATAAGCTACAGATTGCGGAATTTGCCATTTGATGTCTATTGCGAAATATGCAACTCATATCCCCTCAGGTTGAGCGAATAGGATAGTTTTCTAATCTCCGGCCTGGCGCAGGACGCTATAGAGAGGACAGAAATGCGATCACATATGGCAGTCTCACATCCACGGAGGACCACAGCCGCCGCCGTGAAACAAAGGATCCTGGTGTTCTTGGCGGAAGCTCTGCCGCAAGGCTGGGTAAGCCAACCTCTGGCGCCAGGGCCGGCCATCAGGGCCGCCGGGGCAGGGCAGGCGCGCGCCCATCCTCTGAACGGTCCTGCCGCCGACATCCTGGTGATCTCGCCACGCGGGCGGTGCCACTTCCTGTTCGTGCGGGCGCCGGCGGACCGCTGGTGGGACGGCGGCCCGAAAAGCGTGCCCGCCGAGAAGATCGGTGAAGGGGAAGTGGAACTGGCGCGCCAATTGCGCGCCGCAGGCCACCGGGCGCGCGCCATCTGGGGAGAACGGGATTTGTTGCGCGCCTTGAGATCCTGGGGCTGTCCCTTGTCTGCCGAACCTCGGATCGGCGATGCGGGGCCTGCCGCGGCCGCGCCGCAGCGCCCGGCTCCGCACCGGCGGCGCCCGGTCTTGCACCTAGGCGGCGGACTGGAGGGAGGCGATGTCTGAAGCGCCGGCGGTTGAGGAGGCACGGGAGAGGCTGCGCATCGAGGCAGCGGTGACCGAAGGACTGCGCCTGGCGCGTGATGCCGGACACGCGGAGCCGGCCTTGCGCGACGCCGTTTGGGAGCTGTTGCTGGAGGCTGCCGACACCCTGCGGCGGCTGCCCAACCGGGAGCAGGGCTGGCTGACCGCGGCGGCGCGGGCTCACTGGCCCGACTACGTCCGCAACACGGCAGAAGAGTTCGCCGGCGCGGTTGGTCGTGCCGGCCGCGAGGCGGTGCCGGCCTTGCGTCCGACGCCGGCTAGGGCGGAAGCCATCGACCGAATGGACGCGGTTTTGCTGTGGTTCCCGTTGGCAGCGGGCGCCAATGCGCGGCGCGACGTATCAATCCTTTTCGGACTGGCCTGCGGGCTCAAGGTATCGGTAATGAGGCAACGCTTCGGCTGCGGGCGGCGCACGGTCTATGACGTGCGCGACCGAGGTATCGCCAGGATCTGCAACTGGCTGCGCAGCCGCAGTGAATTTTGCCGCAAGCTCGGCTAAGGCGCTTCAATTCGGCTGCAGTTGCCTGGGAACGTAGCGGCCGTCTTCGATCCCTTCGAAGAACTCTTCGATTTGCGGGTGGCCCACCGCCGTCCCGGTCTCGTCGATCACGAGGTTCTGCTCGGAGACATAGGCAACGTAAGAGGTTTCCTCGTTCTCCGCCAGCAAGTGGTAGAACGGCTGATCTTTATTGGGCCGGATCGCTTCCGGAATCGCCTCCCACCACTCCTCGGTATTCGAGAACGTGGGGTCGACGTCGAAAATCACGCCGCGGAACGGAAAGAAGCGATGGCGCACGATTTCGCCAATTTGGAACTTTGCCGTTCGCATGATCCAGTCGCCTTGCCTCTCGTATTTTAGGTCAACTTAGCGCCGATTGTTCATATGCGCGCCCGCCGGGATGGAAACAAGCCCCTGGGATGCGGGGTAGTGGTGCGTGAGAGAGAAACAATCGTTTCGGAATTATAGCAAAAGTAGTTTTTATCGCCCTGCGGTAGTATTTTAGAAATGCAATCTAAGGTCTTGAAAAACAAAGAACTCATCATTTGCCTTAAATGAGGCGGAATGCAACTGAGCCGTTTGCCGGCCCAAGCGGGATTAACTGAGCCGCTAGAGCCATCGCACTTAAGTGTTTGTTAAACCGAAGAGCGTCGAATCCTTGCTTCGGAGGATCAGGACCCGTTCTTACCGACCCTCAGAACGGGCCTCCGTTGAGAGGAATGCGATGTTTGAGCTTGCAATGGTTGTAAGGGTGGGGCTCGCCTGCCTGACACGTATCGCGTGCGGCCTGCGCGAGCGCGAGATCACGTCGTCGGTCTGGAGGCGCTTGCGCCCGACGTTCGGCCCGCTGCTGCGCGATGAGCGGGGCAATGCGCTGATCGAATTCGCATTCGTGGCGCCGCCCTTCCTGCTGTTGCTGATCGGCACGCTGGAAGTCTCGGTGATGTTTTTCACCAGCGCCGTCATCGAGGGGGCGACCAAGGAGGCGGCGCGTCAGATCCGTACCGGGAACATCCAGGCCACCGCCGACCCGCTGGCGGCCTTTCGTGGTCAGCTCTGCGACTCCCTCTTCGGCGTCATCGATTGCAACCAGGTCGTTTTCAATGTGCGGACCTTCTCCAGCTTCGCGGCTGTCTCGATGCCGATCGAACTGGATCAAGACGGCGAGATCGTGAATACGGCCTTCACGCCCGGCGGAAGCAGCGAGGTCACAGTCGTGCGCGCCATGTACCGCTGGCGTTTCATGACGCCGCTGATCGACAGGGTAATGCCCTCCGGCTTGGCCGGGCATCTTCTCATTTCTACCGCAGCATTCCAGAACGAGCCCTACAACGTGAACTGAGCCATGGAACTCGGCAGAAAAATCTGGCGCGACGAGCGCGGCACCGCAGTGCTGGAATTCGGTTTCCTGCTGCCGATCCTGCTGGTGTTGTTCATTGGCGTGGTGGAGGCAACCAACCTTTTGCGTCTGGACCGCAAGGTGGTGGCCTCGGCTCAAACCGCAGCGGACCTGATAACGCAGCGGCGCGAGGTCAACAATGCGCAGCTCGACGACATCCTGAGAGCGGCCGAATTGATCTTCGAGCCTTTCCCCGCCGCCCCCCATAGCGTGGGGATCGCTGCGGTCATCTACGATCCAGATACGGGTAATCCGACCCTGGATTGGACCAAGAGCAAGAACGGCGGCACCGTCCCGAATGCTCTGGCCTTGGCTGCCGGTCTCGGCGGCCCCGGAGAAGGCGTCGTCGTGGTTCGCGTGAGCTACGACTACACCCCCATGTTCTTCGATTTTGTCATGAGCGCCACCACCATCGAAGAGACGGCTGTTCTGCGGCCCCGGCGCAGCTCCGTCGTCGAAGGGCCGGGAAGCTGACGCTCTCGCCGGATTTGCAATGGAGAAACGGGCAATGCGAACGCTAGCGGAAACTGCCCTTGCGGCCATCAGCTTCATTGAGCGAATGCCGGCCCGGCTGACCGATCGCTGCCGAGGGCGGGGTTTGGCGCTGATGGCCGACACCTGCGGCAACGTAACCGTCGTGGTCGGTTTCTGTGCCATCGCTCTGTTCGGCGGCGTGGGCATCGCCGTCGATACATCGATTGCCTACAACGTGAAATCGCAGCTTGCCGCGGCGGTGGATGCCGCGGCCCTGGCGGGGGCCCGTGCCTTTGCCAGCCCCAACCGGGATGCGGATATCCGGAACTTCTTTGCCGCCAATTTCCAGGAAGGCTACATGGGTTCGGTACTTCAGCCCCTGGAGATCATCCCGAACGATCAGAACCGGACCATCACAGTGACGGCGCGGGCAACCATCCCAACCTTCTTCATGAGCGTCCTGGGCACCGACTCCACCGATGTCGCCGCCACGGCCGAAGCGACGCTGTCGTCGCGCGATGTCGAGGTGGCCTTGGTATTGGACGTGACCGGATCAATGAACACCGACGGCAAGATCGACGACCTTATCTTTGCGGCGAACGAGCTGGTGAATATCGTGGTTCAGGATCTGCAATCCCCCTTCTATTCAAAGGTCGCGCTGGTGCCATATTCGGTGGGGGTCAATGTCGGCAGCTATGCCGACCAGGTGCGCGGCAGCTACACCGCTGGAACCACCTGCAACTACCCATCGGCGCCGACCTGCGAGACCTACGGCTTCGAGAATGCGGGAAACGGAAACTGGACCGAACTGGATATCAGCACCTGCGTGACCGAGCGTACGGGCCCGCAGGCCTACACCGATGCGGCGCCCAATATTGCACCGGTGGGCCGCAACTTTCCGAAGCAGAGCCACAACCCCTGTCCCACGGCAACCATCATGCCGCTGTCGAGCAACAAGGCCGCGCTGCATGCGGCAATCAACTCCTTAACCGCGGCCGGTTCGACGGCGGGTCAGATCGGCATCGCTTGGGGGTGGTACCTGGTTTCGCCGAATTTCGGCTACCTCTTGCCGGCAGACAGCCAACCGAAAGATTATGGTGAGATCCATCTGGGCCAGGAAGTGATGAAGGTGGTGATCATCATGACCGACGGTGTGTTCAATTCCGTCTACTACAACGGTGTGCTGGCTCAGGACTCGGGCAGCGGTTCGGGATCGAGCAACTACAAGATCAATCAGAATTCCCAGAACGGCGATCCCTATACGCAGTCGCAGTCGTTGTGCACGGCCATGAAGGCCGAGGGCGTCATCGTCTACACCGTGGGCTTCGACATCAGCGGCTCGGCCGACGCCACCAACCTGATGTACGGCTGCGCGACGGATGCGGACCATGTCTACCTACCGTCGACGGGAACCGAGCTGAAGCAAGCCTTCCGCGATATCGCGGTGCAGGTTTCGAACCTGCGCATCTCGATGTAATTGCGCCTAAACTAACGGAAACCGGAAATCAGGGCTGGTACGAGAGACGAGGTTGACAACAAAATTGCGACTAACGCAATTTTTTGGTTGCACAGTCCGCACAGTTTCGGCATCTTGTGACCCTATCGTCCGCGAATTGGCGTTGCGGCCCTGAGGGCCCCTGAGCCCCCGCGGACGAAGGTTTCCCAGACATTCCCCAGAGGGTCCGACGCGATGCCGAAGCGCAGCACCGCGGCGGCGGAGCCTGCCGCGCCCCAGCGTGCCGCGACGCCCCGCAAGGCGAAGAAGACCGACGCCGCCAAGATCTCGCCGCTGGACTACATGCTGCAGGTGCTGCGCGACCCGGAGGCCAGTCCGGCCGAGCGCAAGTGGGCGGCGGAGAAGGCGGCGCCCTACATCCATCCGCGCCTGCAGACGGTCGAGCACGGCGGCGAGGTGACGCTGCGCCACGAGGACGCCCTCGAGGCGCTCAAGTGAGTGCGGCCGAACCAACGGCGAAGGAAAGTGCGATCCGCCAGCGGCTGAAGGACGACCTGCCGCACTATGCCGAACGCTGCCTGAATATCCGCAGCAAGGCCGGCCGCCTGGAGCCGCTGGTGCTGAATGCCGTTCAGCGGCATATCCACGCGATGCTGGAGGCGCAGCGCGCCGAGAGGGGGCGGGTGCGCGCGCTGATCTTGAAAGCGCGGCAGCCCGGCGTCTCGACCTACGTCGGCGCGCGCTTCTATTGGAAGGTGACGCACGGGCGCGGCCTACGCGCCTTCATCCTGACCCACCGCGACCAGGCCACGGCCAACCTCTTCACCATGGCCAAGAGATTCCACGACGGCTGCCCGCCGCCGGTCAAGCCTTTGACCAAGGCGAGCAACGCGAAGGAGCTGACTTTCGGCCTACTGGACTCGGGCTACCAGGTCGGGACGGCAAAGGCGGCGGGGGTCGGGCGCTCCGACACCATCCAGTTCTTCCACGGCTCCGAGGTCGCCCACTGGGCCAACGCCGAGGAGCACGCCGCCGGCGCCCTGCAGGCGGTGCCCCGAGAAGCGGGCACGGAGATCATCCTGGAGAGCACGGCCAACGGCGTCGGCGGGCTGTTCTACAATCTGTGGCAGGCGGCGGTGCGTGGGGAAGGGGACTATCAGGCCATCTTCATTCCCTGGTTCCTGCATGCCGACTACGCCAGCGAGCCGCCGAAAGGCTGGCGCCCGCCGGCCGCCTTCGATGAGTATGCCGCGCTGCACGGCCTCTCGCCCGCGCAGCTCCACTGGGCCTGGGCCAAGAACGCTGAGCTGGCGGCGGCCAGCGGCGAGGCTTCAGATACTTTCACCTGGCGCTTCCGCCAGGAATACCCCGCAACGGCACAGGAGGCCTTCCAAGTGAGTGGCCAGACGTCCCTGATCCGTCCCGAGCTGGTGGTGCGCGCGCAAGGCCACAAGGCGGAGGACCAGTCCCATGCGCCCCTCGTTCTGGGCGTCGACGTGGCGCGCGGCGGCGGTGACCGCTCCCACCTGATCGACCGCCAGGGCCGGGCCGCCGGACGCCAGGTCAACCGCTCTATCGACTGCGCCGACACCATGGAGCTGGCGGGTCTCATCGCGCGGGAGATCGAGCGCCTGCAGCCGGACATGACCTTCATCGACATGGGCTCCTTCGGCGCCGCGGTCTACGATCGCCTGCTGGAGCTGGGCTACCGGAAACGCATCTGCGGTGTGAACTTCGGCGGCCGCGCCCAGGACCCGCGGCAGTACGCCAACAAGCGGGCGGAGATCTGGGGCGCTCTGCGCGATTGGCTGGCCGATCCCGGCGGGGCGGAGCTGCCCGACGACCCGCTGCTGCACAGCCACCTCTGCGCGCCGGGCTTTCAGATCAACAGCAACCAGCAGATCGTGCTGGAGGCCAAGGACCGCATCAAGGCGCGCCTCGGCCTCTCGCCCGATGCCGGTGACGCCCTGGCGCTGACCTTCGCTGAGCCGCTGCGCCGCGAGCGCCGCGCCGCGGCGGAGCGCAGCGAAACGGCCTATGCCGTGCATGAGTGGTAACACCTCCTTCCGGAACCGCCTTGCCGCGGCGGCAACGGCCCGGCGCATCCCCTGGTTCGGTCCCACCCTCCCTGCCGAACCGCGCCGGGCCACCCCGCTGCCGGGTGATTCCCTGATCCTTCTTCCTCCCGCCTGAGCGGAGTTTTCCATGATCGACGATGCCTCTCCGAGTGCTGTGGGGGAGGCTGCCGGCGAGGCCGCCGGTGGCCCGCCTGTGCCTGCGCGCGCAGAGCCTGCCTTCACGATCCGCAATGTGCCGCTGCCGACGGCGGAAGAACGCCGGGCGCGGCGCGCGGCCATGAAGCGTGCGATCGAGCTCGGTGCGGCGCCCTACCGCGACGCCGAGGGCAAGGCGCGCTACGTCGTCTTCAAGGACGCCAACAACGCCCCGGTCGAGGCCTGGACCCGCGACCGCGAGGCCAAGCGTGGCTACCGCCGCACCCAGTACGCGCGCAAGGCCGCGGGGCAGATGGCCTGGCATCCCGAGGACCAGATCGAGCTCGCCAAGCGCCTGGGGGTGATCTACCACCGCGAGGGCCGCAGCGTGGAGGGCGCCGCCGAGCGCGGCCTCTACGACGCCATCTGGCGTTACGAGCACGTCTGGGACAGCTTCACCGTGCCCCGGAGGATCGGCGGGGGAAGCGCTGTCCAGATCATCGACACCGGGCGCATCGCCGCGGTGGCCGAGGAGGAAGCCCGCAAGCTGCAGGCCGAGGACCCGCGCGCCATCGGCGGCTTCTGGGTGCGCGACCGCAAGAACAACGGCCTCATCTACGTCGTGCCCAATCCCGATCCGGAGGCGGCGGTTCAGACGAGGGAAGAGACCATCGCCGGTATGGGCGAGGACGACCTGCTGGTTCGGACTGCGGCGGGGGAAAGTGATGCCGCCGGCGGCACGACGGAGCCAGAAGTCGCTGCGGCGGCGCAGGCGGAGTTCGACCCGAGTGATGTTCCGGAACTGGTCGGCACCCGCCAGATCGTCGACTTCATCGCTGAGCGCATAAAGCTCTCGCCTGCAGCGTTCAGGCAGGCCGCTTTCGAATCAGGTCTCGATCCGGAACGGGCCGAGTTCTTCCGCGACCTTCTGGCGATGACGCCGGAAACGCGCGATGAATTAATAGACCGCGTAGACGAGGTCTTTGGCGGCGACAGCAGTTACCTGCTCGTCAGGTCTCTGCTCGACCAGGTCTCGCGCACCAAAAACCCGGAAATACGCAAGCAACTGATCGAAGGAGAGGCCCGCTACGCGCGGCCGGTCGACCCCAACGAGGAGATCGGCCTGAGCCTGGCCCTGCCGTTGATTGCCGGTAGAAGCGGCGGCAAGGGCAAGCCGGAAGGAAAAGCCGGCCGCAAGACGGGCCGCAAGTCCGGGTTGCGGCTGGAAGACCGTTTTGTTCTGCCGCCGCAGGAACGGAAAATCAATTGGAACAGGGACCTCGCGGCACCGGAGCGGCGCAGCTTTCCGGACACAGGGACCACCCTCTATAGCGTGCCAAATCAACCTGTGGCAGAATGGGTGCGGAGGACTGGCCGTCCTCTAGGCTTCAGGAGCAACGAAGACTATCGGAGATTCATCGGCCTTTTGGACGGTAAAGTTACCGAGCTCGATCCCAAGGCGCGGATCGCCATGCGGGGCAGCGCAATCAACGGGTTGAGCTACGAAAAGGGCGGTGGCGGTTTTTCCCGTCACTATTTCGACATGAAGGTGGAGAAGGCCAGCGACTTCGATATCGCCATCGTCAGCCCGGAGTTGCTGAAGCTGGCTCGGCAAGAGGGCATACGGGTGTCGCCCCGGAATGGCGGGTGGAGAACGGGCCCGCTGAATTTAAAGGAGCCGCTTGAGAGATTGGGGCTTCAGGAACTATGGGAAAACCTGACGGAGATGTCGGGAAATCGGGATGTCAGCTTCATGATCTACGAGTCGGTGGAACAGCTTGAGCGCCGCGGCACCATGATGCTGCTGCGATAGGAGTATGGCATGGAGTATTTTGGCGACCTTTACGGCGTGCGCGCCGACCAGGAAACATTCATCAAGCGGGAAGAGGAAGTCGTCGACCGCGTGGCCGAGCGCGTGATGGAGGTGCTGGATGTCGAGATGCACGGCAGCATCAGCGACAGTCGTGGCGGTATCTGCTGGGACATCGACCTGCCCCCGAAAGCGGCGGATGGCGACGAAAATCGCAAAGAACTTCTGTTTCTGATAGACGTTCATCTAGCGCCGAACCGTATCATCGAGCCGGACGACGACTATTGGCTCGAAGAGGATTACCAGGAGTTCGCCTGGCTTCTGACCGTCGGTTCGTGCCGCAGAGAGCGTATCGAAGAAACGCGAAAGGCTATCGCGGCCGCAAAGGACTTGGACCTGACTTTGATTCGCTCGACCTACGACAAGGACCTCGGTCCTCGTGGAGGTCCGCCCACCGTTACCTTTTCATTGAAGTCGGAGCCTGAGGAAGAATAGTTATCCGGGTTTTGTGTACCCGGTTGCGAAACCGGAAGGCCGCTATTAACCCTCGATCTATGCGAGCCGCTGTTCTTCAAAGAGAAATAGGATGGAAAAGTGTGCCCCGGTGAACCCTGGGAGATCTATGATTCCGTTGGGCCTACGCACGATGGGCCTATGTTCAGTCGTCCCACCCTGGGAGCGAGGTATCTCAGAAAGTTAGTGAGCCGGCGGCGTGGTTCAGCCGGTGCCTTTTGCAGTCACCATGCATTCTGAGACGTGTTCCCTAAGCCGATAGTGTCGGCTCTCTGGTCTTTTCTCCTCCCGCCTGAGCGGAGTTTTCCATGACCGACGATGCCTCTGTCGAGGCTGCCGGCGAGGCCGCCGGTGGCCCGCCTGTGCCTGCGCGCGCAGAGCCTGCCTTCACCATCCGCAACGTGCCGTTGCCGACGGCGGAAGATCGCCGGGCGCGGCGCGCGGCCATGGACCGTGCGATCGAGTTCGGCGCGGCGCCCTACCGCGACGCCGAAGGCAGGGCGCGCTACGTCGTCTTCAAGGACGCCAACAACGCCCCGGTCGAGGCCTGGACGCGCGACCGAGAAGCCAAGCGCGGCTACCGCCGCACCCAATATGCGCGCAAGGCCGCGGGGCAGATGGCCTGGCATCCCGAGGACCAGATCGAGCTCGCCAAACGCCTGGGGGTGATCCACCACCGCGAGGGCCGCAGCGTGGAGGGCGCCGCCGAGCGCGGCCTCTACGACGCCATCTGGCGTTACGAGCACGTCTGGGACAGCTTCACCGTGCCCCGGAGGATCGGCGGGGGAAGCGCTGTCCAGATCATCGACACCGGGCGCATCGCCGCGGTGGCCGAGGAGGAAGCCCGCAAGCTGCAGGCCGAGGACCCGCGCGCCATCGGCGGCTTCTGGGTGCGCGACCGCAAGAACAACGGCCTCATTTACGTCGTGCCCAATCCCGATCCGGAGGCGGCGGTAGAAGACACGTTATCGGGCGGCCAGGGCGCGGACAGCCTGGCCGGTGATGCCGATATCGACATCGCCCTGGAGCAGTTCTATCCCGCCGACGAATTCGATATCCCGACCGAGAGCTATGACCCCTCTGGGTTCTATCAGCTTGAGGAAACCGAAGACGGCAGCGGCGTCTTCGTCCTGACCTCCAAAGGCTTTGGCGAAGGCGGTATGCAGGTCGCCGCCGAAAGACGCCGCGCGGGCCGCTACGAGATCGCCCAGACGACCCTGGACGACGTCTTCGACGGCATCGTCGCGGTGCTGGACAGTGGGCGCGACGCCAACGACCCGGCCTGGCAGCAACTGGCCCGCATCGCGGCGGAAGTCGCTCCGGGAACGGGCAACGTCCTCAGCGCGCGCGAGGCCTACATCGCCTTCAAGGCCGCCGCCACGGCAATGGAGAAGGGCGACTGGGGCGAGGCGCTGCTGAACGGCGGCGAGGCGCTGTTCAATGCCGCCGGCGCCGTCCCGGCCTTCGGCGAGCTGCTGCGCCTCGGCAAGGGGGCGGTCAAGGTCGCCAACCTGCTGTACCAGGTGGGCCGGACTACCGGCGCCCGCCCGGTGGTGGCGGCCATGGCTCGAAGCGCCGACGAACTGGCGCCGCTGGTCAAGCGGTCAAAGCAGAACCGGGGGCCTTTCAAGGCGCTGGAGAAGACGCCGGGCGGCAACGAGGCCGCGCGCCTGGTGGACCTGCGCCAGAAGGTGCGGCGCCGTCACAGCGGCGGTTTCTTCGAGCAGTCCGCCGAGGGCGCCTTCGAGGCGACGCGCTTTCCACCGCGCAACGCCATTACCAACGAGCGGCGCGGACTGGCGGCGACGGGCATGGCGGTCACCGAAGCACTGCATGGCGGGAAGGGCGTGGTGCGCGATGCCATGTTCCGTCTCGGTGCCGGCTCCATCACCTTCTATTTCGGCGAAGCCGGCAACGCGGCGAAGAGGTACAGGGGCGGCAGCGGCCTGGCCCACATCATCGCCAAGCACGGCCCCGAGGTGATGCCCGAGGTCATCGAGACGATCACGAAGGGGACGCATCGGGTCCTTCGCTCCGGGCCGAACGAGCGTATGGTCATTGAGTACAATGGAACGAGAGTAGTCTTGGCCTTATTTGACAAGGTGGAGGGCAAGAGAAAGTCTTGGCTGCTGACCGGATTTGAGAAGGGCGACACCGACATCAACTTCGATCTCAGCCAGCTCATGGGGCCGCTGTTCTTCAAGTCGAACTAGGAGGGAGGTGTGCCCCGATGAACCCAGAGAGGTTCGTGACTCTATTGGGCCTACGCACGATGGACCTACACTGTTGGCGTCCCACCGTGGGAGCGAGGCACGCATGTAATGTAGGCGTTGCGGCGGCATGATTCAACCGGTGCTTGCGTGGTGGCGCGGGCTGGCGGCGACGGAGGCACTGCATGGCGGGAAGGGCGTGGTGCGCGATGCCATGTTCCGTCTCGGCGCCGGCTCCATCACCTTCTATTTCGGCGAGGCCGGCAACGCGGCGAAGAGGTACAGGGGCGGCAGCGGCCTGGCGCATCCCCCAGGTTCGGTCCCACCCTCCCTGCCGAACCGCGCCGGGCCACCCCGCTGCCGGGTGACTCCCTGATCCTTTTTCCTCCCGCTTGAGCGGAGTTTTCCATGACCGACGATGCCTCTGTCGAGGCTGCCGGCGCAGATGCCGGCGGTCCGCCTGTGCCGGTGCGCGCGATGCCCCCTTTCACCCTCCGCAATGTGCCGCCGCCGACGGCGGAAGATCGCCGGGCGCGGCGTGCGGCCATGGACCGTGCGATCGAGTTCGGCGCGGCGCCCTACCGCGACGCCGAGGGCAAGGCGCGCTACGTCGTCTTCAAGGACGCCAACAACGCCCCGGTCGAGGCCTGGACCCGCGACCGCGAGGCCAAGCGCGGCTACCGCCGTACCCAGTACGCGCGCAAGGCCGCGGGCCAGATGGCCTGGCATCCCGAGGACCAGATCGAGCTCGCCAAGCGCCTGGGGGTGATCTACCACCGCGAGGGCCGCAGCGTGGAGGGCGCCGCCGAGCGCGGCCTCTACGACGCCATCTGGCGCTACGAGCACGTCTGGGACAGCTTCACCGTGCCGCGGCGGATCGGCGGGGGAAGCGCGACCTAGATCATCGACACCGGGCGCATCGCCGCAGTGGCCGAGGAAGAGGCGCGCAGGCTGCAGGCCGAGGACCCTAGAGCCGCCGGCGGCTTCTGGGTGCGCGACCGCAAGAACCGCGGCCTCATCTACGTCGTCCCCAATCCCGGTCCGAACGAGGCGGACAGTGAGAAAATCATGAAGGGTGAGAGCGACGATGTTCTCATCGGGCAGGCCGGAGCCGCGGCGCCGACAGCGGCACAGAGCTTCACGGGTTCACCGTATACGAACCACCCGCTGTCCCAACAATTGCCCACTGAGCAAAGGCTGTTTGAGCTTTTCCTTCGGAACCTGGGCCCCCGCGAAGGAGGTATCGCAAACCGACCGCCGAGCGCCGACAAAGGAGGGCCGACCAAGAGAGGTCTGTCCAAGGCTTTTCTCGATGAACTCAGGAAACTGCCGGCGTACAAGCATCTGCCGGAAGATCCACGCAGATTGACGGATGCCCAGATCGATGCGCTCTACAGAGCAGAAAAATTCGACCGTCCGCAAATTTGGAAACTGGCGCAGATCCCTGCTCTATGGGCGTCGGCGCCACAGCTTGTTGAGCAGATATTCGATGCCGGTGTTCTGCACGGGATTCTCGACCCAGGAAGATGGTTCCAGGAAGCTCTGGACGAGGTAATGGGAACTGATCTGCGTAGCCAGGTGGGTGGCAAGTTGGGCTATGACGGTATTATCGGATCGCGCACGCGAAAAGCCGCAGAGCAAGCTGTGCTGGCAGGTAAGATCGTTGAGGTCAACAACCTCATGGTCGACAAGCGCCGTGCCTACGTGAAATCTCTGCCCGAATTCCCCCCAGAATCCCGGTTGGATTCCGCGGGCGGAGTCATTTCGGATGGTACCGGCAGGGCCGGCGGTAAGACCGTGAACAGTGGGATGTCGGGCGCTCAAAGCTTGTAGCGATTCCGCTGTCCAACGGCATCTTTTAGCATGCGCTCCAGAACATCGGACCAAGCAATCAGGTCGGAACTGTAATATTGCGTGGGACAGATCCGGCAGCCTTTGTTCTCGTTGTAGATATGCCAGTAGAGGTCAGTATAGGTCTCTCTGGTGATCTCCAATTTGCGGGCGGCTGACTCTCGCGAAAGTACCGTTGCAGGGAAGAGAGCCGCAAACTGCTCCAGGATGCGCTCCTCCAGGCACACAATGCTGTCAAAGATACCATCGCGCGTAGCTGCGGTGCTGCCGAGACGCTGGTCGTACGTCATGTCCCAGCAGGCGTCGATCATCGCCTGAGCATCAATCGGCTCGTAAGGTTCGGGTCGGTTGCCGCCGGCCTGGGCAGGGACGGCTGTCAGAAGATAGGCCAAAAATGAGGCGGTGAGCATCGAGCGTTTCATGGTGTTCTTCCCCTATTGAGTAACGGCAGCCTGCGTGCCGATTGCGGCATTCTTTAGGCGAGGACGTGTCCAGCCGCCGCATTCTGATCCTTTCTCCTCCCGCCTGAGCGGAGTTTTCCATGACCGACGATGCCTCTCCCGAGGCTGCCGGCGAGACCGCCGGCGGCCCGCCTGTGCCTGCGCGCGCAGAGCCTGCCTTCACCATCCGCAATGTGCCGTTGCCGACGGCGGAAGATCGCCGGGCGCGGCGCGCGGCCATGGACCGTGCGATCGAGTTCGGCGCGGCGCCCTACCGCGACGCCGAAGGCAGGGCGCGCTACGTCGTCTTCAAGGACGCCAACAACGCCCCGGTCGAGGCCTGGACGCGCGACCGCGAGGCCAAGCGCGGCTACCGCCGCACCCAGTACGCGCGCAAGGCCGCGGGGCAGATGGCCTGGCATCCCGAGGACCAGATCGAGCTCGCCAAACGCCTGGGGGTGATCTACCACCGCGAGGGCCGCAGCGTGGAGGGCGCCGCCGAGCGCGGGCTCTACGACGCCATCTGGCGCTACGAGCACGTCTGGGACAGCTTCACCGTGCCCCGGCGGATCGGCGGGGGAAGCGCCACCCAGATCATCGACACCGGGCGCATCGCCGCGGTGGCCGAGGAGGAGGCGCGCAGGCTGCAGGCCGAGGACCCGCGCGCCGCTGGTGGCTTCTGGGTGCGCGACCGCAAGAACCGCGGCCTCATCTACGTCGTCCCCAATCCCGGTCCTGATGCAGCGGTAGAAGACACGCTTGTTGGCATGGCCGATCCGGCCGGAGTGAGCCGGGCCATCTTTGACGTCCCGCCGGAGGTCTACGATCCGGCCGGTTTCTATCGCATCGAAGAGGGCATAGAGGGCGGCGACTTCCTCATTGTCGTCGATGGCGAGGAACACCGAGGCCTGCTGCATCGCGTCGCCGCCGGGCCCGGCCCCCAGGAGCAGCAGCGGCGGGTTCAGCGGGAAACCCTTGACCAGGTCGCCGACGGCTTCCTCGCCGTGCTGGACGCCGGCAGCGGGCCGGACGATCCGCTGTGGCAGCAGTTGGCGCGCCTGGTGGCGGAGATTCTGCCCGGCAGCGGCCATGCCCTGAGCGCGCGCGAGGCCTATGTCGCCTTCAACGCCGCCGCCACGGCAATGGAGAACGGCGACTGGGAAGAGGCGCTTCTGAAGGGTGGGGAGGCGCTGTTCAACCTGGCCGGCGCGGTGCCGGCCATCGGCGACCTGCTGCGCCTCGGCAAGGGTGCGGTGAAGGTCGCCAACCTGCTGCTGAAGCTGCTGCGCCGGAGCGAAAGGCGACCCCAGGTGCTGGCCATGGCGGCGGCCGGAGGCGGGGCGGGGCGGAAAACGGGCCACGGCTCGGAGATCGGTCAAGACCTGGGTCCTGGAGGCCAAGGCAAGGGCAAGAGTGGTGGCGAAACCGGCGCGCCGCTTCCCGAGGAGCCGCCGAAGAAGTCAGGTGACGCTGCGGGGCCGCTGAACGCCGAGATCGAGGTGGTGAACCCGGCCGGCAAGGGCCCGGTCGACCGGGCGTATCCCGACACGGGCACCAGTCTCTACGTCGGCCGGGGCGAGCCGGTGGCCAAGCAGGTCTGGGAGTCGGGTGTTCCCCTGGGGTTCAAGTCCAAAGACGAGCTTCGCGGCTTCACCGAGTTGGCGCAGGGAAGACTGGTGAGCCAGGCCGATGACGTGGTAATCGGGATCAAGGGCAGTGCCGTTACCGGGCGCTCGTATAACCCCAGCCGCGGCGACTACTCAGGCCCGGCTTTCGACGGCAAGCCCGGCGGCAGCGATCTCGACCTTGCGATCGTCAGCCCGACCTTGCTGAGGAAGGCGCAGGAAGCGGGTATTCCGTTGCGGGGCGGCAGGCTGAGGACGGGGCCTCTAGATAAGGAACTACTCAAGGCGATTGGGCTAGACGGCATCATCGAAGATCTATCTGGTTTTCTAGGTGGCCGGAAGGTCACGCTGATGTTCTATGGCACAGCGGAGGCGCTTCAGGGGCGGGGCACGATGATGATCTTGAAGTGAAGCGATTGCTGAGATGGTTTAAGGGAAAGAAAATGACTTACGAAGCTGATGCCTATGGAATTTACGCGGAGCCGGCCGGTTTGGACGCCGGCTATGAGCCCGTCCTGCATCGCTTGGCCGGGATTCTCTCCAAGGCGACCGGAGTAGACCTATATGAAAGGCATAGCGATGTCTGGGGCGGCGTTTACTATCGGGGCGAAGAAGAGGGAGAAGCGGGAGATGACATATCCTTCATGTTGACGGTCAACTTCACGCCGGCGGAGGACGACTGGCTGGAGCCTGACTACAAAGAGTATGCTGTTCTCATCAAGCTGTTTGGCGAGTCCCTCAAGCGTGTCGCCGAGTGCAGGCAAGCGATCGCCGAGGCAAGCGGCCTTGGTGCGGTCCTGCTGCGCCGCACGAAAGGACGTGAGAATCAGCGCGGCGAAGTTCTCTTTTCCTTGAAAGACGAGCCGGGTGGCGGAAGCCGCTGAACCTTGCGGCTCCACAAGATGTTTTCCCTTCGCGGACCCAGCTTGACGCCGGCGGCAGCTTCGACCTTGCGTTCATCAGCCTGATCTTGTTGAGGAAGGCTCAGGAAGCGGGCATTCCATTGCGGGGACGTGGGGGAAGAACGGCACCTATAGATGACGATCTGCTTGAGAAGATAGGACTGGAAGGGATCCGCGATGAACTATCCGACCTTGTGGGTGGCCGGAAGGTCACGCTGATGTTCTATGGCACGGCGGAGGCACTTCAGGGGCGGGGTACGATGATGATCTTGAAGTGAAGCGATTGCTGAGATGGTGTAAGGCAAAGAAAATGACTTACGAAGCTGATGCCTATGGAATTCACGCGGAGCCGGCCGGTTTGGACGCCGGCTATGAGCCCGTCCTGCATCGCTTGGCCGGAATTCTCTCCAAGGCGACTGGGGTGGCCCTGGAAGAACGGCATAGCGATGTCTGGGGCGGCGTGTACTATCGGGGCGAAGCGAATGGAGCGGAGGGAAAAGACGTTTCCATCATGTTGACAGTCAACTTCACGCCGGCGGAGGACGACTGGCTGGAACCTGACTACAAAGAGTATGCAGTTCTCATCAAGCTGTTTGGCAAGTCTGCCAGACGCGTCGCCGAATGCAGGAAAGCGATCGCAGAGGCAAGCGAGCTTGGTGCGGTCCTGCTGCGCCGCACGAGGGCATCCCCGAATCCGCGTGATGAGATTCTCTTTTCCTTGAAAGACGAAGCGGGTGGCGGAAGCCGCTGAACCTTGCGGCTCCACAAGATGTTTTCCCTTGGCGGGCTCTGCTTGAGGCCGGCGGCAGCTTCGACCTTGCGTTCATCAGCCTGAGCTTGTTGAGGAAGGCTCAGGAAGCGGGGCGCCATGATGATCTTGAGGTGAAGCGATTGCGCAGTTTGTGTGAGGGAAAGTGAATGACCGACGAAGCTGATGAGTATGGAATCCGAGCGGAGCCCAACAATTCAGATGCCGGCTATGAACTGGTCCTGCATCGCTTGGCAAGAGAATGATCATTACCTACAGAAACCAAAAAGCGGTCTTGGTATTGCAGAACGCTAAGACGGGAAAGAAAGAGTCGTGGTTGCTGACTGGTTACACAAAAGGTGACACCGACATTAATTTCGATCTCAGCCAGCTCACGGGGCCGCTGTTCTTCAAAGCGAACTAGGAAGGAAGAGTGTGCCCCGGTGAACCCAGGGAGGCGATTGTCTCCGTTGGGCCTACGCACGATGGGCCTACGACTTGCCGTCCCACCGTGGGAGCGAGGCACCTCGACAATGTAGGCGCTGCGGTGGATCGGTTCAACCGGCGCTTGAGTCGCGCCGCTGCGGCGACTCAAGGCCCGCTGTTCTTCAAGCCGAATTGAGAGAGATAGAGTGTGCCCCGGTGAACTCAGGAAGGTTCGCGACTCCGCTGAGCCTACGCACCGGTGGGTTACACGTTATCACCCAACGGTGGGAGCGAGGCACTCTGCCAACATAGGCGCCACGGCGAGCCGGTTCAACCGGCGCCTGCATGAACCTGCTGCTCCCCGGCAGCGCGGACGGCTTCACAGACGAGTAGTTCCAATGGCCGATAACGAGTGCTGCGATGGCGCGCCGCCGCACGCGCTTGCCGTCTTCCATGACCGGGGGGGCGGATTCTGGCCGCGTGTCTTCGGACGGCCGGGCTTTCGCCACTGCTTCGTCGCGGTGAACGACGGCCGTGCCTGGATCGTGATCGACCCCTGCAGCGACGGCACGCGGATCAGTGCCGACGTTGCTGCAGCAGTCGACCTGGCCGCCCACTATCGCGGGCTCGGCTGTACTGTCGTCGAGACGGCAGTCGCGCAAAGCCGCCGCCGCTACGGCCTGCCCTGGGCCTTCACTTGTGTCGAGGCTGTCAAACGCATCCTTCATGTCCACGGCTGGTGGCTTTGGACACCCTATCAACTCTATCGATGCCTGGAGAGCCGGAATGGGATCATCTCTCAGTCCGCCACGCCCGGGGCCGACCTTCGAACAGAAGCGGCGCAGCGGCAAGGAGGCGGTAAGTGACGTCAAGAAGAAGCGGTCAGAGTACGGCCTGGGCGGGTTCCGCGATGTGCAGCCAGTGCCAGCTCCGCCACTGGTGCCGATACCTGCCTTTGACGAGCGTATCGCCACGGCGCTGACCCGGGCAGGGATACCGGAGGAGCGGCAGGGAACGCTCGTACGCACGCGGCGGCGGGAGGAGCCGCCGGATAAGCGGGGGCACGAAACCGCGTTCCACCGCCGCATCAATGAACGGACGGGCGGCCGAAAGGCCTTCCACTTTTCGCGGCGCGACCGATAGGAGGACGACGACATGGGTGCAATTTTCAATCCCCCGAAGCCGAAAGCTCCACCGCCTCCGCCGCCACCGCCGGATCCGGCGACGGACCCCGCAATTGAAGAGGCGCGAAAGCGCGAGCGGGAAGCCGCGCGGCGCCGCAAGGGACGCCAGGCGACGATCCTGACCGGCGGCCTGGGCGACACCAGCGATCCCAGGGTGCAGCAGCCGACGCTGCTCGGCTGAGCCTTCATCATTCCATTAAGACAGGATTCCTTCATGTCTCGTGAAATTGACGACTTGCTGGCGCGCCACAAACGCCTGAAGGACCAGCGCCGCGTCTGGGAAAGCCACTGGCAGGAGCTGGCGGAGGTCATGCTGCCCCGCCGCGCCGACTTCACGACGCAGAAAATGGACGGCGAGCGGCGGACGGAGCACCTCTTCGACGGCACGCCCATGCTGGCCCGGCGCGGCCTGGCGGCGGCCATCGACGGCCTGCTGAAGCCGAAGACCGCCCGCTGGTTCCGGGTAAAGACGCTGGATGACCGGTTGGGCGAGGACGAGAGCGTGAAGCGCTGGCTGGAGATCGCCGAGGAGCGCCTCTACCGCGCGATCTACAGCCGCCGCGCCCGCTTCATCCAGCGCTCCGGCGAGGTGGACGAGGACCTGGTGACCTTCGGCACCGGGGTGCTGTTCATCGGCGAAGGGCGGGAGCTGAACCGCCTGCTGTTCCGCTCCTACCATCTGAAGGACGTGGTGCTGAGCGAGAACGCCGACGGGGAGATCGACAGCCTTTTCATCACCCTGCGCTTGACGGCGCGGCAGGCGGCGCAGCGCTTCGGCGAGGCGGCGCTGGGCAAGGACACGCGCGAGGCCCTGAAGGCCGGGGAGGCGGACAAGGAGTTCACCTTCCTGCAGGCGGTGATGCCGCGCGAAGAGCGCGATCGGCGCCGCCGCGACAACAAGAACCTGCCCTATGCTTCGCTCATTGTCGACGTGCAGTCCGTGCACCTGGTGAGCGAAAGCGGCTACCACGAGTTCCCCTTCGCGGTGCCGCGCTGGGACACGAGCTCGGGCGAGGTCTACGGCCGTTCGCCGGGCATGATCGCCCTGCCGGACGCCAACACCCTGCAGCAGATGGGCAAGACCTTGCTGGTCGCCGGCCACAAGGCGGTCGATCCGCCTTTGCTGGTGGGTGACGATTCCGTGCTGGGCACACCCAAGACCTTCCCCGGCGGCATTACCACCTTCGACATGCAGGCGGCGCGCGACCTGGGCCGCATCCCCATCGAGCCGCTGCAGACAGGCTTCAACCTGCCGCTGGGCCGCGAGATGCAGAAGGACGCCCGCGACCAGATCTGGGCGGCCTTCTTCCGCAACGTTCTGCAGTTGCCTGTCGACGCACCGCGCATGACGGCGACCGAAGTGCTGGAGCGCAAGGAGGAGTTCATCCGCACCATCGGCCCGGTCTTTGGGCGGCTGGAGAGCGATTACATCGGCCAGGTGGTCGAGCGCAGCTTCAACATCCTGCTGCGCGCCGGCGCCTTCCCGGAGCCGCCGGAAATTCTGCAGGGCCAGGAGGTGATCTTCGACTACGCCAGCCCGGTGGAGCAGGCGCGCAGGCAGATCGAGGCGGCGGGGGCGGCACGTTCGGTGGAGTTGCTGGCACCTTTCGTACAGGCCGATCCGAGCATCCTCGACAATTTCGACGGCGATGCCATCGCCCGCGACACGCCGGAGATCTTCGGCATGCCGCAGCGCTGGCTGCGCCCCAAGGAGGAGGTGGACGGCCGCCGCGAGGGCCGTCAGCAGGCCGACCAGGCGGGCGCCCTGCTGCAAGGGGCGGCGGAGGCCGCCGGCGGTGGCGCAGGGGGAAGCGGCGTGCTGCAACAGCTTCTGCAAGGGGGCGCGGCGCAGTGATCGGGCTATTCAGGAAAGGGCCGATCGGGCAGCCCGATCCCGATGCCTTCTTCGATGCTCTGCGCAAGGTCTCGTTGGGTCAGCGCTACACGGCGATCGACCGCTACCGCGATTTCCGCGCCGTGTTCTTCGGCGAGTCGACGCCGCAGCAGGGCAAGCGGGTGCTGTGGCAGATCCTGGAGTGGTGCCGCCTGTTCCGCCCGGTGAGCGCGCCGGGAGACCCGCACGAGACCTACCGCCGCGACGGTGAGCGCAATATCGGCCTCAGGATCTTCATGGCCTTGAACGCCGAACCCGACGAGCCGGTTCCGCCTCAGGAGTAAGTCATGATCGACGACGCCCTCAGTGGGCCGCTTAGCGAAAGACGTAGCGGAGCAGGCGTTCGCCGTGCAGAGGGCGGCGCGCGCTGAGGCCGTCGAAGCGGAAACCTATGCGCTCCAACCACTCCCGGCTGGGAACGTGATCCGGATGAGCCTCCACGAGAATACTGTCTAGGCCATAGCTTCGCTTGAGCCGTGGCAGGGCACGGGCGAAGGCGCGGAACAAGCTCAGCCATGTCTGGCGGCACAGCGGCGCCGAGAAGAAAGCCCAGGCCTTTGCCTGCAGGCCCCCAATCGCCAGACCAGCGCAGGCGACAACCTTATCTCCCCACAGGAGAGAGAGGGCAGGACCGCTGTGGCTATGGCCCATCGCGAAGCGCAGCAGGGAGCGGCGCAGCATCGGCTCCGGCCGTAGATCCGCGAGGTCAGATAGAGCGAAAGGAAGCAGCCCCAGGACTTTGCCTGCGGGTGCGGGTCTGATCGCCGTGCGCCGTCGCCTGGCGACACCTTGGGAAGCGGGGACCTGGCTTGCCGTCGTCTGCATGATCTTCCTCCTTGAGCAGCAGTTTCAGTTCCCCTCTCGTTTCTCTACCGAAGGTTGGAATGGAATTGCGGCGTAATTATGTCATCGCGCCGAAATCGGCGGGCGAACTATAGCCATGAGTTGCAACGAGGGGGCTGCAGGGCGCCGTCCCTCTCTCGAACAATGAAGGAGCACGGACCCAATGAGCGACAATCCGGTCACGGCAGGCAAACCCGAGGCCCCGGCTTCCGGTGGCGAGTCCGGCGCACCAGAGGCCGGCGCTGACTGGCGCGGCGCCATCACGGAACCTGGCTTGCGGCGAGTCGCGGAGAAATTCACCTCGCCGGCGGAGGTAGTGAAGTCCTACGCTGCCTTGCAGAGCCGGCTGGGCCGCTCGGTGGTGAAGCCGGGACCTGACGCGGGGCCGGAGGAACTGGCTGCCTACCGCCGTCAGCTCGGCGTGCCGGAAAGCTCCGAAGGCTATCAGGTGAGCCTACCGGAAGACTTGCCGGAGCAACTGCACGCCGACCCGGCGGGCGAGGCGCTGCAGCGGGACTTCCTGCAGACCATGCACGAGGCCGGCGCCAGCAACGAGGTCGTGCAGAGGGCGCTGGACTGGTACTACGGCAACGTGACGCAGAGCCTGACCCACCAGGCGCAGTCGGCGGCCGAACGCCGCGCCGAGGCGGAAGCCAGCCTGCGCCGCGAATGGGGCGGCGACCACGAGCGCAACCTGACCTTCGCCCAGCGCGCCGTGCAGTCCTTCGGCGACGATGGTTTCGTCGACTTCCTGGAGAGCCAGGAAGTGGAGGGCGTGAAGCTGGGCGACCATCCGGCCTTCGTACGCGCCTTCGCCGCCATCGGCCGCTCCATGGGTGAGGACGTCCCGCTGAGTGGCGAGGGCACGAGTGGCGGCAGCAGCTTGCAGGCGCGCATCGACGCCCTGCACGCGCTGCAGGACAGTGACCCGCAGAAGTACGCCACCCGCGCAGTACAGAGCGAGTTGCAGTCGCTCTACGGCCGGCTCTACGGCGGGCAGCCGGTGGTGGGGAGCGAGGGGCGGCGGCTGTAGACCGCGACAGCGAAAGCCGTCCACCGAGCCTTCCTTTTCCCGCCTGAGTGGAGTTTTCCATGACCGACGATGCCTCTCCGGAGGCTGCCGGCGATGCCGCCGGTGGCCCGCCTGTACCTGCGCGCGCAGAGCCTGCCTTCACCCTCCGCAATGTGCCGCCGCCGACGGCGGAAGAACGCCGCGCGCAGCGTGCAGCCATGGAGCGTGCGATCGAGTTTGGCGCGGCGCCCTACCGCGACGCCGAGGGCAGGGCGCGCTACGTCGTCTTCAAGGACGCCAACAACGCCCCGGTCGAGGCCTGGACGCGCGACCGCGAGGCCAAGCGCGGCTACCGCCGCACCCAGTACGCGCGCAAGGCCGCGGGGCAGATGGCCTGGCATCCCGAGGACCAGATCGAGCTCGCCAAGCGCCTGGGGGTGATCTACCACCGCGAGGGCCGCAGCGTGGAGGGCGCCGCCGAGCGCGGGCTCTACGACGCCATCTGGCGCTACGAGCACGTCTGGGACAGCTTCACCGTGCCCCGGCGGATCGGCGGGGGAAGCGCCACCCAGATCATCGACACCGGGCGCATCGCCGCGGTGGCCGAGGAAGAGGCGCGCAGGCTGCAGGCCGAGGACCCGCGCGCCGCTGGTGGCTTCTGGGTGCGCGACCGCAAGAACCGCGGCCTCATCTACGTCGTTCCCAATCCCGATACGGGGGAAGGCGCCGACGCTCGGCCTACCGAGCGAGCGGCGGCGCCCGTAGGTGACATCCTCAAGGGCGAAAGCGGCGAAATTACGTTGCCGGGTCAGGCCGATGCCGTGTCTGAGCCCGGAAGTAGGGCAGATGAGGCGGTGCAAGATCTCTCAGAGCAACAAGGAGAAGTTACAGTCAAGCAGCCACGGCAACAATCTCTGCACTATCCTGACATACCCCTCCCGCCGCCTGCGAAAACGTGGAAGATAGGAAAAGAGGTTCCACTGGATGAGGACCAACTGCCGGTCATCAATATGGAGCAGGATAGAATCAGAAATATTCTGGCAAACGAACCGGCGAAATTCGATATGGTGAACTCGCAAAGCGCGAAGCGACCTTATAAATCGTATGAGCGCAATGATTACGGATACTACGCCGTATGGATTCACCAGGATGCAATCGAATACCAGGCAGCTCGGCAAGGCGTAGACCCGAATCTCGTCAAGGCGATCGTGTACTTTGAAAACGCACGCGGGTGGTATGGCAATCCACTGGACTACATTCGTGTGTCGTCGTCCGCGTTGCCGATGAACATCAAATCCGGGGTGTGGGGAGGATTGGTCGGTGAGGGCAAGGATTTCTATGATCCATTGGTGAACATCGAAGCAGGCGTCCGGTTGATTCGCCGGATCATTGAGCGGCTGCAGACACCCACGGTCGCAGGTGTCGGTTCAATCTATAACTTTACCGGTCAAGAGATTGTTGTCGACAACGGTGCAACCGTTGCTGAAATCTATAAGACGCAACCCTGGAAGCGAAGGCCAAAGGACTTTCCTTCAGGACTTGAAATGTACATGACGCAACGCCGTGATGCACTGAAGCAGCGCCTTCCAGTCTACTGACATCCGCCAGAATGGCTTTGAACCCTTGCCCGCATCATTCCTCATTGCTGACGGTATTGCGCCCAATTTGCCGTGGAATATCGAACGGAATGTGCCGCCATCCGCCGAGGGGCGGTTGTTGACAAGGAGGGCAAGCGAATGGCCGCTGTATTAGGAGTTGTTCCTCTGCTCTATATTGCGTGGCTGCTTAGCTGGTTTGGCACCTTTGCCGGCACCTGTACTGGTGCCGACCCCAAGTCGCTCGGTGCGGGTATGTTCTACTCGGCAGCTTTTTATGCTGGTGGCATCCTCTGTCTCCTTTGCCGCAAACTCAACACCGAAGGTTTCTTATGTGCATTGCCACTTATCGTTCTGCTGATATGGCAGGCGATCTGGTCCTTTGAGCTTTTTACCGTAGTGTTCCTCGAGGGGCACAGCGCTTGCACATTCATGATGGGCAGTTATTTCGGAGAGGCGCGGGGAGGGCAGGAGTACATTTACGTCTTTTACTACGTCGGAGTCAGTGTTGCTTCTCTCATGGCAATTGGCTTATCACACTTCCGGTACCGTCGAAGCCAAGATGCACCAGTGACGGCTTCAGGCCGTGACAAATAGCGATAGTCCTTCGCCCCTTCTCACTCCCGCCTGAGCGGAGTTTTCCATGACTGATGATGCCTCTCCGGAGGCCGCCGGTGGCCCGCCTGTGCCTGCGCGCGCAGAGCCTGCCTTCACCATCCGCAATGTGCCGTTGCCGACGGCGGAAGAACGCCGGGCACGGCGTGCGGCCATGGACCGTGCGATCGAGTTCGGCGCGGCGCCCTACCGCGACGCCGAAGGCAGGGCGCGCTACGTCGTCTTCAAGGACGCCAACAACGCCCCGGTCGAGGCCTGGACCCGCGACCGCGAGGCCAAGCGCGGCTACCGCCGCACCCAGTACGCGCGCAAGGCCGCGGGCCAGTTGGCCTGGCATCCCGAGGACCAGATCGAGCTCGCCAAGCGCCTGGGGGTGATCCACCACCGCGAGGGCCGCAGCGTGGAGGGCGCCGCCGAGCGCGGGCTCTACGACGCCATCTGGCGCTACGAGCACGTCTGGGACAGCTTCACCGTGCCCAGGCGCATCGGCGGGGGAAGCGCCACCCAGATCATCGACACCGGGCGCATCGCCGCGGTGGCCGAGGAAGAGGCGCGCAGGCTGCAGGCCGAGGACCCGCGCGCCGCTGGTGGCTTCTGGGTGCGCGACCGCAAGAACCGCGGCCTCATCTACGTCGTCCCCATTCCCGGTCCGGAGGCAGCGGCAGGAGACACGCTATCGGGCGGTGAGGGCGCGGACAGCCTTGCCGGTGATGGCGGCATCGACAGCGCGCTGGAGCACTATCTGCCGGAAGACGCGCACCTGGTACCTATTGGCCGAGCTGTTTCGGGTGATCTGCCAGACACTCTCTCCGACGGCGACGAAAAGTCAGAAGTATTGGCCGGCGTCCAAGGCGACATTGCCGGTCTGGCGCGCGAGGGGACTGAGGCTGAGCGGGTCCGAAAACTATACCGACGGTGGATCAGTGATGCATCCGACGAGATCATGCAGAAGTATCTCACAGGAGGATATGATGCGCGAACTGCAGCCAGGTTGGCACGCAACGAGCGAGAGTGGCTCGTCAGGAAAGCGAGGAAGCAGGGAACGCGCCTCGCTTATGAAATTGCCGTAGCCTTGAAGAAGGACGGGCCGCCGCTCAGTGAGCTAGAAAAGCGCTATGCGGCGAAACTCTTCGACAAGCCTTTTGAGCGGCTCGCCAAGGCAGACCAGATCGGTGTCTGGGAGGAAATCATCCGCGCCGCGGGGCGGGACCGTGGAACCGTCTCGAAGATCGCGGATGGGCTCGGCAAGGCGGGCCGGTCCCTCTGGGTTCTGAGTGTGGCGATCTCTGCCTACAATGTTTTAACGGCAGAAGACAAAGTTAAGGCCCTGGCGAAGGAGGGCGTGACTTTGGGTGGCGGCCTTGCCGGTAGCGCTCTTGGCGGTGTTGTCGGAGCTGCAGCGCTCGGCTTTCTTGTCGGCGGGCCTGCGGGGGCGGCCATCGGCGTTCTGGTCGGCGGCATTGCCGGCGCCATGGGTGCCGATATTGCTTTCGATGCTCTGTTCGACGACAATTAGAAGTTGATGGAGAAAACGGTATTTGCTGCCGATGGAACCGATCCACGATTTCAGTTTTGAGCCGGAACTGTCTGACTCCTGTGAATCCAAGAACGGCGATGGCATCTGCTTCGGCCTTGGGGCGCCGCATCGGCGACTCAGCAGTACAAGGGTGTACTACATGGGCGAAATAACGCCGTCCTTCCCCCTGTGCTATCGGCGGCGGCACGTTGACGGCATGCAGATTTTCGGCGCAGACCGTCTGGTGCTCCAGCTGCGGACAACGCACGGCTTCATTGTTATGTGCTCCGGTGCATCAGGGATGTTCAGTTCGTTTTCGATTTCCATCTACTACATTCTCGATGGTTTTCGGGGGAGCGAATGGGGCATGTTCTACGGGCGGGAGAAGGAAACACCGCTTGCCTGGGTGAAGCGGATTTTCCTCAAGCATTATGAGAAACCTGTCTTTTGTGCGCCCAGGGGCCCGGAGCCTTTGGAAGCCTATCGCATAGAGGATGATCGAAATCTGGCTTTCAAGGTGCATTGCCACGGCTGGTACCGGATGACCTTGTTTGAGGAGAATCCGCGAAGCTGGCTGGTTTCCAATTGGCGCTACATGCCTGAGAATTCCTACGCAGGACACCGCCGCTACTTCTGCATTCGAAAGATATGGGGGAAGGGCTACGACGGTGGCGGCCAAGTGCTGTACCCGCCCGAGGCCCAAGAAGAGAAATCGTCTCAGCCAGCTCACGGAGCCGCTCTTCTTCAAACCGAATTAGGAGGGAAGGGGGGGGCGGTGAACTCAGGAAGGTTCGCGACTCCGCTGAGCCTACGCACCGGTGGGTTACACGTTATCACCCAACGGTGGGAGCGAGACACCTGAATAGCATAAGGACTGCAGCGGAGAGTTTCAATTAGCGCTTGTGCGTACGTGAGGCGCCCAGCGCGATCCGCTGTTCTTCAAGTCGAACTAAGAGGGAGGGGGAGGCCGGTGAACCCAGGGAGGTCTCAGACTCCGTTGGGCCTACGCACGATGGACCTACACGTCTTCGTTCCACCGTGGGAGCGGGGCACCTGGATAATGTAGGCGCTATGGCGGGGTGGTTCAACCAGTGCTTGCGCGCTGTCGCCGCCGCTCGTTCATTCCGTTTTCGAGTTTGCCGCGGGCGCGGGGATACCCTGCCGGCCCCCGTGTCCGCGGCCCTATTCCGCAATCCGTAAGGCCCCCTAAGCGGCCCGACGCGGCCTGACCCTCGTGCCTTCCCGGGCGCAGGGGCAGGGACCCGCGCGCCTGGCCGCCCCAAGCGGACACCCTCTCGGAGCGCTCATCACCACTCCCTTTGACCCATTCCTTCAACAGAGGAGATGTGCGTTGAGCACTTCCATCGACCTTTCCTTCGTGAAGCAGTTCGAACGCGAAGTTCACGAAGCCTATCAGCGCCAGGGCTCGCTGCTGCGCGCGACGGTGCGTTCCAAGAACAACGTGAAGGGCGCCTCGACGACCTTCCAGAAGATCGGCAAGGGCGTCGCCTCCACCAAGGCCCGCCACGGCAAGGTCACGCCGATGAACGTCGACCACACGCCGGTCGAATGCACCCTGCAGGACTTCTATGCCGGCGACTACGTCGACAAGCTGGACGAGGCGAAGATCAATCACGACGAACGCATGGTTATCGCCAACGCCGGCGCTTGGGGCCTGGGGCGCAAGACCGATGAGCTGATCATCGGGCAGGCGGACCAGAGCACCTCCTTCGTCGGCACCTTCGTCGGCGGACTCACCCGAACCTTGCTGCTGCAGGCGGTGGAGGCCCTGGACGACAATGACGTGCCGGACGACGGCATGCGTTGGGGCCTGCTGACGCCCCGGCAATGGTCCATCGCGCTGACGATCCCGGAGTTCGCCAGCGCCGACTTTGTCGGTGACGACCTGCCCTATATGCAGCGCAACCGGACCCGCTCGTGGCTGGGCGTGAACTGGATGCGGCACACCGGCCTGCCCGGCAAGGGCACGGCCACCGCGGTGTGCTTCACCTACCACAAGAACGCGCTCGGCCACGGCTGCGGCGCCGACGTGACCAGCGACATCACCTGGCACGGCGACCGGGCAGCGCACTTCGTCAACAACATGATGAGCCAGGGCGCCTGCCTGATCGACCCGGAAGGCGTGATCGAAGTCCGCGTCGACGACACCGCGACCATCCCGGCCTAAGGAGAACCGATCCATGGCATACAATGCAAAGTACCTCACCCTCATGGCCCATGGCGCCGGTCAGCAGTGGTGGTCCTACCGCACGGCGGACACGCCTGTCACGGTCGACACCACAGGTTACTTCACCGGCGAGGCAGTGGGCATGATGAAGGTCGGCGATCTGGTCTTCGTGCAACAGGTCGACAACCCGGCGGCGCCCGGCAGCGTCACGGCGGCGGGCTGGCACCTGGTACTCTCCAACGACGGCACGACGGTGGACGTCTCCAACGCCACCGCGGTGGCGGTCGCCGACACCGACTAAAACACCGGCTGACCAGCTCCAATCGGTGAAACTTGCGGGCGGCTTCATTGCGGAGCCGCCCGTGCTATTTCCGCAATCTTTCCCAAGGGAGTGCCCCATGCCCAAGGCGTTGTCGCAGAACCTGGAAACCATCGCCGCACTGCAGAGCTTCTGCATTTTCGGCTACCAGACAGAGGACCCGCTCGCGGCGGTGGCCAGTCCGGACTACTTCGTGAGCTGCTCTGCGCGCCTGATGGCCAATGACCTGGTTCTGGTCTGCGCGGATGCCGAACGGAATCCGGCCTGGGGCCTGTTCCTGGTCAGCCGCGTCGGTCCGGAGGAGGTCATCCTGGAGAACGTTGCCGGCTTGACCCCCGATACCATCAACGGGCTGACTTTCCTGCGTAGCCCCCAAGGGGGCGGCCTGCGCAGTCCGAAGCCGGCTGCTGCCGGTAAGAAATCCGCCCGTGGCCGCGGCAAGGCCGCCTGAGGAGAAACACCATGGCCGACGTTACGGGGATCTGCAATTCCGCGCTCGCCAAGATCGGCGCCGCGCGGATCACCGCGCTGGAGGAGGGCAGCAAGAACGCCAACCTCTGCGCCGAGCTCTACGAAAGGTGCCGCGACGACCTGTTGCGCGCCCATAGTTGGAATTTCGCGGCAGCCCGCGCCAAGCTGGCCCGCGAGGCCGAGACGCCGGTCTTCGGCTTCGCCCATGCCTATGCCCTGCCGGCGGATTGGATACGTTGCGTCGACGCCTATGGGGACGGGGGCGGGACCTGCCGCATCGTCTACCGAGTGGAAGGAGACTGCCTGCTGAGCGACGCAGAGGACGTCTATCTGCGATACGTGCGGCGGGTGGCCGACGCCAACTTGATGCCAGCGGACTTCCGCGAGGCGCTTTCCTGTTTGCTGGCGCGTGAACTGGCGGTGCCTATTGCTCAGTCCAACACGCTGGAGGAGAAGCTCGAGGCGCGCTTCCGCAGTCGCCTGCGCCGGGCGCGCACGACGGACGGTTTGGAAGACCAGCTCGAGCCCCTGCCGCTCGGCGCCTGGGCGGAGGTGCGCTGACCCATGCCCCGCGCCAATCCTCTGCAAGCCGCCTTCAATGCCGGCGAGATCGGCCCCCGCCTTGCGGCCCGCGTCGACTTTCCCAAGTACCGCAATGCGGGCGCGAGGGTCGAGAACATGACCCCTCTGCCGCAAGGTGGGCTGACCCGCCGCCCGGGCACCCGCTTCGTTGCCGCGGCAGCCGATCAGGAAAAACGACCGCGGCTCGTTCCCTTCGAGTTCTCGACGGATCAGGCCTATGTACTGGAAGCCGGCGACGGAAAGTTCCGCTTCTTCCGCGACAAGGGACAAATTGTGGTGCAGCCGACCGATGCGGCGATCATCAACGGTGATTTCTCCAACGGCTTGACGAACTGGGACGACCGGTCAACGGGTGGCGGCAGTATCGTCGTTGGGCCAGTGACACGGACCATCTCCAGGACGCTTGGCACCGCCATTGGCAATATGACCGTGAATGGCGGATTAGCAGCCGCTTTCGACGGGAGCATTTCGCAAAGCACCCAAACGAGCGCGGCTCGCTCCGCCCTCTCGGGCTATGTCGGAAAGAACTGGGGTGCCGGCAACAAGAAGACCATTGCCGCGTTCACCTGTTACGGGACGAACGATGCCGGCTACGTGCTCGCCGCAAACCCGACCACAACGCTAACCCTGCAGGGTTCATCGGACAATTTCTCTGCGGATATCAAAACACTGGGATCTAAGACTTTCACGGACACATCGAACGAGTCAGGTATTCCCAGATCTCTCACAAGTGGAATCGATACCAGCACGGCTTACCAGTATCATCGTATCGTCGTGACGGGCGCCTCTGGCGCCGCCGTGTACATGGCCGAGTTGCAATGGTCCGAACTGGCCCCAAATCCCCTGAATGGATGCCAATTGGTCGGCAATGGATCCGGCATAGCCTGGGTCGAGCAGGAGGTGCCGACCAGCCATGCCGGCAGCGAACATGTGGTTGCTTTTCGTGTTCACGGAGTGGCTGGCACCAAGGCCCTGCTGAGCATAGGTACGACTTCGACCGGTGGAGAGTTGGTCGCCGACGTAGAGTGCTCGGTCGGATGGCACGTCGTGGCATTTACGCCGACCGTGACCCCCTTTTTCCTGCAGTTCAAGAACCCGAATGGCTACACCATCTCGGTCGACGAGATCAGCGTCTGCGCAAGTGGGGCAGCGTCACCGGTGCCGCTAAAGCTGGGAACACCCTATAGCCAGAGCATCCTGGAGAAGATCAAGTGGGCGCAGTCGGCCGATGTGATGTATGTCGCCCATCCCGATCATCCGCCCTACAAGCTGGAGCGCCGGGGCCACACTACCTGGTCGTTCTCTCTGGTGGGATTCGATGAGGGGCCGTTCCTGGATCAGAATACCGATGCGGGCAGGAGGTTGACGTGTAGCGCCACGACGGGCAATGGGATCACCATCACCGCCATAGGTCACGCGCCATTCGAGGCTGGTGATGTGGGCCGTTTCGTGCGCTTGCAGCCATCGGGGGAACCCGGTTGGGCGGTCATCACAGGGTTCGACAGCACGCAAAGCGTGACAGCAGATGTGAAACGGGGCTTCTCATCGACGGTTGCGACGGCGAACTGGAGCTTGGGGGCATGGTCTGCCGGCCGTGGATTTCCGTCGGTCGTCAGCTTCTTCGAGCAACGTTTAGTCTGGGCCGCTACGAAGGCGCAGCCACAGAGCTTCTGGATGTCGCAGTCAGGAGACCTGGAGAATATGCGTCCCGACAGTTTTGTGGGCGGCGCTGTCGAGGTACAGGACGACGACGGCCTGGACTTCACCATCGCCGCCGACGAGGTAAACGCCATCCGCTGGATGTCGCCCGGGCGCCAGTTGATCCTGGGGACGTCCGGCGGAGAGTGGTCGGTGACGTCCGATGGGCCGGTGGTGACGCCGCTGGATGTCGAGGTGAAGCGTGAGTCGACGAATGGCAGCGCCGACATTCAGCCTCTGAGAATCAGTTCAATCGTACTTTTCGTGCAGCGCGCCCGCCGCAAGCTGCGGGAGTTCGTCTTCAGTCTCGAGTCGGACGGTTTCCGCACGCCGGACCTGACCATCCTTGCGGAACACATCACCGAAAGCGGTTTGCGCGAGATCGTCTACCAGCAGGAGCCGGACAGTCAGGTTCATTGCGTGCGCGAGGATGGCGTGCTGGCGACCCTGACCTACCAGCGCGACCAGGATGTTGTCGGCTGGTCGCGGCACATTTTTGGCGGCAGCTACCAGGGCGGCGCCCCCGTGGTGGAGAGCGTGGCGACGATACCGGGCAGTGCCGCCGCCGGCAGCCAGAACCGCGACGAGGCCTGGATCGCAGTTAAGCGGACAGTCAACGGCACGACTTTCCGCAGTATCGAGGTCATGGAAGCCTCTTTCGAGGGTCCCAACCCGGAGGCCTTCGACAATATTGTCGACTTTGACGCGGCAGTACTGGCTCGGCAGCGGGCGGCTTTCTACGTCGACTGCGGGCTCAGTTATGACGGCGCGCCGACACAGACTCTCGCCGGTCTTGGCCATCTGGAGGGCGAGACGGTCACCATCCTGGCCGACGGCGCCCTGCATCCCGACCGCATCGTCGCGGGTGGCGCCGTCACACTGCAGGCGCCGGCCAGTGTGATCCATGTCGGCTTGCCGTACCGCCATGTCTTCGCTTCCCTGAAGCTGGAGGCCGGTGCGGCTGCGGGCACCGCCGTGGGCAAGGTGAAGCGGGTTCATGGCATCGCTCTGGTGCTGCTGCATTCCCTGGGCTTGCGTATCGGACCGTCGATCGGGCGTCTGGAGGACGTGTCCCTGCGTGAAGTGGGGAACGCCATGGACACGGCGGTACCTCTGTTCACCGGCGAGCGATTCGTCAGCTTCGAGGGCGATTTCGAGCGGGATGCCCGCATTGTCATCAGCGGCGACGCACCTTTACCCTTCACGCTGCTGGCCGCCGCGCCGGAGCTAAAGACGAACGAGCTGATCTGATGGGCGGCCCCCGGGTCCTCCCCTTCGAGCCGGCGCACCTGGCCGACCTGGACCCACCAATCTTCGGCCGGCGGCAGATGCAGTACTTCGCCGCAGCCTACCGGCCCGCCGGCCCGGCCTTCACCCTGATGGAAGGGGAGCGGGCACTGGGCTGCGGCGGTCTGATGATTGAAGGGGAAGAGGGGCGCGCCTGGGCCTTTCTCTCCGGCGTACTGCGGCAACGCCCGTTGCTATTGCATCGCACGGTGAAACGGGCGCTGCCGGCCCTGGCCGAACATTACGAGCTGAAGAGCCTCACTGCCGAGGCGCATGCCGAGTTTGCGGGCGCGCGGCGGTGGCTTGAACGGCTCGGCTTTCGCTACGAAGAGAGACTTCCGCGCTATGCGGGAACCACCGAAGATTACGTGAGGTATCGTCTATGGGTGCACTGACACTGATCGGCGGCGTGCTAAGCGCCGTCGCGGCTATTTCCGCTGGGCGGGCTCAGGCCAACGCGGCGGAGTTCAATGCGGAGATGGCGCAGCAGCAGGCCGAGCGGGAGCGGCAGATCGCCGAGCGCGAAGTGAAGGATCACCGGCGGCGGAACAGTCGGCTGCTAGCGACTTCCCGGGCGCGGCGCGCCGGCAGCGGGGTAACTTCCCAGGGGTCGCCACTGTTGGTCGATGAGGCGACTGCCGCCGAGATCGAGCTGGGTGCGCAGGACATTCTCTCCAGCGGAGCATCCAAGGCCTATGGATACCGGCAAGAGGCGGCACTGTCGCGTGCCCGGGCGAGTGGCGCCAGAACAGGCGGCCTCCTGAATGCGGGCGGTACTTTGCTAACAGCCGCGTCCGGCACCGACTACGACAACTTCTTCAAGTTCTCCGAAGGCTGACAGTCGCCGAACCAGCCAGAAATCTAGAGGTCCCATCATGCCCCGTATCCCTTCCGCTGCCGAGGTAAGCCCCATTGGCGGCTCCGCAAGCCGCCTTCCGAGGGTCCGCGCCGACGCTGCCGATTTCGGCCTCACCGTTGCTCAGGGATTTGCGTCCTTCGGAGGGGGAATAGGTGACGTCGGCGATCGGATCAGCAAGGACGTCCGCAGGGCCGCCGCGGAGGAAGAGCGGAAAAAGAAAAACGAGCAACTGCGTCAGCTTATGGAGGCGTTGGATAAATCCGAAGCCGCGAGACCGGGGGCGGATGAGGCGCAACATCGCGTTGAGCTGCGCGAAGCAGCCATCGAGATGGTCGACAATTGGGAATTCGACGGCAGCTCACCGCTGGAAGCCGCCGCCAAGGCGACCCGAGACCTGGAGTTCGTCGAGGATGAACGCCTGAAGCAACTGCCGGCTGAGCGGCGCGCCGGCTTGAAGGCAGCGACGCTACCGATCCGCCGCAGTCAAGCCCTGCGTGTGGCGCAGCGGGCGCAGAACCAGAGTGTGGTGGCGCTGAGTCGTCAAACCGAGCAGACGTTGCAGCTACTACAGAAACAGGCGGTGCGGGAGCCGGCGGCGGCGGCTCACTATTTGGCCGAGGGGCGCGCGCGTCTGTTGTCGCTGCAAAATGCCGGCGCCCTGACGCCCGAGCAGTTCGCAGCCCAGGAGGAGACCTTCCGGCGAAACCTCTACACGGCGGTGGTGCGCGGCCAACCCGGGGTGCAGGCCCTGGCGGACTTGGAAGGGGGCGTTTATGACGAAGCGCTAAACGACCCGGAGCTGAAGCGGTTCCTGACCCAGGAGACGGCCTGGCGCGTGCAGAGCGAGACGGCGCAGGGCGCCGCAGCGGCCGAGGCGCAACTGGCGCGCGTCCGGCGCGGGGACGGGAGGCCGGGGGAACTCAGCACCACGTCCGGGGCTGTCATGGCCGCCGGCGACATGGCCGATGCGGAGCTACAGGCGGAAGTGGCCTTGCGCGTGCGTTCCGAGCTCCAAAGCCTGCGCTATGCGCCGGAGGCGGAGGTCGAAGCGCGTATCGGTGCCTTGGCGCCAGTGGCGGAGGCGGCCGATGCAGCGGCACGCCAGTGGGTTCAGCAGGAGGTCTGGACCCAGAGCCGGATGATGCTGCGTGAGCGCAGCAAGGATCCGGCCGCCTATGTGATGGAGCAGCCCGCGGTGGCGGAGGCCTTTGCCGCGGCGGAGAAGGACCCGGCGCTGCTGCCCGACGCGGTCGCCGTGCGCTTGGCGGCGCAGAGCGCCATGGGGCTGGCGCCGGAAACGCAGAATGTCCTGACCCTGGAGGAGCGGGCGCGGATCGTCGGAGGGCTGCGCCACCTGGAGCCGCAGCAACAGGTCGCTGCCCTGCTGGAACTGGGGCGGCTCTACGGCGATCAGGCCGCGATGGTGGCCTCAGACCTGGCGGAGGCTGGTCTATCGATAGAGATGCACCTGGCCGCGGACCCCAGCGCTGGCCCGGAGGTTTCCGGGCGGCTCGCCCAGGCAGGCGAAAGTCAGGGCGAGGCGAAGACGCCCGAAGGCGGCGCGGTCGAAGCGGCGACTGAGGGGGTGATCGGGGAGGGGCAGAGGGGGGCCATGCGCACCGAAGCCGAGAATGCGGCAGGCGTGGTCACTGGTGTGCCGCCCGTGCCCCTGCGGAAGCCGGATCAGGTAGGGCCGCGTGATGGCCTGCGGCCAAGTGGTAAGAGAGCAACCTTCGAAGGAGGCGTTGGCGACGACATAGCGAGCAAGCGGTCGATTGAGGAAAAACTACCTGAGCCGGGAGCAAGTGGTTTACACCCGAGGGAGAAGGCTCTGCTAAGGGCCTACCGCCCCTTGATGGAAATGGACGAGGATATCGCGTTTGAGGGGATTGCTCCATCAGTCGTTTACAAGATCCGCGAGCCGGTCGAGAACGCCGCGATTCGGGCGGGTGTGGGGCCGGAGATTGCTAATTTGGCCGTTCGACTCACCGCACGGAACCTCAAGGAAGGCATGAACTTTGACGAAGCTCTGTCCGGAGCGTTAGTCGCTGCAGAGATCACCGGCTTGTCGGAGATTGCTCGAGGTAGCCTCGAGAGAGCAGAACGGCTGCGGGAAAAGTTGCCTAGTAATGAAGCGAAGCCGCGGGCGCTCAGCAAAGAGGAGTTGCTCATAAAGTACCCCAGTTTGAGGGTGAGCAGACATACCGAGAGGATGCTCGAGAACAACATCGTTGATTCGCCTAGCTACCGCTATGTTATGAGCCTGAAAGAGCAGGCCAAGCAAGCGGGTCTGAGTGAAGAGATGGGCAATTTGTTTGTAGAGTTGGCTCTACTAAAACGGGATCGCAATTACAATCCGCACCAGGGACATCTTTTGGCCGCCGATGAAGTGGGTGTTGAGCCACTGGTAGCCTCCGGCAACTATAGCCTTGATACTTCAAGGCACTGGTTTAAGGAAGAGAGCTCCTATTTCTTGGAGGCGCAGGCCCACGCCCGCCGAACGGGTTTGAGAATCGAAATTGAAAATGAAAAGCAGGCGAAAACGATGCTCCTTGCGCTTCGCGATTTGAGTGGGACACGTCACGCGGTGGCAAGGTACGGTGCGACGGAGATGGAGCGGATTGTTGACAGTGTTGTCGAATCGGCCTCGGAAGCGGGCGTGAATATCAGCAAGGAAGATGTGGCGAATGTGACATTCGACATGGTCGAGCATCCCTACAAGTATCCTCATGAGTTGACCAACGAAGAGCTCTTTGCTGGATCACTTTACTTGGTGAGGTTGTTGCGAGCTTCATCGAGAAAAACGCTCTGGAATGGGATCGTTGGTTCAGCGGCATCAGCGCTTCCTGCAAAAACAGTGGCCGCGCTTATTGGATTGGCTACCGGTGTTTTGGGACTTTCCAGTGATCTAGAATCGAGCCGCCAAATCGAATATCTCGAAGGAATGATGGAAGAGCTACTAAGTCGAGGTGCTTTTTCAATTGATTCGCAAATGATCGAAAGAATGAAACTGGAGTGAGCTGATTCGGTCGGTCTTTGTCCGATTGGCATTAGGTGGTAAGCGGCAAAACGAAAGTGAGACCCTGGTCAGGGTTGAGCGTGCTGTGCTCGGTGCCCATAGAGCGGAATGTCATAGGCTTTGCTCATCGCTTCGGCTCGTTCACGGACGGCTTCATAGTAAGAGGAGGGAAAATCAATGTTCTCTGCACACATATTCTCAAAGAAATCTTCTTTGGAACGAGATGCGAGGACTAGCCAAGTATCCGCCAGAACCGGATTCTTGTAGAATCCCAAGCCTCTGCAATAGAACTCGGATAACCAAGCGTATCCGCCAACTGCACCGTTGCTTGCAGATACCATGGCCCAGTAGTACTCGTCGAACTCAGAAGAATTGCTGGGAAAGCGATAATACGATCGCCGGATGTTGTCCTCGCTGCGAGCGAGGGGTAAGCCTTGGTCGACGGAGGAGCCAAAGTAAGAGTCGGCTAGATAAGAGGACGGTTTCACGCCTAGGCCGAGACGATAAAATACGGAAACAATGTACTCTGCCTCTGGATCTCCGGCATTCGCCAGCATCTCAAATTCTTGGAAGGCTGCGCTGTAGTCGCCCGCTTTCAGGTGACGTTCCGCTTGCGCGAATTGCTCTTGGTCTGGTCCGGGTCGAGAAAACCTGTATCGCTCATCGTAGTCCCGCAGGTCTACTGGACCGGTTGAGGCGAGCCATTGGCGCTTTTCCTTCTCTTCCTGCTTTCGGATCTCTTCGACTTGCTTCTTGGATTGGGCACGCGCCGCAAATAGAGCTATCTGCCAAGCAACTGGATTGCCCTGCTCGGCCTGGGGCCATACCTGATCATAAGCCTTGCTGTAGTCGCCTTCGACAAGGGCCTGAATCGCAGCTTCGAAGCCAGCATGCTTTACATCGTCCGGCGTTAGCTCCAATTGCCGAAGGACGCTCAGTGCTTCTGGCTGCTCGAGGATGCTCTGTGCTTGCGCCGCAGGGACTGCAAGCGAAAGAAAAACGACTAGCAGAAAGCACAGGGTTTTTGGCAGACGGTGGCCTCGATAATTCAACGGCATGTTCAGTCTCCTTGGGGCCAGCAGCCTGAAGCTTCATTCCCAAAAGTCCAATCACTCTACCGCTGATTGTTTTCTTGTTCAACCTTTGTTCTTTTGGGCGTGAGGGCGCGGAGGAGGAGGCGGCACAGGAGGCCCTTGGCCTGACGCCGGACCAGCAGAACGCGCTGACCAAGGACGAGCGCACCCGGTTCATCGCCGGGCTGCGGCAGATGACGCCGGAGCAGCGCGCCGCCGCGTTGAAGGAGTTGCAGGCGGCCTACGGCGATCAGGCCGGCGCGGTGATGGCCGACCTGGTTGAGGCCGGGCTGCCGCTCAACGATTCCCTGACGGGTGATCCCGGCGCCGGCCCGGAGGTTTCCGGGCGGCTCGCCCAGGCAGGCGAAAGTCAGGGCGAGGCGAAGACGCCCGAAGGCGACGTGGTTGAGGAGAGGGCGGAAAAGCTGATCGCCGAAGGGCGGGAAGTTTTCGGAAGGCAGGGTGAAGGACAGGAGCCGCTGGAAGATATGGAATTCAGCCTGCCTTCGTCACGGCCGAAGCCCAATCCGTTGCGGGAAGATGAGAGTGTCGAAGGACGACTGCAAATTCCCAAACTTGAAGGTACGTCGCGCGAGCAGGTTCAGATTCTGATGAACAGAATGGGCATCAGCGGGAGTGCGCCGCGGGGTGCCATCAACGACCGTGTTTTGGAAGTGCTTAAGGAGTTCTCACAAATCCGCTACATCATCCGAGAAGAGGGACTAGCCGGCAGCGAAAGACTCGGGCGAGTTATTGCGGATATGATGAGTGAAGGGTGGGGGCGTGGTCTGCGCGACACCTTTGGAGCAGAACTTCGGCGTCTAGGGAAGAGTGTAGTCAAGTCACCATACAAACACCCTTGGTCTTTGACCGATATCGAGCTGACATCGTCAATTGGGGCCTTGGGGGAAAGGCTGCGCGAATCAGCGAATCAGAGTGTCGGCCTAGAGCTGTTGAGTGCGCTCGTAGAGCTCTTTGCTCCTGTCGGAAGAGTGAAGCAGGTGGCCGGTCTCGCCCTTAATGCCATCGGGCTTTCCGATTCGATCGAGACCGCAGAGTCGCATAGGGTGTTCACGGATCTTGTCAATGAGGCGATCCACCGGAAGATCATCGTCGTGGATTCCAGGGCCATCAAAGGTGCCGGATTGTAAAACTTGGACGCCCTGTGGTCTAGAGTTCGGGTGTTGTCAGTCCCGTGGTCCTTGACCGGCGCTCTGCCCGTTGTGTTGGAGGTTACTGGAAAGCCGGTTCAATTCTGCGGGGGCATCGGTATATCATAGGCTTTGCTCAGAGCTTCAGCCCTTTCCTTAATAGCCTGATGATAGGATGCGCCATACTCGACATCGTTGCTGCAGGCGTAGCTTAGAAAACGGTTCTTTTCCGAGAAGACCAGATAAAGCCAAATGTCTGCCAGCACCGGGTTCCTATCTACGCCCTCACCATAGCAGTAGGCACTTGATACAACCTCATACCCCCAGGGCTCGCCATTTGCAGCGGCCCGCATGCCCCAGTAGAAAGCTTCGCGCTGCAATGCTTCCTCATTGGAATAGCCGAAAGGGTTAGTGGATACCGCCAAATCACCCTGAGCCGCACCATACCCCTGCTGCGCGGACCTGAGGATAAAACCCCGAGCCCTTTCCTTATCCTTCTCTACGCCCTTTCCCGCGGAAAAAAGCCTGCCGACCTCATATTGAGCTTCCGCGTCCCCCGCCTCTGCGAGCGGGAGCCATTCCTGAAGCGCTGTTTCGAAGCGACCAGATTCGTATAGCTCCATACCTTTCTCGAACCGTGCTTGGTCCACTTCTGATCGCTTGGGCCGATAACGCTCGTCATATTCGCGCAGGTCGATTGGGCCGGTCGCCACGAGCCGGTTCTCCTCTGCCTCTTTGGCCTCCATCATCGCTTTTGCGAGGGCGGCGACGAAGCGGGCGGTTTTATCTCCCTGCTCGGCCAGGGGCTGAACTTCCCGGTAGGCAGCTTCGTAGTTGCCTTCTTCCAAGGCGCGGGCTGCGAGATCCAGGTCGGCTGCCTCCGCCGGGAAACCGGCCAGCAAGAAGACCGCGGCCAATAGGGCATAGGAACCGCTTCTCACTGCGCTGGAGTGGAGATGTGACAGCATTTCTAGTCTCCGCCGGCCGGGCTAGCCACGGCCTGAAGGTTCATTGTCGAAAGTCCAACCACTCTACCGTTGATTGTTTTCTTGTTCAATCTTTGTTCTTTTGGGCGTGAGCTCGCGGAGGAGGAGGCGGCACAGGAGGCCCTTGGCCTGACGCCGGACCAGCAGAACGCGCTGACCAAGGACGAGCGCACCCGGTTCATCGCCGGGCTGCGGCAGATGACGCCGGAGCAGCGCGCCGCCGCGTTGAAGGAATTGCAGGCGGCCTACGGCGATCAGGCCGGCGCGGTGATGGCCGACCTGGTTGAGGCCGGGCTGCCGCTCAACGATTCCCTGACGGGTGATTCCGGCGGTGGCCCGGAGGTTTCCGGGCGGCTCGCCCAGGCAGGCGAAAGCCAGGGCGAGGCGAAGACGCCCGAAGGCGACGTGATCGAGGAGGCGACGGAGGGGGTGATCGGGGAGGGGCAGGAGGCCGCAGGCCACAGCGCCGAGATCGAGGATAGAGAAGGTGCCGACAAAGGCGCGCCGCCGTTGCCCCTGCGGAAGCCGGTCCCGAAGCGTGTTTTCGACGAGCAGGAGGTGTTGCGCAGACACCGGGACTTATTCGTGAGTGATATCGACACGCAAGCGCTGGACCAAAGCCCAGATGACTTGCTCTTGCGGCGTCTCATTGCCCAGTTGGGGCAGGCTGCTGAGGAGGCCGGTGTGAGTGAGGATATGCGGCACCTGGCCATAAAGCTTGGTGTCAAGAAACTCATTGTAGAAGGCAATGGGCCACGGCGAGCGCATAGACTAGCAGCGGATGAGGCCGGTATTGAATGGCTTGTGCCGTCACGTGGATACAGTTTCGACAATTCCGCATTCCGTCCTCGAGAGCAAGAGTATGCAGTGGTTGAAGTGCAGGCATTCTTCGATGCGTTCGACATGGATTATGAGATAGAGGACGAAGCCGCAGCGGCTTTGCTATTGCCGGCGTTGCGCGAATTCTGGGGTACCCGGGAGGCCGCAAGATTGTATGGTGCGGCAGAATTTGAGCGCCGAATCGAAAACCTCGTCGCAGCCGGGATCCAGGCCGGTATCGACATCAAGCGGGGTGATGTCAGAGATCTTGCTTGGACTGCAATCGATGATCCCCTTCGTCTTCCTTGGGCTCAGACGAAATCTGAATTGAAGGTATCTCTTGGAAAACTAGCAGAACAAGTCGAAGCGGCGGGTGATATCGGCCTCATCCAGTCGCTAGGAGAAACCTTGCTCGACTTGGCGCCGGCCGGCGGAACCCTTGCCAAAGGGGCCAAGAAGGCAGGTACTGTGGCTTTTGATCTCTGGGGGATCGGCAGCGCCCTGACGACGGAGGAAGCCAGCGATCTCTTGGCCAAATCGGTGAAGGAACTCTTAAGGCGCGATTACCTAATACAATAGTTCCGGCTTCACCGCGGGACATTATCTGAAAATCCACTCGGGAGCGGCATCCATGACGTCTCTCGCAGGTGGAAGATCAAAGGCCTTGCGCCGAGCAATCGATCTTTCATGCAAATGCTTGGCGCGTTCGGGGTCGAAGTCTCTGCCAGGACCGCAGATAATGGGATCGGTATCTCTATTTCGATAGATGGCGCGGAGGAAGGGGTCGTCTTGACGCGCGATGATGTACCAGACATCGGCCAAGTCGGTATCCCTATCAACGAAGATCCCCTTACAATAAATTTCAGCCAAAGCTTCGTATGCGGGCCCGACGCCTTTCAAGGCGGCCCGCATTACCCAGCTGAAACCCACTGAGCCGTAGTCGCTCTTGCGGACGCCGGTCAAACCTAAGGGGTCTTCGAGCAGAGCCAGGATGGTACCCACTGTGTATTGGGCTCTTGGCTCTCCGGCCTTTGCGGCCTGCAAGAAAAAGTCCATTTTCTTCCTATGATCTCTTTCGACTCATTTGCCCCACATGTGCATGAGACCTAGGAAGTAGAGGGCCCGGCTATCACCCGCATTGGCTGCAGCTGTCCATTCCTTGTATGCAGTTGCAAAGTCATAATTCCTATAAGCTTTTTCCCCTTCTTCATATCCAGCGTCAGCGGGCGTTATCGCGGCGAAGAAGAGCACCGCGATGAGTATGCTGCATAGAATGTGTGACGGTTGGCCGCCGCGTGTATCTATCGGCATGTTCCATCTCCGTTAGGCCGAGTGCTTCAAGCCGTCGTTCACGAGCGGCTAGTTACTCTACCGGTGATTGCTTTTTTGTTCAATCTTTGTTCTTTTTGACGTGAGGGCGGGCAACCTGCCCCCGAGAGACCACTTCCCAGGCCTTTTTGATCGGTCCCTCCGGCCGCAGCGGCTGTCACTCCGCGGCTTCCGAAACCCCACCCACCTCTCATCCCCGGAGCAACCCACCATGAGTCCTGCCAGGAGCAGCGCATGACGATCTCTACCACGACGGCCAAGAGCCGCTATGCCGGCGACGGCACGACGACCAGCTTTCCCACAGGCTTCAAGTTCCTCGACAACGACCACGTGCGGGTCGTGTTGCGCAGTGCCGTCGGCGGCGAGACCCTCTGGACCGAAGGCAGCGAATACGCCCTGAGCGGCGCCGGGGCGCCGGGCGGCGGCACGGTGACGGTGAACACCAGCCCGACCGACTACACCCCGGCCGCGGGGGAGACCCTGGTGGTGAAGCTGGCCGTGCCGGCACGCCAGGAAACCTCCCTGCCGCTGGGCGGGGCCTTTCCCTCCACCGCCGTCGAAGGCATGGCCGACCTGGCCGCCCTGCGCGACCAGCAGGTCGAGGAGTCGCTGAGCCGGGCGCTGAAGTTCAAGGAGAGCACTGCGCTGGCCGACGTGGAGTTCCCGGAGCCGGAGGCGGGGAAGATCCTGGGGGTGAAGCCTTCCGGGACCGAGCTGGAATGGCAGATCCCGCAGGAGGCGGCGGTGCCCTCCGGCGGCACCACCGGCCAGGCACTGCGCAAGGCCTCTGACGAAAGCTACGACGCCGAATGGTTCACGCTCGGCGCTCTGGCGGTGGTGAATACCATCGCCGCGGCGCAGATCGACGACGACGCTGTGGGCAACGCCAAGCTGTCAAACATGGCCGAGGCGACCCTCAAGGGCCGGGCGGCCGGAGCAAGCGCCGGCGACCCGCAAGACCTGACGGCGGCGCAACTGCGCACGATCCTGCAGACGGTGGATGGTGCGGGGTCCGGTCTCGACGCGGACCTTCTGGACGGCTTGGAGGCGGCGGCCTTTGAGCTGTCGGGCAACAAGGGTGTGGCCAATGGTTATGCCGCGCTCGACGGCGGCGGCAAGGTGCCGACGGTGCAGTTGCCGGACGCCGTGCTTGGCGCATTGCAGTATCAGGGCGCCTGGAACGCCGCGACGAACGCGCCGGCGCTCTCCGGCAGCGGCGGGGGCGGCAGCCAGGGCCATTACTACCGTGTCTCGGCGGCGGGGACGACGAGCCTCGACGGCGTTTCTCAGTGGAGCGTCGGGGACTATGTCGTCAACAATGGCGCCGCCTGGGAGAAGATCGACAACACGGACCAGGTCGTTTCCGTGCATGGCCGGCAAGGCGCCGTCGTCGCGAACAGCGGTGACTACAATGCCGGGCAGATTACCAATACGCCATTCGGTGGCGTCTCGGCGACAACGCTGCAGGCGGCGATCAATGAGCTCGATAGTGAAAAGCTGAGCGCGGGCCACGCCGGAAGCGGTGGTAGCGCGCATTCCAATGTGGTCGCAAGTGGAGCCGCAGGCTTTATGACCGGCAGCGATAAAGCCAAGCTGGACAGCATCGCTGCCGGGGCGGATGCCAATCCAGCCGTTGCAGGCCAAGTACAGGCCGAAGACGGCGCCAACACCACTCAGTACACCTGGACTCCGCAAAGGGTCCACCAGGCAGCGAAGGATGCAGTTCCCATCACTTTGATCGTCGCTGTCGGCGACGAAAGCACTGCGCTGACCACCGGCATCGGCAAGGTGACCTTCCGCCTCCCTCATGCCATGACCCTGAGCGGGGTGCGCGCTTCTTTGACGACGGCTTCCAGCTCCGGCGTCGTTTCGATCGATATCAATGAAGGCGGCTTGTCGGTGCTCTCCACGGTCATCACCATAGATGCCAATGAAAAAACCAGTACCACGGCGGCCACTGCCGCGGTGATCAGTGACAATAGCCTGGCCGATGACGCTGAGATTACTATCGACATCGATGCCGCCGGCACCAACGCCACCGGCCTCAAGATTGCGCTCATCGGTTATAAGACGGCGACATAGGAGGTAGGTATGGGCTTTCTCATCAACCCGGCCCGGTTCATCGCGACGGGAAGCGCTGAATGGACGCTGGAACAGTCAGCTTTCAACACTGTGAACGCCTACTCTACCGGGCAGGAAACACTAGCAGCGGTATTTGGTAGCGCTCCGACTGAGGGCAATCTCATCGTCGCTTGTTACGCCTCTACGGACTCTGGGTATCTAGATCACGCCTCTCCTTCTATCAACGATCTCGCTGTCGCCATTGACCAAGCCCTAAACATGGGGTCGCCGGATAACGACTTTCTATCGAACGGCATTCACTACAAGGTGGCAGGTGCTTCCGAGACTTCGACCTTCACGATGGATTTTGGTGTCGGCAACGGGCAGGACAATATGTCGCTGTTTCTCATGGAGTGGTCGGGGAACGCTTCTAGTGGGTTGCTAGAGGGAACACCAGGATCGGCGTCCCTGATCAGCGGTACCAAGCAAACGACCTCTTCATCGGGGTCGACGACCACTTCCAACAATAATTGCCTACTTGTGGCTTCTCACGGAGTCAGTGAAGGGCCCATTTCGTTCTCTTGGAATAACGGCTTTGTAAGTCGTCGTGAGTACGGCCTAAACGTGACGGGTGTTGATATTGGTCATGGGGTGGCCACCAAGATCGCAGATGCCGCCAGCCACAGCACCGTTCTGACCATGTCGGGCGGGGGCGGGGCTGCTTTCGTTGGCGGGGCAATTGCTGCCTTCAACTCCGCATAGCGGGATGTCGTGAACAATCAAAGGTTGACATCTTATCTGGTAGGAACAAGCATTTGGTTTTCCACCCTGAGAGGAACAAAGTGACTAACGTTCGCCCATCGTACTCTTTGGCGGCTCGCTCCTACCACGCCAGAACCCCTTATATCCCGGCGTTCTTCAAGTTCTTCGCGGCCAAACTGATCCATTGCCGCGACACCTCATTGCTTGATCTCGGAGCTGGGCCGGGTCCGTTGGCTGCGGGGTTCGCGCCTTATGTGAGCCGCGCAGTTCTTCTCGATTCCGACCCGTCAATGCTGGGTGAAGCGCGCTGCCGACGCTATGCCCTTGGTTGCGAGGTCACCTTTCTGGAATGCCCGATAGAGTTGATGCCGGAGGATGCAGGTGATTTCGATCTTGTTACCATTGGCCGGGCGCTCCACTGGCTTCCGCGCGAGGCGACACTAAAGCAGCTTTCCCGTCATGTCCGCGCCGGTGGCCACGTTATCGTCTGCGAGTCTGGCACCGTTGCACCCGAAACACCGTGGTATCCGGCCTTCCGCGCGGCACGCCATGGAACTTTTTCAGGCAAGGCGAGGGATCTTGGTCGGACGGCGCCGGCGTTTTTCTCGGACACTGACTTCCGGAACCTAGGTGAACGCGTCTGGCGCGCTGAGAACAGGATATCGGTAGATACCTTGGTCGAGCGAATGTTCTCATATTCATTGTCCGGGCGTGACAAGCTGGGTGACGAGGCCGCAGCCCGGGAGGCGCAGCTACGCGAGAGCCTGGCACCCTATGAAACCCCACAGGGCGTGCACGAGGTCATCTATAACAGGGCTTTGGTCTTTCGCCGGATATAAGCATCCCAAATCCCTCTTATTTTCGCAGAGCTCGCGAAAGCGGGTTTTTTCGTTGTTGATATCGATGTCCAACCCAAGCGGCCTCGACTGGTCGTAGTATCCCAATTTTGTCGAGTTGGAGATTCGCTGCTCTTGCAGCTGTGGTCATGCCGACACGCTCCCCGATTCATGGAGCAGCTTTGGTTGCTCAGGAGCGTACCTGACCTCCCTGCTGCCATGAATTGGGGCGTCCGCTGTGAGGTCCACGGCACGGCGACTAGTGGAAGTGGCGAACGTGTCCTTAGGACGATGTCGATCTCCGTCTCTGTGACGAGTCTGCTCGCTCGCCGATGCCCATCACTGGTGCAATCCCACGTAACGGTCTGAAACAGATGATGCCGCTGGAGAGTCGCTTCGTCCAGCTTGGGTTAGCTGCCGAATGCGATCGCTTCTGGCGCTGGCGGCCGTGACCTATCGATGACGGCTGCAGCCAAAGCGGATAGACCAGACAGCGTTCAGCACCGCTACCGGTTCTTGTTTTGGCGCGATCAACCTCAGTTTGGCTCGCTGACGACAGGAAGGAGTTGAATCGCCTGGCTCGAAAAGGAGTCCCCAGTCCGCTGAATAGGAGTGCCAGATGACTCTTAGAGATTGGCCGCCTCTGGCGGCTGTGATCCCCATAGCATTGAGTGCAATCGGTCTGCCGGCGCCCGCTGGTGCCATCACGCTGCAGTGCGTGCCGCGCGAGGCGATCTTTGAGAACCTTGAACGGTCGAGCGGCGAGGTGCCGGCGCATGCCGGGGTGACGTCGACTGGCGCCCTCTTCGAGGTGCTGGTGAGCCCGGACGGCTCGTGGACGGCCTTCTTTACCTTTCCGGACGGGCTGACCTGTCCGGTGGCGACGGGCGAGGGCTGGCGCAGGGCGCCGGCGAGCGATCATGACCCTGCGGCTTAACATGGGTGAGGACCGTATCGCGCGCGAGCAGGCCGGGATTGCCAACCAGAAGATCGACGCGCACGAAGACCGTTGCAGCGAACGCTGGCGCGAAGCCCGCGACGAGATGAAAGACCTGCGCCAACGCATCTTCGAAACCCGCACGGCCATGGAGCAGGGACACCGCCGGCTGACCGGCTGGGTCATCGGTGGCCAAGGCAGCATCATCCTGCTGCTCGCGGGCGTTCTGCTCTCCAAGACCCTTTAGTCACCGGGCTCCCGCCTGCCTGTCCGGCATCTCTTTCGCCGGCCTGGGCATCGCACCGTCGGGTGCTTCTGCCGTCTGACGACACCTTCTTTATCGCAACCATCATGGAGAGATCATGTTCACCGCCTACGACAAGGCGGCGGCCGCCGCTATCGGTACCGCCGCTACCACAGTCATCGCCGCGCTCACGACCCTGGACCCGGAGGTGGTCGGCGCCATTGGCACGCTGATCACCACCGGTCTGGTGTGGCTGATCCCCAACAAGCGATCGGCGGGGTAGCTCTCATGCAAATAAGGATGCTTCGTGGCGTCGCTGCCGCCGTAGCCTGCGGACTTCTGCTCGGTGCCTGCAGCACTTTCGGGCCGACCGGGCAGCAGTCCCTCGATCCGAAAGACCGCAAGGAAGGTACGGAGGGCAGCTACAGCCCTTTCAACTGGTCGCCGGCCAACTATGCCGGCCTGACCGCCGGGCGCATTGTCTATCCCGGTGTCGACGGCGGCCCACCGGTTGTGGCGGAATGGCTTTCGGGCAAGGAAGCCGAGAGCGCGACGCTCAGCTTCGCGACGCCGGACGGCAACGTCATCACCTACAGCGCCGGGGGGCTCAAAGCCTTCGAAGGGCAATTGGCACGGGCCCAGGTGGAAAGCGACCTGGCCGAACAGCTATCCGACCTCTGGGAGAACATTACCCCTGAGATCCAGGCCGGGATGGTGGACGCGATCTGCCTTTATATTACCAAAGGCTTGTGTAGCTAATCGCTTTCCTTCGCGTTTGTCAGCAGCAATGGGGTCGCCCTAGGGCGGCCCCATTTTTTTTGTGCCTTTTTTGCCGGTTTTAGCTGGCCAAAAAGCGACTGCTCTTGCTGAGCAACGCGTGTGTCTCCGATACGGTCGCCTCGATGATATCGCGCGCGGTCTCGATGCTCACGACGAGATCGAGGGCTTCTCCGGCGATGAGCACGCGGGTGGAGAAGTCATCTGGGTCGGACGCCTCGTAAATCGCCTGCTGTGCCGCCGCCTCATCTTTCAGACCGTCGATATTCCCGTGCCAGCGGTTGAGGAAGTTGTTGGCGACGATGCGGCCCGTGAAGTGCCAGGGCCAGTCGACACCGCGGGCGATGTCAAAGACCTTGGAACGGACCGTGTCGTCACCTCCAGTGGCGACGAGAGCGGCTTTCGCTGCGGCCGTGCCATCCGCCTCGGTAGTGGCCCAGAAACGAGTACCCATCATTACTCCATCGGCGCCCAGCATGAGCGTGGCGGCGAGACCGCGTCCGTCGGCGATGCCCCCTGCGGCGAGGATGATCTGCTCCGGACCCGCCAGGTCCCGGGCCGCCGGGAGAAGGGCAGTGAGGCCGCGGTCCATCCCGTGCCCGCCAGCCTCCTGGCCCTGGACCACCAGAACGTCGACCCCGGCCCGCAGGGCCTGTTCGGCCTGGCTCAACCGCTGGATCTGCCACAGGGTCGGCACGTCGGCGGCCTTCGCCGCTGCGACGATATCCTCGGCGTCGCCGAAGGAGACCATCAAACCGGCCGGCGCGCGTGCCAAGGCAGCTTCAATGACGTCGGGTTGCTGAGCCACGCTCCAGGTAATGAAGCCGACGCCGACACGCTGGTTGCCGGCCTCCGAAATGGCCTGGTCGAGCCAGGTTGCTTCGCCGTAGCCGCCTCCGATAAGGCCGAGGCCCCCAGCGGCCGAGACGGCCGCGGCCAGGCGGCCGCCAGCGACCTTGTCCATGGGGGCGAGGGCGATGGGGTGTTCGATCCCAAAGCGTTCGGTGAAGCGGGTCGTCAGTCTTTTTCTCATGTGCCTAGCATTGCACCAGGCTGCAGGCACCTGAACTGCAAATTTGACGAATTTGCTATCGGTTATTCAGATGAATGATCAGTCGCTTCGCCAGACCACATCATGTGCGAGCGGTCGCCACAACACGCTGATACTTGCCCGGACGTCCCGCCTGTCCGAAGACGCATACAGCGGCAGGTTGGCTGGCTTCAGGGGGGCGATGTCATCCCGCTAGATGGGGCTACAGTCATCCCCATTAGGCGAGGTTATCCAACTGCGGGCGCATGGCCTTGAGTACCCGGCTGCAGGCATCGATCAACACGTCGACCTCGTTGCGGCTCATCGGAGTGGAAAGAGCCGCCGAACCAGTATAAATCACCATGATTCCTTCGTCATAGAGACGTGCGACCATGGTACCGATGGCGGCCTTTTCCTTCGCCGTCTGGAATGTCTGGCGGAAGTTTCCGGGCGGCGTCGGCTTCAGATGTATCCTGAAGAGCGAGGCAGAGCCGGTAACGCAGGCGGGGATATCCAACGTCCGAAACAGCTTGGTCAGGCCCGATCGTGCGTAGTCTCCAAGCGCGTTCAGAGACCGCACTTCATCTTCCTGGAAGTACTTGAGCGCTGTGAAACCGGCCGTCATGGTGACGAGACGGCCTTCGAGATCGACGGCTTCCGCCGTCAGTGCCTGCTGAAGGGGACGGACGAGATCGGGCTGAGCCTGACCAACGAAGACAGCATCGCTGACTTTGAAGCAAGTCGCCATAAGTCAATGCCTTGGCTTGAATGAGTTGTTCGCTGTTCAAGCTGCATTGTTCCGGTAAGGGAGGCCATTTGCCCGACCGGGCGCGACCGGGGCCTGCGCCGTACAGGCCTGTTTCCGATCTCGGCTCTTTGCCCAGCAAGTCGCTTCACGAGCCGCTGGAGTGGGCTTCGAGGTTCGGCTTGCGGCGACTTGATGCTCTGCTCGAACTGGCCTCCACCTGATGATCGGCGCGCCGCACAGCGCAGAGCTTGTGGCGCGTGTTCAGGTCGGAAGTTCGCCGACCGGCGGCTTTTGCCGCCGGCTGAACTGGCCGTTGCCAGTGGGCCCCCTCTATCGGTAGCCGCATCAGGGCGAAGAACATCGGCGATCCGGCCCGAGGAGTGCCAAGAAGCGGAGGCTGACAGGTTGATAGGCCGGAGAGGTGGGCTGGATGGGAGTCATTAATAGTGATTGTTCCTATATGATTCCATCTATAAAATAGATTGATGGATGTGTTGCTCCTCCGCACCATGGTGTCAGTGGCCGATCACGGCAGCTTTTCGGCTGCTGCCGTGGCTATGAATTGCGTCCAGTCCAACATCACGACCCGCATCCGTCGCCTGGAAAGCCATTTCGGCCAAGCGTTGTTCGAGCGCGGCAGGGGTGGGGCGCGGCTGACCGCCTTCGGGCAGAGCGCTTATGAGCGGGCTGTGGCGCTGCTCGCCCAATTCGAGGCGGTCGAGCGCGACCTGATGGATGTCGCCGGCAGTGCGGCGCCATTGCGGCTTGGGGCCATGGAAACCGCCGCGGCCGCGCGTTTGCCCGCGGTATTGAAGAAGCTGAGGGCGCGTTGCCCGAAGGCGCCGATATCCCTTCAGACCGGGCCGACCGCCCGCCTTCTGGGGCTGCTGTGGGACCGCAAGGTAGATGCGGCCTTCGTTGCCGCACCGGTGGATGCCGACCGCTTCACCAGCGTTCCGGCCTTTCAAGAGCGTCTGGTCGTGGTCTCTGGTGTCTCCGGTCGGCTCCAGGGGCCGCTCCTTGCTTTTACCCAAGGCTGCAGCTATCGGGCGAGGGCTGAAACCTGGCTGCGGGAAACGGGTCATAGCGACACAGAGGTGGTGGAGATGGGCTCGTTCGACGGCATTCTGGGCTGCGTCGAGGCAGGAATGGGGTTCGCCGTGGCGCCCGAGCGGGCCGTCCGCCGGCGCCCTGTGCAGAGTGCGCTGAAGATCGAGGCATTGCCTAGCCCGTTCGCCGAGATTGAAACCCGCCTTGCTATGCGGCACGACTATCAGCCCATCACCGCAGCCAAGGCCCTGTTGGAGATCCTGGCAGGGTATGGGACCGGTTGCGAGGACGGGGCCGGCGAGGGGGAAAACTGACGCTATTGACGCTTATCCGGACCAAATCGCACTCCTGCTGCACTTTGGGCTTGCGTCACTACCCGGCAAGACGTTAGGAAATCAGCCGCTTTTCCCGGCGAGGACAGGTGGCCGAGTGGCTGAAGGCGCTCCCCTGCTAAGGGAGTATGTGGTTAAAAGCCGCATCGAGGGTTCGAATCCCTCCCTGTCCGCCAATTTCCCCATGCCGCCCGTGGCACGGGACGGCGAATCTTCCAGATATTTCCGACATTAGCGCCAAAGCCGCCGCTCGCCGCGGCCGCGTTAAGGCGGGGTTAACGCTGTTACCTCTTGATGACACAGCAGTTTCGTCACCGCTTCACGATGTCTTAGGAATCGGCCTTCATACTTGCTTCAGGAATGCGGTGCGGATACGTTAGCGGCGTCTTAACCAAGCGGTTTCAATCAAAGGTTCTGCCTTTTTTCGAGGGCTGATCCCGGGGGAAACCTATAAAGGCACCGACCGGCGCAGTTCGCTATCGCCCTGAAGTTGTTTGGGAAATGAAGCGGCGATTGCGCTGAATTGCGTGAGAGAAGCGTACTCGCCATGTCCAGCCGCGGCGAGTGACCGCTTCATTTGCGTGACAGGGAGGACGTGCCACGACATGTGGATGGGCGTGAAGGCCAGGGTTGCTGACCTTCTGAATCAGGTCTTTGTACCGCGCGAAATGATCCTGCGCGCGAATGACCGTGTGACGGTCATTCGGCTGCCTGTCCGTACGCAAAAACTGGTGGCTTTGGCCGTTGTGACATTGTTGGGCTGGTCGATCGTCGCCAGCGGTGCCCTGGTTATTCAAAACCTGGTGATCGCCGGCAAGAATCAGACGATCGATGAGCACAAACTTGCGTACTTCGAGCTGCTGCAAGAAGTCTCGGAGTATCACCAGCAGTTCGCGCAGATCACCCAGAACCTGGAAAGCAATCAGGCCTTCCTGCTGTCCATGCTGGAGAGCGGTGCGGAGGCCGAGGCCAATATTGCCGCCATCGAGCAGCATCTCAAGGGCAGCAAAACCGAGGAAAACCGGGTCACGGTCGCCAGCGGTGGACTGCGCGAGAAGCTCCAGCGTTTCGAGGATGATCTGCACGAAATCGTCGGCCGCAATCTTGAGCTCCGTTCCCAGGTGGCTTCCATGCGCGATGTGCTGTCGGACACGGAAGCCGAGAAGGACCGCGTGGCTGAAGCCCGGGAGATGCTGGGGCAGCGCCTGCAGGAAGTCGAAGAGTCTTTGGCGCGGGTGAGTGAGGAGAAACGCCAGCTCGCCCTCACGGTGACCGAGTTGCGCACCGATATTGCCAGATCCCGCGAGCAGCTGGCTGTGGCACAATCCGTCGAAGGCGATCTGAAGGGCGAGATCACGCTGCTGGACAGCCAACTGGTCGAGGCGGGCAAGCGGCGCGATGGCCTGGAGCGGGAGATCGCGGCCCTACAGGATTCGCTCGGAAATGCCATCCACCGAGGGGACGGCCTGCAAGGCGATCGCGAGGATCTGCGCACAGAGGTCGCCGAGCTGCGCCAACGCATGGTGGATATGCGTCAGGCCCAGCACAGCATCGTCCAGAGGCTGCGCGACCGCACCGAACTGAGCGTCGACACGATGGAGCGGACGGTGGCCATGACCGGCTTGAAGCTGGACGACCTGCTGGCATCGATCGGCGATCTCGGCAATTCTCAGGGCGGCCCCTTCGTCGCCGGCGACTACACCGGCGATTTTGACGGCGACGCGGAGCTGGAGATCGCCCTGTCGCTGCTGGACCTGAGGCTCAGCCGCTGGTCCGCTTTGCAGCGCGTCATGCGTACCCTGCCGCTTAGCGTGCCTCTGGAGCAATACCAGTTGAGCAGCGGCTTCGGTACCCGTACCGACCCGATCAACGGGCGCAAGGCGACGCACCGCGGTCTTGATTTCCGTGCACCGGTGAAGACTCCGGTCTATGCCACCGCGCCCGGGAAGGTGATTTTTGCTGGCTGGAGCGGTCCCTTCGGGCGCATGGTCGAGATTGACCATGGCCACGGCGTCCGTACGCGCTATGCACACCTAAAAAAGATTCTTGTCAAATCGGGGCAGCAGGTTGCTAATCGTGAGAAGATCGGATTGGTCGGCTCCTCGGGCCGCAGCACCGGTCCACATTTGCATTATGAAGTGCGCTACAAAGGCGTTCCGCTAAACCCAAAGAAGTTCCTCACGGCAGGTAAGCATGTTTTCAAAGACTAAAGACAGCACGAGCACTCCCGAGCCGATGACTTCAACCTCCTCGGAAACCAAGCGAAGCACCTCTCAGAGTGGGGTGCCGTCGATCATCAGTGCGGATCTTCGAATCACTGGAAATCTGAAGAGCGATGGCGACATCCAGGTCGACGGCAACGTCGAGGGCGATATCGACAGCGCGACCCTGACCGTAGGTGAGGGGGCCCACGTCAAGGGGCATATCAGCTGTGAGACGGTCCGGATTCATGGCACCATCGACGGTGCGGTCAAGGCGAAGTCGGTGGTCATGGCGAAAACCGCTCGGGTGATCGGCGATATCATTCACGATAGCTTGGCGATCGAAGCCGGTGCCTTCATCGAAGGCAATATCAAACGTCTGGAAGGTGCAGGCCGTTCGTCGGCTCCATCGAGCAGCACTTCCGTGGCGTCCAGCGGTTCCGCTTCCTCCGGGGGCGCTTCGGGATCCGCCGCTGCGGCAAAGCCGGTGGCTGGCTGAGCGCGTGCGCTAGTCGTCCTCGGAGAGGATGGCACAATAGAGTTCGGCATCGACGTTGCCGCCGGAGAGGGTCAGCCCTAGCACGCGGTCGGCGACGTCGATCTTGCCTGCCAAGACCGCAGCCAGGCAAACGGCGCCGCCCGGTTCGACGACCAGCTTCAGAGTACGGAACGCGTACCGCATCGCTGCTTTGACTTCAGTGTCGGTGACTGTAAGTCCGCCGCTCGCTATACGTTGATTGACCGCGAAGGTAATGTCTCCGGGCGTCGGTGAGAGCAAGGCATCGCAGATGGATGGCGCGGCGTCGCCGTGCGGTACCGGGTGTCCGGCCTCGAAGGACAGGCGAGTGTCGTCGTAGCCTTGCGGCTCGACGACGAAGAGTTGGGTGCTCGGCGAGAGGGCCTCAAGAGCCAGCGCACAGCCCGCAGTGAACCCGCCGCCGCCACAGCAGACCAGCAGCCTATCCAGTTTGGTCTCTCGGGCCGTTGCTTCCTCGAAGATTTCCAGGCCGCAAGTCCCCTGACCGGCGATGACGCCGGGGTCGTCGTAAGGCTTTACCAGCGTGGCTTTGCGATCGGCGGCAATTGCCAATCCGATTTCTTCGCGCGATTCTTTATAGCGGTCATAGAACACCACCTCGGCGCCATAACCTCGCGTATTTTCGACCTTGATCGCCGGGGCGTCCGCCGGCATGACGATGACCGCCGGCAAGCCTAAGAGAGCCGCCGCGGCCGCTACTCCCTGGGCGTGGTTTCCGGACGAATAGGCGACGACCCCACCGGCCTTGTCCCGATCGGGAATCTGACTGATCCGGTTGAAGGCCCCACGGAATTTGAAAGACCCAGTGCGCTGCAGGGTCTCCGCCTTCATCAAGACACGCCCGCCGACGGCGGCGTTCAGAGCCGGTGATTCGATGAGTGGAGTGCGAACGGCGAGCCCCCGCAGCCGCGTGGCGGCAGCCTTCACGTCCTCGAAGGTGGGGAGGTCGGCAGGAGCAGAAGTATCGGATGGCTGTATCATCTGTGTCATGGAAGGAACCGTGTTCTCATTTGTTCAGGCAATTCCGAGAAGCGGAGGCAGGTCGTCGAGCCGGTGAATAACCGTTGCCAGATCGCCGGGTAGGCGTTCTACCTCACGGTTGAAGCGGTTGATCCAGGCGACCCGAAAACCGAAATGGGCGGCCCCCTTCGCATCCCAGCCGTTGCTGGAGAGGAAGCATACTTCCTGCTTCTTTACACCCAGACGATCAAGCGTCAATTGGTAAACGCGGGGATCGGGCTTGTAGATTCCCACTTCTTCGACGGAGAGGCTGGCATCCAGAAGGCGGTCCAGGCCCGCAGACTCCACGGCGGCCTCCAGCATTCTGGGGCTGCCGTTCGACAGTATCGCCGTTTGCAGTCCGTTTGCCTTGAGGGTTTGGAGCGTGGACTTCACCTCTTCATAGGCATCCAGTTGCAGATACAAGTTCATGAGTCTTTCATGCAGGTTGGAATCCGTCACCCCATGTGACGATAGGGCGAAGTCCAGACCGTCGGAAGTTACTTGCCAGAAATCGGCATGCACCCCCATAAGGCTGCGCAGCCAAGTGTACTCGAGTTGTTTCTGGCGCCACAGATCGGATACGGCATCGGCTTTATCGCCCAGGGCCTGTCCACCGTTCCGCACTGCCGAGTGAACGTCGAAAAGGGTTCCGTAGGCATCGAAAACGCAAGCTTTGATGGAAGCGTATTCAGGCAGCCGGTCGATGGGCATGAAGTTGATTCCCTGACTTGTCGATTATCTCAGACGGCGCCCCCCCGATCGGGGCCTGACTGTTCCCTAAGATCCGGCCGGCGAGATCTGGAGGGCCCAGCGTTGCGGTTGCTTGGGCTGGCCTTCCCTGTAGACGACCAGGCTCTCCAGAATGCGCTGTACGTAATTACGCGTCTCACTGAAAGGGATGCGCTCGATCCAGTTGATCGCGTCGACCTTGGGGTCTCTTGGGTCGCCATATTCCTTGATCCAACGCTCGGCGCGCGCCGGACCTGCATTGTAGGCGGCCAGAGCCAGGATATAGGATCCGTCGAACTGCTCCAAAAGCTCCTTGAGAAAAGCTTGGCCGAGGCGGAGATTATAGTCGGGATCGCTGGTCAAGCGGTCACGATTGAAAGGGATTCCGAGGCCGCGCGCCGTCTGACGCGCGGTTGCCGGCATCAGTTGCATGAGGCCGAGTGCGCCGACGGGACTGCGGGCTTTGGGGTAGAATTCGCTCTCCTGCCGCATGACTGCCAGCACGAGCGCCGCCTCCGGAGCCGGCCCCACGGGCAACGCTCGCTTTGGGTAGAGAAGAAGATGTAGGTCATGACCGTTTCGCCGGGCGGTCTTGGCTGTACGAATTGCCAAGTCCTGACGCTCCACCTCATTGGCCAGTTCGATGATAAGACGATGATCGAACTCGTCTTTCGCGTCTTGGCGAAGCCGCGCGAAGAACAGGTTCTGCAGGCGGGGTTGATCCAGCTCTCCGAGGAGGCGGATTGCGGCGACGAGTTCGCTGGCCTCGAATGCCGCGCGCCGTGGCGCCGGCATGGCGGTCAAGGCGGCCAGGACAGGCTGTCGTTCGACGCCCATGCGCTGACTGGCGAGTTGACCATAGAATGTCGCCGGGTAAGCCGCCGCTTTCCCGTACCACTGCATCGCGTCCTGCGTCCGCCCGAGCTCGCTGGCGGCCTCGCCGGCCCAGAAAGCACCCCGCGACTTGCTGATTTCCGACGAGACGCCGTCGTGCAGGCGGATGAAATGTTCGTAGGCGACCGCGGGCTTCTTAAGATAGCGCAGCGCCATCCAGCCACCGAGCCATTCCCCTTCGGCGAAGGCGGCGCCTTCGTCATTTCCATGCCGCGCGCTGATGCGGTAGGCGAGATCGAAGTCGTTACGATCTAGAGCACGCCATACGACCCAGTTCCGCAACCGCCACCAAGCGGAGTTCTCTGCTGTGCCGGCCGGTAAGCTGTCCAGCAATTCGACAACACCTTCCAAGCGCCCCCGGCGCTGGCGCCAGACGGCCCGCTCATAGATAAGGCCGGGATCGGCGCTCAGGTGCGATGGGACGCGGCCGATGAGGGCGTCGACCCCCGGCCGGTTGCCGATCAGGGCCAGGCGGGCACGGGCAAGGGCTGCAGGGCCAGGGGGCACACGCGATATCTGCCGGCGGGCCGCCGTGGTGCGATGATCCCAGAGCAGCCGGTCCATGCGCGCGATCTCGTCCTCCTTGGTCAGCACGCTCCTGAATCGTTTTCGGAAAGCGTCTTCTTCCTGGCCATCGAAATCGACGCTAACCCAGTACTGCCGAGCGGCTGTCCGCGCCCGGATCTGCTGACCGCTATCCCAAAGGGCCCCTGCATGGAGTAGGGCACCGTGCCCGGTAATCGGCAAGCGCTCTCCGAACCAGGCCAGGACCTGGGCAGCCGGCAAGGTGTCAGGCAGGACTTCTTCTGCGTTCCGGTAGAGATTGTAGAGCCCGGGCCAACCTGGATTTGCCGCCAGGAAGTCAGAAATCTCGCTGAAGCTGTGGCCGGATTCCCGGCGTCCGAGGTTTCGCCATGCGACGATCTTGGAGGCGAGGGCGTGGCTGCCTTGGCGTGCCAAGGCCAGAGCCCGGTCGTGCTGTCCGTTCTCGAAAAGCGTCAGGGCGGAGGCGAAGAGTTGACGGTCGGTTGCTGTCAGCTTTTCAGCGCTGGCCCCCGTGGCCGGTGCAGCGGCCACCACCAGAAGGCCGACAAGGGCGAGAAGAAAGGCCTTGGCGCTCTTGCCGAATTGCGGGACCACTGCGGACTCCGACTGCTTTCCGAAAGACGGCTGAGGGTAATGTGAGCGGTGGCCCGCTCGCAAGGGCCGCAGCTTGTCTGCGCCGCTTGCTCCCAAACGATGCAAGGGCTATGTTCCCCGGTCACCGGGCCCGCTGTGGGCCGCGGAAAACCTAGTGATTTCAGGGAATTTGATCATGTCCGGCCCTTTGTTTTCGGGCTCCATCACCGCGCTTATCACACCTTTTCGTGATGGGCAGCTGGATGAAGATGCCTTTCAGCGCTTCGTAGAGTGGCAGATCGAGGAAGGAACGAGCGCACTGGTCTCCTGCGGGACGACGGGGGAATCCCCGACGCTGAGCCATGAGGAAGACATGCGCGTAACGGCCCTTTGCATCGAGGCTGCGAAAGGCAAAGCGCCGGTGATCGCCGGGACAGGGTCGAATTCCACCGACGAGGCCATCATGCTGACGCGCCACGCGAAGGAGGTCGGCGCCGATGCTGCGCTTGTGGTGACGCCATATTATAACAAGCCGACCCAAGAAGGGTTGTACCAGCATTACAAGGCGATTCACGATGCGGTCGAGATCCCGATCGTGATCTACAACATTCCCGGACGTTGCATCGTCGATATGTCGGTCGAAACCATGGCGCGGCTGGCGGAGTTGCCAAATATCGTGGGTGTGAAGGATGCGACGGCGGACCTGACCCGCCCGGCGCTGACGAAGGCTGCGATCGGGGATGACTTCGCTCAGCTTTCGGGCGAGGACGCGACGGTCGTTCCGTTTCTGGCCCAGGGCGGGCATGGCTGTATCTCGGTAACCTCCAACGTTGCGCCGCGGCTCTGCGCCGAGCTGCATGCGGCCTGGAAGGACCGCGATCTCGACCGGGTGAGCGAGCTAAACGACCGGCTGATGCCGCTGCATCAGGCTCTCTTCGTCGAATCCAATCCGGCTCCGGTGAAGTACGCCGCCAAGCTGCTGGGGCACTGCGAGGACGAGGTGCGCCTGCCGATGGTACGGATCCAGCCCGGGACCCAGGCGAAAGTCCATTCGGCCATGGTCCACGCCGGGCTCCTCAACTAGGGTAGCGGGACTGGACGCATGAAGGCGGGCGCGAAGCAGGTCGCGGCCCAGAACCGCCGGGCACGCCATGACTATCAGATCGAGGACCGTTTCGAAGCGGGACTGGTTCTGACGGGCAGCGAGGTGAAATCGCTGCGCGGCGGACGGGCGTCCATTGGCGAGGCCTATGTGACGGAGCGAGGTGGCGAGCTGTTCCTGCAGGGCGCTCACATTCCCGAATACGAGGCTGCAACTCACAACAACCATGAACCGCGGCGGCTGCGGAAGCTCCTGGTGCATCGCCGTGAGCTGGCCAAGCTGGTGGGGCAGGTGCGGCGCGAGGGCTACACCCTGGTCCCGCTGGCGATCTACTTCAATCCGCGGGGGGTCGCCAAGTTGGAAGTCGGCCTGGCTCGAGGGAAGCGGAAAGCAGATAAGCGGCAGGACATCAAGTCCCGCGAGTGGGACCGCCGCAAGTCACGTCTTATGAGGGAGCGGGGCTAGTCGCTTCCGGATTTCCGCGAAGACGTCTTCGAACATCGTTTCGGTAAGCCGGCCGGTGTTGGTGTTGTAGCGGGAGCAGTGATAGCTGTCCGCGACTGTCAATCCGTCAAATCGGTGAATGGCGCCGTGTCCGAAGGGATAATGGCTCTTGCGGGCGCCGAGGGTGGTCATGACCACCCCGTGGGAGAGGCTGCCGAGACAGAGTATCATTTCCAGCCGCTTCATCGCCTCGATTTCCTGGACCAGAAAAGGGCGGCAGTTTTTGACTTCGGCCCCAACGGGTTTGTTTTCCGGAGGGACGCAGCGCACGGCGTTGGTGATGCGGCAGTCCACCAAGCGTAGTCCGTCATCGGCCCGGCGTTGATAGCTCCCCTCAGCGAAGCCGAACCTGCCAAGTGTCTGGTAGAGCAGGTCACCGGCGTAATCGCCGGTAAAGGGCCGTCCGGTCTGGTTCGCTCCCTTGAGTCCGGGGGCCAGGCCGACAATCAGCAGCCGCGCGTCAGAAGGGCCAAAGGCCCTTACTGGGGCGTTGTGGAACGTGGGAAAGGCGGCCTGGTTGGCTTCCCGGAAGGCCACGAGGCGAGGGCAGAGCGCGCAGTCGCGGGGCGGCTCGATTTGCATAGCTGGGCCGGACGTCTAGACGGCTTCGTCCTCGTAATAGTCGTCGTCGTCAACGTAGCGGTCCTCGTCGTAGCCGCCCTGGCGCAGGCGTTCTCCGCTGCGGGCGCGGTCGGCGGGAAGCTGCCGGGCGATCTGCGACTGCAACTCGGTCAGGTCGATAAAGACATCTGCTTGCCGCCGCAGTTCATCCGCGATCATCGGAGGTTGGGACCGCAGCGTCGAAACGACGGTGACCCGTCGGCCACGCCGTTGAATGGTTTCCACCAGCCGTCGGAAATCGCCGTCTCCTGAGAACAGCACGATGTGATCCAGGTGGTCGAGCATCTCCATGGCGTCGACCGCCAGTTCGATGTCCATGTTGCCCTTGACCTTGCGCCGGCCTGCTGCGTCGGTGAATTCCTTGGTCGGCTTCGTCACCATCGTGTAGCCGTTGTAGTCCAACCAGTCTACGAGGGGCCGAATAGGCGAGTATTCTTGGTCTTCGACGAGCGCTGTATAGTAAAGGGCACGGACAAGGTTGCATTGATTGGAAAAAATATCCAACAAGCGCTTGTAATCAATATCAAAGCCTAATGCTCGGGCTGTCGCGTAAAGGTTCGCGCCATCAATGAAAAGAGCAACCCGTTCCTGGCTATAGAACTTCATATCTACCCCTTTGAAAGGCTGGCGCTTGGACAGCTTTGGCCAGCCTCACGGAAATCCTGATTCCGAAATACATCCGTTTATGGAGGAAACTGAACTTGCGACTCCCAGCCCGCAAAGATACAGCCGTTTCCATGCTAGATATCTAGGTCTTCACATCATACTCGCAAGAGCTTCAGTATTATCGGTGCAGGATCGGGCCCAGGAAACATGATTCTTATTGCGCTTGGATCGAACCTCCAAACGAAGCAGTTTGGTACTTCGCAGGAATTATTAGAAAACGTTCTTAAGTATATGAGAAAAAAAGAAATTAAGTTGATGGACCGATCTTCATGGTATCGCAGCGCGCCAATCCCGGCTTCGGATCAGCCGTGGTTCGTCAATGGGGTCGCTCAGGTTGCCACGTCGCTTGGGCCCAAGGCCCTGCTGGAGGCCTTGCATGCTGTCGAAAGCGACTACGGTCGTACTCGTTCACGGCGGAACGAAAGCCGGACGCTCGATCTCGATCTGCTGGCATACGAAGACCAGGTGATCGACGAGCCGGACGGTCTGAAGCTGCCGCACCCCAGGCTGCAGGAGCGGGCCTTTGTGCTGATGCCGTTGGCGGAGGTGGCCCCGCAATGGCACCACCCGATAAGCGGCATGACGGCTGCGGAGATGTTGGCCTCGTTACCGCCGGGGCAGCAGGTAGAGCGGATCGTAGAAGGGGCGTGAGTGACGCCTGCCAGAGACCACCTTGGGGCTTGCGAAGCCAGCGGGGGGCTCATATATTCCGCGCCGCTGGGTTTCGATCGGAACCCGGCACACTTATCTGTGGAGAATCGATGGAATGGCGCGCGTAACAGTTGAAGATTGCGTTCTGAAGGTCCCCAACCGCTTCGAGCTGGTGATGAAAGCCGCTCAGCGTGCCCGGGATATCTCCTCCGGTGCGTCGCTGACCGTCGATCGCGACAACGACAAGAACCCCGTCGTGGCACTGCGTGAGATCGCCGACGAGACCGTGAGCTTGGATGCGCTGGGTAACGCCTTGATTCAGGGCCTACAGAAGCAGAGCGAGCAGGATGAGCCCGAGGATGATATCGTCGAATTCGACACGCCGGTGATGCCCGCGGCGGGCGAGGAGGCGCTGCTTCAAGAGGCCGCCCCCGCCGCTCCGGAAGCGGACGACGAAGACGCGGCCGACGAGGACGAGTAGGCAGGACATTGCCCGGGACCGCCTTCGCCCCTTACAAAGGGGGAACGGACCCGATTCCATACCTGAAAACATGTACTTGGCGGCCTGTGCCGGGGCGCGTATGCTGGAATTGTTTTAATTTCGGTAGCGGCGGAAGCCGTAGCTCGGGCGCAGCATGATCCGGCAGTTTGAACTCGTCGAACGGGTCAAATCCTATGATCCGGGAGCGGATGAGGATGCTCTCAACCGCGCCTATGTCTTTGCCATGAAGGCGCACGGATCGCAGAAGCGCGCTTCGGGCGATCCCTACTTCTCCCACCCGATCGAAGTCGCCGGAATCCTCACGGATCTCAAGCTGGATGATTCTTCCATCATCACAGCCCTGCTGCACGATGTCGTCGAGGACACCGAATATACCCTGAGCAATGTCGAGGCGACTTTCGGCAAGGACATTGCACGCTTGGTGGACGGTGTGACCAAGCTGGGTCGTCTGGAGCTCCAGTCGGAAGAGACCAAGCACGCAGAGAACTTTCGGAAGCTGCTGGTGGCGATGTCCGAAGACATTCGGGTGCTGCTGGTCAAGCTCGCCGATCGTCTGCACAACATGCAGACGCTGCATTTCATCTCCTCGCCGGACAAGCGCCGTCGTATCGCGCGGGAGACCATGGATATCTATGCGCCGCTGGCCGAGCGCATCGGTATGCATGGTTTCAAGGATCAACTGGAAGATCTGGCTTTCGCCGAGCTGAACCGGGAAGGCCGCGAGTCCGTTCTGGCGCGCCTCGAATTCCTGCGCGGGCAGGGCCAAGATCTGTCAGATCGCATTGTGGGTGAACTGCGTCAGCGTCTGGCGGAGGAGGGGGTCGAGGCCACGGTTTCCGGCCGCATGAAGACGCCCTATTCGGTGTGGCGCAAGATGCAGCGCAAGAACATCACCTTCGAGCAGCTGTCGGACATCATGGCTTTCCGCGTCGTAGTCGACAGTCTGGGCGACTGCTATCATGCGCTGGGGCTGTTGCATAGCCGTTACCCCGTCGTTCCCGGGCGCTTCAAGGACTATATTTCCACGCCGAAACCGAACGGTTATCGGTCGCTTCATACCACGATCATCGGCCCGGAACGCCAGCGGATCGAAGTTCAGATTCGCACCCGGGAAATGCATGAAATCGCAGAGTTCGGCGTCGCGGCCCACTGGAAATACAAACAGGACAGTCCGCAGGTCGAAGGCCGGCAGTATCGCTGGATGCGGGAGCTTCTGGACATCCTCGAACACGCCGACAATCCGGAGGAGTTCCTGGAGCACACGAAGCTGGAGATGTTCCAGGACCAGGTATTCTGCTTCACGCCCAAGGGGGCTGTGATCGCCCTGCCGAGCGGCGCGACGCCGGTCGATTTTGCCTATGCGGTCCATTCCGAGGTTGGGGATACCTGTGTCGGCGCCAAGGTCAACGGACGCATGGTCCAGTTGCGGGCCCCCCTCCAGAACGGGGACCAAGTCGAGATCATCACTTCCAAGGCCCAGACGCCTTCGCCGGACTGGGAGCAGTTTGTCGTTTCTGGCAAGGCCAAGGCCCGGGTCCGGCGCTTCGTACGGCTGAAGCAGCGCGAACAGTATATGGAACTCGGCCGCCAGATCTTGCAGAAGTCCTTCCGTCAGGAAGGTTACGAGATGACCGACAAGGGTTTGGAATCGGTCCTCAAGCGGTTCAAGGCGGAAACCGTCGGAGATCTCTGTGCGTCCGTCGGCCAGGGGCATCACACCGGACGCGAGATCGTCACCGCGGTCTATCCGGGCGCCAAGGACGACGCCAAGGTCCAGAAGATCGTGCCGATCGCGCGGGCCAGGGCACGCCAGGGCAGGGGGCAGGAAACTTCGGTTCCCATCAAGGGCCTCATTCCCGGTATGGCCGTCCATTACGCCCACTGCTGTCACCCCTTGCCGGGCGACCGGATCGTCGGCATCGTCACCACGGGCAAAGGCGTCACCGTTCACACCATCGATTGCGATACTTTGGAGAGCTTCCAGGCGACGCCGGAGCGTTGGGTCGACCTCTCCTGGGATGTTGACGACGGGCTGGAGCAGCGTATTGGGCGGTTGCATGTCATTATTGCAAACGAACCGGGCAGCTTGGGTAGTTTGTCGACAATCATCGGTAAAAGTCACGGCAATATCAGTAATCTCAAGATTACCAATCGGTCGATTGATTTCTTTGAAATGCTGATCGATGTCGAGGTGACGAGTGTTAAACATTTGTCGAATATTATCGCGGCCTTGCGCGCGATGCCGGTCATTACGTCGGTAGAGCGGGCGAGGGGTTAAGGCTGCGGCCATTTTCGGCTGATAGACTGCAGAAATGTTCAAGCGGCGAACCCCCTTACCATTCCATAAAAAGGCCGGTGCGGTTCTGTGGCCGCGTGGCGGGTGGCGTCGCTCCGGGGCCTATGTGGCGCACAGGTTGCGCCGCTTACCGGGGACGCCTTATCGCATTGCGGCAGGTTTCGCGAGCGGTGCCGCCGTTTCCTTCACGCCTTTCATCGGCCTCCATTTCGTCCTGGCGGCGTTGCTGGCATTGCTGGTGCGCGGCAACATCATTGCCGCCGCGATCGGCACGGCCATCGGGAATCCTTGGACCTTTCCTCTGATATGGATCTGGACTTACTCGCTCGGCAGATGGGTGTTGGGCGCCGACAGCTTGACAGCCTTGCCCGATGACCTTTCATTCCAACATATATTCGAGAATCCGCTGGAAGTGCTTCTGCCCATGGTGGTAGGGGCAATCCCTACGGCCTTGGTGGCGTGGTTTGTGTTCTTCTGGCCACTGCAGAGGACCGTCGCCGGATATCAGAAGGCACGGCGGCGGCGCCTTCGCCGGCGGTTGCGCCAGCGGTCGGCTGCCGGCGGTCTCAGTGAGCCAAAGAAGGGCGCGCGGCCACAAGAAACGAGGAAATACGAGAGGCAGCTATGACGGAATCCCTGCGCCTCGGCGTGAACATCGACCACGTTGCAACCATTCGCAACGCCCGGGGCGGCGGCCACCCCGACCCGGTCCGCGCGGCGCGGCTGGCCGCATCGGCGGGAGCAGATGGGATCACCGCGCACCTGCGTGAGGACCGGCGGCATATCTCCGACGACGACATCGCCAGGCTGACGGATGAGATCGACCTGCCGCTCAACCTGGAAATGGCGGCAACCGACGAAATGCTGGAGATCGCCTTGCGGCATCGCCCCCATGCCGCCTGCATCGTGCCGGAGCGGCGGGAGGAGCGGACCACGGAGGGTGGTTTGGACGCGGCGGGCGGGCACAATCATCTGCAGCACTTCGTCGATAAGCTGAAGAATGCGGGATCTCGGGTTTCGCTGTTTGTGGAGCCTGACCCGGTGCAGCTCGAAGCAGCGGTACGGCTGGGCGCCCCGGTCGTCGAACTGCACACCGGCGCCTACTGCGATGCCTTTGCCGAAGACCCTGAAGGCAGGCAGACAAGAGCCCATCTCGAACGGATACGCAGAGCTGCGGCTCTGGCTGGGGAGTTGGGCCTGGAATGCCATGCAGGGCACGGCCTGACTTTCGATACGGTGGGGTCGGTCGCAGTGATTCCGACCATTGCCGAGCTGAACATCGGACATTTTCTGGTGGGCGAAGCGATCTTCAGCGGCCTGGACAGTGCTATCCGGCGAATGCGGGCACTGATGAACAAGGCCCGTGCCGAGGCCGGCGGCGCGCGCAGCGCCTAGCCAAGCAACAGATTTGTGGAGCGGCGGCGGTGATCTTGGGGTTGGGCAGCGATCTTATCGACATCAGGCGTATCGAGAGGACTCTGGAGCGCTTCGGCGAACGCTTTACTGAACGCGTCTTCACCGACATCGAACGGGCGAAGTCCGACCGGCGTGCCCAGCGGGCGGCGAGCTATGCGAAGCGTTTTGCCGCAAAGGAAGCCTGCGCCAAGGCGCTGGGCACGGGGGTGCCGCGGCGCGGCGTTCATTGGCGGGACCTCGGTGTGGTCAATCTACCCAGCGGCAAGCCGACCATGGCATTGACGCGCGGGGCGGCCGAGCGCCTGGCCAAAATGACCCCTGCGGGGATGAAAGCCCAGATTGACGTAACGATCACAGATGACTATCCCCTCGCTCAGGTTATTGTAATCATCTCGGCGCTTCCTGAAGATGGCTAAGTTCCCTGGTGCGTTCCTGGAAAGAGGTTCCTTCGGCGATGGCAGCCAGGGACCGAAGAAAAAATGGATAGATTGATGCTTAATGAAGGGCCGGGCAGCGATCCGGGAGACAAGACGCCACGAGATGGCGCGAAGGACGCGGGCCAGCCAGGCAGCGCTTGGATGGAGACGTTGCGGACGGTGGTGATTGCGGTTCTGATTGCCGTCGGCGTCAGAACTTTTGCTTACGAGCCTTTCAATATTCCGTCAGGTTCCATGGAGCCGACCTTGCTCGTGGGGGACTATCTTTTCGTCTCCAAACTGTCTTACGGCTACAGCCGCCATTCCCTGCCGTTCGGTTTGCCGCTGTTCAAAGGGCGGATCTTCTCTTCCGAGCCGGAAAGGGGGGATGTGGCGGTCTTTGCCTATCCGAAGGATGACAAGACGGACTACATCAAGCGGATTGTCGGCCTGCCGGGTGACAAGGTCGAGGTGCGCGGAGGCATCCTCTATATCAACGACGTGGCGGCCAAGCGCGAGCTGCTTTCGGCTTCGGAGATTGCGGACCTGCGCTACTACAATCCCTCGGGGCGGCTCTATTATGAAACGCTGCCGAACGGGAGGCGCCATCTCATCCAGGAACTCGGCGACGGTTACGCGCTGGACGACTTCAAGCCGGTGGTCGTGAAGCCGGGGCACTTCTTCGCCATGGGCGACAATCGGGACAACAGCCAGGACAGCCGGGTGCCTGGGGTCGGACAGGTTCCCATGGAGAACCTCGTGGGGCGTGCCGACGTTCTGTTCTTCTCCCACGACGGCGCCAGCCCGTGGTGGCAGGTCTGGACCTGGCCGAGCACCATTCGCTTCGGCCGGATCGGCGATGGTATCGAGTAGCCGGCAGGGTGCGCCCCGGACCGGCGCCAAGAGGGGCGGTGCGCTGTCCCAACTGCAAGACCGGCTTGGGCATCGTTTCGCCGATCAGGACTTGCTCTCGCGCGCCCTGACCCATCCTTCAGTTTCCGCGGACCCCAGCCACCGGGGCGGCGACTATGAGCGCCTGGAATTCCTGGGCGATCGTGTGCTTGGGCTGGTGGTCGCGGAGATGCTGTTCGAACGGTTCCCGGAGGAAGCGGAAGGTCCTTTGGCCCGCCGCCTTGCCAAGCTGGTAGGTAAAGACACCTTGGCTTCCGTGGCTGAGACGCTGGATCTCGGCAACGTCATGCGATTTGCCATGGGTGAAGACGAGAAGCAGGGCCGCAGCAACCCCGGCTTGCTCTCCGATGCCTGTGAGGCGGTGATTGCGGCTCTTTACCTGGATGGCGGCCTGCCGGTGGCACAGGCTTTCATTGTCCGGGCTTGGCGCCAGCGGATCGAAGAGGACCGGGAACCGCCGTCCGATGCCAAGACCGAGCTGCAGGAATGGGCCCAGGGGCACGGGTTGCCGCTGCCACGCTACAGCGAGGTCGATCGCCAGGGGCCGCCGCATGATCCGCTGTTCACCATCAGCGTCGAAGTGGAAGGAAAACGCCCGCAAACCGGAACCGGCCGCTCTAAACGGGCGGCTGAGCAGGATGCGGCGGCACAACTCTTGTCCTTGGTAAAGGAAAAACGAAGATGACTACGGTGGTAGCGCCGCAGCGTTGTGGCTTCGTGGCGGTTGTCGGCGCGCCGAATGCCGGTAAGTCTACGCTTGTGAATCAGCTTGTCGGTGCCAAGGTTTCCATCGTCACTCACAAGGTGCAGACCACACGAACCCGCGTCCGCGGAATCGCCGTTCACGGCGATAGCCAGATCGTCTTCGTCGACACGCCGGGTATTTTCGCGGCCAAGCGCAGATTGGAGCGCGCCATGGTCCAGGCCGCCTGGGCTGGCATCGAAGACGCGGATGTTGTCCTCGTCATTCACGATGCCGGACGCAGGAAGATTTCGGATGATGCGCGACGCGTATTCGAAGGGTTGACCGCGAGCCGCTGCGAACTGGTGCTGGTGCTGAACAAGGTCGACTTGGTCAAGCGGGAGAAGCTGCTGGAACTGGCCGCGGAGCTTTCGGCCATGGCGGATTTCTCAAAGGTCTTCATGATTTCCGCTCTGACAGGCGACGGCCTCGAGGATCTTATGGACTATCTCGCTGGCCGCATGCCGGAGGGCCCTTGGCACTTCCCGGAAGACCAGCTCTCCGACATATCCCTGCGCCTGCTGGCAGCGGAGATCACGAGGGAGAAGCTGTTCCTGAACCTGCACCAGGAACTGCCCTATGCTCTGACGGTGGAAAGCGAAGGCTGGGAGGAGTTCAAGGACGGGTCGATCCGGATTCAGCAGGTTATCTATGTCGGACGGGAGCAGCACAAGGCGATGTGTCTGGGCAAGGGCGGCAAGACCATCCGGATGGTGCGCGAAGCGGCGCAAAAGGAGATGGAGGAAGCTTTCGGACAGCCCGTCCATCTTTTCCTCTTTGTCAAGGTGCGCGAGAATTGGATCAACGATCCTGAACGCTACCGCAATCTCGGGCTGGAGTTCGATGCCTAGGGCCCCTGCCAAAGCCGTGGTGTCGCGATGAAGTGGGAGGATGAGGCGATCGTCCTGGCCGCCCGGCCGCATGGCGAAAGTGCAGCGGTGGTCCAGTTGCTCACTTGTACTCATGGCCGTCATGCCGGCCTCGTCCGGGGGGGACAGACCCCACGCCTGCGCGGGATATACCAATCGGGAAACCGTGTTTCGGCGACCTGGAGCGGGCGCTTGGCGGAACACCTCGGCAATCTGGATTGCGAACTGGAATGTTCGTACATGTCCAGGGTGCTCGATGACTCGGACCGCTTGGCCGCCCTCAGCGCTGCCACGGCTGTCTGTGAGGGGGCGATGCCGGAGCGAGAGCCCCACCCGGCCTGCTACGAGGGGCTGCTCGCTCTGCTGGAAGCCTTGGAAGGCGACCATTGGGCCGAAGTCTATGTGCGCTGGGAACTGGCCTTGCTGGCCGAACTCGGGTTTGGCTTGGACCTGACCCGCTGTGCGGCCGGTGTGGAGAACGACCAGCTTGCCTATGTGAGCCCGCGCTCGGGCCGGGCAGTGTCGTTGTCGGCCGGCACGCCCTACAGGGAGAAGCTCTTAGCCTTACCCGGATTCCTCGTGGGTTATGGGGAAGGGGGGGGCGCCGCGGTCGCGCAAGGATTGGCGCTGACCGGCTTTTTCCTTGAGCGCCACCTTTTCCACCCCCATGATAAGCCCCTGCCGGCCGCAAGGCGGCGCTTCGAGCAGCGCTTTGCCCTGGATGGCGGCGCCGCTCAGGTCACGTCCCAGTAACCCAGAGATCGAATCAACACCGATCCTCAGATCCCATTGCCGATGACGCTTCGAGAAAAAGACCCAGTTGTTGTCGTCGGGGCGGGTATCGTCGGTGTCTGTTGCGCGCTTTACCTGCTGCGCGACGGTCACCGTGTGGTGCTGGTCGACCGGGGGGCTCCGGGAGAAGGGACTTCCTTCGGCAACGGATCGATTATAACGGAAGAAGCGGTCGTGCCCGTCCAGACGCCCGGGGTCGCATGGAAGGTGCCGGGCATGCTCGCCGATCCGCTGGGGCCGTTGTCGATCCGCTGGTCTTATCTGCCCAAGCTCGCGCCTTGGTTACTTCACTTCATCCGCGCGAGCAGGCCGCAACGGGTCGAGGAGGTTTCCATTGCTCTGGCGCGCCTTCTCGACGGCTCGCTGACAGCCTACAAGCCGCTGGTCGAGGCGGCGGGGATCGCCGGGATGATTCGGCGTTCCGGCTGGGTATCGGTCTATGAAACCGAATCTGGCTTCAAGAGCTATGAACCGATGCTGGAGCTGCAGCGGCGCCGGGGTGTCAATTTTGAGGTCCTGCCGGCGGAGGAACTCCGGCAACTTGAGCCCAGCCTGGCGCCGATTTTCTGCCGGGGAGTGTTTTATCCCGACGTCGCCCACACGGTGGACAACTTCCGCTTCGTCCAGGAACTGGCCGCGGCCTTCGTACGTCTCGGCGGAACGATCCGTCAGCAGAGCGTCACCGGGTTTCAACAGGACGAGAACGGCGTAAGCGCCGTCATTACGCAATCCGACCGGGTTGCCTGTAGCGGCGTCGTCATCGCCGCGGGCGCCTGGTCGGGCCCCCTGGCGGCCATGCTGGGGTCCCGGCTGCCCCTGGATACCGAGCGTGGCTACCATCTGACGCTGCCGCACGCCGGGGCAGACCTGAGGCTGCCGGTTTACTCGACCGAGCGTGGATTCGTCTGCACGCCGCTGGAGAATGGTTTGCGAATTGCCGGGACAGTTGAACTCGGCGGGCTGGAGGCGGAGCCGAATTGGCAGCGCGCGGAGGTTCTTTACCGCAACGCGAACCGATGGTTTCCCGGTCTCGACCGGCGCGAAGAGAGCCGCTGGATGGGCTACCGCCCGTCGATGCCCGATTCGGTGCCGGTCATCGGTGCGTCGCCGCGGCACCGTAATGCGGTCTTCGCTTTCGGCCACGGGCATTGCGGCCTGAGCCTGGCGGCGCGAACCGGCGATCTGGTCGCGGCCCTGATCGCGGATCGGGACCCCGGTATCGACATGACGCCCTACCGCCCTGATCGTTTCTAGAGATCCGCAGTTTTCTTTGGCAATCTGTTGCCATTATCGAGCTGATCACTACTATATTTGGTAGTTTTTCTCGGAGTCGTGACCCTCTCTATGGCCTCTTCGCCGGCTGGTGAAATCCGTGACGTGAAGCTCTCTGACGCCCTGTCGGAGCGCTATCTCTCCTATGCCCTGTCAACCATCATGGCGCGCTCGCTGCCGGACGTCCGGGACGGCCTAAAGCCGGTTCACCGGCGCCTGCTCTTCGCCATGCGCCAGTTGCGGCTGGACCCGAATTCCGGGTTCAAGAAATCCGCCCGCGTCGTCGGTGACGTGATCGGCAAGTTTCATCCTCACGGCGACCAGGCGATCTATGACGCCCTGGTGCGTCTGGCCCAGGACTTCTCACTACGGTTCCCGTTGATCGACGGACAGGGAAACTTCGGCAACATCGACGGCGACAATGCTGCCGCCATGCGATACACCGAGGCGCGCCTGACCGAAGTGGCGGCCGCAATGTTGGAGGGCATCGACGAGGATGCCGTCGACTTCCGCCCGACCTACGATGGGGAATCGGAAGAGCCGGTGGTTCTGCCGGGCGCTTTTCCGAACCTTCTGGCGAACGGGGCGCAGGGCATTGCGGTCGGCATGGCCACCTCGATTCCTCCGCACAACGTGGGGGAGGTCTGCGACGCCCTCCTGCATGTGATCAAGACGCCCAACGCCACCATCGACAAGCTCGTCGATTTGATGCCTGGTCCGGACTTCCCGACCGGCGGCGTTCTGGTGGAGGCGCGGGAAAGCATCGTCGAGGCGTATAAGACGGGCAAGGGATCGTTCCGGCTTCGCGCGCGTTGGGAAACCGAGAAGATCAAAGGCGGCGGCTACCAGATCGTCGTCACGGAGATTCCCTTCCAGGTCCAGAAGTCGCGGCTGATCGAAAAGATCGCCGAACTTCTCATGGCCAAGAAGCTGGCGATGCTCGCCGATGTGCGGGACGAGTCGACCGATGAAATCCGTCTGATCCTGGAACCGAAGAGCCGCAACGTCGATCCGGACGTGCTGATGGAATCGTTGTTCCGTCAAACCGATCTGGAAACACGGATCGGTCTCAACATGAACGTACTGGATGCCGACAACACACCGCGGGTGATGAACTTGCGCGAGGTATTGCGCGCATTCCTGGATCATCGGCACGAAGTTCTCAAACGGCGCACCCAGTACCGCCTGGACAGGATCGCTCACCGCCTCGAAATCCTCGACGGGTATCTCATCGCCTACCTGAATATCGACGAGGTGATTCGCATCATTCGCGAAGAGGATAATCCCAAGGCGAAGATGATGAAGCGCTGGAAGCTGACGGATGTTCAGGCCGAAGCGATCCTCAACATGCGCCTGCGGGCGCTGCGCAAGCTGGAGGAGATCTCCATCCGTGAAGAGCATTCTGACCTGTCCAAGGAGCAGAAAGAACTCGGGCAGTTGATGAAGAACGAGCAGAAGCGCTGGGCGGTGATTGGCGATGAGGTGAAGGAGATCAAGGCGCAGTTTGGCGGCAAGACGCCGCTGGGCGCCCGTCGTAGCGAAATCGGCGCGCCGCCGGCGGAGGTGATCATCCCCCTCGAGGCCGTGGTGGAACGGGAACCGGTGACCATCCTCTGCTCGGACAAGGGATGGGTCAGGGCCTTGAAGGGGCACCAAGAGGACGTCTCCGACGCCAAGTACAAGGAGGGCGATCGGGAGCGCTTTGTCGTCCACGCGCAAACCACGGACAAGTTGCTGGTCTTCGCCACCAACGGCCGCTTCTACACTCTGGGGGTGGACAAGCTGCCGGGCGGCCGTGGCTTCGGCGAGCCGCTGCGATTGATGATGGGGTTGCCCAACGACCAGGATATAGTTGCCGTGTTTGTCCATCTGCCCGGCCGGAAGCTGCTCGTGGCCTCTTCTGACGGGCGCGGCTTTGTGGTGCCGGAGGATGAAGTGGTCGCTCAGACCAAGAACGGCAAGCAGGTCATCAATCCGGCCCAGGGAGTTGAGGCCGCTGTCTGCCGCCCGGCCGGGGGCGACCATGTGGCGGTGATTGGCGAGAACCGCAAGCTGCTGATCTTCCCTCTGGATGAACTGCCGGAAATGACGCGGGGGCGGGGGGTGATCCTGCAAAAGTACAAGGACGGCGGCCTTTCAGATGTTAAGACTTTTGTCCTAAAAGAAGGATTGACCTGGGCTGCTGGCGCCGGGAGGGTGCGCACCGAGACCGATCTGAGGGCCTGGTTGGGTAAGCGTTCCCAGGCAGGCCGCTTGCCTCCCAACGGTTTTGCCAAGTCGAATAAATTTGGGTGATCTGCAGAGATTCTCCATTGTCGTTACAGCCGCTGCAGCCTATAAGCGCGGGCAACAAAGCAAACCAATAAGCTTCGAACAGGAACCGAGGGAGACCGGCCGAAGGCCGGCATATTCCACGAGCAGATAGGCAAATCAGGGCGCCTCCGGCTTCTTCTGGGTCAGCCGGCTTTCCGCAATCTCCGGGCTCGACCGGAGATAGCTCAGGTCGTTGATTTGTTGGATGTCCACAGGGGGGCTGTGACAGGGACGTGAACGGGCTCATTGCCTTCGTCAATCTGGTAGATCGGCTGAATGACAGGATCGGCCGCGGTGTTGCTTGGCTCACGCTGCTGATGGTCATGATCACCTTCGTCGTGGTGATCCTGAGATACGTCTACGCCATCGGCTGGGTCTGGCTGCAGGAATCCTATGTTTGGCTGCACGGCGTCGTATTCATGGTCGGCGCCGGATACACCCTGGTGCATAACGGGCACGTCAGGGTTGATATCTTCTATCGGCCGAACAGCGCACGCTACAAGGCGGTCATCGACCTGTTTGGCTCTTTCCTGCTGCTCCTGCCGATGGTGGCCGTGGTTACCTACGCCAGCTACGGCTTCGTCTTGGACTCTTGGGTCCGGCTGGAAGAATCCCGCGAAGCAGGCGGGCTGCCCGGACTCTTCCTTCTGAAAACGGTGATTCTCTTGTTCTGCATTCTGATCGGACTGCAAGGACTGTCCCTCGCGGCCAGGAGTTTCCTGGTGTTGATCGGGCATCCCGAGTTCCAGCCCGAAGAAGAAGAAACAGAGCCAATTTAAGCTATGGATCCCGCACAACTTGGGGAGATCGTCTCCCTTGTCATGTTCGCCGTCGCCTGCGTGGTCCTGCTGCTGGGCTATCCGGTGGCATTCACCCTGGGCGGCGTCGCCTTGATCTTCGCTTTTGGCGGCTTGGCGTTCGGCCTCTTCGACCTGCGCCTTCTGGGGGCTCTGGCCTCGCGCTATTTCGGCGTCATGTCGAACGAACTGCTGGTGGCTGTCCCGCTGTTCGTGTTTATGGGCGTGATGCTCGAGCGGTCGAAGATCGCCGAGGAACTCCTTGAGGCCATGGGCCTGATGTTCGGCAAGTTGCGTGGCGGTCTCGGCCTCTCGGTGGTCTTCGTCGGCATGTTGTTGGCGGCCTCCACTGGTATTGTCGGCGCGACCGTCGTGACCATGGGGTTGCTGTCGCTGCCGGCGATGCTCAAGGCCGGCTACGATCCCAAGATCGCTTGCGGAACGATCTGTGCGTCGGGCACCCTCGGGCAGATCATCCCCCCTTCCATCGTGCTTGTTCTCTTGGGCGATCAGCTCCAGGGGGCGAATACCGAGGCGCAGTTGGCACTCGGAAACTTTGCGCCGGACCCCGTCTCCGTCATCGACCTTTTCGCAGGGGCCTTCTTGCCGGGGATGATGCTGGTCGGCCTTTACATGCTTTGGATTCTCTTTTCCGCTTGGTTGCGGCCCAACTCCTGTCCGCCGATCGAGCGCGGGCCGGGGGACACGGAGGGTCTGGGCTCGCGGGCGCTGCGCGTTTTGCTGCCGCCGGCGGCCCTGATCATCCTGGTCCTGGGCTCGATCCTTCTTGGCGTTGCGACCCCCACTGAAGCAGCGGCCATCGGCTGCGTTGGCGCTCTGTTGCTGGCTGGACGCGCGGTGGCGGAAGGTGAAGGGCAGGGCTGGCCGGTTTATGTCGGCGGCAGCTGCATGGTCGCCCTGGTTCCACTGGTGACGCTCTTCGATCTTCGCATGCAGCGCGATGTGGTGCCCTTTGCCGACGCGGCGGCGGCAGTGGTCGCCGGGGTCTGCATCCTGGTTATGTTTTTCGGGGTGGCGGTCTCGCTCAAGCGGGTCTATCGAAGCGGTATTCTTATCGAGGTCATGCAGACCACGACCAAGATCTCGGCCATGGTTTTCGTGATCCTCCTGGGGGCTTCGGTATTCTCGCTGGTTTTCCGCGGCCTGGGTGGCGACAAGATCGTTGCGGATGTCTTGGAGGCGTTGCCCGGCGGCGCCTTCGGGGCCATGTTCGTGGTCATGGCCCTGATGTTCGTTATGGGCTTTTTCCTGGATTTCATCGAGATCGTCTTCGTGGTTGTTCCCATTGTCGCACCGGTGCTGCTGACGATGGGACTGGATCCAATCTGGCTTGGCGTGATGATCGCAGTGAACCTCCAGACTTCCTTCCTCACGCCGCCTTTCGGGTTTGCCCTGTTTTACCTGCGCGGTGTGGCGCCGCCGCAGGTCACCACGATGGATATCTATCGCGGTATCATGCCCTTCGTGTTGATCCAGATTGTGGGTTTGGCGCTGATCGCGGCGTTCCCTATTCTGGCGACTTTCCTGCCGGAGGCTCTGTTCGGCTAGTTTCGAGTCCCGAGAGGGTGTCGTGAAACAATGCCCGAACGGGAATTCGCTCGTTTCTTACACCAACGAAAAAGGCCGGCGGGGCAAGCCCGCCGGCCTCTTTTTTTGTGCCCGCGTCGGAAATGCGGGCAGGTCTTACCCGATCTCTATTCGACCCACTTAAAGGGCAGGCCGCGGGCGTTATAGAACGCCTGCTCCGAGACCTTCGCATAAGCAATGGCCTGCTTCCGGAAAGCGGTGATGGAATCCATCACCTCACGGCTCAGCGGGTCGGCGGCGGCAAGGTCGCCGATCACCTGGCCGGAGAGGCCGCCGAGAGCATTGAGCACCTCGTCCGGGAACTTCTTGAGGATGACGCCATGCTCGCTCACCAGGGTGTTGAGGGCGCCGTTGTTCTTGGCCACGAACTCGTTCAGCACGTAGGTGTTCGCATAGGCGTTGGCGGCTGACACCACGGCCTTCAGATCGTCGGACAGCTTCTCCCAGGCCTGGAGGTTGATGAAGTTGTCCAGCAGGGTGGCCGGCTCGTGCCAGCCGGGATAGTAGTAGAACTTCGCGCTCTTATAGAGGCCGAAAGCCAGGTCGTTGTAGGGCCCGACCCATTCGGTGGCGTCGATGGCGCCGGATTGAAGGGCCGGCGGAATCTCGCCGCCCGGCAAGTTGACCACGTTGCCGCCGGCGGCCTTAACGACCTCGCCGCCGAGCCCTGGGATGCGCATTTTCAGGCCTTTGTAGTCCTCCAGAGAATTGATCTCCTTGTTGAACCAACCACCGGCCTGGACGCCGGTATTGCCCGAGGCGAAGAACTTGCAGCCCAGCTCACGGTAGATCTTGTCCGCCAGCTCCTGGCCGCCGCCGAACTGGATCCATGCGTTCTGCTCCTGGGCGTTGAGGCCGAAGGGGATGGAGGCGATGAACTGGCTGGCCGGCACTTTGCCTTTCCAGTAGTAGGGCGCGCCATGGCCCATCTCGATGGTGCCGCTGGAGACTGCGTCCATGGTCTCGAAGGCCGGAACGATTTCGCCGCCGCCAAAGACTTCCACCGTCAGCTTACCGCCGGAGGCCGCACCGATGAATTCCGCAAGCTTGTTGGCGCCGGTGCCCAGGCCCGGAAAGTTCTTGGGCCAGGTCGTTTGCATACGCCATTTCGTAAGGCCCTGCGAAATGGCAGGCGCCGGGAAGCTGGACGCAGCGACCGCGCCCGTTGCGGCAGCGGTGGTGGCCGCCCGCTTGATAAATTGACGACGTTTCATTCCAATCCTCCCCGAAGTGGAAACTCAAGCTGTTGGTTATTGGCAAGGGCCATTCTTCGGGCCCCGAATCCGAGCCGGTTCTTTGGACCGGTCAAGTGAGCTGCGAGCATAGGCGGCGGCGGGCGGCTATGCAACTGAGGCGATCAATGGGGAGAGTGGGGCAATGCCCTCCGCCCGGGCGGCGGAGGGTCAGGCGGGCAAGCGGCGCCACCCTTCGGTTCCGAAGGCTTCCAGCGGCTGGAAGCGGGTTTTGTAGGCCATCTTCCGGCTGTGGTCGATCCAGTAGCCGAGATAGACGTGGGGCGCATTGTGGTGCAGCGCCGCATCGATCAGCCAGAGGACGACAAAGGTCCCGAGGGAGCGGCGCACTGATGCCGGGTCGAAGAAGCTGTAGACGGCCGAGGGGCCATCGGCGAGCCAATCCAGCAGGCAGACGGCGATCAGCGTGCCGTCAGGCCTGCGGAACTCGGCCAGGCGGGTGTCGATATCGCTGGACTCGACCATCGAGCGGTACTCCTCCTCGCTCATTCCAGCCATTTCGCCGTCGCCGTGGCGGGAGGAAATATAGCGGCGGAAGAGGTTGAATTGCTCCTCCGTCGCGCAGGCCGGCCCCATGTGGACCGAGAGGTCGCCGTTGGCCCGGGCGATGCGGCGCAGCGACTTCCCTGGTTCGAACTCACCCGCCACGACCCGGACCGGAACACAGGCGTTGCAGTGGCTGCAGGCGGGCCGATAGGCGTAGCGGTGGCTGCGGCGGAATCCGGCCAGGCTGAGGGTGTCGTAGGCAGCCTGTGCCTGGGGACCGCTGATTTTCGTCAGCAGCTTGTTCTCCAGCCGGCTCGGCAGGTAGGGGCAGACGTTCGGCTCCAGAACGTAGTAGCTCTGGAGCGGCCCAAAGGCGGTGGGATCCACGGACCCTAGCCGTTCAGTGGTACGATCTGCCTTCATCAGGCCAGTTTGCGCGGCCAAGGCCGCCCCGTCCAGTCTCTCCGATTCGCCTTTCGGTTGCGGGCGCCTGATTGGAGCCCGGGCCGGTCAATCGGCGGCTTGGCCTTCCTGGTTTAGGGCCGGATAGCCGAAATAGGCCGCGCCCAGCTCGGCGTTGATGCGGATGAGCTTTAATTGCACCCAGTCGACGAACTCATGAAGCCCTTTGTCGATGACCTGGTCGATGGTGATGTCGTCGAGCAGAGAGTGCAGTTCATCCAGCTCATCCAGCGCCGTGGCGCCGCCGATAAGCCGGTAGGTGGAGCGCAGATGATTGAGTCGATTTGAGATGTCATGTACGCAAGCCCTGACGGATCGGGGAAAGCGGCTGTGAAACAGCAGGAAGCCGGCGACGTCGGCCTGTGTCATACCACTAGGCTGGACCCGACGGAACGCGTGATAGCCGGCGGCCGACCGCAGCACCGCATTCCATTGACTGACGTCCAGCGGTGAGCCGACAGTTTCGTTGTTCGGCAGCAACAGATGGTACTTCACATCCAGCAGACGTGTGGTCTGATCGGCGCGCTCGATCGCCCTGCCGATCTGATAGAAGAACCAGCTCTCGTCGCGATAGAAGGTGCCTTCGGTGATGCCGGTATGGGTTTGACAGGCTTCCTTCACCTGGTTGCAGAAGCGCGCGAGGCGCGGTTCGCTGAGATCTTCGCGCTGCATGCTCTTCAGATTGTTGGAGAACATGTTGAGCTGTATCCACATCTCGGTGGAGATCAGTGGGCGCAAGGTCCGGGCATTGCTGCGGGCGGCATTGACTGCGGAAATGATCGACGAGATGTTGCGCTGATCCAGGGTGTAGAAGTAGATGACGGAGTCGGCATCGGCTTCCTCGTGATTTTCGAAGAAGCGCTCTTCGTCGCGGTTGATCTGCAAGATCGAACGCCAGTTTTGCCAGCCGCGGCTGTCTCTGCTGAACGTCTCGTTCACATCGAGGAGGCGCGCCAGGTTCTCCGCGCGTTCCACATAGCGCGCCAACCAGTAGATCGCTTCCGCGTAGCGTGACAGCAGCCTATGCAAGCTTCCCCCTATTCAAGAACCCAAGTATCTTTTGAACCGCCGCCCTGGGAGGAATTGACGACAATCGAACCCTTCGTCAGGGCAACGCGCGACAGGCCGCCCGGCAGCACCCAGGTCGACTTGCCGGTGACGGCGAAGGGGCGCAGGTCGACGTGGCGGGCCTTGATTCCGTCGTCGGTCAGGGTGGGGCAGACCGAGAGGTTGACCATCGGCTGCGCGATATAGTTGGCGGGGTCGGCGGTGACCTCCGCACGGCATTTCTCCAGCTCCTCCTTGCTGGCCCGCGGACCGATGGTGATGCCGTAGCCGCCGGATTCTCCCACCGGCTTCACCACCAATTTGTTCAAGTTGGCGAGGGTATAGGCCAAACCTTCGGGTTCACGGCAAATATGCGTCTCCACGTTAGCCAGAATCGGGTCTTCGTCCAGGTAGTACTTTATGATTCTAGGGATATAGGCATAGACGGCCTTGTCGTCGGCGACGCCCGTGCCGATGGCGTTGGCCAGAGACACGTTGCCCTTGGCGTAAGCCCGCATCAGTCCCGCAGCCCCCAGAACGCTGTCCGGATTGAAGACCTCGGGGTCGAGGAAGTCGTCGCCGATGCGGCGATAAATGACATGGACGGGATCGAGACCGTTGATGGTTTTCATGTAGACCTTGTCGTTCTCGACGACGAGATCGCTGCCTTCCACCAGCGGCACGCCCATTTCGCGCGCAAGGAAGATGTGCTCGAAGTAGGCTGAGTTGTAAGTGCCCGGCGAAAGCAGAACCACCTGCGGCTCGCCGACTCCGGCAGGCGCAGTTTCGACCAAGGCCTCGTGCAGCTTCTGGCCGTAGTTGGACACCGGGCGGATACCGATGTTGCTCATCAGGTCGGGGAAGCTGCGCAGCATCAAGTGGCGGTTTTCGACAACATAAGAAACGCCGGAAGGACAGCGTCCGTTGTCTTCCAGCACCACGAACTGGCCATCGTCGCCGCGCACCAGATCGGTCCCGTTGATGTGGACGTAGGTTCCGCAAGGCACGTCGATGCCTTCCATCTGCGGACAGTAGTTCTTGTTGCCCAGAACCAAATCCTTGGGGACCACGCCGTCCTTGAGAATCTTCTGTTGGTGATAGATGTCGTGCAGGAAAAGGTTCAGGGCCGCGACGCGCTGTATCACTCCGCTCTGAATCGTCTTCCAGGCCTGGGCTGAAATGACGCGGGGAATGACGTCGAACGGCAGAATGCGGTCTATGACGTCCTTTTGGGTATAGACCGTGAAGGTGATGCCGAAGCTGTAGAGCTCCAGCTCTGCATCGCGGGCGCGGCCGCGCAACTCTTCCAGGTCCAGGCGGTTCAGGCGCTCCCGGATAGACAACGTGTGTTCGGCAGGATCGCCGGCGCCACCCAGCATTTCGCAAAAGAAACCGTCCGGATCGTAGGCGCTCAGTGGTCCCGACGCCTTGAGGGGCGCGCTAGCCAAGTATGATGCTCCCTGTTTTCACAGTTTCCCGCTGGCCTTTTCTTCGCTGGCCTGTTCCCAGGAACTTGGATAACGCTTCGATTATTGCAATGAATTGCGCCGACTGGCCAGCCTTCAGTGAAAAGATTTTGTCGGCGCAGGAGAACTGCGCACGGAAGGTCCCGCGGGTCAGGGGTGGCGGCGGACCACCAGGGTGCCGGCCAGGATGTCATGAAGGGCCCGGCTGCGGTCGGTGAACAGTACGACCAGCAGGATCAGCCAAGCCGTCAGGGCGACGGTGACATAGAACAGGATGGTTGCCAGTACGGCCTGCAGCGGCGCCACGTTCTTGCCGCTCCAGTCTCTCAGCTCCAGGTCGAACAGGCGCATTCCCGGCGTGGCACCGCGGCTGGCCAGAAAATAGCTGTGATAGGCGATGGGCCAGAGGGACAGGATGATGACGGCAATGGGGCTCAGCAGGCCGAAGGTGAGGGCGCCGGCAATCGACAGAGCGAAGCCGAGGCAGATCCCCAGGATTGCGATGACTAAGACGTCGACCAGGTAGGCAAGGCTGCGCCGCAGGATCACGCCGGCATAGAGCTGCGGTGCGGTGGATGGCATCGGCGGCTGCCCGGACCAGCCCGGTCGGCGCGGTGTCCCGTTGGTATCGTCAATCGACATGCCGACAGCCTAGGCTGGCGAGTCCGGGCGGTGCAAGGGCGGTTTGGCTGGCGGGATCAGTGGTTGGACTGATAGACGGGCGCTTCGCTCTCGGGGGCCTGGCGCAGCAGGACGACCGAGATGCGCCGGTTGCGCGGCGAGTTCGGCTCTTCGGGGACCAGGTGTTCCTGGTCGGCCCGTCCCACCACGGAGGCGATGCGAGAAGCCGGCAGGCCGGCGGCCAGCAGGGCGCGGCGGCTGGAGTTGGCGCGGTCGGTCGACAGTTCCCAGTTGGAGTAGCCGTTGTCCTTGGAATAGGGAGTGGAGTCGGTATGCCCTTTGATGGCCACCGGGTTGTCGAGCTTCTTGATGGCGTCGGCGACCAGCGCGAGCAGGCGTTGCGTATGCGGGTACATTTCGGCCTTGCCCGAGGCGAACATGGAGCGGCCCTCCTGATCGATGATCTGGATCCGCAAGCCCTCCGGAGTCTGATCCACGATCAGGTTCTTGGCGAAGTCGGCGAGGTCGGGGATCGATTCCAGGGCCTGGCGCAGGTCCGCCTCGGCGGCGGCGAAACGCTCCTGTTCCAGTTCCCGCGCCAGGCGGTCGACTTCTTCACGGTTCACGTCCTGGTTCGGATTGTCCGCCGTCTTGCTCAGGCGCTGCCCCGATTGGCTGTCGTCGGCGGGGTTCTCCACCTGGGTGGGGCTTTGTTCCTCGGTATCGTCCTTGGCGCCGGGCAGGGCGACCGTGATGCCGATCGGCGAGGTATCGTTCACCAGGGCGCCGTCGGTGGTCATGCTGCGCCCGCCCATGACGCCGCCGGAACCGCTGTCGCTTTGCGAGACGCTGTCGGGATCCAGGGAGGTGATCGGCGAGAAGTACTCGGCGATACCCTTGCGCTGCTCTTCCGTCGTGGCGTTCAGCAACCAGAGCAGCAGGAAAAAGGCCATCATGGCCGTGACGAAGTCGGCGTAGGCGACTTTCCAGGCGCCACCGTGGTGGCCGCCGCCGCCGCCTTTCTTCACCTTCTTGATGATGACGATTTGAGCTTCGTCGTTTCCTGCAGCCACGTCGGGGGCTCCCCTTTAGGCGGGGGGCGGAAGGGCGGAGACCGCGTCTTCGACCTCGTAGAAGGTCGGCCGGTCATGCGAATTCAGGGCCTTGCGGGCAAACTCTACGGAGACGGCCGGCGGCGAGCCGTGCATGTGTGCCAGCAGAGCCGCCTTGATACAGTGGAGATACTTGATCTCCGCGTTGTAGACCGCCTGCGCCTTTGAGGCGGTCGGCCCCAGGAAACCGTAGGAAACCCACACCCCCAGGAAGGTGCCGACCAGGGCGCCGCCGATCAGCTTGCCGAGCACTTCCGGTGGCTCGGTGATCGAGCCCATGGTTTTGATGACGCCCAGCACCGCCGCGACGATGCCCAGCGCCGGCATGCCGTCAGCCATAGTTTGCAGGGCGTGGGCAACCTCCATGTGCTCATGGTGGACAACCTCGATTTCTTCGTCCATGAGGGTTTCCATCTCATGGGGGTCTTCGGAACCGAGGGTGAGCAGGCGCAGGTAGTCGCAAAGGAAGATCACGGCGGTTTCGTTCGCCATGACGCCGGGAAACTGGGCGAAGAGCGCAGAATCCTGCGGGTTTTCGATGTGCTGCTCCAGGCCCAGGTTGCCCTTGGTCTTGGCGACCTTGAGGATCTGGTAGAGCAGGCTGATGAGTTCGACGTAGTTCTCTTTTTTGTACTGGGAGCCTTTGAAGACCTTGCCGATCGCGGTGCCGGTGTGCTTCACGACGGAGGCGGGATTGCCGATGATGTAGGAGCCGATTGCGGCGCCGACGATGATCACGGCCTCAAACGGTTGCCACAGCACGCCCAGCTTGCCGCCCATCGCGGTATAGCCGCCGAGGGTACAGCCAATTACGATCAGTATGCCTACAATAAGCCCCATGGAGCCCCAACCCGCGCACAATCCGCCGTCGAACGACCCGCCTTTCGAAGGCGGCCTTCGAAGGTGGCCGATTTAAGTTAAGAAGTGGTTTAGTCAGGCGCCTTATGGGCCGGAAATGGTTGGTTTGTGGTGGCTTTTGCGCTTCCCCTGGCATTAATATCCGCCCTCTCAGTGATGCGAGCAGACGACCCTATGGTGCGATGACGTTCAATTCCTCCGCTTTCCGCCAGGCTCTAGGCAGCTTTGCGACCGGTGTGGCCGTGGTCACGGCGCGCGATGCCGCCGGGCGAAACCGGGGAATCACAGTGAATTCCTTCTCCTCGGTTTCCCTGGAGCCGCCTCTCGTCCTTTTCTGCCTGGACAAGGCGGCTTTGAGCTTCGACACCTTCCGTCTGGCCGACAGCTTTGCGATCAACGTCCTGGGCCAACACCAGCACGAGCTATCGGTGCGCTTCGCGACGGCGGAGATCGATAAATGGGACGGAGTAGACTACGACATTTGGCCTGGGAATCTGCCGGTATTGCGCGACTGCCTCGCCAATCTGGCCTGCCGGCGCGAGACCCTTTACGAGGGCGGCGACCATGTGATTATCCTGGGCCGCGTCGAGCGATTGCAGGCCGCCGGAGAGCATCCCCCCCTGGTCTATTTCCAGAGCGGTTACCGCAGCATCGGGCCGGACGTTTAGGTACCGCCGGCCGGGTCAGGCCAAGGCGTGCTGCAGGTCGGCGATAAGGTCGTCGGCGCCTTCGACCCCGACCGAGAGCCGCACCAAGCCGTCGCTGATCCCCAAGGCGGCCCGGTTCTCCGGGGGGATGGAGGCGTGGGTCATGATCGCGGGATGCTCGATCAGGCTTTCGACGCCGCCCAGGCTTTCGGCCAGGGCGAAGATCTCGACTCTCTCGAGGAAGCGCCGCGCCTCGTCCAGGCCGCCCTTCAGGATCGCCGTGACCATTCCGCCGGGCCCGTCCATCTGCCGCTCCGCCAGCGCGTGCTGCGGGTGGCTGGGCAGGCCCGGGTAGTAGACCTTCGCCACCTTGGGATGGCTCTCCATGAACTCGGCCACGGCTTGGCCGTTGGCGCAGTGCCGCTCCATGCGAAGTGCCAGGGTTTTCAGGCCGCGCAGCGCAAGGAAGCTGTCGAAAGGGCCCTGGATCGACCCGACGGCGTTGTGCAGGAAGGCCAGCCGCTCGGCCAGCTCCGTATTATCGCCCACCACCAGGACGCCGCCGACCATGTCGGAGTGGCCGTTCAGGTATTTGGTCGCCGAGTGCATGACCAGGTCGAAGCCGAGTTCCAGCGGCCGCTGGATCCAGGGAGTCGCGAAAGTGTTGTCGCAGGCAGCCAGGATGCCATGTTTCTTCGCCAGCCGGGCGACGGCTTCGAGATCGACCAGTTTGAGCAGCGGATTGGTCGGCGTCTCGACCCAGATTAACTTGGTTTCCGGCCGGATCGCCGCCTCCAGGGCGCCGGTATCGGTCATGTCGACGTAGCTGAAGTCGAGTCCGGCGGAGCGGCGGCGGACCCCCTCGAAGAGGCGGTAGCTGCCGCCGTAAAGGTCGTCCATGGCAATCACGTGGTCGCCGCTGTTCAGGCAATCCAGAAGCGTGGCGATGGCTGAAAGGCCGGACGCGAAAGCATAGCCCTGCTCGCCGCTTTCCAGATCGGCGATGCAGCGCTCGTAGGCCATGCGCGTGGGGTTCTGCGAGCGGCTGTATTCATAGCCTTTGTGTACGCCAGGGCTTTCCTGGGCATAGGTCGAGGTGGCGTAGATCGGCTGCATTACGGCGCCGGTCGTAGGGTCGGGCGACTGACCGGCGTGGATCGCGCGGGTGGCGAAGGCCGGCCGGTTGCGGCCGCGGTGCGAGTCTGGCATGGGCTATTTCATCCGTCGGCGGAGATGGTTGAGCAGATCAATCCGGGTAATGAGACCCAGGAAGGTATCGTCTTCAACGACGATGGCCACGTGGTCTTGAGCGAAGATCGGCAGCAAGGCATCGATTGGTTTGTCGGGGGAAATGGTTTCCAGCTTGGCGGTCATCGCGGTAGAGACCGGGTCCTTGAACCGTTCGTCGTCCTTGAAGACCTTCAACAGAATGTCGCTTTCGTCGATGATCCCGGCGACCTTGCCGTTCTTGTCGAGAACCGGCAACTGAGAGATGTCGTAGAGTTTCATACGGCCGTAGGCGATCAGGAGGTTGTCGTCGATGCCCACCGTTACAGTGCCGTGTTCGTCGTGCCGCCGGCCGATCAGGTCCCGCAGGTCGCCCTTTTGCTCGCGCTCGATGAAGCCCTGATCGACCATCCAGTAGTCGTTGAACATTTTCGACAGATACTTGTTGCCGCTGTCGCAGACCAGGGTGACCACGCGCTTTGGCTCGCTCTGCTCGCGGCAATAGCGCAGGGCCGCGGCGATCAGCGTCCCGGAGGAGGAGCCGGCGAGGACTCCTTCGCGCAGCAGAAGCTCGCGGGCGGTAAGCAAGGCTTCCTTGTCGGGAATCACATAGGCTTTGTTCACGCGCGAAAGATCGGCGACATCGGGCAGGAAGTCCTCGCCGATGCCTTCGACGATCCAACTTCCGACATCCTTGCTGATGTGCCCCGTCTCCACGTATTCCGCTAGAATGGACCCTTCCGGGTCGGCCAGGACCATCTCGGTCTTGTCGGAGACCGAGGCAAAGAAATGGGTCAGCCCGGTAATGGTACCGCCTGAGCCGACGCCGCAGACCATGGCATCGACATCGTGTTCCATCTGCTCCCATATTTCGGGCCCGGTTGTCGCTTCGTGGGCAAGGGGGTTGGCCGGGTTGCTGAACTGGTTGATGAAGATCGCACCGGTTTCTCCGGCAATGCGCTGGGCCATGTCCTGGTAGTACTCAGGGTGGCCCTTGCCGACATCGGAGCGGGTCAGAATCACGTCCACTCCCAGAGCGCGCAGGTGAAATATTTTCTCCTGCGCCATTTTGTCGGGCACCACCAGCGTAAGGTGATAGCCCTTCTGTGCGGCGACCAGCGCCAAGCCGAGGCCGGTGTTGCCGGCCGTCGCCTCGATCAGCCGGCCGCCGGGTTTCAGGCTGCCGTCCTTCTCCGCGGCTTCGATCATCGACTTGCCGATCCGGTCCTTGATCGACCCGCCGGGATTTTCGCTCTCGAGTTTGAGAAAGAGTCGGCAGGGGCCGGTATCCATATGGGATACTTCCAGCATGGGCGTGTTGCCGATGCGCTCCATAACGCTGTGAAAAACGGCGCCGGACGGGGCCATTGACGGTTCCTCCAGAATTCCGCGGCTGTCTGCTATCCCCTAAGGGATCGCGCAGGTTGGCGCAACGGTTGATGGTCGCGACTTGGCGAGGGGCACTAGGCGCCGTCCGCCGAATGGGACGAAAGGATGCGGGTCGGGAAGCCGTTTTCCTCCAGGCTGACGATGATCTCTTTGACGTGCTCGGAGTTGCGCGTTTCCAGGACAACGTCGATGTCGGCGCGTTTCGCCGGCACGTCGTAGAAGAGCCTCTGATGGTAGACCTCGATAATATTGGCGCTGCTTCGTCCGATAATGTCGGCGATGAGGGCCAGCGTCCCCGGCTGGTCGACGATGCCGATGCGCAGGCGCACCATGCGCCCGTCGCGGACCAGGCCGCGGGTCAGGACACCGGAAAGCAGGCGCACGTCGATGTTGCCGCCGCAGATCACCGTGACGACCTTGCGGCCCGCATAGCGCTCCGGGTCATTCAGGATTGCGGCCACGCCCGCCGCGCCGGCGCCCTCGGCGACGATCTTCTGCTCTTCGACCAGGCGATGGATCGCGATCTCGATCATGGTCTCCGGGACGATGGCGATGTCTTCGACCAGCCGCGATATGATCTCCTGGGTCAGTTTCCCGGGATTCTTGACCGCAATGCCGTCGGCCAGGCTGCTGCCGCCCGGCAGTTCGCTGCGGCCCTTGAGGGCGTTGGCCATGGAGGGATAGAGCTCGGTCTCGACGCCGACCATCCTTACGTTGGGGTTAGCCTCTTTCACCGCGATCGAGATGCCGGAGATGATGCCGCCACCGCCGATCGGCACGACGATGGTGTCGACCTCCGGCAGGTCTTCCATGATTTCCAGCCCGATGGTTCCCTGGCCCGCAATGACATCGGGGTCGTCGTAGGGATGAACGAAGGTCAGGCCTTCTTCCTCGGCGATGCGGCGGGCGGCCTGGGCGGAGGCGTCCAGGGTATCGCCGGTCAATACCACGCGCGCCCCGAAAGCGCGGGTGCGTTCGACCTTGGAGAAAGGGGCGAATTTGGGCATGACGATGGTCGCCGGGATTCCCAGCCGCTGGGCGTGGTAAGCCACCCCCTGGGCATGATTGCCCGCCGACATGGCGATGACGCCCCGCTGGGCTTCCTCGGCGCTCAGGTTGGATAGGCGCACGAAAGCTCCGCGATCTTTGAACGATCCGGTGCGCTGTAGGTTCTCGAGCTTCAGGTAGAGCTCGCAACCCAGGACTTCGGATATGCGGGCCGCGGGCACCAAGGGGGTGCGGATGACCTGCCCTTTGAGGGTCTCTGCGGCCGTGCGGATGTCGTCGATCGTCGTGGTCAATGGCCTGTTCCCCGGGGTACGGTGCCTTGCGGTGGCGCCTGAATTACAATGTTTGGCTATTTTTGTGCCGGCAGCAAGCTAAGCTGTCTTGCCAGCGCCCAGGTTTCCGGAGCCAGCGACACGGTCAATCCGTCGCGCCAGCGCGGGGCCAGGTTGCCGTAGGTCCCGGAGAGCGGGTTACCCGACTGGCCGGTGGCGATCATGAAGCGCGAGCGCTCGAGGTCGCTCAAGTCGTAGACCGCGCGGAACCCGGGGCCGTGGACGTTCTCGAACAGATGCTCGGCACTGCCGCCCAGGCGAGGCGAGGCGCGGTTGACCGTGTCGTTACCGCCGTCGGTTTCTACGTCGTAGCTGAAATAGGGACCGACCAGCGGAAGGCGGCTGAGGACGGGGTGGGCGAAGCGCGCCACGTGGGCATCGCCCCAGCGCCAGGTATGCATTTCGCCGCCGAAGCGCTCCTCCAGAAGATCAAGAGCGTCTTCCAGGGATTTCTGGATCTGGGCGTCGCAGTTTTCGATCTCGTCGCTGCCGGTGGTATCGCACCACTGGCTGTCCTCGGCGAGTATGCGCTCCAGGGTATAGGTGCCGCCATCGAGGTACTCGAGGTAGTTGGGGCCGAGGTCATCTTCCAGGATAGCTTTCCCCAGAGCCCAGACCCAGGCCTGCAGGATCAGCGGCTCGGGGGCGCTGCGATGCATCTGCCGGTCCCAGGAGTGCAGCAGGGCGGTCGCCTGGCGGCCGCGCACGCTGATCGGGGTTACCTTGAGCAGGCGGGGCAGGATGGAACCGGCGGCGGTAGCGGCGATGTCCTGCTGCAGCACGACCGAATCCGTAACGCCGTGATTGCCTGCGGCGCCGGAGAGTGCCGCGCCTATGCGCGCCGCGCGGTAGGGAGGCGGCCAGTCGACGGCGATGAGGTGCGGGAAGCTGTCGGGCACGATCTTGTTGTTGGCGTTGACGATAATGCCGCTACGCGGATTGTCTTGCGATGGCAGCTCCTCAAAAGGCACGAAACCAATCCAATCGAACTCACCGCTCCATCCGGGCACCGGATGCTGGCCGTTGCCCGCGCGGCGGACCGGTACGCGGGCCGGTGCGAGGAAGCCGATGTTGCCGGCGGTGTCCGCGAAGACGACGTTCTGCTGCGGCGCGTGGAACTGCCTGAGGGACTCGCGGAACTGGGCCCAATCCTGGGCATGGTTCATGCCGTAGAGTGCGTCGGGAGTACGGTCGTCAGGGCGCAGCGCCGGCCAGGCAAGGGAAAGCACGGCGCCGGACTCGCTGGAGCCTTCCGGGATGACGTCGCTCATCACCGGGCCGTGGCGGGTTTCCCGAACCGCCAGGGTGACGGACTCGCCGCCCGTGAGGCGGATGAACTCGTCACGCACCTTGAAGTCTTCGGCGCCCTCCGGGGTCAGGTATTGTCCGGGATCGTCCGGCGAGATGCGCTCGATGAAGAAATCCTGCGTGTCGCTGTGGGTGGTGGTAAGGCCCCAGGCGACATGGTCGTTGTGACCCAGCAAGACGAAGGGGACGCCGGGTGCGGTGGCGCCGGCCAGGGTAATACCCGGTGCTTCCAGGCGGGCCAGGAACCAGACGCCGGGCGCTTCCAGCGGCAGGTGCGGGTCGTTGGCCAAGATCGGACTGCCGCTGGCGCTGCGCGCGCCGCTCACGGCCCAGACGTTCGAAGCACCGGTCGGCGCCAGGGAAGGGGGCAGCAGGCCGGCCAACTGCCGGGCGACGGTGTCGTCGACAAGATCGGAAAGCTGAGCGACGGTGACCGGCGCGTCACCGGGATAGGCCGGCCAGAGCTGGGCGATCTGCTCCGGAGTGAAGCGGCCCGCCAGGCGGGCGCGGCTTAGTTCGTCCCGCCAGTTCTCCGACAGCCGCAGGGCCATGATGCGGCCCCACAGCAGGGAATCAATCGGGCTCCACGGTTCGGGTTCGTAGCCGAGCACCTGGAACTCCAGGGGCAGCGGGCCCGAGCGGCCTTGCAGGTAGGCATTCACGCCTTCGGCATAGCTTTCCAGGGCGGCGAGGGTTTCGGGCGCCAGATGCGACAGATTGGCCTCGGCGAGCTGGCGGAAGCCGAGGGTGCGGAAGAAGCGGTCGTGCACCAGGGTCGCCTTGCCCATGACCTCGGAGAGGCGGCCCGAGCCGACGCGGCGCGTGAAATCCATCTGCCACAGACGCTCCTGGGCGTGGACGAAGCCCAAGGCGCGGTAGAGGTCGAACTCGGTTTCCGCCTGGATGCGGACCAGGCCGTCGGCATTGCGGGAGATCTTCACCGGCCCGTCGAGGATCGCCAGCGGGATGTCTCCCTCGGTCTGCGGCAGGGAGCCGCGCAGCCACAGATAGCCGCCGACGGCTAACAGCAGGGCGAGCGCGGCCAAGCCGCCCAGCCCGAACAGAAGGGTGCGCCGAATCGTTTTCATATCCTCTTATACCGCCTTTGCCTGATTTCATCCGCGACTCCTTTGTCAGGGTCGGGTCCGGGAGAATGCCGGTGAAAATCTTGATAGATCATTTCCCCGGCGCGGGCGGCCTCAGGTATGGTCGCCGGCGGCTGGGACTCCCGGTGCGAGGAGTGAGCGATTCGGCAGGAGAACCTCTGGGGGAGGGGGAGATGGCGCAGCACAGCTCGAAAAAAGTGATCTTCGCGGCCTTGGCGGGCAATGCCATGATCGCCGTGACCAAGTTTGCCGCCGCCGCCTTTACCGGCAGTTCCGCCATGTTCTCCGAGGGCATTCATTCAACCGTCGATACCGGCAACCAGGCCCTGCTCCTGTATGGACTGAAGCGCGCCTCGCGTCCGGCCGACGAGCGCCACCCTTTCGGCTATGGGTCGGAGATCTACTTTTGGGCCTTCGTGGTCGCCATCCTGATTTTCGCGGTCGGCGCCGGCGTCTCGTTCTATGAGGGAGTCCATAAACTGCAGGACCCCCATCCGGTTTCCGACGCCTATGTGAATTACATTGTCCTGGCATTCGCGATGGTCTTCGAGGGGGCGGCGTGGTGGGTGGCTTATCGGGCGTTCAAACAAGGCAAGGGAAAGCTCGGTTACCTGAAGGCGATTCAGGCCAGCAAAGACCCTTCCATCTTTACGGTATTGCTGGAAGACTCCGCCGCAATGGCGGGTCTGGTGGTGGCTTTCGTTGGGATTCTCCTGGCGCAGATCCTAGGCATTCCAGAACTGGATGGCGCCGCTTCCATGGTTATCGGCGTTATCCTGGCGATGGCGGCCGTTCTGCTCGCCTATGAGACCAAGGGGCTGCTGATCGGCGAAGGGGCACAGCCGGCGCTGGTGCGGCAGTTGCGCGGCATCGTCCAGGATCATGACGCGGTCTTCCATATCAATGAGCTGCTCACTCTGCACCAAGGACCCCAGGATCTCTTGGTGACGGTCAGCGTCGACTTCCACCCCCACTTGAGTGCCGACGAGGTGGAGGCGGCGATTGCCGATCTGGAGCTCAGCATGAAGCGGGCGGACGGAGTGGTCAGGCGCGTCTTCGTCGAAGCCCAGTCGTGGCGGGCCCACCGGGCCGCGGTGAGGCACGCCGACATCTAGGTCCGGCACGGCCTTGCGCCGGATCTCGCCGCCTTGACGTGAATCATTCCCCTGCCGCCCCCGGGCGGTTATGCGTTAGAATAGGCCTAAAGTCGGACATTTTCTGCCTTTTGCTTCGGAGAACCTGTTGAAAGATTTCGCGAAGTGGTGGCCCATCCTTCTTATCGGGGTGGTGTTCCTCGCCTTGATGTTCAGCATCCGCGATGTGGCGCCGCCGCAGCCCCATCGCACCGTTCTGGCCTACAGCGAATTCAAGCAGCTGCTGCGGGATCGCCGAATCAGCGATGTCCGCCTGTCCGAGGATCTGGCCGAGGCGACGGTGCGGCCCGCCGGCGGCGATTTGGGGGCCGATCAGGACGAGTACATCGAGGTCAATCTGCCGGGCATCGATGATCCTGAGCTGATGCCGCTCATCGAGTCATCCGGCGCGGTGGTGTCTGCGGCCCCGAAGAAGGAGGAGGGCGGCAGTTGGTTCTACAGCCTGCTGCCCTGGCTGATATTTCTCGGTATCTACTTCTGGTTTTGGAATCGGATGCAGAGCAATCTCGCCGGCCGTTTCGGCGGGCGCGACCCTTCCGAGTTCTTGGCCGGTTCGGCCGGCAAGGAGGTGAAGCGCAAGAAGCGGGTGACCTTTGCGGACGTCGCCGGGCAGGAAGGGGCTAAGCGCGAGGTCGCGGAGCTGGTGGATTTCCTTCGGGACCCTGAACGCTACCAGCGCTTGGGGGCGGAGCCGCCGCGCGGCGTGTTGCTGATGGGCCCGCCGGGAACCGGCAAGACGCTCCTGGCGCGCGCATTGGCCGGCGAGGCCGACGTCAATTTCTATCACACCTCCGCCTCCGAGTTCATCGAGATGTTCGTCGGCGTCGGCGCTTCGCGCGTCAGAAAGATGTTCGAGGAAGCCAAGAAGCGCGCGCCCAGCATCATATTCGTCGACGAGTTGGATGCCGTCGGCCGGGTGCGGGGCACCGGACTGGGCGGCGGCAATGACGAGCGCGAGCAGACGCTGAACCAGATCCTCGCCGAGATGGACGGCTTCAGCGGCCACGAGGCGGTCATCGTCCTGGCGGCGACCAACCGTCCCGACGTGCTCGACCCCGCCTTGCTGCGTCCGGGGCGTTTCGACCGCCACGTGACGTTGGAACTGCCCGACCGCGAGGCGCGCGAGGCGATCCTGAAGGTCCACACGAAAAACATGCCGCTGGCACCGGACGTCGATCTTGCGACCATCGCCAGCGCCACCCCCGGCTTCTCGGGGGCCGACCTGAAGAACCTGGTGAACGAAGCGGCTATGGCCGCGGCGCGCGCCGGCCAGTCCTCCATCACGATGCACGACTTCGAGGACATGCGCGACAAGGTCATGATGGGAACCGTGCGCAGCCTGGCGATCCGCCCGGAGGAGAAACACCGCTTGGCGGTGCACGAGGCCGGCCATACGGTGGTGGCCCATTTCCTGCCGAAGGCGGACCCGATCTACAAGGTGACCATCATTCCCCGCGGCCGCGCGCTGGGTGGCACCCACATGTTGCCGGAGGAGGAGCGCCACACCCTGCCGGAGGATTACCTGAAGGACCGCCTTGCGGTCATGCTGGGCGGTCGAACGGCGGAGAAGGTGCTGCTGGGCAACGTCAGCTCCGGCGCCGACGACGATATCAAGAACGCGACCCAGACGGCGCGGGCCATGGTATCGCGCTGGGGCATGTCCGAGGAGATCGGGCCGGTCGACCTGCGCCAGAGCGAAGACCACCCCTTTCTGGGCCGTGAAATCGCCCAGCCGCGCCGTTTCAGCGAGACCACGGCGCATGACGTTGACGCCGCCGTGTCCCAACTGCTGCGGGAGGCCGAGGCGCGGGCAGAAGAGATCATCACCGCGAACGGCGTGGGCATGAAGAGCCTGGTCCAGCGGCTGGAGGAGCGTGAGACGCTCAGCGCCGGCGAAATCGAGGCCTGCCTTGGGGCGGTGAAGGCGCGGGGCTCAGCGGCTTAGCGTGATCTCGCCTAGGCGGCCGAACTGAAGCTGGCCTTGAAGCGGTCGCGCAGGGCGTTCTTCTGGACCTTGCCCATGGTGTTGCGCGGCAGTTCGTCGACGAAGAAGACCTTCTTGGGAACCTTGAAGTTCGCCAACTCCGCCTTGGCGGTTTCCTGGATCGCCTCGGCGGTGACGTCCGGTCCGCCGCTCTGCCGCTTCACCACCGCGACCACCGCCTCGCCGAAGTCCGGGTGCGGCAAGCCGATAACGGCCGACTCGTCGACCCCGTCGATGCCGTCGATACAGAGCTCCACTTCCTTGGGATAGACGTTGAAGCCGCCGGAGATAATCAGGTCCTTGGAGCGTCCGACGATCTGCACGTAGCCGCGTGCGTCGATCGTTGCCAGGTCGCCGGTGATGAAGAAGCCATCGGGGCGGAACTCCTCGGCGGTCTTTTCCGGGTTGCGCCAGTAGCCCTTGAAGACGTTGGGGCCTTTGACTTCCAGGACGCCGACCTCGCCCTGGGGCAGGGGTTTTCCTTCCTCGTCGGCGATGCGGGCCGCGACGCCCGGCAGGGGATGACCGACAGTGCCGGCGATGCGCTCCCCGTCCAGCGGATTGGAGGTGCTCATCGTGGTCTCTGTCATGCCGTAGCGTTCGAGAATTCGGTGGCCGGTGCGGGCCTCGAACTCCTGGAAGGTGTCGGCCAGCAGAGGCGCGGAACCGGAGACGAATAGGCGGATGCCGGCGCAGGCCGCCTCGGTCAGGCGCGGGCTGGCCAGCAGCCGCGTATAGAAGGTCGGCACGCCCATCATTGCGGTCGCGCGGGGCAGCAGGTCGATCACCGTATCCGCGTCGAAGCGGTTCAGGAACAGCATGCGCGCGCCGCTCAGCAGCACGCAGTGAGTGGCGACGAAAAGACCGTGGGTATGGAAGATCGGCAGCGCGTGGATCAGCACGTCGTCCGAGGTAAAGCCCCAGTAGTCGCGCAGCGTCAAGGTGTTGCTGCCCAGGTTGTCGTGGCTCAGCATCGCTCCCTTGGAGCGTCCGGTGGTGCCGCTGGTATAGAGGATCGCGGCCAGGTCGTCGGCGTCCCGCGCCACCACGCCGACGTCCGGGTCCAGAGCGCGGCTGCGCTCGATCAGGCTGCCGGCGCCGTCGCCGCCGAGGGTCAGCACCACCTCGGTGCCGGCCTGCTTGGCCGTCTCGGTCAGGAGGGCTTCGGCCTGCGGGTCGCAGACCAGCACGCGCGGCTCCGCGTCGCCCAGGAAGTAAGCGACCTCACCACCCTTGTAGGCCGTGTTGAGGGGCAGGTAGACCCCGCCGCAGCGCAGCACAGCCAGATAGAGCAGCAGCGCTTCCGGCGACTTCTCGATCTGTGCGGCCACGCGGTCGCCGGGCTGGACGCCGCAGTCCATCAGCAGCCGCGCGATGCGCCCCGAGCCGGCTTCGAAGTCCTCGTAGCTCATGGTCCGCCCCTCGGGCGTCTCCAGGACGGTCTGGCTGCGGTCGGCGGGGAAATTCTCGGTCAGGAGTGTGTAGAGATTTGTCATGATCGTCTTCTGCCGCCCGGTTCTGCCTAGGCGGTCATCGCATGGACGTAGGACTCCGGCAGGGCGGAGATGAGATCGGTAAAGACGTCACCCTGAATGGTGACGTGATGGGACATGGCTTTTGCCGCGGCCTCGGCGTTGCCGTCCAGAATGGCGTCGACCACCGCACGGTGCTCCTTCCAGGACTTCATGGTCCGCCCCGGATGGTGAAGCTGAAAGCGGCGGTAGGGCTGCAGGCGGTTGCGCATGTTGCGCGTGGTCTCTTCCAGGTAGGCGTTGTGGGTGCCTGCGTAGATCACTTCGTGGAAGCGCCGGTTGGCGTCGTAGTAGGCATGGGCTTCGCCCTTCTCGGCGAACTCCCTGCAGTCCTCGTGGACCGTGAGCAATTGGTCGCGCTCTTCCGCGGACATGCGCCGCGCTGCCAATTTGGCGCAGAAGGATTCCAGTTCGGCCATCACCTCGAACATGTGCAGAAGCTGCGTGACGGTGACGGTGGCGACCACCGCGCCCTGGCGTGGCCGCAGCACAACCAGATCGGCCGCCGCCAGCTCGCGAAGAGCCTCACGCACCGGAGTTCGCGAGACGCCGAAGTGCTGCGCCAGCTTGCTTTCATCCAGACGTGAGCCCGGTGGGCGCTGGCCGCAGAGGATTTCATCCTCAAGGCGGTCCCGCAGGTCTCGGGCAAGCGGTGCGGGTTTGGGTTTCATGGGCGGGAGTATATCCGCATGCAAAAGAATCGAGCAAGCATGCACTTCCGGAATTTTTGTATACAAGACTGGACAGCTTACGTGGCCAAGGCTAGAGTTTTTGATCAGAATAACTGGCAAGTGCGGCGCCAAGCCGCCGTCTGCCGAGGAACAAGCAACCGGGAGGAACCGAGTGATGTCCAAGACACTGCGTAGATTCATGTCAGCGACCGCCATGGTCGCGTCTTTTGCCGTGGCCGGCTCGGCCATGGCGGCGGACCTGACGTTGAAAGCCTCGCACCAATGGCCGGGCGGCAAGGGCGATGCGCGCGACGAGATGGTGCAGATCATCGCCAAGGAAATCGCCAAGGCCGATGTGGGCCTGGAGGTTCAGGTCTATCCTGGCGCCTCGCTGTTCAAGCCCAAGGAGCAGTGGAACGCGATGGTCAAAGGCCAATTGGATATCTCGGCCTTCCCGCTGGACTATGCCAGCGGTCGCCACCCGCAGTTCAGCGCCACGCTGATGCCTGGTCTGGTGAAGAATCACGAGCATGCCCTGCGGCTCAACACCTCGCCTTTCATGGACGACATCAAGAAAATCATCAATGACGCCGGAGTCGTCGTCCTTTCCGACGCTTGGCTGGCCGGAGGCTTCGCCTCGACCAAGAGCTGCATTCTCGGTCCCGATACCATGAAGGGGCAGGTGACCCGCGCGGCCGGACCGGCCTTCGAGCAGATGCTGGCGGGCGCCGGTGCTTCGATCGCTTCTATGCCGTCGTCGGAGATCTATACCGCGATGCAGACCGGCGTTCTGGATGCCGCCAACACCAGCTCGGGCAGCTTCGTCTCCTATCGTATCTACGAACAGGTCAAGTGCCTGACCGAGCCGGGCGACCATGCCCTGTGGTTCATGTACGAGCCGATCCTCATGTCCAAGCGCAGCTGGGACAAGCTGAACGAAGCACAGCAGAAGGCTCTTCTGGCCGCCGGCAAGAAGGCCGAGGAGTACATGACCGAGCAGGCCAAGGGCCTCGACCAGAAACTGGTCGACGTCTACAAGAAGAACGGTGTCGAGGTCGTCAAGATGTCTGCCGAGGACGCGGCGGCCTGGCGTGAGATCGCCAAGCAGACCTCCTACAAGAACTTCTCCGATAAGGTTCCCGGTGGTGACGCGCTGATCGAAAAGGCGCTGGCCGTCGAGTAAGCCCGGTTCGTTTCGAAGCAGGGCGCCGGGGGGCGAAGGCTGCCGGCGCCCTTGCTCTGTGAGAGGCGCGTTCTGCTGATTCTCAACCTGTCGAGGCCGTTTTGGATATCTTCGTTTCAACCGTCCGCCGGCTTTCGCAGCTCTGCGGAATCGTCGCGGCCCTGACCTTGGCCGCCGCCGTTCTCGTGGTCTGCCAGATGGTCGTTCTGCGCTATTTTCTCAACGAGTCTACGGTATGGCAGACCGAGTTCACGACCTACAGTATTGTCGGTGCCACGCTGATCGGCAGCCCCTATGTGCTGCTGCGCCGCGGTCACGTGAACGTCGACCTTCTACCGATCTACCTGTCCCATCGCGCGCGCATGGTGCTGGCTTACCTGGCTTCTTTTATGGCTTTGGCGTTTTGCGCCGTTCTGACCTACAGCGGCGCGGAACTGTGGCTCGATGCCTGGCGCGGCGGCTGGACGACGGATTCGATATGGCGGTTGCCGCTGTGGATCGCCTACGCACCGATCCCCGTCGGCATCGGTTTGCTGTGCCTGCAGTACGTGGCCGACCTTCTCTGCCTGGCGACCGGGCGGGAGATGCCCTTTGGGCTGGAGCCGGGGGAGCAGCCATGAGCCCTCTGGAAATCGGCGTCATCATCGGCGTTGTCACCATCCTGGTGCTGGCGTCGGGGATTCCCATCGCCTTCGGTCTGGGCCTCGTGTCGGTCGGGTTCCTCATCATCTTCGACGGTTGGGGCAGTCTCGGCATCGTCGCCGATACTTTCTTCGCGGGCATCGGGGAGTTCGCCCTGGTGTCGATTCCCATGTTCGTCCTGATGGGGGCCGCCGTGGCCTCCTCGCCGGCGGGCAAGGATCTCTACGAGGCGCTCGAGCGCTGGCTCTATCGGGTGCCCGGCGGCCTCATCATCTCCAATCTCGGCGCCTGCTCCATCTTCGCGGCGCTTTCCGGTTCCTCTCCGGCCACCTGCGCGGCGATCGGTAAGATGGGTATTCCGGAGATGCGCCAGCGCGGCTACCCGGACGGCCTGGCCACCGGCGCCATCGCCGCCGGCGGTACCCTTGGCATCCTGATCCCGCCGTCGGTGACCATGATCGTCTACGGCATTTCCACCGAGACTTCGATCGGGCGGCTGTTCATCGCCGGGCTGCTGCCCGGACTGATGCTCACCGTGCTCTTCATGGCCTGGTCGCTCTACGCGGCCTGGCGCGGTGGCTACCGTTTCAGCCTCAGCGAGGCCGGCTACTCCCTGCGGCAGAAGCTGGTTGTGCTGCCGCGCGTGCTGCCTTTCCTGTTGATCATCGCCGGCGTGCTCTACGTGCTCTACGGCGGCATCGCCACGCCCTCCGAGGCGGCGGGCGTCGGGGCGTTGTTCTGCGTGCTGCTGGTGGTGGTGATCTACGGGCTTTTCCTGCGCTCCTGGTCGCTGCTGCGGATCTGGGATATCCTCGGCGACTCCATGCGCGAGTCGGTGATGATCCTGATGATCATCGGCGCGTCTGCCCTGTTCAGCTACACGCTCTCCAGCCTCTTCGTCACCCAGTCGATCGCCGAGTGGATCGCCGGCCTGGACGTCAACCGCTGGGTCCTGATGGCGATGATCAACGTGTTCTTGTTGGTCTGCGGCTTCTTCCTGCCGCCGGTGGCGGTCATCCTGATGACGGCGCCCATTCTGCTGCCCATCGTGACCTCGGCGGGTTTCGACCCCTACTGGTTTGCGGTGATTCTCACGATCAATATGGAAATTGGATTGATCACGCCGCCGGTGGGGCTAAATCTTTACGTAATCAATGGTATAGCACCGGATGTGTCTTTGCCGACGATCCTCAAGGGCGCCTTGCCCTTCATGCTGGCCATGGCCCTGGGAATTGTTCTCTTGTGCGTTTTCCCGGAGATCGCCACTTGGCTGCCGGACGTGATCATGGGGCCCGGGATTTAGAAAGGAAGCCTGATGTCCGAGGTGCAGCAGGAGACCTTGGTCGAGCGGACTTTGACGAACCTGGCGACGGCGTGGCGCGACATTGCGCAGTCCGCGGCACGGACCGTCGGCTTGTCGAAGGCACCGGCCTCGGCCAAGCCGGAATCCTTGAAGCTCCTGATGCAGGACTGCCTGGAGGCGCGGGGCGGTGAGGTTTCGGCGCGCATGCGTGCCGCGGCTCTCGGCCGCGTTTACCTGGAGCAGGATGCCGAGGGGCGCAAGGGCTTCCTCACCGTGCTCGCCCGCGAGTTCGCCGTGTCCGCGGAGGCGGTGGAGGAGGCCGTGGCCGCCTATCAGGCGGCGCCGACCGATGCCGAGCGCCTGAAGGCCGAGCGCGCGCTGCGCCAGGCGCTGCAGCCGCCGCGCCTGCGCCTGCTGACCCAGTTCAACGCTCTGCCGGAGGGGGTCAAGTTCCTGGTCGACCTGCGCGCCGACCTGCTGGCGCTGCGCGACCTCGATCCCTATCTGCAGGGGCTGGACGACGACCTTCGGGAGCTCTTGCTTTCCTGGTTCGACACCGGATTTCTCGACCTGCGCGCCATCGACTGGGACTCGCCGGCCTCGCTTTTGGAGAAGCTGGTGGCTTACGAAGCGGTGCACGAGATCACGTCCTGGCAGGATCTGCGCAACCGGCTGGACTCCGACCGCCGCTGCTACGCCCTGTTCCACCCGCGCATGCCCGACGAGCCACTGGCCTTCGTCGAAGTTGCGCTGGTCCGCGGCATGTCCGCCTCCATCCAGGCGCTGTTGGACGAGCATGCGCCGCAGATGGACCCCCACCAGGCCGATGCTGCGATTTTCTACTCGATTTCCAATACCCAGAAGGGGCTGAAGCAGATCTCCTTCGGAGATTACCTCATCAAGAGGGTCGTGCAGACGCTTTCCCGGGAGTTCCCGAAGCTCAAGATCTTTTCGACCTTGTCGCCCATTCCCGGCTTCCGGCGGTGGCTTGATAATCTGTCCGAAGGCGATCTGGCGGCCGGCTTTGCGCCCGAGGACCTGGCGGTATTGCCGGCGATCAGCAAGGAGCGCGGCCTGAAACAGATTGTCGGCGAGATGCTGGGCACGCGGAATTGGCCCCAGGATCCGGCGGTCTCCGGAGCATTGCAGAAGCCTCTGACGGTGCTGGCGGCGCGCTATCTCACCTCGAAGCGCAAGGATGGCCAGCCGCTCGATTCCGTTGCCCGTTTCCATTTGCGTAACGGTGCGCGGCTGGAGCGGCTTAACTGGCTGGGCGACACGTCCGCCAACGGCATGGCTTGGTCTGCCGGCCTCATGGTCAATTATCGCTATGTGGTCGACGACGTGGAGGCGAATCATGAGGCCTACATGAAGGACGGGCACATCGCCCTGGGTCCGGAGATGCGCAGCCTGCTTAAATCCAGCCGCTAGGGTTGCCCCGGCACAGCTTGGGAAGATATCTTGGCCGCGGATCGTCCCGAGGCATGTTCTCGATCCTTTCCGCTTGTCGCGGCGGTTTTTGCTACCTATAGAGGAAAGCCTCCGGGCTTCGTTTCGGCAATTCTCTCCGGCATGGGTTCTTGGCGTTGGCGATCGACAAAGGCCAGTTTACCGACGTTGCGGCAGTCGCAAAGGCGCTGCAGCCCAGCTATCCGGTCTACTGCGTGCGTCCGGAGGTTCTGGCAGGCTCCGCCAGGCGTTTCATCAGCCAGTTTCCCGGCACCGTGCTCTATGCGGTGAAATGCAACCCTCATCCGCTGGTGCTCGACGCGCTCTACCAAGGGGGACTGCGCCACTTCGACACCGCGTCCCTGGCCGAGATCGCGCAGATTTCCGATGCCTTCAGTGATGCTCATACCTACTTCATGCACCCGGTGAAGGCTCGTGCGGTGATCAAGTCGGCCTTCAAGGTCTACGGCGTCCGGCATTTCGTGGTCGACCACATCGACGAGTTGAACAAGGTGGTCGAGGAGGTCGGTGCTCAGGGCAACACCATCATCGTACGGGTCAATACGCCGCCGGCCGACGATGCGCTTTATCATCTGGCGGCCAAGTTCGGCGCCGGGCCGGAAGAGGCGGCCGAACTGATGAAGGCGGCCGCCGGGCGCGGCGCTGCCGTCGGCCTGGCCTTTCATGTTGGTTCCCAGTGCCGCAGTCCCGAAGCTTATGGCACGGCGCTGGAGATTCTGGGCGAGGTTATCGGAAAGGCTGAGGTCGAGCCGGTGTGCATCGACGTCGGCGGGGGCTTTCCGGCCGCCTATGGTGACCGGCCGGTGCCCGCGCTCGATACCTATATGGCGGCGATCCGCGACGGCCTGAAGCGGCTTAGGCTCAGTCCCACGGTCGATATCTTTTCCGAACCGGGGCGCGCGCTGGTCGCCCACGGCTGCTCGCTGTTGACCCAGGTGCAGCTGCGCAAAGGCAACCGCCTATATATCAACGACGGGATCTACGGCAGCTTGTCCGAAATGTCGCAGGTGGCGATCCGCCTGCCGGCACGGCTGATACGCCTTTCCGGTCCGGCGTCCGACAAGCCCGGTGAATTCGTGCTCAACGGCCCGACCTGCGATTCGCTTGACGTGCTGCCCGGCACTTTCACCTTGCCGGAGGATGTGCGAGAGGGGGATTGGATCGAAATCGATCAGGTCGGAGCTTATTCCAACGCCTTGGCGACTCGCTTCAACGGTTTCCATCCAGAGACCTTCGTGCAGGTCTTCGATGCGCCTCCGGCTCTGGCGGTGGCCTGATCCGGGATGGGCGCGGTACGGAAAGGCAGCCTGCAGTGCCTCTCCAAGAGTGGGTTTCACGAACTGGCCTATCGGGAGTCGGGACCGAATCATCCGGTGCCCGTCATCTGTCTGCACGGGCTGGCACGCAACGCCCGCGATTTCGAAGCTCTTGCGGCCGCGCTTGCGGCGGCGGGCCGGCGGGTTGTCTGCGTGGACGTGGTCGGGCGCGGCGACAGCGGCTGGCTGCGCGACCCCATGGACTACGGCTATCCGCAGTACCTGGCCGACACGGTGACGCTCATCGCCCGCTTGGGAAGCCGTCAGGTCGATATCGTCGGAACCTCGATGGGCGGGTTGATCGGCATGATGCTGGCGGCGCAGCCGGACAACCCGATCCGCCGTCTGGTCGTCAACGACGTCGGCCCCTTCATTCCCAAGGCCGCACTGCTGCGGATTCTCGATTACTTTGGCAGCGACCCGCGTTTTGCCGACCTGGCGGAAGCGGAGGCCTATCATCGGCGGATCTATCGCGGCTTCGGCGACCTCAGCGACGATCAGTGGCGCCATCTGACGGAGAGCTCTCTGCGGCGTGCCGGCGAGGGATGGCGGCTGCACTACGATCCGCGGATCGCCGAGCCGCTGCGTGCGGCGGAGGTCGCCGATGTCGATCTCTGGCCGCTCTGGGATCTGGTGAGCTGTCCGACGCTGGTGCTGCGCGGGGCCGAGTCCGATCTGCTGCTGGCGGAAACGGCCGCTGAGATGAAGCGGCGCGGCCCACGTGCGACGGTTATCGAGGTTCCCGGCTGCGGCCATGCGCCGGCGCTGCTCGATCCCGCGCAGATCACGCCGCTGCGGGACTGGCTCGCGGAGGCATGACGCCCGCCTCGAAGGATTCGCCACTGGATGCCGGCGCTTTCCGGCCGCGCTTTCCCTGGTTCGGCGGCGACCTCCAGACCCTGCGTAACTTTCTGCTGCGCCCCCGGCACGACCTCGATCCCTGGCCGGCGGAGCGCGTGGAACTCGCGATGCGCGACGGCAGCGGCGACCGCCTGGCCGCCAGCCTGCACCGTTCGGGCGCGGCCTCTGCACCGCTGGTGGTGCTGATCCACGGCCTGACCGGCTGCGAGGACAGCACCTACCTGCGGGCCTCTGCGGCTTTCTGGTTGGCGCGGGGCCGCGATGTGGTTCGCCTCAACCTGCGCGGCGCCGGGCCGTCGCGCCCGCTCTGCGCCGAGCAGTACCATGCCGGGCGCAGCGGCGACCTGCGCGATGCCCTGCTGGCTCTTGCGGTGCGGCCGGGCCTCGACCTTGAGGCCGGTCTCTATCTGGTCGGCTATTCCCTGGGCGCCAACATGCTGCTGCGTTTCCTGGCGCAGGAAGCGGAAGCCTTTCCGGTCGTGGGTGCGGTCAGTGTCTCGGCGCCCATCGACCTCAAGGCGACACAGCGCCGCCTCATGCAGCCGCGCAACTGGGTCTATCATCGCTACCTTCTGAACAACATGCGCCGGGAGGCTCTTGCGGCGCCGCGCGGGCTCTCGGCGGAGCAGCGGGCGGCGATCCGCAGTGCCGACAGCGTCTTCGCCTATGACGATCAGGTGGTCGCTCCGCGCAACGGCTTTGCCGGCGCCGACGACTACTACCGGCGATGCTCGGGCCTGCGATTCCTGCCGGCGATCAAAACGCCGACCCTGCTGCTGCATGCCGGGGACGACCCCTGGATTCCTTCGGCGCCCTACGAGACCTTCGACTGGGAGTCGTGCCCGGCCCTGTGGCCTTTGCTGTGCGGGACAGGCGGCCATGTCGGCTTCCACGGCCGCGGCCGGCACGCCGCCTGGCACGACCTGGCGGCGGAAGCTTTCTTCGACCGTCTGCAGGATTGAAGGATACCGATCGAAGAAGAGGCCGGCAGCCAATGGGCTGCCGGCCTCTTTTTTTGTGTCCGCGTCGGACTGGCTCAGTGCGGCTGTTTTACGACGCGCAGGTAGGGTTTCTGTTCGTCCCAGCCGTCCGGGAACATTTTCTTGGCATCCTCGTTGCTGACCGCCGGCACGATGATGCAGTCGCCGCCTTGCTTCCAGTTCACCGGGGTCGCGACCTTGTGCTTGTCGGTCAGCTGCAGGGAGTCGATGACCCGCAGCAGTTCGTCGAAATTGCGCCCGGTGCTGGCCGGATAGGTGAGGGTAAGACGGATCTTCTTGTTCGGATCGATGACGAAGACCGAGCGAACGGTGAGGGTGTCATTGGCGTTAGGATGGATCATCCCGTAGAGATCGGAGACCTTGCGGTCCGGATCGGCCAGCAGCGGGAAGTTGAGGGCGCAGCCCTGGGTTTCCTCGATGTCGCCGACCCAGGCTTTGTGATCGCTGAGCGGGTCGACCGACAGGCCGAGCACCTTCACGTTGCGCTTGTCGAATTCGGCTTTCAGCTTGGAGACTTCACCCAGTTCGGTGGTGCAGACCGGGGTGAAGTCCTTGGGGTGGGAAAACAGCACCACCCAACTGTTCCCGCCGTAGTCGTGCAGAGAGATTTTGCCGGCTGTGGAATCGGCGGTGAAATCGGGTGCGGTATCGCCGAGTTGTAACGCCATTGTCGTATCCTCCTCGTTTACGGGTTGCTTGTTCTAAAGTTGGAAGCTCCAGCGGCGGGCGCAAGCCGGGCCGAAGGAGAACTGCGGAAAAACGAACGGTGTCGGGGCCGGTGTACTTCAGCCGGCCTTGAGCAGCCTGGCGGCTTCGACCGCGGTGTAGGTCAGCACGGCGTCGGCGCCGGCCCGCTTGAATGACAGGAGGCTTTCCATCACCGCCCCGTCGTTGTCGAGCCAACCGTTGCCTGCGGCAGCCTTCAGCATGGCGTATTCACCGCTCACCTGGTAGGCGAGGGTAGGGACGGCGAAAGTGTCCTTCACCCGCCGGATGATGTCCAGGTAAGGCATGCCCGGCTTGACCATCACCATATCGGCACCCTCCTGCAGGTCCAGCGCCACTTCGCGCAAAGCTTCGTCGCTGTTGGCCGGGTCCATCTGGTAAGTCTTCTTATCGCCGCTCAAGCTGCCGCCGGAGCCTACGGCCTCGCGGAAAGGGCCGTAGAAGCAGCTCGCATACTTGGCGGCATAGGCGACGATCTGCACCTCCTGGAGTCCGCTGCGGTCGAGCGCCGCGCGGATGGCGCCGATACGCCCATCCATCATGTCGGAGGGCGCAATCATGTCGCAACCGGCCTCGGCCTGGACCAGCGCCTGCTGGCACAGCACCTCAATGGTTTCGTCGTTCAGGATCTTGCCGTCGCGGACCAGGCCGTCGTGGCCGTCGCTGTTGTAGGGGTCCAGGGCGACGTCGCAGATGATGCCGACCTCCGGATAGATGCGCTTTATTTCCCGCACCGCACGGCACACCAGGTTGTCCGGGTTCAGCGCTTCGCGCGCATCCGGGGTCTTCAGTGCGCTGTCGGTATAGGGAAAGAGGGCCAGCGCGGAAATCCCCAGCTCGGCGGCGGTCCCGACGGAATCGGCGAGGCAATCCAGGCCCAGGCGGTCGACGCCGGGCATGGCCTCGATGGGTTGCTGGCCGCTGCCGCCGTGTACGAAGATCGGCCAGATCAGGTCTTCGGTGCCCAGCCGGTTCTCGGCCACCATGCGGCGCACCCATTGGGCGTTGCGGTTGCGGCGCATGCGAACCTGCGGGAAGGCGCCCAGGGTCTCCGGACGCTGGACGGCTCTCTCGCCGCCGTCATGCGGCGCGGGCCGCAAGTTCGATCTGATCTTTGGAATGGACTCGGTCATCTTCTCATCCGATCTCCGGGCGGTTCGGCCCGGCGCCCGCTGCGAAGGGCAAAGTTTAGTCGTCCCGGGTTCGGGGCACAACCGGCCCCCCTGCTGCCGAGAGGACCTCCTGGGCCGTCGCGACAACGGCATACTCGCCGCTCAAGTGCGCCAGGCTCAGGGCATGAACGTCCTCGGCCGTCCACAGGCGGCCATTCAGGTCCACCACGTCGACGCTGGCCGAAGCATCGGCCACCACCCAGGTGTTGAAGCCCAGGTCGCTCGCCATGCGCACCGTGGCGTCGACGGAGTTGTGCAGCAGCACGCCCGCGACGACCACCGTTTCTACGCCGCGATCCCTCAGCGAGGCCTCAAGGCCGGTGTCGATGAAGGCGTTGTTGGTGCGCTTCTGCACCAGAATCTCTCCGGCCTCCGGGGTCAGACCTTCCTTGAAGTCGCAGCCCGGCTGGTTGGGTCTGTAGGGCGAGTCGGCTTCGCGCGAAAGGTGCTGCACGTGGACGACGGAGCGGCCCAGGTCGCGCCACGCGCCAAGCAGCAGCGCCGTCCGCGCCTCGGCGTCCGGGTTGTTGCGGTGGCCCCATTTGGGATCGTCGATCGCGTTCTGAAAGTCGACGATCACCAGGGCCGCATCGTCCGCGAGCCTCTTTGACATTTTGCCGTGATGCCCCGGGAAGAGGGACGCCGCTTGCCAGCGCCCCTCCGTCCGTGACCGGTTGCGTTATTCGGCGGCGACGGCGCTGCGCACCGAAGACAGGGCCTGATCGAGGTCGGCCAGGATGTCGTCGATATGCTCCAGGCCGATCGAAAGGCGCACATAGCCCTCCGTTACGCCAGTGGCGAGCTGGTCCTCCGGCGAGAGCTGCGAATGGGTCGTCGAGGCCGGATGGATCGCCAGGCTGCGTGCGTCGCCGATGTTGGCGACATGGTAGAAGAGCTGCAGGGCATCGATAAACTGCCGGCCCGCTTCCAGGCCGCCGGCGAGTTCGAAGCCGACCAGCCCGCCATAGCCGCCGGACAGGTAGGTGTCGGCCCGCCGCCGGTTCTCGCCGTCCTGCAGGGAGGGGTGGATGACCTTGACCACCTCCGAATGGCCCTGCAGGAACTGGGCGACCGCTGCGGCATTGCGGCTATGCTCGCGGATGCGCAGCGGCAGCGTCTCCAGGCCCTGCAGGAAGAGGAAGGCGTTGAAGGGGCTGAGTGCGTAACCGAGGTCCCGCTGCAGCGTGACTCGCGCCTTCAGGATGTAGGCGATGGGCCCCAGCGGCTTCACCGCCTCGGTCCACACCGCGCCGTGATAGCTCGGGTCGGGCTGGTTCAACGAAGGGAAGCGGTCCGCGTGCTTTTCCCAGTCGAAAGTGCCGCCGTCGACCAGCAGGCCGCCGATGGAGGTTCCATGGCCGCCGATGTATTTGGTCGTCGAATAGACGACGATATGGGCGCCGTGCTTCAGCGGCTGGCAGATGACCGGCGCTGAAGTGTTGTCGACGATCAATGGCACGCCCAGTTCCTCGCCGATGGCCGCGACCTCGCCGATCGGGAAGACCTGAAGCTTCGGGTTCGGCAGGGTCTCGGCGTAGTAGGCACGGGTCCGGTCGTCCGTGGCGCGGCGGAAGTTTTCCGGGTCGCTGGGGTCCACGAAGCGGACCTCGATGCCGAAGGTCTTGAAGGTGTTGGCGAAAAGGTTCCAGGTGCCGCCGTAGAGGTTGGTCGAGCTGACGATGTTGTCGCCCGTAGCGGCGATATTCTGGATCGCCATGGCGGTGGCCGCCTGGCCGGAAGAGACCGCCAGGGCCGCCGCGCCGCCTTCGATGGCGGTGACGCGCTGTTCCAGCACGTCGCAGGTCGGATTCATAATCCGCGTGTAGATGTTGCCGAGTTCCTTCAGGGCGAAGAGGTTGGCCGCGTGGCCGGTGTCCTGAAACTCGTAGGAGGTGGTCTGGTAAATGGGTACCGCGACCGATCCGGTGTGGGGGTCGCTGCGGTAGCCCGCGTGCAGGGCGAGGGTTTCCGGATTGGTCGTGGGTTTGGTCGAGTCTGCCATGGCATGGGCCCTTTCAAATTGGACGAGTTGACGTTTCTGTTTCCCCGAGGGGCCCCACCAGGGACTGGTTTTTAGCTTTTCTTGACGCGGAGCAAGCTACCCCTCAAATCACCGCGGACCCGTTGAACGGTGGGTCAGGCCTGAGCGACAAAAAAACCGCCACGGCGTGCCGGGCGGTTTTCACCACTCGTTTAGCCGCATTTTTAAAGCGCCCGCAAGCTGAGAACAAATCGGCGCAAGGCCGCGATCAAAGCGCCGATGGGCCGGTGTTGTCAAGCTTGATCTGGCGGGTGATTAAGGTCTTCCTTCTGCAATCTAGGGGTGGATTCCGATATTGACCTGAACGCCGTTTTGGTCGACAACTAAGGCGATTTTGAGTACGAAACTATTTCTAGTTATGCTTGAATTTCTGCAAGGCGATTTGTACCGGGGATTGGTATTGGATGTCCCAAACTGGCAATTTGGCCGAGCTCCACGTCTATAGGTATGACGATGGCGCCTTCCGCAACGATGCGGGAGGGGCGTTGCAGTCCTTTCCGGAGGTGCTTGCCGATCTCCACGCCTATTGGCGTTCGCGCTGCAAGGGTCTGCCCTTTCCGGCGCGCGCCGACATCGATCCCGTCGACATCCCCAGCCTGCTCGAGCACTTGATGCTTCTGGACGTGCTGCGCGATCCGCTCGACTTTCGCTATCGCCTTATCGGAGGGCACATCGTCGAACACTCCCGGCGCAACGTCCAGGGAATGACGGTGCGCGGGCTGATCGCGGAGGGGAGTGAGCAGGCGCAGGCGCTGCAGGAAAAAGCGCTGATGGTGGGCGAGGCCCTGGCGGATTCCCAGGCGCCGGTGTTCATCGATCTTTCCTATCGTGGCGCCGACGGAAAATCCCGCAAGAGGCTGCAAGGCCTGATGCTGCCCCTGGGCGAGCCGGGCCAGAGCATCAACATGGTCCTCGGCGGCTTAAGCTACCTGGAGTAGGCTGCAAATCGGCGGCCGTGGGCTCATTGACAGTTGCATAGGGGCGACTATCATCGCGCCTCGTCGACGCGTCGCCAACCATGAGTCTGTCCGGACACTCCCCCATGAATTTCGAACTGAACGATGAACAGCGCGCCTTTCAGGACATGGCGCGGCAGTTCGCCGGCGAGGAAATGGCCCCCTATGCCGCGCGGTGGGACGAGGCGGCGGAGTTCCCCGTGGAAACCCTGCGCAAGGCGGCTTCCTTAGGCCTGGCGGGGATCTATGTGCGCGAGGCGACGGGGGGCAGCGGCCTGACCCGTTTGGACGCGGCGGTGATCTTCGAGGAACTTGCTGCCGCCTGCACCTCTACCGCCGCCTATATTTCGATCCACAACATGGTCGCCTGGATGATCGACAGCTTCGGCAGCGATGCCCAGCGGGAGGCCTTCCTGCCCAGGCTGCTGAACATGGAGCACTTCGCCAGCTACTGCCTCACGGAGCCGGGTGCCGGCTCGGACGCGGCCTCGCTGCAGACCAAGGCGCTGCGCGATGGCGACGACTACGTATTGAACGGTTCCAAGGCCTTCATCTCCGGCGGCGGCGCGAGCGATGTCTATCTGGTCATGTGCCGCACCGGTGGCCCGGGCGCGGAGGGCATTTCGGCGCTGATCGTGCCCAAGAGCACGCCGGGCCTCTCCTTCGGCAAGAAGGAGACGAAGCTGGGCTGGAACAGCCAGCCCACCGCGGCGGTCATCTTCGAAGGCGCGCGTGTGCCGGTGGCCAACCGGTTGGGCGAAGAGGGCGAAGGGTTCAAGTTCGCCATGATGGGCCTGGACGGCGGGCGCGTGAACATCGCCGCTTGCTCCTTGGGAGGCGCCCGTGCCTGCCTGGAGGCCGCCACGGCGCATCTGCGGGAGCGCAAGCAGTTCGGCAAGCCTCTGGCCAGCTTTCAGGCCCTGCAGTTCAAGTTGGCCGACATGGCGACGGAACTGGAGGCCGCGCGCCTCATGACCTGGCGCGGGGCGATGGCCATCGATGCCAACGCGCCCGACAAGACGCAGCGCTGCGCCATGGCCAAGCGCTTCGCCACCGATGTCGGCTTCAAGGTCTGCAACGAGGCGCTGCAGCTTCACGGCGGCTACGGCTATATCCGCGAGTACCCCGTCGAGCGCTACTTCCGTGACGTGCGCGTGCACCAGATCCTGGAAGGCACCAACGAGATCATGCGCGTGATCATCGCCCGCAAGCTGCTGGCCGAGTGAACGCCCCCTCCATCGGATATTTCATTTTGTGCTGTGAGTGAATGCCCATGAGCGAGGAACAGGAAATCCTGTTTGAAGTGAAACACGGCGTCGGATTCATCACCCTGAACCGGCCCAAGGCTCTCAATGCCCTGACGCTGGGAATGATCCGCGAGATGAGCCTGCAGCTGTCCGCCTGGCAGGAGGACTCCAGTGTCAAGGCGGTGGCGATCCGGGGGGCGGGAGACCGCGCCTTCTGCGCCGGCGGCGACGTGCGCGCCGTTTGGGAGGCGGGCCGCCGGGGAGATCCTCTGACCGCGGACTTCTTTCGTGAGGAGTACCGCCTCAACCGTATGATCCATGTCCTCGCCAAGCCCTATGTCGCCCTGATCGACGGGATCACCATGGGCGGTGGTGTGGGCCTTTCGGTGCATGGCAGCCACAGGGTCGCGGGTGACAGGACCATGGTGGCCATGCCGGAGGTGGGTATCGGTCTGTTCCCCGATGTCGGCGGCACCTACTTCCTGCCCCGCTTGCCCGGACGCTTGGGGCTTTTCCTCGCGCTCACCGGCTGGCGCCTCAACCCCGCCGACGCTCTCTATTGCGGCGTGGCGACCGACTATGTGCCCAGCGACCGCCGGGGCGACCTGCTGGCGGCTTTCGCCGAACTGGATTGGAGCTCGGCGCAGCCGGACACGCTGGTCGACGGCCTCATCGAGCGCTTCAAGACCGATCCCGGCACCTCGGAACTGGCCGACCATCAGCAGCTCATCGACCACTGCTTCTCCGCCCGCTCGGTGGAATCGATCCTGGCGGCCCTCGATGACTCCGGCGACGATTGGGCGGCGAAGGTCGCCGCCATCATCCGCAAGCAGTCGCCGACCAGCCTGAAGGTCACCTTCGCCCAGCTCGAAAAAGGCGGCGAGCTCGATTTCGATCAGGCGATGATTCAGGAGTATCGCATGAGCCAGGCGTTCATGGCCGGCAAGGATTTCTACGAAGGCATCCGCGCCTTGCTGGTCGACAAGGATCACCAGCCCAAGTGGGAGCCGGGTCGGCTGTCGGAGGTCCCGGCCGGACTGGTCGAAGATCACTTCCGTCCGCTTGGGGAACGTGACCTCACTTTCCCCTGAATGTCCTCTGGCACCCGGCGTGCCGCTGGCGCAAGATTGACGGCTCCTGGAGGAGCGAACAAGGCCCGGTCAGGGTCGACTCATTGAACACGGGGAGGAAAGAATGGCGCGCATCGGATTTCTGGGCTTGGGCAACATGGGCCTGCCCATGGCCAAGAATCTGGTTAAGGACGGGCACGAGGTCGTCGGCTTCGATCTTTCGGAGACGGCCTGTAAGGCGGCCGCCGCGGCGGGCATCACACTGGCCGGGGCGGCGGCGGAGGTCGTTGGGGGTGCAGAGACGGTGGTGACCATGCTGCCGGCGGGCCAGCATGTGCGCGCGGTCTACCTGGGCGGCGAGGGGCTGCTGGCCAAGGCGGCGAAGGGCACTCTCTTCATCGACTGCTCCACTATCGACGTGGCGACGTCGCGCGACGTTCACGCGGCCGCGGCTGAGGCCGGGCACGCCATGCTCGACGCGCCGGTCTCCGGCGGGGTGGCCGGCGCCGAGGCCGGCACCCTGACCTTCATGGTCGGCGGCGCCGAGGACGCCTTCGCCAAGGGCAAGCCGCTGTTCGACATCATGGGGCGCAACATCGTCCACGCCGGCGGAGCGGGCAACGGCCAGGCGGCCAAGATCTGCAACAACATGATCCTCGGCATCTCGATGATCGCCGTTTCCGAAGCATTCAGCCTGGGTGAGAAGCTGGGGCTGGATCCCAAGACGTTGTTCGACATCAGCTCCAACGCCTCCGGTTCCTGCTGGGCGATGCTCAACCACAACCCGGTCCCGGGTATCGTCGAGACCTCGGCCGCCAACCGTGACTACCAGCCCGGCTTCGCCGCGGCGATGATGCACAAGGACCTGAAGCTCTCGCAGGCGGCGGCGGATCATGTGGGGGCGGCGACCCCGCTGGGTGCCGAGGCGGCGGCGCTCTACACGCTCTTCGTTAACGCGGGCAACGGCGGCCTCGACTATTCGGCCATCATCAAGTTGATCGGCGGCGCCAAGAGCTGACCGGTCAGCTTGCGGGCGCCCCGCCGCCCGGAGGTTGATTTCCGGGGCCGCCGGCGCGTCGCGGTCACCGGGAATTCCCTGTGACATTCATCGGAATCTTGGAAAAATATCAATAGAATCAATTGGATAATTCGAGAACCTGTTAAGTAAAGTTTAACGGGCTTCCGCGTAGTCTTTGCAATAAAGCCATCGGTTTTATGAACTGAGAATATGCGAGGGTTCCGTGAAGGCTAAGTATCTCGAACTGATCGGGCTGATCGAGCGGCTGCACCGCCAGTGCCTTGAAGTCATCAAGGCCGATCTCGATCGCCAGGGCATCCGCGACCTGAACAACGTTCAGGCGCTCATCCTGTTCAATATTGGCGAGGAAGAGCTCTCCATCGGCGAGCTGACCCAGCGCGGTTACTACCTCGGCTCAAACGTCTCCTACAACGTGAAGAAGATGGTCGAGAACGGCTATCTGATCCAGGAGCGTTCGCCGCACGACCGCCGCTCGTTCCATGTGCGCGCCGCCGACAAGGGCGTTGAGGTCTTCCGCAGCCTCTCCGCGCTCTTCGACCAGCATTCCACCCAGCTCGGCGACATCCAGATCTCTGAAGAGACGCTGGATTCGGCCAACCACGCGCTGCGCCGTGTGCAGCAGTTCTGGTCGACCCCGGCCAGCATGGCCCGGAACCTGAGTCCCGCCGCGTAACTGAGTTTCTCCCGCGCGTCCAACGGGTCTTCCGGACGCGTTTCCAGCACGCATCCCTCGCACCTTAGCGATCGCCCCGGCCACTTGGCCGGGGCTTTCCGCGTTTGTCCGCTGCTCTTTGAGGTGTCGCCCAGGCGTCGGCCCTATTTCGGCGGAGCCATACCCCTGATGTCGCGCCAGTATTCTTCGGCGACATCCTCGTCGATCTCGACAGACATCGCGCTTTGCGAATAAAGGCGGTCTTTGCCGTCGCGGCGCGGGCCAGAGATCCAGAACTCCTCACCCGTTTCGACGTCGAAGTAGTTCGACTTGAATCCTTGACCATCCAGGCTCTGGAAGGCTCGGTCGCCGTAATAAATCGATTTGCCGGTCTTCGAGAATGTGACACGCCCAATCCGCGCCGACCCGTTCAGCGACTCGGATTTATTCTCAATGTACATGATCCGTGATTTCGGCATGGGCGGGCGATTGTCTTAGAAGAACGCTTGGATACCGGTCTGGGCGCGGCCCAGGATCAGGGCGTGGACGTCGTGGGTGCCCTCGTAGGTGTTCACCGCCTCCAGGTTCATGACGTGGCGGATGACGTGGTACTCGTCGGCCACGCCGTTGCCGCCGTGCATGTCACGGGCGGTGCGGGCGATGTCCAGGGCCTTGCCGCAGGAGTTGCGCTTACACAGCGAGATGGCCTCCGGCGCGCCCTTGCCGGCGTCCAGCAGGCGGCCGAGCTGCAGGCAGGCCTGCAGGCCGATGGTGATTTCCGTCTGCATGTCGGCCAGCTTCTTCTGGATCAGTTGGTTGGCGGCCAGCGGGCGGCCGAACTGCTTGCGCTCCAGGGTATAGCTGCGCGCCGCGTGCCAGCAGAACTCGGCAGCGCCCAACGCGCCCCATGAGATGCCGTAGCGTGCCTTGTTGAGGCAGCCGAAGGGACCTTTCAGCCCCTGGACGTTCGGCAGCAGGTTCTCTTCCGGCACGAAGACGTCGTCCATCACGATTTCGCCGGTGATCGAGGCGCGCAGCGAGAACTTGCCCTCGATCTTGGGGGCGGAAAGGCCTTCCATGCCCTTTTCCAGGATGAAGCCGCGGATGGTGTCGCTGTCGTCCTTGGCCCAGACGACGAAGATGTCGGCGATGGGCGAGTTGGTGATCCACATCTTGGCGCCCTTCAGGCGGTAGCCGCCGTCGACCTTCTTCGCGCGGGTCTTCATCCCGCCGGGGTCGGAGCCGTGGTCCGGCTCGGTCAGGCCGAAGCAGCCGACCAGCTCGCCGGTGGCCAGGCGCGGCAGATACTTCCGGCGCTGGTCCTCGGTGCCGTAGCTGTAGATCGGGTGCATGACCAGGCTGGACTGCACCGACATGGCCGAGCGGTAACCTGAATCGACCCGCTCCACCTCGCGGGCGATGAGGCCGTAGCAGACGTGGTTGACCCCGGCGCAGCCGTACTCCTCCGGGATGGTCGAGCCCAGGAAGCCCAGGGCGCCCATCTCGGTGAAGATGGCCCGGTCGAAGATCTCGTGGCGGTTGGCTTCCAGGATCCGCGGCATGAGCTGGTCCTGGCAATAGGCCCGGGCCGCGTCGCGCACCATGCGCTCCTCCTCGCTGAGCTGGTCCTCCAGCAACAGCGGATCCTCCCAGGCGAACTTGGCCTTGCCCGGGGCGGGGCTGGCGGGAGTGCTGGTGGCGGCGGTGGCCTGAGACATGGAATTCGTTCCTTGTAAGTGGGCAGCCTCGATGGCGTAGCTGGCCCAGATATAGCGCGGATTTCCCGACGCCTAAAGCGGCGCGGGCGGCCTATCGGCGGCGGCTGGCCGCTTCTCGTCAAACTATCACCCGGCTGCCCTAATTCGGCAACATTCGGCTGTTAAGGATTTGTTTGCCATAGATGATCGAAAATGAAGCCATGCCTCAATCACGCGAAATAATCTTTGAATTCCAGCGGGTCGGCGGATACGTGAAGGTTTCCGCCGTCGACACCCTGACCTCCGCCGAGGTCAGCATCGTCGGGCCGCCCTCGGCCGGGCAGGTGCAACTGGAGCGTCTGGCCGCCCAGAAGCTGGAATACGTCCTGGCCAAGCGCGCCGCCGGTCAGCGTGGCGGGATGCTGGTCTAGCGCCGGGGCCTCGCTCCCACCGGCGTCTGGCGCCTCTGCGACGTGAACTGACTTGATTCCGGCGCCGCGACACCTTGTGGCGCCTTTTCATCAGATTGCGACATATGGTAGGGTCCGCCGGTTTTTCCGAGACAGGCAGGCGTTCCCCCAACTATGGCATTCAAGTCGATCGCAATCGGCTCCGATCACGCTGGCTACGACCTCAAGGCGAAGCTGGCCGAGGAGCTGCGTTCTTCCGGGTATGAGGTGCTGGACTGCGGCACCGGCGACGCGACCAATTCGGTCGACTACCCCGATTTCGGCAAAGCGGTGGCCGAGGCCGTGACCTCGGGCAAGGTCGACGGCGGGGTCGTCGTCTGCGGCACCGGCATCGGTATCTCCATCGCCGCCAACCGCCATCCCGGGATCCGGGCGGCGCTATGCCACGACATCACCACCGCGCGCCTCTGCCGCGAGCACAATGATGCCAACGTGCTGGCCTTGGGCGCCCGCCTGGTCGGCGAGGTGGTTGCCAAGGACTGCCTGAACGCTTTCCTGACGACGGAGTTCGCGGGCGATCGTCACGCCCGCCGTGTCGAGAAACTAGGCTGAAACCGGGGCTCCGGCCCCTCGAGGAGTAGCAAGCGACGATGACCGCAGCGAATGCCGCCAAGACCCTGCCTCTGCAGAACGGTTTCTTTTCCGCGCACCTGAGCGAGACCGACCCGGAGCTGGCCGATGCCATCCGCGGCGAACTGCGCCGCCAGCAGGATCAGATCGAGCTGATCGCCTCGGAGAATATCGTCTCTCTGGCGGTGCTGGAGGCCCAGGGCTCGGTGCTGACCAACAAATACGCCGAGGGCTATCCGCACCGCCGGTACTACGGCGGCTGCGAGTATGTCGACGTGGCCGAGGAATTGGCCATCAAGCGGGCCAAGCAGCTTTTCGGCTGCGAGTTCGTCAACGTCCAGCCGCATTCGGGCGCTCAGGCCAACCAGTGCGTCGCCCTGGCCTTGCTGCAGCCGGGCGACACCATCATGGGCCTGGCGCTGTCGGCCGGCGGCCACCTGACCCATGGCGCGAGGCCGAACCTCTCCGGCAAGTGGTTCAATGCGGTGCAGTACGGGGTGCGCAAGGAAGACGGCCTCATCGACTTCGACGAGGTGGAGAAGCTGGCCCTGGAGCACAAGCCGAAGCTGATCATCGCCGGCGGCTCGGCCTATCCGCGCTTCATCGATTTCCCGCGCTTCCGCGAGATCGCCGACAAGGTCGGCGCCTACTTCATGGTGGACATGGCCCACTTCGCCGGCCTGGTGGCGGCCGGGGTACATCCCAGTCCGCTGCCGCACGCTCACGTGGTCACCACCACCACTCACAAGACTCTGCGCGCCGGGCGCGGCGGCATGGTGTTGTCGAACGATCTGGAGCTGGGCAAGAAAATCAACTCCGCGGCCTTTCCGGGTTTGCAGGGCGGTCCGCTGATGCACGCCATCGCCTCCAAGGCGGCGGCTTTCGGCGAGGCCTTGAGGCCCGAGTTCAAGGCCTATGCCCAGAGCGTGGTGGACAACGCCAAGGTCTTGGCCCAGACGATGATCGACGAAGGCTTCGATATCGTCTCGGGCGGCACGGATACGCACCTGATGCTGGTCGACCTGCGGCCCAAGAAGCTGACCGGCAATATCGCCGAGGAGGCTCTGGACCGTGCGGGCATCACCTGCAACAAGAACGGCGTCCCCTTCGATCCGGAAAAGCCGACGGTAACGTCCGGCATCCGGCTCGGCACGCCCGCTGCGACCACCCGCGGGTTCGGCACCGCCGAGTTCCAGCAGGTCGGCGCCTTCATCGGCCGGGTCCTGGACGGCCTGGCGCGGGATCCCGAGGGTAACGCCAAGGTGGAGGAGGAGGTGCGCGCCGAGGTCAAGGCGCTGTGCCATCGCTTCCCGATCTATCCGGATCTGGAGATTTGAACTTATTCGGAGGGCCGCATGGCCCTGCGGGCGCGGGCAATTGCCCGCGCAGGACGATTGGGAGCAGGAAGAGGGGGATAAATGCGCTGTCCGTTTTGCGGTAACGAGGACACGCAGGTCAAGGACTCGCGGCCGACAGAAGACAACTCGGCCATCCGGCGCCGCCGGCAGTGTCCGAACTGCGGCGCACGTTTCACGACCTTCGAGCGGGTGCAACTGCGTGAGCTGACGGTGGTGAAATCCACCGGCAAGCGCGAGCCTTTCGACCGGGACAAGCTGCTGCGCTCCATGACCACGGCGCTGCAGAAGCGTCAGGTCGATCCGGAGCGCATCGAGCGGGTGGTGAACGGCATCGTCCGCCGCCTGGAATCCTCCGGGGAATCGGAGATCCCGACCAAGCTGATCGGGGAGTTGGTCATGGATGCCCTGGCGACCCTGGATCAGGTGGCCTATGTGCGCTTCGCCTCGGTCTACCGCAACTTCCGCGAGGCCCGCGATTTCGAAGAGTTCATCGGCAAGCTCGGTGACGGGGACGACTGATCTCCAATACATGCGGGCCGCCCTGACGCTGGCGGCGCGCGGACTGGGCCGGGTTGCGCCCAACCCGGCCGTGGGCTGCATCATCGTCAAGGAAGGCCGCGTCGCCGGCCGCGGCTGGACCCAGCCCGGCGGCCGTCCTCATGCCGAGACGGAGGCCCTGCGCCAGGCCGGCCCGGCGGCTGCCGGCGCCACCGCCTATGTAACGCTGGAACCCTGCGCCCATCACGGCAGGACACCGCCCTGCGCCGAGGCCCTGGTGGCCGCCGGGGTGGCCCGCGTCGTCGTCGCTCTGGAAGACCCGGACAGCCGGGTGGCCGGACAGGGGCTGAAGATCCTGCGGGAGGCCGGCATTGCCGTCGACGTCGGCGTCTTTCGCGCCCAGGCCGAACGCCTCAATGCCGGCTTCCTGAAGCGGGTGATCAAGGGGCGGCCGCTGGTGGTGTTGAAGCTGGCCACCTCCCTGGATGGACGGATCGCCACGCACAGCGGCCACAGCCAGTGGATCACCGGGCCGCTGGCGCGGCGCCGCGCACATCTGCTGCGCGCCCGCGCAGACGCCGTGCTGGTGGGCAGCGGCACGGCGGTATTCGACAATCCTCGCCTCGACGTGCGTTTGGCGGGCATGGAAGACCGCCACCCGCTGCGCGTGGTGGTCGACGGGCGTCTGCGCCTGCCGCTGACTCACGACTTGGTGGCCCGAGCCGGGGAGGTGCCGACCCTGCTGGTGACCCACGACGGCAACCCGCGTGAGCGCCTGCAGGCTTACGAGGATGTCGGGGTCGAGGTGGTCCAGGTCGAGACCGACGCCGACGGCCACGTTTCCCTTGGGGCGGCCCTCGACCACTTGGGAGGGCGCGGCGTCACCCGCTTGCTGGTGGAGGGCGGCGGCCATCTGGCGGCGTCCTTGCTGCGCGGCAGGCTCGTCGACCGCCTGGCCTGGTTCCAGGCGCCTCTGGTCATCGGCGGCGACGGGGTTGCCGCGGTCTCCGGTTTCGGGGTTGATCGCCTGGATCAGGCGCCTAAGTTCCTTCAGGCCGCGATGGCCCAGCTTGGCCGCGACCGCATCGACATCTACAGCGCGGAAATCTGAAGGCTCCCCTATGTTCACTGGCATCATCACCGACCTCGGCGCAGTCCAGGCGATTGAGAGCCCCGGACCGGACGCCGGCGGGGCGGAGACGGACTGCCGCTTCGTCTTCAAGACTGGCTATGACACCGCGGGGATCGCCGAGGGCGCCTCCATCGCCTGCTCCGGGGTCTGCCTGACCCTGGTCGACAAGGGGCCCGGTTGGTTCGCCGCCGACGTCTCGGGCGAGACCCTGTCGCGCAGCACCCTGGGCGACTGGGCGGCGGGCACGCCGGTCAACTTCGAGCGCGCCATGAAACTGGGCGACGAGCTGGGCGGCCACATGGTCTCCGGCCACGTTGACGGCATCGCCGTGGTCGCCGATCGGCGGGCCGAGCAGGGCTCGATCCGCTTCACCTTCGAGGCGCCGGCGGAGCTTGCGAAGTTTATTGCCTCCAAGGGGTCGGTGGCGCTAGACGGCGTCTCGCTGACCGTCAACGAGGTCGATGGCCGCCGGTTCGGCGTCAACATCATCCCCCACACGGCGCAGGCCACCACCCTGGGCGGCAGGCAGCCGGGCGACCGGGTTAACCTGGAAATCGACATGCTCGCGCGCTACGTTCAGCGTCTCCTGGCGGCCTCCTGAGCGCCGCCGAACTGGGATCAGCTTTTGATGAACAAGTCCGAGGAACCCTGGCGGCTCACCTTCAGTGAGATGGTCTCTCCCATCGAGGAGATCATCGAGGAGGCGCGCAACGGCCGCATGTTCATTCTGGTCGATGACGAGTCGCGCGAGAACGAGGGTGATCTGGTCATCCCCGCCCAGATGGCGACGCCGGATGCGATCAACTTCATGGCGCGCTACGGCCGTGGCCTGATCTGCCTGGCGTTGACCCGTGAGCGCATCGAGGAGCTGGGCCTGCCGCTGATGGCGAGCAAGAACGAGTCGCGCCATCAGACCGCCTTCACGGTTTCCATCGAGGCGCGCGAGGGTATCACCACCGGGATCTCCGCGCCGGACCGGGCGCGTACGGTCGCCACCGCGATCGACCCCAGCAGGGGCCACGAAGACATTACGACGCCGGGCCACGTCTTTCCGTTGATGGCCCGCGATGGCGGCGTGCTGGTACGGACCGGCCACACCGAGGCCGCGGTCGACCTGGCCCGTCTTGCGGGGCTCAATCCTTCCGGTGTGATCTGCGAGATCATGAACGACGACGGCACCATGGCGCGGCGCGACGATCTCATTGCCTTCGCCCAGCGCCATGGCCTCAAGGTCGCGACCATTGCCGACCTCATCTCCTACCGCCGCCGGAACGACCATTTCGTCGAGCGGCGGCTGGAGAGCCGTTTCTCCAGCCGCTACGGCGGTGAGTTCAACTTGGCGCTTTTCGTCAACACCCTGAACTATGCCGAACACGTGGCGCTGTGGAAGGGCGATATCTCCGCCGAGGAACCGGTCCTGGTGCGCATGCACGCCATGAACGTCCTGGACGACGTACTGGGCGACAGTGCCAGCGGCAAGGCCGGCGAGCTGCAGCAGGCGATGCGCATGATCGGAGAGGCCGGGCGTGGCGTCGTGGTGCTGATCCGGGAGCCTTCCGCCGACGCGCTTTCAAGCTCCTTGGAATCGCGCCTGGGGGGCGAGCCCAAGGGCAGGGCACAGCTTCGGGATTATGGCGTCGGCGCGCAGATCCTGCTCGACCTCGGGGTGCGCGACATGATTTTGCTGTCCAACACCAAGCGCACCATCGTCGGCCTGGAGGGCTACGGCTTGAAGGTGGTCGGCCAGCGCGCCATCGAACCGGCCGGCAAGGCATAGGAACCAGGATATGAGCGACGGCAATCACGTGACCCCACATGTCCTGGTGGTGGAGGCCCGCTTCTACGAGGACATCGCCGATGCCCTCTACGAGGGCGCCAGCGCGACGCTGGAGGAGGCTGGCGTGACCCACGAGCGGATCAGCGTGCCCGGTGTCTTCGAGATCCCGGCGGTGATCCGCATGGCGGTGCGCTCGATGGATTTCTTTGCCGGGCGGCGGCGCTTCGACGGCTATGTCACCCTCGGTTGCGTGATCCGCGGCGAGACCACGCATTACGACTACGTCTGCGGCGAAAGTGCGCGCAAGCTGCAGGATCTCGCCTGCGAGCACACCTTGGCGCTTGGCTATGGCATCCTCACCTGCGAGAACATGGACCAGGCCTGGGTGCGCGCCGCTGTCGATCGGAAGAACAAGGGCAGGGATGCCGCCGAGGCCTGCCTGGCGATGCTCGACGTGAAGCGCCGCTTTCATCTGTTTCCACGCTGACCTCGGGGTCGGCCTTTTTGGACTCGCGATACGTGACCGATACTTCAAATCCGAAGCCGGCTTCCGGCGGCAGGCGCAGGCGGCCGTCGGGGCTCAGCGCCGCGCGTCTGCTGGCCGTGCAGGCCCTCTATCAGGTGGTCGTGGGCGATCAGAGCGCCCGGGACGTGCTGCGGGAGTTCCTTGAGCACCGCATCGACGAAGACATCGAGGGCCTCAAGCACGCCTCGGTGAATCGCGAACTGCTGACCGAGCTGGTCGAGGGCGTCTCCAAGACGGCCGACGAGTTGGATGACATGATCGCCGCCGTGCTGGACGAGGATTGGACCCTCGACCGGCTGGAAATCCTGCTGCATGCCTTGCTGCGGACGGCGGCTTTCGAACTGGCCGAACGCCTGGAGGTGCCGGCGCGGGTCGTTATTTCGGAATACGTCGATCTCGCCAACGCCTTCTTTGACGGCCGCGAAACCGCCTTCGTCAATGGGCTGCTGGACCGTCTGGCCCATGTGTTGCGGGCCGAGGAGTTCGGCGGCGAGGCGGATCTCTCCAAGCTGCGCTGAGGGCGCGGCGATGGCGACCGAGAAGCCCGGGCGGGCCGGCGAGTTCGAGCTGATCGAGCGCTACTTCGCGCCCCTGGCGGCCAAGGCGGAAGGCACATTCGGTCTGCACAACGACGCCGCCGTGCTGCCGGTCTCCCGAGGCGGGCGGCTGGTCACCACCGTCGACACCATGATCCAGGGACGGCACTTCCTGGACTGCCCGCCGGACCAAGTGGCCAAGAAGCTGCTGCGGGTCAACCTCTCGGATCTTGCGGCCATGGGAGCCGCGCCCTTCGGCTATCTGCTGGCTTCGGCCTGGCCCCTGGACATCGAGGAAGCCTGGATCGCCCGCTTCGCCGAGGGCCTGGCGGCGGACCAGGAGCTTTTCGGCGTGGCGCTCTACGGCGGCGACACCACCGGCACGCCGGGGCCGATGACCCTGAGCCTGACGGCTTTCGGCACGGTCGCCGGCGAGGCGGTGTTGGACCGGGGCTCGCTGCGGCCGGACGACGATATCTACGTCACCGGGACGATCGGCGAAGGCTATCTGGGGCTCTGCGCCTTGCGTGGCGAACTCGACAACCTGGACACTGCGACGCGGGCGGCTCTGGTCGCGCGTTACCGGCTGCCGGAACCGCGCCTGGCCGTCGGCCGTGCCTTGCTGGAGGAGGGGCTTGCCCGCTCCGCCCTCGACATCTCCGACGGCCTGGCCGCCGACCTCGGCCACCTGCTGGAGGCCTCCGGTGTCGGGGCGGAGATCGACTTGCCGGCGATCCCCTTCAGCGCGGCGGCGCAGGCGGGACTGGCCGCATTGGGGGCGCCCGCCGTGCGCCTGCTCACCGGCGGCGACGACTACGAACTGCTGTTTGCGGCGGCCCCGGCGGAGCGGGCGGCCGTGGGCGCGCTGGCTGCGCACTCAGGCGTCGCCATTACCCGGATCGGACGGGTGCGCCGCGAGCCCGGGCTTGCGGTGCGCGATGCGGCAGGCGCCGGGGTCTCTCTGGAGTCCGGCGGATGGACTCATTTCTAGCAATATTTCCAGATGCTTAACGCTTAACGCCATTTTTACCCTAAGGGCCTATCACGGAGGCTTGGAGTTCCGGCGTTTCGGCCGGCATCTCGGAAGGGTCGGGCGCCTTGCGGATCGTCATTCTCATCGTTGTGGCCTTGATCCTGCTGCTCGGCGGCGGCGGGGCGGCGTGGTGGTTCCTCTTGGGGCCGGGGGCCGAGCGCACGAACGAGCTGATCGCCGAGATCAACAAGCCGGAGCCCGTCTATATCCCGATGGATGCTCCCCTGGTCATTTCCCTCATCCAGGAAAGCGAAGTCACGCACCACGTGACCATGGACATCACCCTGTTGCTGGCGGACAACTATGACGCCGGCATGACCCAGCAGAACAAAGCCCGCCTGCACGATGCCTTTCTGACGGAGCTGCACAGCCTCTTCGCCCTGCGCGTGGTCCGCAATGCGGGCTTCGAATCCGATCTGGTCAAGCAACGGCTGCTGGGGGTCTGCGACCGTCTGCTGGGCAAGGGGATCGTCTCGGACATCATCCTTCGCGAAGTGGAACGCCGCCAGCCGCGCAAGGTCTGATCACGGCCGCGTTTCCCCAGCCGCCAGTTCGACGCATAGCAGCCTTGCGCGCCAAGATAGCGCGCTGCCTTTCGCTTCGCGATGCGGTAGCTTGGCGCCATGGAATCAGTAGTACACCAGCGGTCCAGCATGCCCAGTGTGGCAATTCTGGCCGTCTGCCAGGCACTCGGCATGAGCTGCATGGCTCTCTCCATCACCATTACAGCCCTGGTTGGCAGTTCTCTGGCGCCCAGCCCCTCGCTCGCCACCCTGCCGCTGTCCCTGCAGTTCGTCTCCACCGCCCTGCTGACCATTCCGGTTTCGCTGCTGATGGGGCGCTTCGGGCGGCGGACCGGTTTCACCCTCGGCAGTCTGCTGGGCATCATCGGCGGTGCGGTATCCTGCGCGGCGGTTTTCTTGGCGGACTTCTGGCTGTTCTGCGTGGGGGCCGGGTTCCTCGGTGGGTTCGCCACCCACGTGGCGCTCTATCGATTTGCCGCGGCGGACGTGGCCGGGCCGGCGCAGCGCAGCCGCGCGATCTCCTATGTCATGGTCGGCGGCGTTATCGCGGCGATCCTGGGGCCCGAACTGGCCAAATGGAGCAGGGATCTCTTCGCTCCGGTGCTCTTCGCCGGCGGCTATGCGTCGCTGTCGGTGCTGGCTTTCGGTACCCTGGTGCTGGTCCAGCTCGTGGCGCTGCCGGCGCCGCTTTCCCGCCATGACCGCGTCAAGGGGCGTCCGCTGGCGGAGATCGTCCGCCAGCCGACCCTGATCGTCGCGGTGCTCTGCGCCATGGTCTCCTATGGGGCCATGAACCTGGTCATGGTGTCGACTCCGCTGGCCATGGTGGCCTGTGCCCATCCCTTCGAAACCGCGGCCTTCGTCATCCAATGGCATGTCGTGGGCATGTATGCGCCTTCCTTCGTCACCGGGCATCTCATCCACCGGGTAGGGGCCGAGCGGGTCATCGCCGTCGGCGGGGTGCTGATATTGGCCTGCGCGGCGATCAACCTCTCCGGGGTTGAGGTGCTGCAGTTCTGGTCCGCCCTGGCCTTGTTGGGGGTTGGCTGGAATTTCATGTTCGTGGGCGGCACGGCGCTGCTGACCGAGACTTACCGTGTCGAGGAGCAGTCCCGGGTTCAGGCCTTCAACGAGTTCATGGTCTTCGGCACCACGGCCGTCACCGCCCTGGCTTCCGGCGCTCTGTTCAGCGCTTTCGGCTGGCAGGCGGTCAATATCGGCATCATCGCGCCGGTCCTGATCGCCACCCTGGCACCCGTCTGGCTCCACCGTCGGCACAGGGCCTAATCATAACGCTGAGGTCCTGCTGCCGAGCGGCTTGCAAACGGTTGCTATCGCAGGCTGGTTCTGGCATTTTCCGCGCGATTCTGGGGCGCTCCGATGGGGCAGCGAATCTAGCGCCCGGCCTGTCGAAGGCAGGTTGGACTAATCTATCTTGAGGGAACTCCATATGGAAATCTTGTACTTGGTGCTCGGCTGCGGCTTGCTGGCACTGCTTTATGGTGCTTGGGCATCGCAGTCGGTGCTGTCGGCGCCGGCTGGCAACGAGCGCATGCAACAGATCGCCGGGGCGATCCAAGAGGGCGCGAAGGCTTATCTGAACCGCCAGTATCGGACGATCGCCCTGGTGGGTATCGTCATTTTCGTCCTCCTGTCCGTATTCCTCGGCCTCAAGGACGGCATCGGCTTTCTGATCGGCGCGGTGCTTTCGGGCGCCGCCGGCTACCTCGGTATGCACGTCTCCGTGCGCGCCAACGTGCGCACGGCGGAGGCTTCCCGCAAGGGCTTGGCCCAGGGGCTGTCGATCGCCTTCCGGGCCGGCGCCATCACCGGCATGTTGGTCGCCGGTCTGGCCCTGCTGGCGGTGGCCGGCTACTACGTGGTTCTGCTGTCGATGGAGGTTCCCGAGCGTGAGATTTCCGTGGCTCTGGTGGCCCTCGGCTTCGGCGCCTCGCTGATTTCCATCTTCGCCCGTCTCGGCGGCGGCATCTTCACCAAGGGTGCCGACGTCGGCGCCGACCTTGTGGGCAAGGTCGAAGCTGGCATCCCTGAGGATGATCCCCGCAACCCGGCGGTGATCGCCGACAACGTGGGCGACAACGTGGGCGACTGCGCCGGCATGGCCGCGGACCTCTTCGAGACCTACGTGGTCACCGTGGTCGCGACCATGGTGTTGGCCACCATCTTTGCGGCGCAGGACCCGAACATCGCCTCCCTGGTCATCTTCCCGCTGGCCCTGGGCGGCGCCTGTATCATCGCTTCCATCTTCGGCACCTTCTTCGTGAAGCTGGGTGCTTCGCAGAGCATCATGGGCGCCCTCTACAAGGGTTTCATCGCCTCCGCGGTGATCTCCGCGGTGCTGCTGTGGCCGGTGACCGACTACGTGGTCGGCATGGACACGGTGATGACCGCCCGCGGCATCAGCTTCTCGGGCCTTGATCTCTACATCTGCGGCATCGTCGGCCTGGTGGTGACGGGTGCGATCATCTGGATCACCGAGTACTACACCGGCACCGAGTATCGTCCGGTGCGCTCGGTCGCGCAGGCCTCGGTGACCGGTCACGCGACCAACGTCATCCAGGGCCTGGCCATCTCCATGGAAGCCACGGCGGTTCCGGCGCTGATCATCTGCGCCGGCATCATCACCACCTTCCTGCTGGCCGGCCTGCTGGGCATCGCCATCGCCGTGACCACCATGCTGGCCCTGGCCGGTATGGTCGTGGCGCTGGATGCTTACGGCCCGGTGACCGACAACGCCGGCGGCATCGCCGAGATGGCGGAATTGGAAGCTGACGTGCGCAAGACCACCGACGCACTCGACGCGGTGGGCAACACCACCAAGGCCGTGACCAAGGGCTACGCCATTGCCTCGGCCGGCCTGGGTGCGCTGGTGCTTTTCGCGGCTTATACCTCCGACCTGGAGCTGTTTATCGCCGAAGGCGCGATTGACCTGGGTGATGCGGCGGTGAACTTTTCGCTGTCCAGCCCCTATGTCGTGGTGGGCCTCATCATCGGCGGCCTGCTGCCCTATCTCTTCGGAGCCATGGGCATGACCGCGGTCGGCCGTGCGGCCGGTGCGGTGGTGCTGGAGGTCCGGCGTCAGTTCAAGGAAATCCCGGGCATCATGGAAGGCACGGCCAAGCCGGAATACGGCACCTGCGTCGACCTGCTAACCAAGGCGGCGATCAAGGAGATGATCATCCCCTCGATGCTGCCGGTGCTCTCGCCGATCGTGCTGTACTTCATCATCCTGGCGATCGGTGGTCAGGCCGCGGCGCTCTCCGCCGTTGGTGCCATGCTGCTGGGCGTGATCGTGACCGGCATTTTCGTCGCCATCTCCATGACGGCTGGCGGCGGCGCCTGGGACAACGCCAAGAAGTACATCGAAGACGGCAACCACGGCGGCAAGGGCTCGGAAGCCCACAAGGCCGCGGTGACCGGCGATACCGTGGGTGATCCTTACAAGGATACCGCCGGCCCGGCCGTGAACCCGATGATCAAGATCACCAACATCGTGGCCCTGCTGCTGCTGGCGGCGCTGGCCCAGTAAGGCGCTTCGCCGCGCCTCCCCAGGGTTCCGGGGAGGCGCGGCGCAAACGGTAAAGGCCCTGGAAGCGTTCCGCTTCCAGGGCCTTTTTCCGTAATCGCTACACCCCGCCCGGCGCGGGGCCGCCGTGTCAGAGCGGGCTGGAGAACTTGCCGATATTGCCGAACAGCTGCTGCAGCAGCGTCAGGTCGCGCCCTTCCGTCGGCGTTTCCCGGTCGACGGGATCGACGTCCTGCGCATCGGCCAGGGTATAGTTGGTGGTGCCTTGGACCAGCCCGGATTCGTCGAAGGTGATGACCAGGATGTTGCGGTCGATCACCGAGGGCTTCATGAAGGCGATCTCTTCAGTCTTCTGCCCGATGTAGTACCACTTGCGGTCTTGGAAGGTGGACACGGTGGAGGGGGAGCCGAGCAGGTCGATGATGTCCTGGCGGCTGTGAACCCCCGGCTCGATTTCGGCGACGTCCTCGGGATCTGGTGTGTTGCCGCGCAGCTGAACGGTGTTGCCACAGGCCGACAGCCCGACCGCGGCGCTGGCCAGCACCAGGCAAACGCCCAGGCCCGGCAGCTTCGTACCGAGGCGGCCTCGCTTCGTCGCTTTCACGTCATACCTCTCGTTTGACCCCGAATAGCTTGATTAAACCCGCGGGTGGTGCCATTTCAAGACCTTAATTGGAGTAGGCGCCGGGGCAGCCGGGTCCGGCCGCCGCCCTTTACCCCGAGTTCGCGAACCTAGAGCCATGATTTGGAAGCGCCTCTTCAGTTCCCAGCCGCGCAGTGAGCAGGCTTGGCCTCTCTACGGCGTCATCGTCGACCAGGCCCGGAACCCCATCCTCTACCGGGACTATGGGATCCCAGATAGCCTGGACGGACGATTCGAGGCGATCGTTTTGCATCTGGTTTTGGTGCTGCGCCGCCTGAAGCGGGAGTTTCCGGCCGGCCTCGACTTGGCGGAGGCCCTGCAGGAGGTGTTTTTCACCGATATGGACCGTTCGCTGCGCGAGATGGGGGCGGGAGATCTGGGGGTCGGCAAGCGCGTGAAGAAGATGGCCGAGGGTTTCATGGGGCGCCTGGCGGCGTATGAGGCGGCGCTGGATGCGGTGGCGCCGCGCGGGACAGCGGAATTGGAAGCCGTGCTGCGGCGCAATGCCTTGGGCACCCTGCCGGCGGGGGGCGGGGATGCCATGGCTCTTGCCGGCTATGTCCTGGCGCAGGAAGCGGTGCTGGAAGCCCAGGACGGTGCCGATCTGCGCGCGGGCAGCCTGACCTTCGCCGCGCCCTCCGTGGTGCCGGCGGACGACTGAAAAAAGCGAGGAAATCCGCTGTTCGCGGTCCTACGGAAGGGGCCCTGGAAGGGGATTGACCAAGACCCGCGCAACCCCTATGGTGCGCCGCTTTTCGGCGCCGGGAGCGGAGGATCGCCGTGTCGGGTTCAGCCGCTGAGGCAACCAACGAGTTTTCGCGGATTGTGACGCCGGACCGCCTGGGCGGCCCGGCGGTGGTGGAATCGATTGAAGCCACGGCCGCGGAGCGAGAGGCTGTGGCCCGGCGTCTGGGGGTGCTGGGCATCGACCGGTTGACGGCCGAAGCGACGGTGAAATCCGTCGGCGATCGACTGTTCCGGGTCCGGGGCCGCTGGAAGGCCGAGCTACGGCAGGCCTGCGTGGTGACGCTGGAGCCCGTTCCCCAGAGCCTCGAAGGCGATCTCGAGGCCGCTTTCCAGCCCGGTGGCGGTGCCGGGGCGGCTTCTGACGGCGACGTCCTGATCGACCCGGAAGCGGCCGATCCCGCGGAGTTCCTGCCGGAAGAGGGGATCGACCTGGGCGAGTTGGCGGTTCAGGAACTTTCGGTTGCGTTGGATCCCTACCCCCGTGCGCCGGGTTCGGAGATCCCGGCGGAGTACCGGCCACCGGCGGTAGAAGAGAAAGAGGGGCCTTTTGCGGCACTGAAAGTGCTGAAAGGTGATGAATAGGGTAAGATTTATCTGCGACTTTACCCCGGCTGTGCTTGCTGCCAGGGCCTAGATTGGCTAATTAGGCGCTTGAGATGTCGGCTGTCGCTTGACGATGAAAGACGAGAATCATGGCTGTTCCTAAGAGTAAAATTTCCAAATCGCGTCGTAATCAGCGCCGCGCCCACGATGCCCTGACCGCCGGGAGCTACCACGAGTGCTCCAACTGCGGCGAGTTGAAGCGCCCTCACCATGTCTGCCCGGCCTGTGGTCACTATGACGGCCGGGAAGTTACGGAATCCGAGGGTCTCTAGGTAGCTGTCCGCCGGGCGGCCCCCGCGGCCGCGGTTTCGGCGGACCTACCTTATGAGGGCACATGGGCAAAGCGCTCACAATCGCATTGGATGCCATGGGCGGGGACGCCGCCCCGAAGATGGTCGTGCGCGGCGCTTCTATAGCGCTGGAGCGCTTTCCCGAAGTTCGCTTCATCATGTTCGGGCGGGAGCGCGAGATTGCGCCCCTGTTGAAGAACAAAGGCCGCCTGCAGGAAGTCACCACCCTGCGCCACACCGACGATGTGGTGGGCAGTGACGCGAAGCCGTCGGTTGCCCTGCGCTCCGGCCGCCAGTCCAGTATGCGACTGGCGATCGATGCGGTGCAGGCAGGCGAGGCCGATTGCGTCGTTTCCGCCGGTAACACCGGCGCCCTCATGGCCATGGCCAAGTTCGTGCTCAAGACCTTGCCGGGCATCAACCGGCCGGCCATCGCATCCTTCTTCCCCACGATGCGCGGGGAATCGGTGATGCTCGATCTGGGCGCCAACGTACAGTGCGATGCCCAGAACCTGGTCGACTTCGCGGTGATGGGCAATGCCTTCGCCCGTTCCGTCCTCGGTTTGCAGGAGCCCAGCTACGCCTTGCTGAACGTCGGCTCCGAGGAGATCAAGGGGCACGAGTCGTTGCAGGAGGCGAGCGCCATTCTGCGTGCCAGCGGGCTGCCCGGAAAGTTCCTGGGCTTCGTGGAGGGCGACGACATCGCAAAGGGCACGGCCGACGTGATCGTTACCGACGGGTTCACCGGCAACGTCGCGCTGAAGACGGCGGAGGGCACGGCCAAGCTGATCAACGAATACATGCGCCACACTTTCCGATCGTCGTTGCTGGCCGGACTCGGCTATCTGCTGGCGCGCCCGGCCATGCGTAAGTTGCGCAAGCGGGTCGATCCGCGCGGTTACAACGGGGCCATGTTCCTCGGCCTGAACGGGATTGCGGTGAAGAGCCACGGCGGGACCGACGCCCTGGGCTTCGCCAACGCCATCGGCGTTGCTGTGGACATGCAGCGCCATGGTATCATCGAGAAGATTCGCACCGACCTCACCCTTCTGGACCGTAGTCCCGGTAACGCTCAGGCGGCAGTCGTATAAACATGCATCGTTCCATCGTCACGGGGTGTGGAGCCTATCTGCCCGCCCAAATCGTCACCAACGAGGACCTTGCGAAAAAGGTCGACACCAGCGACGAATGGATCCGCCAGCGCACCGGCATCCGTCAGCGCCACATCGCCGCGGAAGGGGAGATGACCTCGGACCTCGGCACCGCCGCGGCCAAGGAGGCCATGGCTCAGGCTGGCATTTCACCGGCCGATGTCGATCTGATCGTCTGCGCGACCTCGACTCCGGACGAGACCTTTCCGGCCACCGCCACGCGCATTCAGGAGCACTTGGGCGTCACCCAGGGCGCGGCCTTCGACGTGCAGGCAGTGTGCAGCGGCTTTGTCTACGGCCTCTCGGTGGCCGACAACTTCCTGCGCGTCGGTCAGGCCAAGACGGCCCTGGTGATCGGCGCGGAGACCTTCTCGCGCATACTCGATTGGGAAGACCGCACCACCTGCGTGCTGTTCGGCGACGGCGCCGGCGCCGTGGTGCTGCAGGCGACCAACGGGGCAGGCGCCGCCAGCGCCCGAGGGGTGCTCTCGACCCATCTCTTCTCCGATGGCCGTCATCATGACGCTCTCTATGTCGACGGCGGCCCGTCCTCCACCGGCAAGGTCGGCCACCTGCGCATGGAGGGCAAGGAGGTGTATCGGCACGCCGTGGTGCGCATGGCCGAGGCCATCGACGCCGCCCTGGACGCCAACGGCTTGACCCCGGGGGATATCGACTGGCTGGTGCCGCATCAGGCGAATATGCGCATCATCGAATCCATGGGCCGGCGTCTGAACCTGCCCAGCGACCGGGTGGTGGTGACCGTGGACCGTCATGCCAACACCTCGGCGGCCTCCATCCCGCTGGCCCTGACCGACGCGGTCAGCGACGGCCGGATCCAGGGTGGTGACCTTATCTGTATGGAGGCCATGGGCGGCGGATTCACTTGGGGTTCGGCCCTGGTCCGCTGGTAACGCGCCGCCTTCGACCGGAGGATCGGCGGAGGCCTTCCGAATTTGCGTCAAAAATTAGCCGCATCCCACGGTATTCCCTAGATAATTGACCGAATTTTTCGGGTGCGTTAAGCTCCCCCGTTGGTCGAACGCAAGAGGAGGGGGGAATGGCCGGTGGGACGATAACCCGGGCGGACCTAAGCGAGGCTGTTTACCAGGAAGTCGGGCTGTCGCGGAACGAGTCCGCGGAGTTGGTCGAATCGGTTTTGAATGAGATATCTGACGCCTTGGTGCGTGGCGAGATGGTGAAACTGTCGTCCTTCGGCAGCTTCTCGGTGCGCGAGAAGGGCGAGCGCATTGGCCGTAACCCGAAGACCGGTGAAGAGGTGCCGATCCTGCCGCGTCGGGTACTGGTCTTCAGGGCCTCGCACGTGCTGAAGAACCGCATTAACAGTGCGCTCAGCAGCCCGTCCGCGGCCCAGAGTGAAGTTGAAGCCTAGCGTCTTCGGATAGCTGAACGAAATAAAGGTCAGCATGCCAGCCAGTCGACCCGCCGGAAAATCAGCAGCTGCTTTTCGGACGATCAGCGAAGTCAGCGACGAACTTGAGGTTCCGCAGCACGTTCTCCGGTTCTGGGAAGGCAAGTTCAGTCAGGTGCGGCCGCTGAAACGGGGCGGGGGGCGCCGCTACTACCGGCCGGAAGATATCAGTCTGCTGCGGCGGATCCGGGATCTGCTCTATAGCGAAGGTTATACCATCAAAGGGGTGCAGCGCCTGCTGCGCGAGGGACGAGGCAAGGACGGCGAGGCGCCGGACGAGGTTCCGGAATCGCCGGGGTCCGACGGTCAGGCCAAGGCGATCCAAGCGGCCATCGACGAACTCAGCGAACTGAGGGACATGCTCAAGGCAGCCGCCAAGGGGGCTTCTTGAGCCCGGTTCCGGCTTCCACGGTGGCTGAGAGGAATCGTTGCCTTCCCCCAAGAGCCCGGCTATACAGGGCCGCGAAGGGCGCAGTGCCGTTTTTCGGCCCTAATTCTGGCGGAGCGTAGCGCAGCCTGGTAGCGCACCACACTGGGGGTGTGGGGGTCGTGGGTTCAAATCCCGCCGCTCCGACCATTCTTCAAGAAAGCCGTTCCGGTCTTCGCCGGGACGGCTTTTTTGCTTGTGGCCGTTGCAAAGAGCTTGAGGAAAATCAATGGCTACCGCGTTTTTTCTCTTGTCTAAGATCGGTTGGTTTCTGCTGAAGCCGCTGAACTCCCTGCTGCTCGGCTTGCTGATCTGGCTGTGCTGCCGCCGCCTCGGCTGGCGCGCCACGGCTCGTGCCTTCGGCGTGGTGCTGCTGCTCTACGGCGGCGCCATTGTGCTGACGCCCTTGCCGGAACTGGCCCTGCGCAGCCTGGAAAACCGTTTTCCCGCCGACCAAGCCAACCCCGGCACCGTTGCCGGCATCATCGTCCTGGGCGGCGCGACGGACAGCGGCGCGGTCGCGGCGGCCCGCGGCCAAGTGGGACTGAACGGCAACGCGGAGCGGCTCACCACCGCGGTGGCGCTGCACCGGATCATGCCGGACCGGGCGATTATCGTCTCGGGATTCTCCGGCCGTCTCCAGCCGAGCGGGTGGAACGAGGCGGAAATCACGCGCCGCTTCTTCGAGCAGTTGGGGGTCGCGATGTCGAAGGTGCGTTTCGAGGCGCAGTCCCGCAATACGGCGGAGAACGCGCGCTTTACCACAGGGCTGATCGGCCGTGACGGCGCGGCTGGGGCGCGGCCCTGGCTGCTGATTACCTCGGCGGCGCATATGCCCCGCGCCGTGGCCAGCTTTCGGGCCTATGGATTGCCGATAGTGCCCTATGCGGTCGACTACCGGACCGAGCCGCGTCATGTCGTCTGGCCGCGGGATATCGGCGGTTCGTTGAGCCTGGCCGAGATGGCGCTTCACGAATGGTTGGGATTGGCTGTCTACTTCATCACCGGACGCAGCGCGGAGCTGTTCCCGGCGCCGCAATGATTGCCGGCGCCTGTGCGGCGGTGGACTGCCGGCTCAGGAAGCGGATTTCGCCGCCGGCTGGACGGGCAGAACCCGGCAGTATTGCTTGACGTTGCGGGCCTTGACCTCCGCGCAAGCTTCTCTGGCGGAGCTGGGCGAGGGAAGGGGGCCGGCCAGGATCCGGTAGAAGGTGCCCTTCTCACCCAGTTCGGCGCGGCGGATTTCCGCCTCTAGCCCGCCCAGCGTCACCGGGAAATCGCGTTTCAGATTGCCCCACTCCCGCTTTGCCGCTTCTTCGCTGCGCAGGGAGGAGAGATGCAGGACCATGGCGTGGCCGTTGTCGGCCTTGGCCGCCGGCGCCGCTTCGGAGGCCTTGGAGGCGTCCTGCGGCGGCTCTTTCCCGGCCACGGCTCCTGCCGTCTGGGGCTTGGGCAAGGGCAAGGGGGGGAGCGCGCTTTTCGCCACTTTGTCCCCGTCCTGCAGCGGTTTATCGCCGCCGGCTTTCTTGCCGCTGTCCTGGGGGGCTTTGGCCTTGGCCGGCGCCTGGGGGCCTGGCGCCGGGACCAACAGGCCGCTGGCCGCATCGGCGACCGTGCCTTCCGGTTCCGAGGGTGCGAACGCCGGCATGGCTTGGTCTCCGAGCTCCGCCCGGGGCGGTGCCGCCGGCTGCGAAGGCGGTTGGGCCGGTACCGGTCGGGCCGTGCGCTCGCCGTTCCGGTCCGTCCGCGGAGGCTCGACGGTCTCCGCCGTGTACTTCCCGGTCTCCTCGGCGTCGGGATCTTCGTCCAACTCATGTGCGGTCTGCAGGATGGAGGCCTCCAGACGGTTGGCCCAACCCTTGGTGTCGTCGTAGATGGCATCGCAGCCGCCGAGCAGCACCGGCAGCGCCCACAGCAGCAGGGCGGCCCCGGCGAGGCCGGGAGCGGTCTTGGCTGTGGGGGCTCGGTACTCTTGGAACTGGGGCATTTGGCGGCCTTTCGCGGCGGTGCCCGGCCGGTTTCCCCGCGAAACCGGCCAACAACCTGCCAGCCTAGGTGTTCTATGGTTTAAAATCCTTAAATGACCGAGGCTTAGAGACTTTTCCTAAGCTTTGCTCCTTTCGCTATTGCTTAACGTCTGGCTGCAATGATTCGGCCCGAAAACCAACGGATCGGGTGCAGTCAGCAGATGCAGAACGTTCAGCAGATGGACCTGCCGAAGGCGGCGCTTTCGGACTTCAAGGTCGGGCACATCATCTCCGTCACGGGTTCAAAGGTGACCGCCAGCCTGGTGCCCACCGGGCCGGGCCCCGAGGCTGCGCGCCAGCTCAACGAGGCGGTGCAGATCGGCGCCTTGGTGAAGATGCAGACCCCGGGCTCGACCGCCTTCGGCATCGTTTCCAGCCTGGCCACCGGAAATCCTTCACCCTCGCCGGAGTTCGGCGAGCAGTGGGTCATGGAGATCGACCTCTTCGGCGAAAGCCTCGAAAAGGAAAACGGCGACTTCGACCTGCTGCGCGGCGTGTCCCTCTATCCCGGGCTGGGCGAGGCGGTCTACGCCACCTCGATGGTCGAACTGCAGCAGATCTACAAGCGCCCCAAGGGGTCCAACGTGAAGATCGGCACCTTGCACCAGAACGAGGAACTGCCGGCCTACCTCGTCACCGACGATCTGCTGGGCAAGCACTTCGCGATCCTGGGCACTACCGGTTCCGGTAAGTCCTGCGCCCTGGCCACGGTGCTGCACGCCATCCTGGGCGCCCACCCCTTCGGGCATGTGGTGCTGCTGGATCCCCATAACGAGTACACCCGCGCTTTCGACGGGCTGGCCGAGATCGTCACGCCGGAGAACCTGCAGCTACCCTATTGGCTGTTGAACTTCGAAGAGATGGTCGAAGTGCTCTGCAGCCGCGACGAGAACAGCCGTTCCTCGGAATCCTTCATCCTGAAAGACGCCATCCAGCTTGCAAGGCGCGGGGCGGCGGAGAATGAGGAAGAGGGCCGCTACATCACCGTGGACACGCCGGTGCCCTATCCTCTGAGCGCCCTGATGCACAACATCGAAGCGGCCATGGGACAGCTGCAGAAAGCCGAGCAGGCCAAGCCCTACCTGCGCCTGCGATCGCGTATCGAGGCGCTGCGCAGCGACCGCCGCTACGCCTTCATGTTCTCCAGCCTGTCGGTGCGGGATACCTTGGCGGATGTGCTTGCCCGCCTGATCCGGGTGCCGGTCGAGGGCAAGCCGCTAACCATCTTCGATCTCTCCGGCGTGCCTTCGGAGATCGTCGACGTGGTTGTCTCGCTGCTGTGCCGCACGCTCTTCGACTTCGTGGTATGGAGCGAGCGGGAGTCGGCGGTGCCGGTCTTGCTGGTCTGCGAGGAAGCGCACCGCTATATCCCCCATGACCAGAGCAAGGGCTTCGAGCCGACGCGCCGCATGATCGCGCGCATTGCCAAGGAAGGACGCAAGTACGGTCTCTCGCTCGGCCTTGTGTCGCAGCGCCCTTCTGAGCTGTCGGAAACCATCCTCTCCCAGTGCTCGACGCTCTTCGCGCTGCGCATGGGCAATCAGAAGGACCAGGATTTCGTCCGCCAGGCCCTCCCTGAAAGCGCGGAGGGAATGCTGAACTCGCTGCCGGCCCTGCGCAATCAGCAGGCCGTGGTCGTGGGTGAAGGTGTGGTGCTGCCGATGCGGATCCGCTTCGATCATCTGCCGGACGAAAAGAGGCCGCACAGCGACACGGCTTCTTTCGCTACGGAATGGCAGAAGGAAGACGCACCCGAAGGCTTCGTGAAACGCACGATCGAGCGCTGGCGCAAGCAGATTCGCTGATCACCCGCCGCAAGGGCGCGGGACGGAGACGGGACGGTTTCGTTCAGGCGAAGAGGTCGTCCACCAGGTCCCGGATGCTCTCGTCCCTGAGGTCGGCGTTTGCCGTCTCGGCCAAAGCCTCGCCGGCTTCCGCCATGCGGCGGCCTTCGCCGGTCAGGCGGCAGACCAGCCAGTCAGGCTTTATCGGATTCTTGAACCAAGGCTCGGCCCAGCCTTGTTCGATGCAACTGCGGATCGTGCGCTGGTCATAGCGTTGTCCATAGTGATCGAACAGCGGTAGCTTTCCGCCGGCCTGATCCAGGCCGCGGCTCAACCACGCCAACTGCGTGACCGTCGGACGATGCTTACGCCCCGGGGCGGCCTTCGTTGTGCCGTCGACCGCCTCCGTGCCGAGCGCCTGGGCCGTGGGGGACAATCGGTCCATGCTCTCTCTCCCTGTGTTTCCGGCCATGCTACGATAGCTTGACGCAGAAAGCGACTCGGGAGAGCTGCCCGTCCATGTCCGTTAACTATTCCCACTGCCTGGTCTACGTCACCGCTGCGGATGTCGAGGAAGCCCGCGAAATCGGCCGCTCGATGGTCGAAGCCCGCCTGGCGGCCTGCGCCAACGTCTTCCCGGAAATGGTGCCTATTTTTCTCTGGAACGGCGATATCGGAGAAGGCTCGGAGAGCGTGGTGATCATGAAGACGACCCGCGAGCGGGCGGGCGATCTAATCGCGGCGGTTGAGGCCATGCACAGTTACGAGTGTCCCTGTGCGGTGATTCTGCCCGTGGCCGGGGGAAGCCAGGCCTTCTTGGACTGGATCAGCAGCGAAACCACGCCGGAGGGCGGGGCCTGAGGGCGGGCTAGGAACCGCGCTTGATCCGGTGGCGCATGGTCCTGCGGTACTCCGGATCCCAGACCAGGCGTTCCAGATCCAGTTCCGCGGCCGTGCCATTGTCATCCGGGTCCCGGAGACCTGCCGCCGGGGTGCCGGCGCCGAGGCCTTCAGGATTGGTTCGAAGAGGGCTGCCGTCCATGGGCCTCGCTCCTTGACCTGATGGTTTTTTGCTTCGCATCCAGGCTTTAGCATGACGGCGTATCGGGGCGGACGCGGGACCGGAAAGGGGCTGCTGGGTGATTATATTGCGGCGAAATCGAGGCAGGCCCGCCGGTCCGGCGGGAAAGGTCTCTTCCCGGCGGAGCAGCGGTAAGCGCGCCGTCAAGATGGTATCCTTAGGAATTCTATGCGTTTCGCCATCTTGCCCCACCGTGCGTTAACGTATACTGGGAAAGAGGGGAAGAGACTGGGGATGATTGCCATGAAGGCTCCATCGGCGCGTCTGACGCTGGCGTTCTCGTGCTTAGGCCATGCCTATATGCACCTCTTTACCGCGTTCTACTTCGTCATCGCGCTGTCCCTGGAGACCGAATGGAATCTGCCCAACCATGAGCTTGTAAAGCTCTGGGCGGTCGGTTCGCTGCTGGTCGGGCTGGCGGCCTTGCCGGCCGGCTGGCTGGGCGACCGCTGGTCGGCTTCCGGGATGATGGCGGTCTTCTTCGTCGGCCTCGGCCTCGCGAGCATTGTCTGCGGGCTGGTTTCGTCCCCCACTGCGCTGTTGCTGGGCCTGGCGGCGGTCGGCCTTTTCAGCGCCATTTATCACCCTATCGGCATCGCCTGGGTGGTGAAGACCGCGCGGGCTCGGGGTATGGCCCTGGCGGTCAACGGCATCTTCGGATCGCTCGGTATCGCCAGTGCCGGCTTGGTCGCGGGTGTCCTGATCGACGCTATTTCCTGGCGCGCGGCCTTCATCGTGCCGGGCGCGGTCTGCCTGGCGACGGGCTTGGCGTTGATCGTCTGCCTGCGGCTCGGCTGGGTGCGGGAGGCCGGGGACGACGCGACGAAGGAGGCGGCGCCCAGGCGCAACGACATGGTCCGCGTCTATGCCGTCCTGCTGCTGACCATGATGGTCATGGGGCTGATGTTCCACGCTACCCAGGCCTCCTTGCCGAAGATCTTCGATCTGCGCCTGCGTGACCTGGCGGGCGAGGGTGCGTTTGGCATCGGCATGCTGGTGGCCGTGGTCTATACCGCTGGCGGCTTCATGCAACTGGTCGGTGGCTGGCTGGCCGATCGTTTCCCCCTAAAGCCCATCTACCTCGGTGCCTTTCTTTTCCAGGTCCCGGTCATGGTGCTGCTGGCAAGTGCGGCATCGGGCCCGCTGGTGACGCTGGCCGTGCTGACGGTGGTGTTGAGCGCCGTCGCCCTGCCCGCAGAGAACCTGTTGCTGGCCCGCTATACGCCGCAACGTCATCGGGGCTTGGCTTTCGGCGTGAAGTTCGTGCTCGCATTCGTGATCGCCAATCCTGCGATCCTGCTGGCTTCCTGGGTCGAGCGCCGCAGCGGCGAGTTCACCGAGCTGTATTTCATTCTGGCCGCGATCGCCGCGGCGGCGGCGATCATCGCCTTCTTCCTTCCCAACTCCCGTACGGCGGCGCCAGTCACGGCGCCGGCCGAGTAACCTAACGACAAGAGGTCCGATAGTTTCGTAATGAGTAACCTGTCCGTTGAATTGGATCGCCTGGATCATTTCGCCTTGACCGTGCGCGATGTCGAACAGACCTGTGTCTTCTATGAGAAAGTGCTCGGCATGGCGCGGGAGTCTTTCGGTGAGGGAAGGGTCGCCCTGCGGTTCGGCCGCCATAGGATCAATGTGAATCCCAACCCCAATGAGCTGCGGCGCAAGGCTGCGGTACCGATTCCCGGATCCGCCGAGTTTTGCGTGGTGGCGGCGTCTCCGCTCAACGATATCGTCGCCCACCTGCGGTCCTGCGGTGTCGACCTGGAACATGGGCCGGAGGAAACCGACGGCGCCGAAGGCCTCGCACGCTCGGTCTGGTTCCGCGATCCCGACGGCAACCTGGTCGAAGTCGCCAGCTACGGCTGAACCCGCTTCAAGCCGACGACGCCAGCGCCTGGTCGAGGTCGGCGATGATGTCCTCCACCGTTTCCAGGCCGATCGACAGGCGTACCACTTCGGGGCCGGCGCCTGCCGCGGCCTGCTGCTCCTCGGTCAACTGGCGGTGCGTGGTCGAGGCCGGATGCAGGATCAGCGAGCGCGCATCGCCGATGTTGGCGAGGTGGGAGAGCAGTTCGCAGCCCTCCACCATCTTCACGCCCGCCTCATAGCCGCCCTTGAGCCCGAGAGTGAAGACCGAGCCGGCGCCGCGCGGCAGGTACTTCGCGGCCAAGGTCCGGTAGGGGCTGGAGGCCAGGGCGGCCGAGGAGACCCAGGCCACCGCGGGATGGCCCTCCAGGAATTCGGCCACCCGCTTGGCGTTGGCGCAGTGCCGCTCCATGCGCAGGCTCAGGGTTTCCGTACCCAGCAGGGTCTGGAAGGCGTGCATCGGGGCCATGGTGGCGCCCAGGTCCCGCAAGCCGACCGCATGGGCCTGCATGGTGAAGGCCATGTCACCGAAGGTCTCATGGAAATTCAGCCCGTGATAGGCCGGTTCCGGCGCCGCCAAGCCGGGAAACCTGCCGCTGGCCGTCCAGTCGAAGCCGCCCGAATCGATCACCGCACCGCCCATTGAGGTGCCGTTCCCGGAAAGAAACTTGGTGGTCGAGTGAACGACGATGTCGGCGTCCCAGTCGAAGGGCTGGCAGAGATAGGGCGTGGCCATGGTGTTGTCGACGATCAGCGGGATCTCCGCCTCGCGGGCGACAGCGGCCAGCGCCTCGAGGTCGCTGACCACACCGCCGGGGTTGGCCAGGCTTTCGACGAAGATGGCCTTGGTCTTCGGCGTCAGCGCACGGCGTACCGCTTCGGGCTCGTCGACGTCGACGAAATCGGCCTGCCAGTCGAACTTCTTGAAGGACTTACCGAACTGCGTGATCGAGCCGCCATAGAGGCGGGTCGAGGCGATGAAGCGGTCGCCCGGTTCCATCAGTGCGAAGAAGGCGAGGATCTGCGCGGCGTGGCCGGAGGCGCAGCAGGTGCCTCCGCGCCCCCCTTCCAGGTTGGCCAGCCGCTCCTCCAACGCCGCCACCGTCGGGTTGGTGAGGCGCGAGTAGATGAAGCCGAAGGACTGCAGATTGAACAGCGAGGCCGCGTGTTCGGCGTCGTGAAAGACGTAGGAGGTATTCTGGAAGATCGGCGTCTGCCGTGCGCCGGTCACCGGCTCCGGCTGCGTGCCGGCATGGATCATGCGCGTTTCGAAACCGTATTCGCGCGCCTTGCCCCCATGTGATTTCGGGCCCCTGTGGTCGCTCATGACAGCCTCACGCGGCGGCGCTTGGAGGTGATGATCCGGGAATTGAAGCCGCCCCAGGAAAGTTCTGCGTTGAGGCGGCCGAATTCGATCTTGGGACAACGGTCCATGATAACCCGAAGGCCGGCGGCGCGGGCGCGTTCGGCCGCCGGTTCGTTGATGACGCCGAGCTGCATCCACACAACCTCGATGCCTTTCTCCTCGGCGACGGCGATGGCCTCGTCGGTGACCGGGCCGGCGGCCTCGGAGTTGCGGAAGATGTCGACCATCTCGAAGGTGCCTGGGACCTCCGCGAGAGAGGCGTAGACCGTCTCGCCCAGGATTTGCTTTCCCGCATGGCCCGGATTGATGGGAATGACGCGGTACCCCTTATCCTGCAGGTACTTCATCGCGAAGTAGCTCGGCCGGTTCCATTTCGGCGAAGCCCCGACCATTGCGATGGTCTTGGTGTCGCGCAGGATTTCCAGAAGTTCGCTGTTGGTATAGGTGAAGGGGCTGCCCATCTTTTGCGGTCTGTCCTATTCGCTCTTGGCGTCTTGCAAGTCGCCGCCGCTTGGCGGCTGTCTTTCCGGCGGAATGAAGGCCTCCGGCCGGTCGTCAGGCAAGGATTCGACGTAGAGCGACTGGCTCGGAAAGGCGAAGCTGCTGCCGGCTTTCTGCACCACGCCCATGATGTGGTAGGCCAGATTCTCCTTGATCTCCAGCCACTCGCCCCAGTTGGTGGTCTTGGTAAAGCAGTAGAGCATGATATCGATCGAGGAGTCGTTGAAGCTGTCGATGCGCACGAAGGTCGAGACCTCGTTGGGTTGGGCGAAGTCCTTGTTGCCGACGACGTAACCCTCGATGCCGTCGCGGATTTCGCGCAGTTGTTCGACCGTTGTGCGGTACTCGACCCCGATCATCCAATAGATCCGGCGGTGGGTCATATCGCTGAAGTTGGTAACCGCGTTGTCAGACAGCTTGGCGTTGGGCACGTAGACCGGGGCCTTGTCGAAACGGCGCACGCGGGTCGAACGAAAGCCGATGGTTTCCACCGTGCCCTCGACCACGCCGTCGACGCGCACCCAGTCGCCCGGCTGGAAACGCTTCTCGGCGATCACCAGGATGCCGGCGATAAGGTTCTTGAACAGGTCCTGGGCGCCCAGTGCCACGGCGACGCCCAGCAGGCCGGCGCCGGCCAGGATCGGCCCCACTTCGATTCCCCAGAGTTCCAGGATGATGGCGCCGCCGATGAAGGCGACGCCGATCTTAGTGGCCTTGACCAGCCATTCGACCATGGGCCGGGTGAAAACCCGTTCCAGTTTGCCGAAGACGAAGGAGAAGGGCGCCACCGCCGCGAAGAGCATCCAGAAGAGAGTAAAGACCACGAGGGAGCGCAGCACGTTGTCGGCGACCTCGCCGGCGCTGTCGCGGAAGTCCAGATAGCCGACGGCAACGAAGATGCCGATGACCAGCGGGATGAAGCGGATCGGCGGCGCCAGCGCTTCGATGGCCTCGTCGTCCAGTGTGCTCTCGGTCTTCTCCGCCCAGCGGTGAAGGCGTGCCATGACGACACGTGTGAAGAAGTGGCGGACGATCAGGAAGGCGATGATGATGCCCAGGGCGGACATGAGCCGCCCGACGTCGATGCCGAGGAATCCATAGTGCCAGACTTCGGCAACCAGGTTCCAGAGGTCCTGCAGGTCTTCGCTCAAGGAAATGGCTCTCTTACTTTTATGACGGCCTCGGCTGCGCAGTCAGCTTAGCGGCCTTCCCACTTCGGCGCGCGCTTTTCGATGAAGGCGTCGATGCCTTCTTCGGCATCGCGGGCCAGCATGTTGGTGGTCATCACTTGGGCCGCATAGGCGTAGGCTTCCACCTGTCCGTACTCGATCTGGCGGTAGAAGGCCTCCTTGCCGATCTTCAGGGTCAGGGGCGACTTGCTGATCACCTTGCGAGCCAACTCCAACGTCGCGTCCTCCAGGCTCTCGGCCGGGACGGCGCGGTTGATAAGGCCCAGACGCAGGGCTTCCTCGGCGCCCACCATGTCGCCGGTCAGCAGCATCTCCATGGCCTGCTTGCGCGGCACGGCCCGTGACAGGGCGACCATGGGCGTCGAGCAGAAGAGGCCGATGTTGACGCCGGGAGTCCCGAAATGGGCGGCAGCGTCGGCCACCGCGAGATCGCAGGTGGCGACGAGCTGACAGCCCGCCGCAGTGGCGATGCCGTGCACCTTCGCGATCACCGGCTGGGGCAGGGTGGTGAGGGAGACCATCAGGCGGCTGCATTGTTTGAAGATGTCCTGATAGAAGTCCCGGTCGCCGCTGCGCCCGCGCAACTCCTTCAGGTCGTGACCGGCGCAGAAGCCACGCCCGGCGCCCTCGATCACGACGGCGCGAACCTGACTGTCTTCGGCGATGTCGTCCAACGCCTCTTGCAGAGCGCTCATCAGGCCGGCGGAGAGAGCATTGTACTGCCGCGGCCGGTTAAGGGTCAGGCGCGCGATCCCCTCTTTGTCCTCGCGCAGCAGGATCGGGGCATCACTGGAAAGAGCGGCTTCGGCAGGCATGATTTCCTCGGTCTTCCACTTAATCTTATTCGGGGGTAGTGGGACTTTGGCGCTTCCACTGGTGGCAGTTCAAGGAATAATAGGTTGCCGCAGGAGTTAGAAAAGAACCTGGAGAAGAAGCCACCCCCGCAGGAGGCCACCGCCCTTATGGATCAAGTGAACGAAAATCATCCCCGCATCACCATTGACGCCTTCAACCGGCTGCTGGCCGAGAGCGCGCCCTTCCAGCGCATTTACGGCTTCGTGACCCAGGAGATCGGTTACGGCACTGCCCGTGTGCGGCTGCCGGCTGGAGAGGCGCACATCCGCCCCGGCGGCACCCTGAGCGGCCCGGCCCAGATGGCGCTGGCCGATTTTACCATGTACGCCGCGCTGCTGGGCGCCATCGGAGAGGTGCCCCTGGCGGTGACCACCAGCCTCAACATTAATTTTCTGAAGCGCCCGCAGCCCGGCGACCTGCTGGCGAGCTGTCGTCTGATCAAACTGGGCAAGCGCTTGGCCGTGGGGGACATCATGGTCCATTCCGAAGGCCTGGAAGCGCCGGTTTCCCACGCCACGGCGACCTACTCGATTCCACCGGAGGAGTAAGGCCCTGGAGGCGCCGGGAAACCGGGCTGCAAGGGGCTGGAAAATATCGCTTTTTTGAGAGGAAGTTAGGGCTGCGGTAATATATTACCTCAGACCTAAGCCGATTGAAAAAGCGCGGCTTTTTCGGATTGACAGTCGGCCCCGGGCCCCCTAGAAATCGCCGCTCCGGAGCGCTGGTGCCCGGCAGGGCTTGGCCTTGCCGCTTGACCGGCGGCTCCTTCCTGAATTCACACGACGAGTGGTTGGCACAATGAAGACCTTTACCGCCACCCCGTCGGACATCGAAAAGAAATGGATTCTGATCGATGCCGATGGTGTTGTCCTTGGTCGCCTGGCGTCCCAGGTCGCCAAGATCCTGCGCGGCAAGCATAAGCCGAGCTTCACGCCGCACATGGACTGTGGCGACAACGTGATCGTCATCAATGCCGAGAAGGTCAAGCTGACCGGCAAGAAGACGAGCGACAAAGTCTACTACTGGCACACCGGCCATCCCGGCGGCATTAAGGAACGCACGGCGGGGCAGATCCTGGGCGGCGAATTCCCGGAACGGGTGGTCGAGAAGGCGGTGGAGCGCATGATTACGCGCAATCGCCTGGGCCGCCAGCAGTTGAAGAACCTGCGCGTCTATGCCGGTACCGAGCACCCCCATGAGGCTCAACAGCCCGAGGTTCTGGACCTCCAGGCGATGAACCCGAAGAACAAGAGGAGCCAGTAAGCATGGCCGATGAGACTCAAACCCTGAGCGATCTGGGCGAGCTGGCCGAAGCCACGGGCGTGACGCCGGAGGCCGCCGCCGAGACGGTGGAGCCGCAGCGTGACGCTCAGGGGCGCTCCTATGCCACCGGTAAGCGCAAGGACGCGGTGGCCCGCGTCTGGATCAAGCCGGGCAGCGGCCAGATCAGCGTCAACGGCAAGGACCAGACCGTCTACTTTGCGCGTCCGGTTCTGCGCATGATCCTGGCCCAGCCTTTCCTGGTGGCTGACCGGACCGGTCAGTTCGACGTCGTCTGCACGGTCAAGGGCGGAGGCCTCTCCGGTCAGGCCGGCGCGGTGCGTCATGGTATTTCCAAGGCGCTGACGCTTTACGAGCCGGGCCTGCGCCCGGTGCTGAAGCGCGGCGGCTTCCTCACCCGCGACTCCCGCGTGGTCGAGCGTAAGAAGTACGGCCGGGCCAAGGCGCGCCGGAGCTTCCAGTTCTCCAAGCGCTAAGCTTTGGGGCGTTAAGCCTCGGGGCGTTAAGCCTCGGGGCGTTAAGCCTCGGGGCGTTAAGCGCCAGGCGAACACTGCAAAAAGAAAACGGGCTGCAGTTTCTGCGGCCCGTTTTTTTGTCTGCTTTGACCGTGGGGTCTAGCGCTCGATGCACGCCCCCGAGCGGCAGTCGTACTTGGCCCTTAAGTAATCCAGCAGCTTGTCCTTGTCGCCCAGCACGCTTTTCGCGGCGGTGCGGACCCTGCCGCAGACACCGCCACGGATGTCGTCATAGGCCGCCCAAGCCTGCATGCCGATCGCCCCATAGGGGGTGAGCGATGCCAGTTCCCGCATCTCGGCATGCATTCCGTACATGCGGCAGACTTCCAAGGCACCCGCCAGGTCGCCGAGGTAGTATTCGAACTTCTGCATTTCGGCCCAGGAATCGGAGGGGCCGTGGCCCGCGCCCGCTGCGGCGTAGGCGGTGCCGCCGCTGGACAGGGCCATGGCGATGCAGATGGCGGTGAGGACTCTCATATATCTGTTCCCAAAGACGGTAAGTCTAAGTCGTATAGTTTTTGCAAAACTCTACCATGCATTGTCTTTGGTTGGCAGGGTTTCTTTATCGGTAACGAGCCGGTTTTCAACCCCGAGTTAGCGTCGCCGCTGTAGTTCGGGACAAGCTTGGGCTTCTGATCTTGGCGGTTCAGGGGAAGGAAAGCCTGCTTGCTGTTTGACCTGCACGGCCCGGCCCGCTAAGTGGCAGCGGGGCGTTCGCGCGAGGGCGGGGTGCCAACCGGTCCGGCGAACGGTCCCCGGCGAACCGAACGGTCCATGAAGCCAAGGGAGCTTGAATGAGCGGTCATATCCTTCCCCATCGCGGTCTCTGGCCGAAGATCCACCCGGATGCCTTCATCGCGGAGACGGCGGTGATCGTCGGCGATGTGGAGATCGGCCCGGGCAGCTCCATCTGGTACGGCTGCGTTCTGCGCGGCGACGTGAACAAAATTCGCGTAGGCGCGGGGACCAACCTGCAGGACGGCACGATCGTGCATGGTAACCACGACCGAAGCGGCGACTACCGCGAGACCGGCGGCGGCTTGGCGACCGTTATCGGCGACGGCGTGATCGCCGGTCACCGAGCGTTGATCCATGCCTGCACCGTCGAGGACGGCGCCTTCATCGGTATGGGGGCGACGGTGATGGACAAGGCGCGGGTGGAAAGTCGCGCCATGGTGGCGGCCGGGGCTCTTGTGACGCCGGGAAAGACCGTTGCCGGCGGCCAGTTGTGGGGCGGCAGCCCGGCCCGCTTCATGCGTGAGCTGAAGGAAGCGGAGCTGGCCGACTTTGTCTATCAGGCGGGACACTATGAGAAGTTGGCTGGAATCTATTTGGCGGAGCGAGCCGCGAGGGGCTGATTCCTAGAGGGAACGCCGTTCGGCGTGGGCGGTGCGCTCCCCCAATATGGTTGATGATTCCAAGGCGCGATCACGCTAGCTTGGCCGGGCTGGTCGGGGGACCGTGGCCGCAGCAGGTTTTTGTGGGGGAAACACCGTGTTCAAGAGAACCATTCTGCGCGCGTTGGCCGCGCTTTTCGCGCTCTGCGCCCTGGCCACGCCGGGCGCCGCGGAAACCGCGGATGAATTCTATAAAGATAAGGTCGTCAAACTGGTCGTTGGCTACAGCGCGGGCGGCGGCTATGACGCTTTCGCGCGCTTCTTGGCCCCTCATATGGAGGCGCGTCTTGGTGCTCGGGTCGTAGTGGAGAACCGGCCCGGCGGAGGCGGAAACGTCGCCCTCAACCAAGTGGCGGCAGCCAAACCCGACGGCCTGACCCTCATGCTGATCGGCGGTGCGACGGCCGCTTTCGCCCAGGTGCTGGACGCGCCGGGTGTTCGTTACCGGGTGGGTCAACTCGGGTTTCTTGGCCGTGTCGCCGACGAAAAGCGCGTTCTCGTGATCGGCCAAGAGACCGGCATCGGGTCGTTCGGGGAAATGCTGGACGCAGGTAGGCCGATCCGCTTTGGCGGCACAGCGCGGACTTCGACTATCGGTGCAGGCACCGCCTTCGTCGCCGAGGCCTTGGGTTTGGAGGCGCAGGTCATCGTCGGCTACAAGGGGTCCAAGGAGATCGCTCTGGCGGCCATCCGCGGCGAGATCGACGGCTTCATCCCTTCCGACAGTTCCGCCCGCCGCTACGGTAAGGAACAGGGCTTGGCGCCGGTCGCGGTTCTCTCCCGTGAACGCTCGCCGCTGATGCCCGAGGTGCCGACTTTCTTCGAACTCGTCGACCTGACGCAGGAACAGGCTTGGTGGATCGACTATGCCGACGCGCTTTTCGGCCTCGGACGAGCCCTGGTGACGACGCCGGATATTCCGGCGGACCGGCTGGCCTTCCTGCAGCGCACCGCCCGCGAGGTCCTGACCGATCCGGCAGTGATCGCGGAGGCGGAGGCCGCGCAGCGGCCGATCAGCTATCTGCCGCCGGAGGCGGTGAAGCGGTCCATCGACCGCGTGATGGACGGGCTGAGCGAGGAAGAGTTGGCGCGGGTACGTCACGTGGCGTTGGAAAAGTTCCAGTAGCCGCGCGCCCGGCAGACTCCTTTCCAGTCCACAACGAAAAGCCATCGCCTTGCCGAGGACAACTGCGACAGATCGGAGGCGCCTCCTGTGCTTGCCTCAGTAGCTGACGGTTTCGCGCTGTTCCTGAACGCGGAGGTGATGCTGCTCTGCGTGCTCGGGGTTTTCGTTGGGCTGCTGCTCGGCGTGCTGCCGGGCTTGGGGGGGCTGACGGCTTTGGCGCTTCTGCTTCCCTTCATTTACGGCATGGAGCCCATGGCCGGCCTGGGCTTCCTTCTGGCCGCCCATGCCGTCGTTTATACAGGTGGCGCACTAACCTCCATCGCGCTCGGGATTCCGGGGTCGGGCCCCAACGCAGCCACGGTGGTGGACGGTTATCCGATGACCCGCGCCGGTAAGGGCGGCATCGCCTTGGGGGCCGCCTTCTTATCTTCCGGTTTGGGCGGCATCGTGGGGGTTGTCGCACTGGTGGCGCTGCTGCCCTTCCTGCAGCAGATCGTTTTCCTTATTGGTTCGCCGGAAACCTTTCTCTTCGCGGTGATGGGCATTATCTACGTCGGGGTGCTGGGCGAGCGTTCCATGGCGCGCGGGCTCATTGCCGGCGGTTTGGGCGTCTTCCTGGCTCTTTTCGGGTATGACCGCTTGGCCGGAGTGCCGCGTTTCTGGCTCGGCATCGACTATCTGCTCGACGGAGTTCGGCTGGTGCCGTTGGTCCTGGGGCTCTTTGCGGTGCCGGAGATCCTCGGCCTGGCGTTGGGCCATCGCGCCGATTCCGGCGGCACCTCCAGCCGGGACCGCTTCGCTCAAATCCTGAGCGGCATGAAAGCCGCTATTCTGCGCCCCTATCTGCTGATCAAGTCGTCGTTGCTGGGTGTTTTCATCGGCATCGTACCGGGTGTCGGTGGCGATACCGCGCCCTTCGTCGCCTATGCATCGGCCAAGCAAACCTCGCCGACGCCGGAGGCTTTCGGCAGCGGCTGCGTCGAGGGCGTCATCGCGCCGGAGGCGAGCAACAACGCCAAGGAGGGTGGGGCACTGGTCACCACCTTGGCGATGGGCATTCCCGGCAGCGCGGGCATGTCGGTGCTGCTGGGCGGCTTCCTGCTGCTTGGGTTGGAACCGGGACCCGACTTCCTCGCCGATCACATGGACCTCGCCGTCGGCCTGGCCATCGTGCTGGCCTTCGCCAACCTGGTCGCGGTGGCCGTCATGATCGCGGCTTCGCCGCTGCTGCTGAAGCTCGCAGACCTGCGTCCTCAACTCTTGGCGCCAATCCTCGCAGTGCTGGTTGTCCTCGGCGCCTATGCCTACCAGAACGATCCGCTGGACGTGGTCGCCACCTTCGTCATCGGTCTGCTCGGTTGCGCCATGAAAGCGATGGGCTATAGCCGCCCGGCCCTGGTGCTGGGTTTCGTCATGGCGCCGCTGATCGAAACCTACCTGCACATCACGCTTCAGGCTTACGGCATGAGCTTTCTGTTGCGGCCTGGGTCCCTGGTGCTGCTGGGATTGATCGTCATGGGCCTGTCCTGGGGACGCTTGCGGCGATACTTCCTTGCGGCGGCGCGCTATGGGGGGAATGGCAATGCGAAGCGCTGAAGCTGTCTTCCTGTTCGCTCTGGCGGCTATTCTGGCCGGATTCTGCACGCTGGGACTGTTCTACTATGACTATCCCGTTGCCGTGATGCGTTTCCCGCTGCTGGCCGCGGGCGGAACGCTGCTGGTCGCGTTCGTCCAGGCGGCGGCTCTGTGGCGCGGGACGGCTCCGGCAGTACACGCCGCCGCGCCGCGCTTCACGTCGGGGCGCGGTGGGCGACTCTTGCGTGAAGGCCTGCTGCTGCTCTCCATCCTGCCGCTGGTCTTCTTGCTGGGCTTTCCGGCGGGACTGGCGGCTTATCTCCTGCTGGTTCTCCGCTGTGCCGGAGAGTCCTGGAGGCTCTCGCTGATGCTCGCGCTGGCGTCTCTGGGACTTTCCTATGGGGTTTTCGTTCAGGCCATGGGGGTTCCCCTGCCTCTCTATCCCTTTTGGTGGCCCCTCTGATCCGGATCGGCGAAATGGTGACTATTCCGAAATCTACTGCAGCGACTTCCGTTTGGCCTGCGATGCCCGCTCCGAACGCTGCTTTGCGGCTCGCGATCCTGCAGCAGCTCGAAGCGAACCAGTGGCGCAGTGCGGAGGAGATCCGGTCCCTACAGTTCCGGCAGCTCAACCGCCTGCTGCGCCATGTGGCGAAGACCGTGCCGTTCTACCGGCGGCGCTTGGACGGCTGCGGGCTGACGGGGGAACGGGCGGTGACGCCGGAGGACTGGCTGCGGATGCCGCTCTTGACCCGTGCCGACATCCAGCAGGCTGGGGAGGAACTGATCAGCGACGAGCTGCCGCCCGAACACGGAAAGACTGCCAAGGCCTCGACGTCCGGCTCCACCGGCATGCCGGTGACCGTCGTCAGTTCACATCTCAATCAGCTGTTTTGGGAAGTGGTCACGCTGCGTGAGCACCTCTGGCAAGGCCGAGATCTGGGGGGCAGCATGGCGGTGATCCGGCGAATTCCGAAAGGCGCTTCCTATCCGGATGGTTTCACCAGCAAGCACTGGGGGGCGCCAGTCGAATCTGTCTTTCCCAGCGGCCCTTTGCATGCTTTGGAAATTGATACCAGCGTTGCCCAGCAGGCGGAGTGGCTGACGCGCGTCAATCCGACCTACCTGCGCGGCTATCCGACGAACCTGCTGTCTCTGGCGCGTTACTTTCAGGACAATGGCCTTGAGCTGCCGAGGCTGAAGCAGTGCCTGACTTTCGGCGAACTGCTGCACCCCCACGTCCGCGAGGCTTGCCGCGAGGCTTGGGGTGTCGAGATTGCCGATGCCTACAGCTCTCAGGAGCTGGGCTATATCTCGCTCCAGGCCCCGGGCCATGAGCATCAGTTGGTACAGGCCGATTTCGTACTTCTGGAAGTGATCGACCGCGACGGACGTCCCTGCAAGCCGGGCGAGGTGGGTCGTGTCGTGGCGACCTCCTTGCACAATCTCGCCATGCCATTGCTGCGGTACGAGATCGGCGATTTCGCCGAGGTCGGCGGGCCCTGTCCCACCGGCCGGGGCTTGCCCGTCCTCACCCGTATCCTGGGCCGTGAGCGCAACATGCTGGTGGACCGCGAAGGCAACGAATACTGGCCGGCCTTCGGCGTCAAGTCGATGACCAAGATCGTGCCGCTGAGACAGTTCCAGCTCGCCCAGGTCGCGGTCGACAAGGTGGAGGCCCGGCTGGTGCCGGAGCGCCCGCTAAGCGAGGACGAGCGGCGTCGGCTCGTCACTCACCTTTCCGAGCGGCTGCCCGGCACGGTTTCCGTCGAATTGGTGCTGCTGGAGGAAATCCCCCGCGGTGCCGGCGGGAAGTACGAGGACTTCGTCAACGAGACGAAGCAGGGCAAAGGGGACAGGTGACGCGCGCCTAGACCGGATCACGTTTTAACGGAACTACAATGTGGTTCCGTCTAAACGTGTGAATCCGATTTATCTCAAAGGTATAGAGCGGAATCACTGGGACGGTGGATCGCCTTCTGCGATTCCAGCCGATCCTGATCTGCTCTAGCTGCGCCGGGCGACGATCCAGGCGTATTCGCGCTTGCCCGGCGTCGGGGCGCCCGAGCGCTGGTGGTTCCGGTTCTTCACCAGATTTCCGAAGCGCGTTTCCTCCAGGACGAAGCCCTGTTTCTCGAGAAGGCCGGTCAATTGCTCGCGCGAGGAAATGATCGAGCCCGACATGTGCGAGGCATAGGTGGCGGCCATGTTTCGCAGGTCCGCGGCCGGGGGCAGGGCGTCGGGGGTCGGGCAGGTCTCCGCGGCCTTGGCGACGCGGTCCTGGTAGGCGGTGATCTGCTCCGGCGTGAAGCGGGACACCTTGGCGGTATTTCCGATATAGAGGTTGTTGGCCATCATCAGGATACCGCCGGGGCGCAGCAGGCTATGCCAGGTGGCGACGATCTCGGCGTGATGCTCCACGGGAACACAGGACAGCAGGGAGTGGACGCAGATCAGGTCGTAGGGCGCCGGGGCGCGAAAGCTCTGCAGGTCGCTGCGCGCCGTCTCGATGGCGTAGCCGTAGCGTCCGGCGTACCAGCGGCAGAGTTCGAGCGGCGTCTGGCAGCGGTCCACCACGGTGATTTCCGGCGTGACGGCTTCCTTGCCGAAGGCTTCGAGCACCACCGACAGCAGCCCGTAGTCCGCCGAGCCGGAGAGGAACACCCGCTTGTGGCCGCCCGCCGCGATCAGCGGACGCAGCGCGTCGATGTAAAGCTCCGATTGCTGGGTCAGGGTGGTGACGATGCCCAGCAGGCGCAAGGTCTGCCAGGCGCCGTGGTACCAGGCGCAGCTCTCGCCGTCCTTCGGGTCGTGCCAACACAGGTCCGCCGCCCATTGGCGCGCCAGCGGCGCGCTCTCGGCCAGCACGCGGGCCATCGCTTCAGCGCCGTCCGGCCCTGAAGCGGGAATCTTCTTGAAGCTGTCCATGAATCCTAGTCTTGCACCTGCACCTTGACGTAGCTGCCGGGCGCGTCTTCGATGACCTTCAAGCCACCGTCGCCGGGCTGGCGGGCGGGTACCTTGTCACCGGCGAACGTGGAAATCCACTTCTGCCATTCCGGCCACCAGGAGCCTTCATGCGCTGTAGCGCTATTGTGCCAGTCCTCGGCGTCCGCCGGGTTCTTGGCGTTGGTCCAGTAGCCGTACTTCTTGGCTTCCGGCGGATTGACCACGCCTGCGATGTGGCCGGAACCGGCGAGGATGAAATGGACCGGGCCGCCCAGCAACTGCGTGGCCGAATAGGTGGCCTTCCAGGGGGCGATGTGATCTTCGCGGGTGGAAATCAGGCAGGCCGGCAGCTTCACCTTCGACAGGTCGATCTTCACGCCTTTGAGGCTGATGCCGCCCGGCTGCACCAGCTTGTTCTCCTGGTACATGTTGCGCAGGTAGAAGGTGTGCATGGCCGCCGGCATGCGCGTCGAGTCCGAATTCCAGTACAGCAGGTCGAAGGGGAAGGGGTCCTTGCCCATGAGGTAGTTGTTGACCACGAAGGACCAGATCAGGTCGTTGGCGCGCAGCATGTTGAAGGTCGTCGCCATGTCGGCGCCTTCCAGATAGCCCTTGTCCTTCATCTTCTCTTCCAGGGTGGCGAGCTGCACCTCGTCGATAAAGACGCCCAGTTCGCCGGCATCCGTGAAGTCCATCATGGTGGTGAAGAAAGTGGCCGACTTGAAGCGGTTGTCCTTCTTGGCGGCCATGTAGGCCAGGGTGCAGGCCAGCAGCGTGCCGCCCAGGCAATAGCCGATGACGTTGGCATCCTTCTCGCCGGTCGCCTTTTCGACAGCGTCCAGCGCGGCTATCGGCCCTTCGAGCATGTAGCTCTCGAAGCTCTTGGATTTCAGTTGCTCGCTGGGATTGACCCAGGAGACGACGAAAACCGTGTGACCCTGTTCGACGGCCCAGCGGATGAAGGAGTTCTTCGGCCGTAGATCCAGAATGTAGAACTTGTTGATCCAGGGCGGAATGATCAGCAGCGGCCGCTTGAAGACCTCTTTCGTCGTCGGCTCGTACTGAATGAGCTGCATCAGGTCGTTCTGGTAGACGACCTTGCCGGGGGTCAACGCGATGTTCTTGCCCAGCTCGAAAGCTTTGATGTCGGTCATCTTGATCTTGAGGCGGCCTTTGCCGCGTTCAAGGTCGTCGAGCAGGTTGTGCAGGCCTTTCACCAGATTCTCGCCGCCGGACTCCAGGGTCGCGCGCAGCACTTCCGGGTTGGTCATGACGAAGTTGGAAGGTGCCATGGCGTCGACGAACTGCCGGGTGTAGAAGTCCACTTTCTGCGCGGTCTTGTCGTCCAAACCCTCGACGTCCTTCACCGTCGACTGCATCCAGCGGGCCGTCAGCAGGTAGGACTGCTTGACGAAGTCGAAGAGTTCGTTCTCGTCCCATTCAGGGTGCTTGAAGCGCCGGTCGCCGTGCTCCGGCGTCGCCACCGGCTCCGCCTCCTGGCCCATCATGCGCTGGGCCGTGTTCTGCCACAGGCGCATGTAGTCCTGCCAAAGGGTCATCTGCGCCTGCACCAGCTTGGCCGGGTCGGCCATCATCCGGTGGGTCATTTCCATGAAGGCGGCGCCGATGTTGAGCGGGTCCATGGCCGCGGGGGTGCCGCTTTGGGGGTCTTGGCGGGACAGGAACTCGGCCACCAGCTTCTGGCTCCGCTCGGCGATGCGGGCCATGGATTTCGAGATTTCGACAGGATCGGGTAGTTTGATGTCGGGGGGCGGTTGCTCCGGCATATGGGCTTCCTTATCCTGCCGATGCGGTTATTGTCCCGTATCGGCGCTGCGGAATCGGCATGGCGCTGCCAACTGCCGAATTATTCGCAAGGTAATAGGGGGTTACAGCCGTTTCAATAGCGGTGACGGCAGCGGACCGGGCACCGGAAAACAACTATTTGGCGGAAACGCGGGGCAATGAGAGGCGTCCCCGGCGACGGGCCGGTGCAAGGAAGAGATAGACGATGACATACAAGCAGGAGGCGAACGCGCGGGGTGCCCGCTGGCTGCCGGCTGCGGCGGCCTTGGCGGCGGTTCTGGTCCTGTCGGGCTGCGCGGCGGTCAAGGATGCGACGCGCTCTCCCGACGAGGCCGCGGCGGCACAGCCGCAGCGGGTGGCGGCGGAAGGATCACAGGAAGAGTTTCCCAAATTGTCCGAGGTCCCCAAAGCGCCGCAGCCGTACCTGGCGCCTGAGGAGCGGGAGAAGGTCCTGGCTCAGATGATGGAGGATCACCGGCAGGCGACCTTCTCCGAGCCGGCGCCCTTGACCACCGCGGCGCCGCCGGCCGCCGGCGGGACCAGCGTCATCATCAGCGGCAACGAAATCGTCAGCCGGGAGCAGGTGGCGGGGCTGCCGCTGCAGACCTCGGCCGGCGGGCAGTTGGCCGCCATTATCTTCTTCGGCCACGGTTCCTCCGAGCTGGATGGCCGCGACCGCAGCATCCTCCAGGACCTGGCCGCGCTGCAGCGGCAGCGTGGAGGCCATCTGCGGGTGGTGGGGCACGCCAGCAGCCGCACCCAGAACACCACCCCGGACGAGCACCAGATCGCCAACTTCGACATGTCGTTGGCGCGGGCGGAATCGGTTGCCGAGGAACTGCTCGCCCTGGGTGTGCCTCCCGATGCGGTGAGCGCCGAGGCCCTGGGCGATGCGGAGCCGGTCTATCACGAGTTCATGCCCTCAGGCGAGGCGGGCAACCGGCGGGTCGAAATCTTCCTGGAAAACTAGACCCGCCCTCGTTACAAGAAACCGCGCGGCAGGCTGGGCCTTCGCGTGTCTTTTCGCCTGCCTCAGCCGCCGTCGCGTCGGCCCGCCCCGGCGCCGGCCTTCCAACAACGGATCTCGCGGGCCTCGAAGGGTTTCGTCAGAAACGACCATGACTCAGGAATTCCACCGCATAAAGCGCCTGCCGCCTTATGTCTTCGCCGAAGTGAACGCCTTGAAATCCAAGGCACGCGCGGCCGGCGAGGACATCATCGACTTCGGCATGGGCAACCCCGATCAGCCGCCGCCGCAGCACGTCATCGACAAGCTGGCGGAGACCTTGGCCGATCCACGGGCGCACCGCTATTCCACCTCCCGCGGCATTCCCGGCCTGCGCAAGGCGCTCTGCGCCTATTATCAGCGCCGTTTCGGCGTCGACCTGGATCCGGAGCGAGAGGCCATCGTCACGCTGGGATCGAAAGAGGGCCTGGCCAACCTGGCCCAAGCCATCACCAGCCCCGGCGACATCATCCTGGCGCCTAACCCCAGCTATCCGATCCACGCCTTCGGCTTCATCATCGCCGGGGCGGCGATCCGCAGCATTCCGGTCGGGCCCGAGTTCGACTTCATGGAGCAGCTCGAGCGGGCGATGCGGCATTCGGTGCCCAAGCCCTCGGCTCTAGTCTTAAACTATCCTTCCAATCCGACGGCTGAAGTTGTTGATTTGGAATTCTATTCCACGGTTGTGGATTTCTGCCGGGAAAACGGGATCTACGTAATTTCCGACCTCGCTTACGCAGAGGTCTATTTCGAGGGCGAGCCGCCACCCTCGATTCTGCAGGTGCCCGGCGCCAAGGACATCGCCGTCGAGTTCACCTCGCTCAGCAAGACCTATTCGATGCCGGGTTGGCGTATCGGGTTTTGCGCCGGCAACCCGGATCTCATCGCCGCCCTGGCGCGCGTGAAGTCCTACCTCGACTATGGTGCCTTTACACCGATTCAGGTGGCCGCGACCGCGGCCCTCAACGGCCCGCAGGAGTGCATCGACGAAATGCGGGCGCGCTACCGCTCGCGCCGCGATGTGCTGGTGAACGGCCTGGAGGCCGCCGGCTGGCCGATCCCCAGCCCGCCGGCGACGATGTTCTGCTGGGCGCCGCTGCCGCCGGCCCTGCGCGAGATGGGGTCGTTGGAGTTCTCCAAGCTGCTGCTGGAGGAAGCCCAGGTGGCTGTGGCCCCCGGCATCGGCTTCGGGGAGTATGGTGAGGGCTTCGTGCGCCTGGGACTGGTGGAGAACGAGCACCGCACCCGGCAGGCGGTGCGCAACATCAAGGCATTTCTAAAGTCGCTGGGCGTTAACGACCAGGGCGCAAAGGTTCGGAATATCGCCTCTTGAGTAAACCTCTTCGCATAGCTGTGGCCGGGCTTGGGACGGTCGGAGCGGGCACTTTGCGCCTGCTCCAGAACAATGGCGCCGCGATTGCCGCGCGCGCCGGACGCTCCATTCAGGTGACGGCGGTCTCGGCGCGCGACCGTGGCCGCGACCGCGGCGTCGACCTTTCCGGCATGGCGTGGTTCGACGATCCCGTCGCGCTTGCCCGCGATGCGGAGGCCGATGTGGTGGTGGAACTGATCGGCGGCTCCGAAGGCCCGGCCAAAGTCATGGTCGAGACGGCGCTGCAAACCGGCCGCCATGTGGTGACCGCCAACAAGGCGCTGTTGGCCCACCACGGCACCTCCCTGGCGGCGCTGTCGGAGTCCGTCGGGCGCACGATCGGCTACGAGGCGGCGGTGGCCGGCGGCATCCCGATCATCAAGGGGCTGCGCGAGGGGCTTGCGGGAAACAGCATCAGCCGCGTCTATGGCATCCTCAACGGTACCTGCAATTACATCCTGACCCAGATGCAAGGCGAGAGCGCGGGGGGCGGCAATCCGCCGGCCGGCCGGGACTTCGAGACCGTGCTGGCCGAGGCTCAGCGCCTGGGCTATGCCGAGGCCGATCCCAGTTTCGACGTCGACGGCATCGACACCGCGCATAAGCTGGCCATCCTCACCGCGCTGGCCTTCGGCTGCGAGGTCGACTTCGAGGCCGTGCACGTGGAAGGCATCCGCAACGTTTCCGCCCTGGATGTCGCCTATGCCGACGAACTGGGCTATCGCATCAAGCTGCTGGGCGTTGCGCGGCAGCTCAACGGCGCCATCGAGCAGCGCGTGCATCCCTGCATGGTGGCCAAGGAATTGCCGATCGCCAGCGTCTCGGGCGTCTTCAACGCCGTGGTGGCCGACGGCGATTTCGTCGACACCACCATGTACGAAGGACGCGGCGCCGGCGCGGGGCCGACGGCCTCGGCGGTGGTTGCCGACTTGATCGACATCGCTCGCGGCACGACGCTGCCGGTCTTCGGGATTCCGGCGACCGAGCTGACGCGGCGGCCCAACTTGCCGATGGCCGAACACTGCTGTCCCTTCTATCTGCGTCTGCTGGTCATCGACCAGCCTGGCGTTATCGCCGACGTGGCCGCGGCCCTGCGCGATGAGGACATCTCCATGGAATCGATGATCCAGCGCGGCCGTGCCGAAGGGGAAGGGCAGGCGGTGCCGGTGATCATCATGACCCACGAGACCGAAGAAGCTCATATTCAGCGGGCGATGGCCCGCATTGCCGAACTGGAGGCCGTGGTCGAGCAGCCGCGGTTGATCCGGATCGTAGATCTCTAACGCCTGCCAAACGAGGATATGATGTCCAAAGCCACGCCCACTCTCGGTTCGATGGACCGCAACCTTGCACTGGAAACTGTGCGCGTGACGGAGGCCGCCGCCCTGGCGGCGTCCCGGCTCATGGGGCGTGGCGACGAGAAGGCCGCCGATCAGGCCGCCGTGAACGCCATGCGCCAGTCGCTCAACGCACTCGACATCGACGGTACGGTGGTGATCGGAGAAGGCGAGCGTGACGAGGCGCCGATGCTCTACATCGGTGAGAAGGTCGGCCAGGGCGGCCAGGCCATCGATATCGCACTCGACCCTCTGGAAGGCACAACCATCACCGCCAAGGGCGGCCAGAACGCCCTGGCGGTCATCGCCATGGCCGAGGCCGGCAACTTCCTCAACGCGCCGGACACCTACATGAGCAAGATCGCCGTCGGCGGCGGTCTGCCGGACGACCTGGTCGATCTGGACGAGGAGCCGGGGGTGAACCTCAAGAACTTGGCCAAGGCGAAGAAGGTCGACGTTTCCGATCTGGTCGCCTGCATCCTCGACCGGCCGCGTCACCAGGGAATCATCGCCAAGGTACGCGAGGCCGGCGCGCGCATCATGTTGATCGGTGACGGCGATGTCTCGGGCGTCATGGCGACCAGCAGCAAGGAGAGCGGCGTCGACATCTACATGGGTGTCGGCGGTGCGCCCGAGGGCGTGCTGGCGGCTGCGGCGTTGCGCTGCATCGGCGGGCAGTTCCAGGGCCGTCTGGTATTCCGCAACGACGACGAGAAGCGCCGCGCCGACAAGTGGGGCATCACCGACTACGACCGCAAGTACACGCTGCACGAGCTGGCGGCCGGCGACGTGATGTTCGCGGCGACGGGCGTGACCGACGGCTCCATGCTGCGCGGCGTGCGCCGCTTCCATGGCGGCGCGACCACGCATTCGGTGGTCATGCGCTCCAAGTCCGGCACCGTGCGCTACGTCGAGGCGCACCACAACTTCGAGCGCAAGACCTGGTACGACTCCCTCGGCGTCTGACGCGATGACGCCGCGTGGCTGCTTCCTCGGCGTCGAACGATCGCTCACCGGCAAGCGCTGGGAGGAACGTCTCGCCGACAGCCGCCTGGGCCTTGCCCTGTCGCAGCAGCTCGGCTTGCCGGAAGTCGTCGGCCGCATTCTGGCCGCCCGCGGCGTCCAGCCGGAGGATGCCGAACGCTTCCTCAACCCAACCCTGCGGGACTACCTGCCCGATCCCTCGGCCTTCATGGACATGGACCGGGCGGCCGCACGGCTGTCGCAGGCGGTGGAGGCGGGCGAGAAGATCGCCGTCTTCGGCGACTACGATGTCGACGGGGCGACGTCCTCGGCAGTGCTGGCGCGCTTCTTCGCCGCCCTGGGCGTGGATCTGCAGATCTATATCCCCGATCGCATGGCCGAAGGCTACGGGCCCAATGCCCCGGCGCTGATGCGCCTGAAGGCTCAGGGCGTCTCGGTCGTCATCACCGTCGATTGCGGCATCACTGCCTTCGAGCCGCTGGGCGAGGCGGCCAAGGCGGGACTGGAGGTCATCGTCGTCGATCACCACGCCGCCGAGCCGCGCCTGCCGCCGGCCGCGGCCGTGGTCAACCCGAACCGCCTGGACGATACCTCGAACCAAGGCCAGCTCGCCGCCGTCGGCGTCGCCTTCCTGCTGGTGGTGGCGCTGAACCGCACGCTGCGCGAAGCCGGATGGTACGCGCGCAGTAACCGCCCCGAACCCGATCTGCGTCAATGGCTCGACCTGGTGGCGCTGGGCACCGTCTGCGACGTGGTGCCGTTGACCGGCGTCAACCGCGCGCTGGTGGCCCAGGGGCTGAAGGTCATGGCGGCGCGCGGCAACGCCGGTCTCGCGGCCTTGAGCGACGTTTCGCGCATCGACGAGAAGCCGGGCACCTATCATGCCGGGTTTCTGCTCGGCCCGCGGGTGAACGCCGGCGGGCGCGTCGGCGAGTCGCCGCTGGGCGCGCGGCTGCTGACCTGCGATGACGCGGGCGAGGCGGCGGCGCTGGCGGCCCGCCTCGACAGCTACAACGCCGAACGCAAGGAGATCGAGCTGCAGGTTCTCGACCAGGCGATCCGGCAGGTTGAGCACAGCGGCCCCGGCGCGGGGCTGGTGGTCGCGGCTTCGGAAGGTTGGCATGCCGGGGTCATCGGCATCGTCGCCAGCCGCCTGAAGGAGCGCTTCAACAAGCCGGCCCTGGTGGTCGCCCTGGAGAACGGCGTCGGCAAGGGCTCGGCGCGCTCGGTGCCCGGGGTCGATCTGGGCGCCGCGGTGCTCGCCGCCCGGCAGGAGGGGCTGCTGGTCAACGGCGGCGGCCACCCCATGGCCGCGGGCCTGACGGTGGCGGCGGAGCACCTGGCAGAACTGACCGCCTTCCTCGATACGCGCCTGGCCCGCCGCCTGGCGGAGATCGACTATCAGCCGGCCCTCGGCATCGATGGCGCCCTGAAACCCAAGGCGGCGACCCTGGAGCTGCTGGCGCAGCTCGAGCGTTGCGCACCCTTCGGTGTCGGGAACACGCAGCCGCGCTTCGCCCTGCCGGCGGTCAAGGTCGCCAAGGCTTCGGTGGTGGGCGAGAACCACGTGCGCTGCTTCCTGGGAGACGCGCAGGGCGCGGGCGGAGGCAGCCTGAAGGGCATCGCCTTCCGCGCCCTGGACAGCGACCTCGGCCCGGCGCTGCTGCAGACGGCGGGCCTGCCGCTGCATATTGCCGGACGCCTGCAGATCGACCGCTGGGGCGGCCGCGAGAGCGTGCAGTTCATCATCGAGGACGCGGCGCCGGTCTCTACCTGACCCTTCGGCCAGTCTGCATCACAATCGAGTCAATCTTCCTATTCTGTGAGACAGGACGGCGCCGCTGCGGTTAGGCTGGTGTCCATGATCTTGCGCGGAGCCCTTGTCCGGCCCTTGTCCCGCCGCGCCGCGGGAAGAAGGTACTGCGCGCCGCTCCTCGGCCTCCTCGCGGCCGGCTGGGCCGTTCTGCTGCCGGCCGGCGGCCTTGCCCAACTGGAGCCCTACAGTCCGGGTCCGGAGAAGCCGGTGTCTCTGGAACTGGTGCTGGCCGTGGATACCTCCTCCTCGGTCTCGATCGAGGAGTTCGATCTGCAGATGCGCGGTTTTGCCGGGGCTTTTCGCGACCCGACGGTGATCGCCGCCATTGCCGCCGCCGGGGTTAACGGTATCGCCGTTTCCATGATCCAGTGGTCGGACAACCGCCGCCAGCAGGTTGCCGTCGACTGGGCGCACTTGAACGACGAAGCCAGTATCGAGGCCTTCGCCGCCGCAATCGACGGCACCCCGCGCTTTCTCGACGGCGGGGGGACCGCCATTGGCGGAGCCATAGCTTTCGCCATGAACGAATTTGAGCGCAACGGCTACCAGGGCGCACGCCAGGTCGTCGATATCTCGGGCGACGGCCGTGCCAACCAGGGGGCTCAGCCGGAGACCCTGCGCGACGCCGCGGTGCTCCAGGGCGTGACCATCAATGGCCTGGCCATCCTAAACGAGGACACCTCGGTGGACGGCTATTACCGTAACTCGGTGATTGGCGGGCCGGGCGCCTTCGTGATGACCGCCAACGACTACGAATCCTTCGCCCAGGCCATCATCGAGAAGCTGGTGAAGGAGATCGGCGGGGTCCCTGTGGTCCTGGCGCCGGCGGCGCCCGCGGAGGAGGCCTTGACCGCTCAGGCCGGTCCCGCGCGGCGGATTTCCTATGATTGAGCGCTTCGCCAGGCTCCGGGAGGCCCTCTTTTTTTGGTCTCCGGGTCGTCGCGGAGGCTTGCATTCCCAGGGCGGAACGGCTACACCCTCAGCGCTCTCGGGACCCCATCGTCTAGAGGCCTAGGACACCGGCCTTTCACGCCGGCAACACGGGTTCGAATCCCGTTGGGGTCGCCAATTTCCTGCAAATTGTAAGAAGACTACCGTCCGCTCAGGACGCGGTCTTGCGCGTGGGCCGACTCGTCATGCGGTCGAAGGCGGTCTCCCACAGGGCGATGCCGTCGCCGAAGATCTCGGCAAAGTAGGAGAGGGGGTCCGGCTGCCGGCCGGCGATGTGAATCTCCACGTCGCCGTCCTCGAAGCGCACCCTTTCGGCGTATTTGCGGGCCACGTGCTGCATCCGGGCGTTCTCCGGCAGGCAAATCAGATAGATATCCTGGAAGCCGCGGTTGCTGGCGATCAGCAGGGCCTCTTCCAGCAGGCGGGTGCCGACGCCGTGATTCTGATGGTCCGGTTCCACGGTGACCGAGATCTCGGCGGTCTTGCGCCCAGCGCCTTGGTCATTGACCGCGCCGCTGTCGCGCAGTTCGACGACGCCGCGCAGCACCTCGCCCTCGAAAGCGCCGACGATCCAGGTTTCGGACCAGTCGATGGCGTCGACGTAGGCGAGGATCACTTCCGCGGTGACGAAGTGACCGAAGCGCAGGCGGCGGTCTTCTTCATCCAGGCGCAGCAGATGCTCCTTCAGGGCGCTGCTTTCCTGCCGCATCAGCTTGCGGAATACGAGCATGGCTTGGCTCCGGCGCGGTGGCGCTCAGGCGCGAAAGAGACGATCCGCGCGGAGCGGGGTGCGCGCGTGGCGGGGCAGGAGCAGTGCGGCGAGGCGCCGCAAGGCCGCGCCCGAGAAGGCCCGGATGGCTTCTGCCCGCATGCGCTTGCCCTCGGCGATGTGGCGCTCCATCTCCTCGACGGAAATCACGCCTTCGTCGGACTCTATGCGGCCGGTCTTGACGGCGCTCGGCCCCTTGCTGGGGTCCTGGCTTGGGTGCTGCATGTCGAAACGTCCTTCCTGTGGTGTTTCATGCCGAGCACCTCCCTAAACTGTGCACTGAATATTGCAGCGCATGATTAAAATTTAATGAGAATAAAAAGGCTTACAATGAAAATATTGCAACGCAACAAAGCGTTGCGCCGGACGCATGGCTGTTGTTTGAGGGGCCTTCGCCGGCGCGTGGGCACCTGCTCCTTCGCCGCTCCGGCAGGGGGGCGGCTTCACCCTTACGGTTTGTTTTGACGGTTCGGTAAACCTTCGGCGCTAGCGTGCCGGGTCATGTTCGGCCTCTCAATCCGCGCTTTCCGTATCGGCCTTCTGTGGGGGCTTCTGTCGGCTCTGCCGGCGGGCGCGCCGGGGGCTGTGGCGGAGCCGGCGCATCTGCCGGTCGGAAACGAGCGTCTACAGGTCCGCGGCTTGCCGCCGGTACCGGAGGGTGGCCCGCGTCCTGTAAATCCGCTGCCGAACACATTCCTGCTCTTCGAAAGCGAGGAGCCGCTGGCCGCCTTCGACCTCGACCGGGGGCTCAGCCGGTCCTGCCGGGCCGGCCGCTTTCGCCAGCAGCGTCTCCGCCTCTACAGCGTGCGCCTGGGCGGTTATCTCCATGCCGCCGTGATCGGGGGGCGCTGGGGGCTCTACGACCCCGACCGGCTGGCGGTGCCGGACCTGGTCTATGCCATGAGGTGGCAGGACACCGGGCGTTGCGAGGTCTACGTCCTGCGCCACCTCGAGCAGGGCTGAGGGCTCCAAAGGCCGGGCGGGGCGGCTTAACTCATTCCTAATCAAGGATTCTTTATCATCAGGGCCATCAACCGGCCCCTTGAAGGGGCGACAGGGCGGATCGCAGATGACCCTTTTGGACAACAGCTTTCATGGACGCGCGGCCGGGATCATCGGCAGCTGGGAGCAACGCTGGAAACACCCGCGGCTGCTGGCTCTCGCCTTCGTGCTGGCGCTGGGCAGTTCCTTCAACGCCGTCGTCAACGGCGACCTGGGGCCGGACTCCTGGAAGGACGCCGCCCTCCTCGGCGCGGGGACCCAGGTTGCCGGCACGCTAAGCGGGGCGGATTGGGACCGGGCCAAGACCTGCGGGCGCATTCAGCAGATCGTCGAAACCGCCTGCGGCCTGAAGCAGTACGATCACGACCCCGAAGGCATCCGCCAATGTATCGCTTACGAGCGTAAGTACACCCTGTGGAGCGCCTACGGCTGCCGCTAGCCGGGCAGTACTTCGCCGGCCGTTCCGAAAAACAAAGGGCCGCCCCGGAGGGCGGCCCTGTCTGCTTCAAGCGTCGTTGGGTGGGGACGCTGGGCTTGGGGCGGCGGACCTCAGTGCAGCACCGCAGTTCCACTATGCGGGGCGCGGTAGTTCAGGCCGTGGCTCGTCGCCATGAACGCCCGTTCCTGATGCTGGATGTGCAGCGCGTGGAACTCGCGGCCGAGGCTTTCGAAAAAGACGGCTTTCCAAGAGAAAAACCGTGCCCCCTGGGTCGCCAGCGACTTTATTTTCGGCGCCTGCGAGATCACCACCGCCTGCGACCATCGCCCCGCCAGTATTGTTGTCGTTGTTGGCATCTAATCTAAGTCTCCCATCGCATTCCGGGAGGGAAACTCCCGACTTCGCATGCATTGAAGACTAAGTAACGAACCTTACTTGAAAGTTAAATCTGGCCTCCCGGTTCAGAAGAAGCCGCCGAGAACACAGGCTTGTCACAGGCTGGATCAAGTTAACGGAGATATTCGCCGGCATTTTATTGAAAGCCTGGGAAAGATTTCCAATACTTGCCGCGCGGCGGGGCCTCGTCGAGGCCGGCGCGCGCCAGGAAAGGCCCGGTGCCTTGAAAACCGAAGAGCGAAAGCGGTCGCGGCCCGGGGCGGTCAGGAAACGCCGGGCACTTCGATCAGGGCGCTCAAGCCCCAAAGGGCGAAGTAGATGAAGAGAATTAGGCGGACCAGCATCTTGCCGTACCTTGAGTTGACTACTTGTCACTCAGGCTAGGATCGCACGGCCCTGATTAAGAATGAGTTTTCGCACAGCATCATTATTTTCGGCCCGGCAATAGCCGGTAAGGTTGCATCAGACATCTATCAAATGTTTTGAATGCCTTAGCCTTCCTTTAAGCACCCATCTCTATGCTCTGCCTTGATGGGAAGAGAGCACCGCGGCGCCGTTTGCGTTCAGCATATCCCGCCGCTGGCGTCTTGGCGCTCTCGATCCCAACACGATGCGGAGTATCAGGAATGACGACACGATCAATCGGCCGCCGCCTTTCGCGGTTCGCAGCAGTTGTGGCGATGGCGGGCCTCACCGTCAGTTGCGCCAGTTCCCAGGACGGCATGACGGCCGGCGCCCAGGCGGGCCTCGGCAAGGACCCGGCGAGCCGGGCCGAGAGGCTGGTCAGTTACTGTGATCGTCTTGCCGACAAGGGCGAACTGGTTACGGCACTCGGTCTTTGCGGCCGTGCGCACGAGATCAACCCGGACGATCCGGCGACGCTGATGAAGATCGCGTCGATTCTCTACGACTTGGATCGCAAGCAGGCCGCCGCGCAGACCTACGAGGTTCTGCTCGACGGTCATCCCAAGCATCACGAGGCGCGCTATAGCCTGGGGAAGCTGTACATGGAAACGGGGGAGGGTTCCCTGGCGGCGGCGCACCTCAATCAGGTGATTGCACAGCAGCCGGAGGACCCACGGCCCTATAACGCCCTGGGCGTCTTGCGCGACCAGGCCGGCGAGCACGAAGCCGCGCAGGCCCTCTATCGCACGGCGCTGAAGTTCGACCCGAACAACCATTCCTTGCGCAACAACCTGGGGCTTTCGCTGGCTCTCAACGGCCAGCGCGAGGAGGCCATCGAGGTTCTGGCCGCCTTGGCGGTGGATCCGGAGGTGGACCGCACGGTGCTGCGCAACCTGGAGGCCGCTTACGCCGTGCGCCCGGTGCCGGCGGTTGAGGAAGGGACGCCTGGCATGGCGCCGTCCCCTGTGGCGGCGCCTGCTGGCATGACCGGGCCCGCACCGGCGACCTTGCCTCAGGCGCAGCCGGTGAAGACCGAGGTGCTTACCCCGCCGTCCATGCGCACCGGGGTGTCAGAGCCTTTGGCCGCGCCCATGAAGCCGTCCGCCGCGCCGACGAACTCCGGCGAAGAAGGCACGCCGACGCCGCTCTATTTCCCGAAGCCAAACACCGCCGGCGATCCGCCGCAGACCGGCGCCCGCAGGGCACCGCCGGTCGAGCAGACGGCGCAGGGCCCTTCTTCCGTCATCCTTGCCGCGGCTCAGGAACTGATGACTCCTCCTGACTGGGCCGATTTCGAGCCGGGGGCGCTGGTGGGCGGGGATCCGCCGCAGGATAGGAAGCCGGCTCCGGAGCGGACGCCGCAGACGGGTGATCAGGCTCAGTCCGACGAGATCACGGTCGACCCCGCGGAGCTGGGCGCGCTTTTCCAACCCGGCGAGACCACGCTTTCCATGCTGTTGCTGCACAGCAGCGCCGGCACGGCGGCCTGACGGCCCTGGACGGTCGGCGGAAAGTCGAAGGCCCCGCTCTCTCGAGCGGGGCCTTTTTCTTTGGCGGTGTCCGGCCTCGCGCGCGGAAGCCGGGGTGCCCTCTTAACGGGTGCAGGAGATTTCCTCGAAGCCGTCGCAGAGGAACTTGTCGCAAATGGCGCCATTGCCAATGAACACCGTCGGGTAGAGCGCGCCGATGTTTTCCTCGCGTGACCAGCGGTTGGCGCGGGTGAAGCCCTGGGCTTCGCACCATTGGTTCGCCGCCGGCTCGCCGCAGCCCTGTCCCTCGGACAGGCAGAAGTTCAGCCGGTATACCTGGTGCACGGGGAAGCGGAAGGTTTCCTCCTGCGGGCCCGTGGGGCGCGAGGGGACCTGCTGTGCAGGCACTGTCGGGACCACCATCGGCTCCGGCACCGGCTGTAGAGCCTGCTGCGGCGGCGCGCTGGGCGGGGCCGGCTGCAGGCCGCCGCCGGCAGGGGCGGGGCTTGCCTGCGGCTGCAGGCTTCCGGAGGGCGCCGGTACGGCTTGTGGCGCGGCGGCCTGCGGAGGCGTGGCCGACGGCGCAGGCGCCGCCGGAGCGGGCGCGACTGGGGCCGGAGCCTGGACGGGCGGGGTTTGGGCTGCTGGGGTTTGGGCTGCCGGGGTTTGGGCCGCCGGGGTTTGGGCGGTCTGGGCCGGGGCCGCCGACTGATCCAGATAGCGGTCCAGAGGGCCGCGCTGGTAGCGAATCATGGCGGATTTCGCCTTGCGGTCGAATTCGAAGTCGGACAGCCGGTAGGCGGCCGGACGGCCGTCCTTTTGGCTGGTCAGCGTTATGGAGGCGCCGCTGCATCCGGGGCCTTCGAAGACGGTCAGCAAGAAGCGGTGGTCGACACCTTGATAGCGCGGGCTGAAAGCCTCCGGATAGAGCGCAACCGCATCGGTGATCCGGGTAAAGCGTGGAGCATCGGCGCCGGCGCCGTGGGCGCTGGACGGCGCCGTGAAGTCGATGCAGGCCTCGCGTTGCGGCGGATTGGGAATGGGGATGAAGAGGCGATTGAAGTAGCTCTGATCCGCCGAGCGCTCGCAGGCACGGTTGTAGTAGCTGCGCCGTTCCATCAGCAGAAAGCCCGGCGGCGGGCCCAGCTCGCGCCGGTAGGCGATGACCGAAGAATAGTCGTTGTCCGGCGTTTCCGCGGCCTCGTAGGCCTGGTCCCCGGCGAACGGCGGCTCGAAGTCGGCGGTTAGTCCCAGCCACCAGGCATCGGGGTTCTCGGCAGAGCCCAGATTGGGGCCGCAGGCGTCGTCGCGGCTGGCGAAGTAAGGCCGCTGGAACAGGATGGCGCCGACTTGCGGGTCGGCCCGCAGCGAGGCGATTTTCTCGTTCAACTCGTCGCCGACGAAGGGGATGGCCGCGTAAGGCTGGCCCGGCGCCAGGGTCAGGGTCTTCGAGGTGCCGCTGAAATTCGGGCCGGTGAAGAAAGTGACGCCGGCGGCCGCCGGGGCCGTGGCGGCTGCGCCGCCGTCCTGCGCTCCTGCAGCGGCGGGCAGCAGGGCCGCCGCCGCCGCGGCCGCGAGCAGCCGGCGGCTGGCGCCGCGCACTATCGATTGGGCCCCGACGGTTGCCCCGGAACCGAAATATCGCCTCATGCGAAAACGCATCATTCAACGTCCCCTGTTTGGCGGACGCCAGCGGCGGCCACCTCTAGACCTCTTGTTCTACCTTTGCCCCTTCCGCAAGGACGGGGCAAAACCCCCATAGACCTACTGCCTTGAGCCGATTCTTGGCCAGCAGATATGGACAGGCGCGGCCGGCATCCGCACACTGCCGCGGCCGCCGCCACTCTCGCCAATTCCAGCCCTAGCCGCAAGACCATGACCGCTACTTCTCTGCCGCCTGTCACCCTGGTTCTCGGGGGCGCCCGTTCGGGCAAGTCGAGCTATGCCGAACAACTCGCCGAAAGCCAGGGCGGGGACCGCGTCTATCTGGCCACGGCCACCGCCGGCGACGCGGAGATGGCCGACCGCATCGCCCGGCACCGGGAACGGCGCGGCGCACGCTGGCGGACCGTGGAGGCGCCGCTGGACCTCGGAGGGGCGCTGGCAGCCAGCGCGTCTTCCCACTCGGTAGTTCTGGTTGATTGTCTTACATTATGGCTTTCCAATATCTTGTTTAAAGAACTTGATGTGGAAAATGAATGTGGAAAGTTGGTCTCCATGCTGCCGGGCCTGAACGGCCCGGTCATCTTCGTCTCCAACGAGGTCGGGCTCGGCATCGTGCCCGACAATGCCCTGGCGCGCCGATTTCGCGACGATGCGGGGCGCCTGAACCAGGCGGTGGCCGCCGCCGCGCAGTCGGTGGTCTTCGTCGCGGCCGGCCTGCCGTTGGCCCTGAAACCCGCGCCGTGACCCTTCAGGCGATCAGCAGCATGGCCATCACCGCCGCGAAGAGCAGGCCGCCGGCGGCCAAGTAGAGGTCGAGCACACGGCTCAGATCCTCCGCCGTTACCTCCCGTCGCCCGTCGCCCATCCAGCGATCCTCGACCATCTGGCCGCCGTACTGGCGTGGGCCCGCCAGCGCCAGGCCCAGGGCCCCGGCCAGGGCAGCCTCCTGCCAGCCGGCGTTGGGGGAGCGGTGGCGGGGGGCGTCGCGCCGCAGAGCCCGCCAAGCCCCGCTGGCGCTGGCGGCCGGCAGCAGGACGGCGGCCAGGACGATCAGCAGCCCGGCCAAGCGGGCGGGCAGGAAGTTCACCGCATCGTCGAGCCGCGCCGCGGCCTTGCCGAAGGCCTCGTAGCGGGCGTTCCGGTGGCCGATCATGCTGTCCAGTGTATTCACCGCCTTGTAGGCGAGCAGGCCGGGCATGCCCAGCAGCAGGAACCAGAAGACCGGGGCGACGAAGCCGTCGGAGAAGTTCTCGGCGGCGGACTCGGCGGCGGCGCGGCCGACCCCGGCGGCGTCCAGGCTCGCCGGATCGCGCCCGACGATGTGGGCGACGGCGTCCCGGCCCGCTTCCAGGCTCTCGGCCAGGCCCCGCGCGACCCGGCGGACGGCGTCATAGAGCCCGCGAAAGGCCAGCAGACTGCTGGCTAGCAGGCCTTCAACAATCCAGCCGTAGGGCAGGCCGGCCAGGACATGATGCAGCAGCGCTCCGAGCCCGCCCGCGATCCCGACCACGAGGCCGGTGCAGAGACCGCCCAGGAGCAGGCGCCGCCCGCGCGGCAGGCTCTGGCGGTTGAGCGCCCGGTCGAGCACCGCGATCAACCGGCCGAGCAGCACCACGGGATGCGGCAGCAGGCGGTAGAGCCACCGGGGGTCGCCCAGCAGCAGGTCCATGGCCATGGCCAGCAGGAGGACGGCGAGGGCGGAGGCGGGGGACTGCCACTGGCCGCCGAACAGGGGATACCAGAGCACGGGCTAGTCTTCCAAGGCCTCGCGGTAGGGGAAGAGGGCGGGCATGCCGCCGGTGTGGAGGAAGACCACGGTGTCGTCCGCCGAGAACCGCCCGGCTTCGATCAGGCCGATGAGGCCGGCCATGGCCTTGCCGCTGTAGACCGGGTCGAGCAGCAGGCCCTCCAGGCCTGCGACGCGGCGTACGGCCTCGGCCATGGCCGCGGTGGGCAGGCCATAGGCCTCCCCCGCGTAGCCCGGCAGCACGACCACCTTGTCTTTAGGGAAGGCGCCGGGCAGGGCGAGACGTTCCCAGACTTCTCCCGCGAGGCGGCGGACGTCGCCCGCCACGTCTTCCGGATGGGCGTCGACGTCGATGCCGACGACCTGGACTGCCGGATCGATGGCGGCAAAACCGGCGGCCAGGCCGGCCTGGGTCCCGCCGCTGGAGGAGGCCAGGACCAGGGCGGTAATTTTCTCACCCTGCTGGGCCGCCTGGGCCGCCAGCTCCGCAGCGGCGGCGGCATAGCCCAGCGCGCCGGTGGCGTTGGAGCCGCCGGTCGGGATCAGGTAGGGCGTCCTGCCGTCGCGGCGCAGGGCTTCAGCCAGGCTTTCCATGGCCGCCACCCGATCGGTGTCGCCGTCGTGCAGGTGCACCTTGGCCCCGAACATCCGGTCGAGCTGGATGTTGCCGATCAGCTCGTAGTCCGGCCCGCCCCAGGGCACCACGCGGGTCAGCACCAACTCGCAGGCCAGCCCCAGCTTGGCGGCGGCGGCCGCCGTCTGGCGCACGTGGTTGGACTGCACGCCGCCGGTGGAGATCACCGTATCGGCGCCCCGCGCCAGCGCCTCGGCCAGAAGAAACTCCAGCTTGCGCGTCTTGTTGCCGCCCAGGCCCAGCCCGGTGCAGTCGTCGCGCTTAACCAGCAGCCTCGGCCCGCCCAGCGCCGCGCCGAGGCGCGGCAGGGGCTCCAGCGGAGTCGGCAGGTGGGCGAGGCTTTGGCGCGGAAAGGCCTCGATGGCGGCGAGGGGAGCGGGCATGGAGGCGGTCCTAGCAGGCCTTGTCCACTTTGGCCTTATCCATGTCGGCCTTGATCGCGCGCTCGATCATGCGGCAGGCCTCGTCGGCTTCGCCCCAGCGCTTGATCTTCACCCATTTATCGACTTCCAGATCCTTGTAGTGGGCGAAGAAGTGCGCGATCTGGTCGAGCAGGATCTTCGGCAGGCCGCGATAGGATGAGACGTTGGTATAGAAGGGGTGAAGGTCGTCGACGGGAACCGAGAGAACCTTTTCGTCCTCGCCGGCCTCGTCCTCCATGATCAGGACGCCGATGGGGCGCACCCGCACCACTGCGCCGGCGATGACCGGCACGGAGGTGACGATGAGCACGTCCACTGGGTCGCCGTCGTCGGCCAGGGTATGGGGAATGAAGCCGTAGTTGAGCGGGTACTGCATCGAGGTATGGAGGAAGCGGTCGACGAAGATCGCGCCGGAGTCCTTGTCCATCTCGTACTTCACCGGGTGCGCACCCAGGGGAACTTCAACGATAGCGTTCAAATCCCACGGGGGATTCTTGCCAACCGGGATTTTGCTGATATCCAACGGTTTCTCCTTAGTTTCCGGGGGCTCTGCCCCAATATTCCCACCGTTCCATCGGGCTCCTCTTTACGAATTGTTAACGTCGCGAGCCTATTAATAAACCGTTAGCGTGCATTGGCGCGCTTTCGAACAAAGCAACATAAATAACTGATTACATAGAAAATTATCGCGTCCCTTGGCCGAGTCTGAACAACGAGCCAGCCGGCTGTCCTGTCTCGAGGCGGCAGGAAGGGATGAAGAACCATTAACTGTGGCTCTATGGCCTTTTTGCCGCCCTTTGGCAAGAAGGCAAGGTGGCACCCGCTCCCGCCGGCAGACTGCCTCGCGGATGACGGGTTCAGCCTGATGCGATGCGGAACGGTATGAACTTGAAGGATACATCGAGACGCAGGCTGCTGTCGCGCTGGCCCGCTGCATTCATAGCGGCGGTGTTGATCGGAACGACGGCGCTGGTGCTCTACGTCGAGGCCAGCATTTCCGAGCTCAAGCAGGTGTTGCCCGTGGAGGTGCTGCGCCAGGAGCGCGACGTTGTCTTCATGATCGACGATCTGGCTGCCTTGCAGCAGGCGATCCGCGAGGCGCGCGCGCATCCGGGCATCGAAGGGCGTCAGGAAATCATCGACCGCATCGAGCTGGTCGAGAGCCGCGTCGCGGAGCTGACGCAGACCTATTCCTTCAGCAACCAGATCGGCATCGCTTCCATGCATGCCACCTTGCGGCCGGTCGCCGCCGACTTGAAGCTGTGGCTCAGCGACGGCGTGCAGGGCCTGTCTCCGGATTCCGAAGTGGTGCTGGATCTGGCCGCCGAGCGTGTGGTCACCGCGCGCCAGGAGATCGTCAAGCAGTTCGGCGAAGCCAATGCCAAGGCCCTCGCCATGCTTCAGGAAGAGGCGACGGACCTTGAGCGCTTCCGGGGCGCGCTGATCCTGGTGGTCATCGTCGTAGCCGCCCTGACCAGCGTGCTGGTTGCCTTCATCTTCCGCGAGCGCCGTTCCGAGCTGGCTGCCGCGGCGGCTCAGCAGCGCCTGCGCGAGTCCATCGAATCGCTGGCCGGCGGTTTTGCGCTCTTCGATGTCAACGAGAAGTTGGTGCTGTGCAACCGGCGCTACGGCGATCTCTACGCCGGGGTGCGCGACATGCTGGTGCCGGGCATGAGCTTTGAAGAGCTGATCACCGCGGCGGCGCGCTCGGGCAACATTCCGGAGGCCAGCGAGAACGCGGAGCTGTGGGTCCACAAGCAACTGCAGCACTTCCGCAATCCGGGGCGGCCGTTCGAAGTCGAGCTGCGCGACGGCACCTGGTTCCGCGTGGCCGAGCGGCGCACGGCCAACGGCGGCTTCGTGGTCATCTCCACCAACATTACGGAGCTGCGGCGCCGCGAGTCCGAGCTGCGCAGCATCGGCGAGGAACTCCGTCACAAGAACGTGCTGCTGGACGCCGCGCTGGACAACATGGCGCAGGGGCTGGCCATGTTCGACGTGAACCAGCGCATGATCATCTGCAACCAGCGCTTCCTCGATCTGTACAACCTTCCGGCCAACATGGCGCAGCCGGGAACCGAGCTGTCGGATATCCTCAGCTACACCGCGGATATGGAAGACCTGACGCCGGAGCAGGCCAAGATCCTGCGTCAACGCCGCCTGGCGACCGCCGCCAGTCCAGAAGAAACCACCATGCAGGATTTCCTCTCCAATGGCCGGGTGATCAACGTGGTGCACCGCCCCATGCCCGGCGGCGGTTCGCTGGCGACCTATGACGACGTCACCGGCAGCTACAGCGCCGAACGTCAGTTGCGTATCGCCAAGGAGGAGGCCGAACTGGCCAGCCGCGCCAAGTCCGACTTCCTGGCCAACGTCAGCCACGAACTGCGCACGCCGCTGAACGCCATCATCGGTTTCTCGGAGATCATCAAGGATCAGCTCTTCGGACCGATGGGCAATCAACGCTACCGCGAGTACGCGATAGACATCCACGACAGCGGCACGCACCTGCTGAGCCTCATCAACGACATCCTCGACCTTTCGAAGATCGAGGCCGGCAAGTTCGAATTGCACGAAGAGGCGATCAATCTGGAGCGCGCCACCAAGTCCTGCTTCCGCATCATGCGCGACCGCGCCGAGGAGGCCGGAGTTGTACTGGAGCACCGCTTCCCGGCACAGGTGCCGAACCTCCGGGCCGACCCGCGCGCGGTGAAGCAGATTCTGCTGAACCTGTTGTCCAATGCGGTGAAGTTCACCGATCCGGGCGGCCGGGTGCTGGTCTACTCCAGCATCAACCAGGAAGGCGGTCTGGTGCTGCATGTCGAAGATACCGGTATCGGGATCGCCGAGGCCGACATCGCCAAGGCCATGGCCCCCTTCGGTCAGGTGGATTCCTCGCTCTCGCGCAAATACGAAGGCACCGGCCTGGGGCTGCCACTGACCCGCCACTTGGTCGACCTGCACGACGGCAACCTGACCCTCAGCAGCAACATGGGGCAGGGCACTCATGTGTCCATCTGCTTTCCCCATCACCGGGTGATCTCGGCGCCGCTGCCGTTCCAGCCGAGGCGCATTGCCGGGAAATCCGCCTGAGCATTGCACTCACGGTCGAACGTCTATCCTGCCATTGACGTGCTTCACACGAATCTCTCGCAATGCTTACTACATATGGTATGATTGTGTGATTTTGGGGGCATATCAGGGGGCAGGCCGTGCATCAGGCCTTCGATCCGGAGATCTTGCCGGACAGTAAGTTGCGGCGCCTATACGATTACTGGCGATCTCGTTGCGACGGCGGGATTTATCCCTCGCGCCAGGATATAGACCCCGTCGCAATTCCCGACCTTCTGCCCAACATCTTTCTCCTGGACGTTATCGGCGACGCTCAGGATTTCGTTTTCAGGCTGGCCGGATCGCTGGTCGAGGACGCCTTCAGCATGCCGCTGCGCGGCAAGTCCATCGCCGATATCCAGAAAGCGGCCGGGACGCCGATTCCGGTGGCGCATCACATCGAGGTCGCCCGTGGCGGCGGCCCGCGCTACCGCGAGGGGGAGATGCTGGTTGCCGGGCGCGACCATTGGAAGACCCACCGTTTGCTGCTGCCGCTGGCCAGCGACGGCCAGTCGGTGGATGTGCTGATGGGCGGGGCGATCTTCCTGCTTGGGGACCGGGTGAACGAGATGCCGACGGAGCCCTGGAGCTACAGCCGGCATGCCGGCGACCCGCCGCTGGGTTTCTAGCGACCGTCGGCGCCGCCGCGGGAACGCCATAAATTTGCCTCACAGTCATGGTCACCTTGTCGGCTAGCTTCGCTTGCGTTCGCTGGAAGGCGCAATCGCAGACGACGCAGGGCCAACCGAAACGATAGGGAGAACTTGGCGGCCATGAACATGACGAAACCATCGCGCCGTTTGCCCGCAGGGCCCGATCCCGTGGTGGGCGTGCGTCCGGGGCCGGGCGTCTTGGGCCTGGCAAGAGGCGACGGCAGGACCAAGGAGGCGCCGGAAAAGGATTCTGGCACCGAGGGAACCCTCGTCGTCGGTGAGGGCATTCAGATCAAGGGCGAGATCCAGTCCTGCACCAAGCTGATCGTCGAAGGCAAGGTCGAGGCTTCGCTGGAAGCGGTGGAACTGATGGTGCGCGAGGGAGGGATCTATCACGGCAAGGCGGTGGTGAAAGCTGCCAGCATCGATGGAAACTTCGACGGCGATCTGACAGTCGACGGCCTGCTGACCATTCTCGCGGGTGGGCGGGTAACCGGGGCGCTGCGTTACCGCGATCTGAAGATCGAGCGGGGCGGGCGTCTGAGCGGCGACATCGACCTGCTGGACGGCAAGGCCGTCTCGCCGCCGGAGGGTCAACGTCTCGAAGAAGCCGCGGCGCGCTGAGGCGGCGGCGCTTTCAAGCCGGCGTCAGGCGGCGCCAGATTTCCCGCTGTACCGCGATGTAGCCGGAGGCCCGCAGGCTGATCCGCGGCGCCAGCAGGCGGTCGGCGGCGGGCAGGGCGTGGAACGGCAGGCCCGGATAGGCGTGGTGGGCGGTGTGCAGGTTCATGTGCCAGCACAGGGCCGCCAGCGGAGCGGCGGTCAAGGTGGTCCGGCTGTTGGCCAGCATGTCGCGGATTTGCGGACAGCCCGTATGCTCCGCCAGCAGATAGAGCCTTAGAACCGGCTGTCCGATGAGGGCCGGAATCACCCAGAGCAGCAGCAGAGTTTCGCCGCCGGCCAGCAGGCCGGCGCCCGCGGCGAGGCCGTAGGCGGCCAGGTGCAGCCGCGCCTCGCGGACGATGGCCGGGCGCAGCCTGCTTGTGATGTAGGGCTCGGGCGTCCGGCCCATGGCATGACGCCAGGTGGTGACGAGCCGCTCGCCCCAGTAGGGCAGGCCGGAGACGTGGAGAAGATAGGCGGGCCGGGTCGACAAGGGCGGCCCCGAAATCTCCGGGTCGCGCGCGGGATCCTGGGTGAAGCGATGGTGCTGCAGGTGGAAGGCGCGGAAATAGCCTGCGGGCAGCAGCAGCAGGAAGCCGCAGAGCGCGGCCACCCCGTCGTTCAGGCGGCGGCTGCGGAAGGCGGTGCGGTGGATGGTCTCGTGCAGTGGGGCGAAGAGGAACACCAGCACGATACCTTGCGCGATGAGGGCGGGCGCGAGCCATAGGCTGCCACCGCTCCACAGCACCGAGGCGCTGGTAAGCGCCAGCAGCGCGAGGTGGCCGGCAAGCTGACGCAAGCCCTTGGCGTCGCTCGGCGCCGAGAGCGCTTTCAGGGTCTGCCGGTCGAGGGCGGCCCGTCGTCCCGACGGGGACGCCGGGGGCGGCGAAACCGGGGGCAGGGGGCGGGCGTCATCCATGACCTCACCCCCGCTTCATCCGCAGAGGATCTTGGCGTGGTGGCGCAGATGGTCTTCGATGAAGGTCTGAATGAAGTAATAGCTGTGGTCGTAGTCCGGCTGCATGCGCAGTTCGAAGTGCTGGCCGGCCTCCTCGCAGGCTTCGACAAGCAGGTCCGGCAGCAGCTGCTCGCTGAGGAAGGGGTCCTCGACCCCCTGGTCGATGAACAGCAGGGCGTCCGAGGGCTGCTTGCGGATCAACGCGCAGGCGTCGTAGTCCTGCCAGGCCGTCTCGTCCTTGCCGAGATAGCCGAGGAAGGCTTTCTGCCCCCAGGGGCACTGGCTTGGCGCGACGATGGGCGCGAAGGCCGAGACCGACTTGTAGGTGCCGGGGTTCTTCAGGTGGATGGTCAGCGCGCCATGTCCGCCCATGGAATGCCCCATGATGCCCTGGCGGCTCATGTCGGCCGGGAAGTGCTCCGCGATCAGGGCCGGCAGTTCCCGGGTGACGTAGGAGTACATGCGGTAGCGGTCGGACCAGGGCTTCTGGGTGGCGTCGAGGTAGAAGCCGGCGCCGGTCCCGAAGTCGTAGTCGTCGTCCTCGCCCGGGCAGCCCGCTCCGCGGGGCGAGGTGTCCGGCGCCAGCACCATTACCCCCAGTTCCGCGGCGATGCGCTGCGCCCCGGCCTTCTCGGTGAAGTTCGCCTCGGTGCAGGTCAGCCCCGAGAGGTAAGTCACCAGCGGCACCTTGTTGCCGCCCTTGGCCTGGGGCGGCTGGTAGACCGCGAAATTCATGGTGCCGCCGCAGGCTTCCGAAGCGTGGCTGTAGAAGCCCTGCGTCCCCTCGAAGCAGCGCTGTTGGCTGTTGACTGTAAGATCCATATCCGCCCCTAGCCCTCTTGATCTCGCAGGAGGCCGGGCGGCGGTCTTCCCCATCGCGAACCGCCACCCGAATCGGCCCATGATACCGCGTTTGGGCTCCAGTCCGAATAGGCCGCTTGATTAGGGATCGACCTAGTAAACGACGACGGAGCGGATGGACTTGCCCTCGTGCATGAGGTCGAAGCCCTTGTTGATCTCCTCCAGAGGCATGGTGTGGGTGATCAGGTCGTCGATGTTGATCTTGCCCTCCATGTACCAGTCGACGATCTGCGGCACGTCGGTGCGCCCGCGCGCGCCGCCGAAGGCGGTGCCCTTCCACACGCGTCCCGTCACCAGTTGGAACGGCCGCGTGGCGATCTCCTGGCCGGCGCCGGCCACGCCGATGATCACCGACACGCCCCAGCCCTTGTGGCAGCACTCCAGCGCCTGGCGCATGGTGTTCACGTTGCCGATGCACTCGAAGGAGTAGTCGGCTCCGCCGCCGGTCAGCTCCACCAGGTGAGCCACCACGTCGCCGTCGACTTCCTTGGGGTTGACGAAGTGGGTCATGCCGAACTTCTCGCCCAGCGCCTTCCTGGCCGGGTTCAGGTCGACGCCGACGATCTTGTCGGCCCCCACCATGCGGGCACCCTGGATCACGTTGAGGCCGATGCCGCCAAGGCCGAAGACCACGACGTTGGCGCCGGGCTCCACCTTGGCCGTGTTCACCACCGCGCCCACGCCCGTGGTGACGCCACAGCCGATGTAGCAGATCTTATCGAAGGGCGCGTCTTCGCGCACCTTGGCCAGAGCGATCTCCGGCAGCACCGTGTAGTTGGCGAAGGTCGAGCAGCCCATGTAGTGCAGCACCGGCTTGCCGTCGATGGAGAATCGGCTCGTTCCGTCCGGCATCAGTCCCTGGCCCTGGGTCGCGCGGATCGCCTGGCAGAGATTGGTCTTGGGATTGAGGCAGTATTCGCACTGCCGGCACTCCGGCGTGTAGAGCGGGATCACGTGATCGCCCTTCTTCAGCGACTTCACCCCGGGGCCGACGTCGACGACCACGCCCGCGCCCTCGTGGCCCAGGATCGCCGGGAACAGCCCCTCGGGATCCTCCCCGGACAGCGTGAAGGCGTCGGTGTGGCAGATCCCCGTCGCCTTCACCTCGATCAGGACTTCTCCTTCTTTGGGGCCCTCCAGCTGTACCGTCGCCACTTCTAGCGGTTTGCCCGCTTCGAAAGCCACCGCAGCCCGTACGTCCATTGCTACCCCCTGAAGAAATTGCCATATCGAATCTTGTCGAAGGGCGGCAGTGTATGACGCCGGGCGGCGGCCCGCCACCCCGGGCAGCGACACAAATTTGGTCATGTGAGACTAGGCCGCGGCGCCGGGAAGCCGTTATGATGGCGCAGGTAAACCGATGGAGGATTTCATGGACGATTCCCTGATCCAAGCAAGGATCGACCTGGCCGCCGCGTTGCGCCTGGCGGCCCGCTTCGGCCTCAACGAGGGAATCTGCAACCACTTCAGCTACGCGCCGCCCGAACGCCCCGACGCCTTCCTGGTCAACCCCTTCGGCAAGCACTGGTCGCAGCTCACGGCCAGCGACCTGCTGCTGGTCGGCTACGACGGCAAGGTGCTGGAAGGCGCCGGAGAGTTGGAGACGACAGCCTTCTGTATCCACTCGCGCTTTCATCGGGAACACCCGCGTGCCGCCTGCGTGCTGCACACCCACATGCCCTATGCGACGACGCTGACGTCTTTGGCGGATACGCCGCTGGAGCCGATCAGCCAGAACGCGCTGCGCTACTACAACGACGTCGCCTACGATGGCACCTACAACGGCATCGCCACCGAAGTCGAGGAAGGCGAGCGCATTGCCGGCGCCATGGGCGACAAGCGGGTTCTGTTCCTTGCCAACCACGGCGTCATAGTGGTCGGCCCGAATATCGCCAAGGCTTTCGAAGACCTCTACTACCTGGAGCGTGCCTGCCAGGTGCAGGTGCTGGCGCATTCGACCGGGCGTCCTCTGCGCCGGGTCAGCGACAACATCGCAGGCGCCACCTTCAAGGACCCGGCCGCCTCGATGCACTACGCGGAAGCACACTTCGCCGCGTTGAAGGGATTGCTCGATGCCGAGGACCGCAGTTATGCCAGCTAGGGAAAGGTAGAAAGAATGCATCACAGCCGTCTCGCCGCCGTCGTGATCGACTGCCGCACAGACGACCTCAAACGTGAAGCCGGTTTCTGGAGCGGCGCTCTGGGGCGCGCCGTCGTGGCGCCGAAGACGGCGGAGGGCGAAGGCAGATATCTCGACCTGGAGGAGGTCGCCGGCCAGCCGCAGGTTCTGCTGCAGCGGGTCGACCATGACAGCCGCGTCCACCTGGATATCGAAACCGACGACGTCGCCGCCGAGGTGAGGCGGCTGGAGACCTTGGGCGCCAAGCGGGTGGCGCAGGTGCGGACCTGGTGGGTGATGGAGGCTCCCGGCGGCCAGCGTTTCTGCGTGGTGGAGCCGCAGCGCTCGGACTTTCCCCAGGGCGCAAATACCTGGCCGTAATCGCGTCCGCGTGAGCCAAATGCCCTGGGCAAGGGGCGCTTACCCTCCGTCAACCCATTCGGCGTAGACCTTGGGGGCGGAGGGCATTGCCGGACCCCGCCTGCCGGCCGCGGGAACGGAGGCTAAATGAGGAAACGCCTGATGATCTGGGTCTGGGGAGCGATTGGCGGTTACGTCTTCATCGTGCTGGTGATGTTTCTCGCCCAGCGCAATCTTATCTACCCCGCCGCGGCCGTGAACCCGCGGGTCGCGGACCACGACCTGCCGGGCCTGGAAACCGTCGTGACGGACAGCCACCCGGGGCTGACTCTGACCCACTGGTTCCATGCCCCCAGCGATCCGGAATTGCCGCTCATCGTCTATTTCCACGGCAACGCCAGCGACCTGAACAACGCCGTGGCCAAGATGCGGCCCTTCATCGAGGCCGGTTTCGGGCTGCTCGCCACCGGCTACCGCGGCTACAGCGGCAACCCGGGCAGCCCCAGCGAAGAGGGGCTCAGCGCCGACGCGCGCTCGGTCATCGACTGGGCGCACCACCAGGGCTACGAGGCCGACCGCCTGGTCTACTTTGGGGAATCGCTTGGCACCGCCGTGGCCGTGAAGATGGCCAGCGAGCGCCCGCCCTCGGCGCTGGTCTTGGAAGCGCCGCCCAGTTCCATCGCCGACGTGGCGGCGGCGCACTACTGGTACCTGCCGGTGCGCCCGCTGCTCCGCGATCCCTGGGACTCGCAGTCGCGCATCCACACTATCCGCTGCCCGCTGTTGATCCTGCACGGCGAGAACGATCCGGTGGTGCCGATCCGCTTCGGACGCAAGCTCTTCGACGCGGCGATCGAACCCAAGGAAGCGATCTGGCACCCCACGGCGCGGCACACCGATATCCTGGACGACCCCGAGGTGGTGCGTCAGGTGATCGAGTTCATCAAGACGCGCTGAGCGCTGCGAGCGCCTCCGGCGTGTCGACGTCCAGCAGCACGGCGTCGTCGTCCATCGGCACTTCGCAGACCACGTCGGCATGCTCGCCGATCAGCGCGCGGGCGCCGGTATCGCCGGCGATCTCCTGCATCTCGGCGAAGAAGCGGCGGGCGAAGAGCACCGGATTGCCGCGCTTACCCTGCCAGGTCGGCACGCAGATGGCGCGGCCCTCCAGCGGATTGAAGGCGGCGATGAGGCGGTTGAGGACCGCCGGGGAGACGCGCGGCATGTCGCCCAGACAGACCAGCACGCCGTCGATGTCCTCCGGCAGCGCCGCCAGGCCGCGGCGCAGCGAGGAGGAGAGGCCGCTGGCGTAGTCGGGATTGTGGGTCAGAGTGAAGCCGCGCCCCTCACGTGATCTTGGCGGCAGCGCCCCTTCCACCGCGGCGTAGTCGTGGCCGGTGACCACCGCCAGGGGCTGAGCCTGGGAGGCGGTGAGCGCGTCGAGGACGTGCGTTACCATCGGCTTGCCGTCGACCGGCACCAGCAGCTTGTTCACCTTGCCCATGCGCCGTGACCGTCCGGCGGCCAGCACCACGGCGGCGATCTTCGGAGCGCGCGGCGCGCCCTCCGGGGTTTCCACCGCCTCGGCGCGGGGCAGGCCGCGCGCGGCGATTTCCTTCAGCAGGCCGCCGCCGCCCAGACGCATGACGTTTTCCGGCGTCACCGCGAGGCCGGCGACGAGGCGCTGCAGCACCCAGTCGAAGCCGTTGACCTTGGGCGAGCGGGCGCAGCCGGGCAGGCCGACGACGGGACGTCCCTGCAACTCGCCGAGCAGGATCAGGTTGCCGGGATCGACCGGCATGCCGAAGTGGGTGACGCTGCCGCCGGCGGCCTCCAGGCCGCTGGGCAGCACGTCGCGGCGGTCGACGATGGCCGAGGCGCCCGACATCAGCAGGATGTCGCAGCCTTCGCCGGCGAGACCCTTCAGTTCCTCGGCTACGGCGCCGCTGTCGTGAGCACAGCGCCGCTCCAGCACGGCGGGGCAGTCCAGGTTGGCGAGGCGCTGGTCCATGACCTGCCGGGTCTTGTCCAGCACGCTCTCCTTGGTGATGGCAAGCTGGGTCTGCACCAGGCCGACCTTGCGCGCGGCCAGCGGCGCCACGCTAAGCAGCGGCGGGCCGTTGCGCGCCACGGCGAGGCAGGCGTCGAGTGCCCCGCGTGCCACTGCGAAGGGGATGACTTTGATGGTCGCGGCCATCTGGCGC